>NZ_SLWM01000009.1:0-297445 GCF_004342085.1 Kribbella orskensis
CGATCAACCGGCCGATACGAATTCGCCATACCCAATACTCGAACGCCCACCCGGTGACCCACACCACCGCCACACCCATTTCTCAACAGGCTCTACAAGCCGCCAGCGGCCGAACAACCTGCCACCGGACACGCCGCGATCCGCCGCAGAGCCCGCGAGACCCGATCGCGGGGACCAGGCCTGGTGGGCGGCCTGACAGCCGGCGTCCGGTGCGGTTTTGGCGACACCCGACACCTTGTGGGGACCTGGGACACCTTGTGGGGACCGCGGACGCCTTCTCGGGGGGTGTGACGGCCGGTGGCGGTGCGGTGCTGGGGACCTCGGACACCAAGTGGGGACCTGGGACAGGTCATGGGGTGTCCGAGGTCCCAGCTTGGTGTCCGAGCCCGCACTTTGTGCACCGGTTGCGCGTCCGGGTCGCCGGGATCTGCTCAGGTGGTGCACAAAGTGCCAGTTTCGGGAGTCTCGCGGACCTCCGGGCAAAGGAACACCCCGAACCGCCGGGCGAGGCAGCTCCCCGAGCGTTTGGGCGGGGGAGCTCCCCGGGCCTTGTCGCCACACTCCTCAGCGGCTCCGGGATAGCTGCGTCCTTCCCTGGTCGGGGTGGGGTGGGTCAAGAGTCGGAACTTGTTCCGATCCCGAAGGGACGCGAAGCGCTCTTGACGCACACCAGCACGACTAGCACCATCAGGCAGCCCGGTGACGCAACCACCTCCGCCGTCGCCAGGCGCAACCACCTCCGCGGTCGCCAGGCGCAACCACCTCCGCGGTCGCCAGGCCCAACCACCTCCGCCGTCGCCAGACCCAACCACCTCCGCCGTCGCCAGACCCAACCACCTCCGCCGTCGCCAGACCCAACCACCTCCGCGGTCGCCAGGCGCAACCACCTCCGCGGTCGCCAGGCGCAACCACCTCCGCGGTCGCCAGGCGCAACCACCTCCGCGGTCGCCAGGCGCAACCACCTCCGCCGTCGCCAGGCGCAACCACCTCCGCCGATACCGGGAGGAACGCCTGTCCCTATGCCCGCTGGAATCGCACCGGCGTACCGGCGTACTGGTGTTGTGGGCGACACGTCGCCTAGCGTCTGGGGGATGGAGAGCAGGCGTGCGATCGAGTGGTCCGAGGCGGCTTGGCTGAACCCGCCGGAGGCGGTGCTGGCCGAGGGGAGCAATCTGCTGGTCACGGCCCGGAAGGGCAGCGACTTCTGGCGGACCACCAGTTACGGGTTCGTGCACGATGACGGGCATGCGCTGCTGACGGACTTCCCGCCGGAGTCGGCGCTCGAGGTCGGGTTCGTGGTTGCGTTCGACGAGTTGTACGACCAGGCTGGGCTGCTGGTGCGGGTGGACGAGGAGACCTGGGTCAAGGCCGGGATCGAGTTCACCGACGGGGTTCCGCACCTCGGCTCCGTCGTTACGCACGGCCGCTCCGACTGGTCACTCGCGCCTGTGGCCGACTGGGCGGGCCGCGAGGTGACCATCCGGGTGAGCCGGTCGGGCGACGCTCTGACGATGCGGGCGCGTTGCGAGGACGAACCCTGGCAACTGTTCCGGGTGGCGCCGCTCGACCCTGCGGCGACGGCGGCCGCCGGACCGTTCACCTGCGCGCCCACCCGGGACGGCCTGACGGTCCGCTTCACCTCCTTCGTCGTCACCACCCCGGACGAAGCCCTCCACCTCGACTGATCGCAGGGCAGCAGGGCATTAGGGTGAGGGCATGCTTGCTGCCTACGTTGCCGGGTTCGACGCCGAGGATCCTGTCTCCGCGCTGGAGGTGGGGGAGCGGCCTGAGCCGGTGGCGCCGGACGGGTGGGTGACGATCGACGTCAAGGCGACCGCGCTGAATCACCACGACCTGTGGTCGTTGAAGGGCGTCGGGCTGGCGGAGAAGAGCCTGCCGATGATCCTGGGGTGCGACGCCGCGGGGATCGACCCGGACGGCAACGAGGTGGTCGTGCACGCGGTGATCTCGGACCCGGCGTGGAAGGGCGACGAGACGCTCGACCCGAAGCGGTCGCTGCTGAGCGAGCGGTACCAGGGCACGCTGGCCGAGAAGGTCGTGGTGCCCGCGGGCAACGTCGTACCGAAGCCGGCCGGGCTGAGCTTCGAGGAGGCCGCGTGCCTCCCGACGGCCTGGCTCACGGCGTACCGGATGTTGTTCACCCAGTCGGGGCTGAAGCCGGGTGACACCGTGCTGGTGCAGGGCGCCGGTGGTGGCGTCGCGACCTCGCTGATCACGCTGGCCCGGGCCGCGGGCATCCGGGTCTGGGCGACGAGCCGGGACGAGGGCAAGCGGGCGAAGGCCGTCGAGATCGGCGCGCACGAGGCGTTCGAGTCCGGGGCACGGCTGCCCGAGCGGGTCGACGCCGTGATGGAGACCGTCGGCCAGGCGACCTGGTCGCACTCGCTGAAGTCGCTCAAGCAGGGCGGCACGCTGGTGATCTCCGGCGCGACCAGCGGGCAGGCGCCGAAGTCGGCCGAGCTCAACCGGATCTTCTTCCTGCAACTGCGGGTGCAGGGCTCCACGATGGGCACCCGGACCGAGCTCGCGGAGTTGGTGCGGTTCATGGCGAACGCCGGGATCAAGCCGCACATCGACAGCACCCTGGCGCTGGCCGACGCCCGCAAGGGATTCGCCAAGATGCACGAGGGCGACGTGTTCGGCAAGATCGTCTTCACGGTCTGACCCGCCGATGGAACCTGTGATCCGCCGCGCCGAGGTGGCCGACGCCGAGGCCGGCGCGTGGTGCCACCTGCTGTGCTGGCGGGAGACGTACGGCGGACTGGTGGAGCCCGCGGTGCTGGCCGAGAAGACAGGTGACGTCGGGCGCCGGACGGAGAAGTGGGCCGGGGCGATCGAGGCCGGCCTGGTCCGGTGGATCGCGCTCAACCCTGATCCTTCGGTCCAGGTGGAGGACCGGGTGATCGGGTTCTCGTCGCCCGGGCCGTCGCGGGACGAGGACGCGCCGACGCCGCTGGAGCTGTACGCGATCTACGTCCGGGAGAAGTGGTGGGGCAGCGGGCTCGGGTACCGGCTGCTCGACGTTGCCATCGGCAAGGAACCCGCCAGCCTGTGGGTGCTGGAGGGCAACCAGCGGGCGCGGGCGTTCTACCGCCGCCAGGGCTTCGCGGAGGACGGAGTACGGGTGGACGAGCCGTTCTTCGGCGTACCGGAGATCAGGATGGTCCGGCCCGCCGTACCGCGAGCCGGTGACAGCGGCACTGATGTGACAGCGGACCGGCGTGACGTTTCATGGCTGAAACATTGCCGTCGCACCGGGGCAACGAGGCTGGCGCAGTCTGGTTCTACCGCGGGAAACCCCCACGGTTTCGATCCGCCCGATCGATGAGGGAGCAGGAGTGCCCATGAGGCCGACCTTGACGGTGATCGCCGACCCCGCCGACCGTTGGATGATGCGGGCCGCGTGTATCGGCCAGGCGCCGGCGTACGACGAGAACGCCACCCAGTGGGAGCAGCGCAAGGCCCAGGCGATCTGCCTGACCGCGTGCCCGGTGATCGAGGATTGCCGCGAGTGGGCCCGCCGGACCAAGTTCACCGGCACCGCCGCCGGCGAGAAGTTCCTCTCCGGCCGCCGCCGGGGCCGCCCCGGACCCCAGGAACGCCGCCGCCCCGCCGCGATCGAGGAGCAGCAGGCCAGCTAGTGTCCAGACGCGAACTGCCCCCACCGAGCATCGCCGGTGGGGGCAGTTTCCGTACTGCGGGAGGTCAGACCCCGACCAGCTCGTCCGTCCGCTCCTCGACCTGCGCGGTCCGGCGGAAGGGCGAGGTGATGGTTGCCACCACGTACTGACGGTTGCGGATGAAGGCGACGATCGCCAGCGCCAGGTAGATGCCGGAGAGGATGTACCGCCCGGTCTGGCCCGGGATCGCGAACTGCACCAGGAACAACCCGAGCAGCGTCCAGGCCGCCCAGCGCGGGAAGCGCAGCGTCAGCAGCACCGCGATACCGAGCAGCGTCTGGGTCACGGTCAGCAGGAACTCCTCGACCTGGCGTCCGTCGAGCTGCAGGGCCGCCGGACCGCCACCGAGCCCGTAGGCGATCGGCAGGCTTCCGATCAGCAGCGTCCACTGGTTCACCTTGGCGGAGATCAGCAGGCCGAGCGCGGCAGCGCCCTTGCCGCGCCACGCGAACAGGATCGCCACGATGAACTCGGGCGCCTCGGAAGCCAGCGGGGCCAGCCACTGCACCAGCAGGAACTGGTCGATCCCCAGCGCGTGCCCGCCCTCGACCAGCGAGTCCGCGAACGGCTCGGCCGACAGCAGGATCACCCCGGCCGAGACCAGGAACATGGAGATGACGGCGGTCCGTCGCTGGACCTTCGCGAGTCCGCCGATCCGCTTGGCGGGTCCGATCAGGTCGGGCTCCTCGTCGTGCTCGGAGGCGGCCGCGCGCCAGAGGTAGTAGGCGAAGAAGGCCAGCAGGGCGATGCCGAGCACCAGGTGGATCTCGCCGGTGATCGGGATGATGAACGCGACCACGCTGGCGACCGCCAGGAAACCGAGCTCACGGCGGTACCCGGACTCCAGCACCAGCGCCTTCACGGTCCTCCCGCTGCGCTTGCTGGCGACGTACAGGCTGATCAGTACAACGCTGGACCAGCCGAGGCCGAGCAGGAGCCGGTTGGACCCGGTCATGTTGGCGGCGGCGTAGGCGACGTACTCCGGCTGGCTGCCGGCGGTGTGCGCGAAGTAGAGGTCCACGGCGTACTCGGGGAGTACGGCGATGACCGCCAGCAGCGCGATCGCCAGGCCGCCGGAGATGTCGACCTCGGCGGCCTCGGCGGCCCAGGCGAGCACGAACGACGCCGCGACCACCGCGAGCCCGAAGACGACGATGCCGAGTGGGGCGGACAGTTCGACGCCGGCCAGTCGCAGGGCGACGGCCGGCGCTGCCGCGAGGAGGCAGAGAAGCACGGGGCGGAGAGCTCTGATCACGCGGTCAAGGTTGCCACCATTTTGATACTTTCGCAATTGCGCAAGTATGAGACCGTGCTCACCACCGGCCAGCCGCGTGCCTGCTGACCGCCGGAGGCGTCACAATGACTCCACCCATGACCACTTCACGCCCTGAACGCGAGCCGACGAAAGCGCAGCTGGTGTCCGCCGCCGGCACGTTCGCCATGCTCTCGGCGCCCGTCCGCCTGCACCTGGTCTCCCTGGCGGCGCAAGGGGAGTACGACGTGGGCACGCTGGCCGAGCGGGTCGGCGTCAGCATCGCCACCGCGAGCCAGCACCTAGGCAAGCTGCGGCTGGCCGGCATCATCACGGCCCGCCGCGAGGGCCGCCGGCACATCTACACCGTCGACGACCCGCACGTGCTCAACCTGGTCGACCAGATCTTCGAGCACATCGCCCCCGACGGCTCACTGGCCCCCGACCCACCCGTCCGCCGCCGCCCGCCCCACGCGGAGTAGCCGTACTGCGGTCGCCCGCGCTGACAGTCCGTCGAGCACGAGCTAGAGGATGTGGCGGAGGAAGCGTTGGGGGGTGTGCAGGTAGGAGCGCCAGTTCTGGACGAGTTCGAGGTCGTCCCAGGGGCTCTCGCGGATGCCCCACTCCCCGACCTCGAGGATTCTCGCGTCCGGTAGTGCGGCGATGACGGGGGAGTGGGTGGCGCAGATGACCTGGCTGCCGCTCCTGGCCAGCCGGTCGAGGACACCGACGACAGCGAGGCTCGAGGAGAACGACAGCGCCGATTCCGGCTCGTCGAGGCAGTAGAGCCCGCGGCGGTCGAACCTGTCGCCGATCACGGCGAGGAAGCTCTCTCCGTGGCTCATCCGGTGGAACGGCAGGTCCGGCGGCCCACCCGTCCGCGGGTTGTCCTCCAGGTAGGTGTAGAAGCCGTGCATCGTCTCGGCGCGGAGGAAGAATCCGGCCCGGCTCGCACCCGCACCCCTGGTCAGCTGGAGGTCTTCGGACAACGACGACTCGGTCGCCCGGGTCGTCAGCCGGGCGCCGGTGGAGCCGCCCTCGGGGGACATCCCGTAGGCGACGGCGATCGCCTCGACCAGGGTGGACTTGCCGGTGCCGTTCTCGCCGACCAGGAAGGTGACGCCCGGGTCGAGGTCCAGCCCGTCGGTCAGGAGTTGGCGGACCGCGGGGATGGTGTGCGGCCAGGTCCCGGACGGACGAATGCCCTCCGCCGCGGCAACCCGGCGTACGGGGTGGTCGGCGAAGGGCATCTCGTCAGGCTAGACGAGGACGAGCTCAGTCGTCCTCGTCGTCCAGCCGCGCCAGCCAGGTGGCGAAGCGCTCGATCGGGGTCTCGAACTCGGGGTTCAGGTCGACGAACTCGCGCAGCCGCTCGGCCATCCAGGCCAGCGTGACGTCTTCCTCGCCACGCCGGCCCTCGAGCTCCTCGATCCCTCGGTCGGTGAAGTACACGTCAGCTGAAGGCCTGCTTCATCAGCGTCGCCAGTTCGGTGACGTGCACGTTGTGCGAGCCGACGGACGGCGCGGACATGGCCGGCCGGGACACCCGGTAGAAGGGCTTGCCGCCCAGGTGCTCGGTCAGGTTCAGCGCCATGAACGGCCACGGACCCTGGTTCGCCGGCTCGTCCTGCACCCAGCGGATCTCCTGCAGCTTCGGGTACTTCGCCAGCTCGGCCTTGATCTCCTCGGCGGGCAGCGGGTAGAGCTGCTCGACCCGCAGGATCACGGTGCTGATCTTGTCCGGCTCCGCCTTCTTGCGCTCGGCCAGCAGGTCGTAGCTGATCCGGCCGGAGGCCAGGATGACCCGCTCCACGGCGGCCGTGTTCTGCTCGGCCTCCGGGTCGTTCAGGACCGGGCGGAACGTGCCGCTGGTCAGCTCCTCGGGCTGCGACACCGCCGCCTTCAACCGGAGCAGCTGCTTCGGGGTGAAGACGATCAGCGGATTGTGCTCCTCCTGCAGCGTGTGACGCCGCAGCAGGTGGAAGTACGACGCGGGCGTGGACGGCTGCGCCACCGTCATCGCGTTCTCGGCGCACAGCTGCATGAACCGCTCGATCCGGGCCGACGAGTGGTCCGGGCCCTGACCTTCGTAGCCGTGCGGCAGCAGCAGCACGACACCGGACTTCTGGCCCCACTTCGCCTCACCGGCCGAGATGTACTCGTCGATGATCGACTGGGCGCCGTTGACGAAGTCGCCGAACTGGGCCTCCCAGAGGACCAGCGCCTCCGGCCGCGCCACGGAGTACCCGTACTCGAAGCCGAGTGCGGCGTACTCGCTCAGCAGCGAGTCGTAGACGTAGAAGTTCGCCTGCTCCTCGTCCAGGTGCTGCAGCGGGACGTGGTCCTGCCCGTTGATCCGGTCGATGATGGCGGCGAACCGCTGCACGAAGGTGCCGCGGCGGCTGTCCTGGCCGGCCAGCCGGACCGGACGCCCGGCCAGCAGCAGCGAGCCGAACGCGGTGATCTCCGCGCTGGCCCAGTCGACCGGACCCTGGGTGATCGCGGCGGCCCGGCGCTGCAGCTGCGGCATCACCTTCGGGTGCGCGGTGAAGCCCTCCGGCAGCGTCGTGTACGCGTCCGCGATCTTCTTCAGCACCTCGGGGGTGGTCGCCGTGGCGTCCGGCCCGTCCGGCTTGTCCGGGTAGACCGGGACGGTCACGTACGGCGCCGGCGTGTCCGGCTGGCTCTTCGCCTCGCGGACCTCGGTGAACACCCGCTCCAGCCGCTGCTGGAAGTCGCGCATCGCCTGCTCGGCCTCTTCCACCGTGATGTCGCCACGGCCGATCAGGGCCTCGGTGTAGAGCTTGCGCACGGACCGCTTCTGCTCGATCAGGTCGTACATCAGCGGCTGGGTGAAGCTCGGGTCGTCGCCCTCGTTGTGACCGCGGCGGCGGTAGCAGACCAGGTCGATGACGACATCCTTGTTGAACGCCTGGCGGTACTCGAAGGCCAGGTCCGCGACCCGGATGCAGGCCTCGGGATCGTCGCCGTTCACGTGGAAGATCGGCGCCTGCACCATCCGGGCGACGTCGGTGCTGTACATCGACGAGCGGGATGAGGCCGGCGAGGTGGTGAAGCCGACCTGGTTGTTCACGATCACGTGGATCGTGCCGCCGGTGCGGTAGCCGCGCAGCTGGGACAGGTTCAGCGTCTCCGCCACCACGCCCTGGCCGGCGAAGGCCGCGTCACCGTGCACGAGCAACGGCAGCACCGGGAACGCGGCGCCGCGGTCCAGGAGGTCCTGCTTGGCCCGGACGATGCCCTCCAGCACCGGGTCGACGGTCTCCAGGTGGGACGGGTTCGCCGCGACCGAGACCTTGATCTTGTCGCCGAACTCGGAGACGAACTCGCCCTCGGCGCCCAGGTGGTACTTCACGTCACCGGAACCCTGGACCGTCCGCGGGTCGATGTTGCCGTCGAACTCGCGGAAGATCTGGCCGTACGACTTGCCGACGATGTTGGCCAGCACGTTCAGCCGGCCGCGGTGCGCCATGCCGATGGTGACCTCGTCCAGCCCGGCGCCGGCGGCCTCCTCGCAGATCTCGTCGAGCAGCGGGATGGTGGTCTCCGCGCCCTCGAGGGAGAACCGCTTCTGGCCGACGTACTTGGTCTGCAGGAAGGTCTCGAAGGCCTCGGCCTCGTTCAGCTTGGCCAGGATCCGCAGCTGCTCCTCGCGCGGCGGCTTGGTGTGCGGCCGCTCGATCCGCTCCTGCAGCCACTTGCGCTGCTCGGGGTCCTGGATGTGCATGTACTCGACGCCGACCGTGCGGCAGTACGAGTCGCGCAGGATGCCGAGGATCTCCCGCAGCTTCATGAACTTGCGGTCGGCCTGGGCGCCGAACGAGCCGGTCGCGAACTCGCGGTCCAGGTCCCACAGGGTCAGGCCGTGGGTGGCGACGTCGAGGTCGGGGTGGCTGCGCTGCTTGTACTCCAGCGGGTCGGTGTCGGCCATGATGTGGCCGCGGACCCGGTAGGCGTGGATCAGCTCGAGGATGCGGGCCTGCTTGCTGATGTCCTCCTCGTGGCTGTGCGGGAGGTCGGCGGCCCAGCGGATCGGCTCGTAGGGGATCCGCAGCGACTGGAAGATCTCGTCGTAGAAGCCCTCCTCGCCGAGCAGCAGCTTGTGCAGCCGGCGCAGGAACTCACCCGACTGGGCGCCCTGGATGATCCGGTGGTCGTAGGTCGAGGTCAGCGTCATCACCTTGCTGACCGCGAGCTTGGCCATCGTCTCCTCGGCCGCACCCTGGTACTCCGTGGGGTACTCCATCGCGCCGACGCCGATGATGCAGCCCTGGCCGCTCATCAGCCGCGGCACCGAGTGCTGGGTGCCGATGGTGCCGGGGTTGGTCAGGCTGATCGTGGTGCCCTGGAAGTCGGGCAGCGCGAGCTTGTTGTCCCGGGCCCGCCGGACGATGTCCTCGTAGGCCATCCAGAACTCGGCGAACGTCATCGACTCGGTCGCCTTGATCGACGGCACCAGCAACTGCCGGGTGCCGTCCGGCTTCTGCATGTCGATGGCCAGGCCGAGGTTGATGTGCTCCGGCTGGACCAGCGTCGGCTTGCCCTCGGTCTCGTCGAACGAGGCGTTCATCTCCGGCAGCGTCTTCAGCGCCTTCACCAGGGCCCAGCCGACCAGGTGGGTGAAGGAGATCTTGCCGCCGCGGGCGCGCTTGAGGTGGTTGTTGATGACGATCCGGTTGTCGATCAGCAGCTTGACCGGCACCTGGCGCACGCTCGTCGCGGTGGGGACCCCGAGGCTGGTCTCCATGTTCTGCGCGGTCCGTGCGGGCGCTCCGCGCAGAATGACCCGGTTCGCGTCCGTGCTGGTCACGGGTGCGGGCTTGGGTTGCGCCTTGGGCGGCTGGTTCACCGTGCCTCCGGTCGGGGCGCCGCTCGCCGCGGGCGCTGCTTTCGCTGTGGATGCTGCTGTCTGTGCTTGCTTGGCCGGAGCTGCCGGAGCTGCCGGAGCGGGCGTGGCCGGAGCCGGTGCGGCCGGAGCCGGTGCAGCCGGAGCCGGTGCAGCCGGAGCTGGTGCGGCAGCCGCGGCCTGGGCGGCCGGCTGGCTGGATGACGGCGCGGCGGCGGCGGTACCGCGGCTCGGCGCCTCGGGGGTCTTGTTGTCTGACACCGCATCGGGGCGGGGAGCGTCGGCCGGCTTCGCCTGCTTCGCATCACCCGGGCTGTAACCCTTGAAGAAGTCCCACCACGCCGGATCCACAGACTTGGGGTCCTGGAGGTAGTTCTCGTACATCTCGTCGACCAGCCATTCGTTCGCACCGAAGGCTGCAAGGGGATTAGTTTCTGATGGCTCGGTGGCCACTTGGCAGTTCGCCTCTTCCGATCGGGTCAGATACCTGTGTTATGAGCACTGGAGTTATGGGGTGCTTCCCGAGGCAAGGCTAATAGCACGGCCAACACTTCTACAGCCCGGGATCACCGGACCAGTCGATCCAGTGGTTGGCGCGTCGGCGCTTGATCGATCGCCCCCTGAAACAGCGTGATGGCAGGTGTTCCAGCGATTTGCGGGCCGGTCCGGGTCCCGGTGACGCGGCCATCAGCCGGAGGAACTGCGGGACCCGTTGCAGGGGTGGGTTTCCGGGCCTGCGGGAAGGGGTGTGCGGGCCCCCTCGGACGCCTGGTTGGCCACTGTATGCAGCTGCGCACTTGCAGGGCGTGATGGTCAGCTCCGCGCAATCGTGTGGCGAAGGTCACGCACCGGATCAGTCCAGTTCGCGAGAATTGGCTCACCGGTTGACCAGTCGGCGGACAAGTTTCAGCCCGGACCAGGTGTCGTCGACCGCGCAGACTTTCACGTCCACCACCCCGAGCGGCAGGGCCACGTCGCGGACGCCGTTCTCGTCCAGGTCGGTCGCCAGTCCCGACGACCGCTTCGGCCAGGCGATCCAGATCATCCCGGCCTTCGCCGTCTTCCCGAGCAGTACCGGCAACCTCTTCGCCAGCCGCGCCCGATCCGGGCAGAAGGCCAGGATCACGTCGTACTCCGCCCGCCCAGGCCGGGTGATCACTTTGAGCCCGTCCGGGAGCCCCTCGATCACGAACCCGGCCGGCGCGTTCTCGACGACGACGGCGTGCTCGGGCTTGATGCCGAGCTTGGCGGCCAGCGGCTTGCCCGAGTATCCGGCGCTCATGCGGCGATGGTAGGCGCCCACCGCCGCACATACGGGTGGCGTCATCCTCTAACCCCGTCGGTCTCACGAGTGCCGCGCGCCGGACCGATCACCCAGACGACTCGTCCAGCCTCACCACCGCGCGCCCCGCACCGATCACCCAGAGAACTCGTCCGGTCCTCGCCGCCAGTCGTGGATCAGCGTTCTGGGCAAACGTTTGCTCGACCCCGAAATCCACGACTCGGCGAATCCCAGCGGCCGGTGGGGTGGTGGGTTGGTGCCGCTGGCAACAGGCACGGCCGGTGGAGTACTGCGGTCGGGGTGCGCCAGCTGACTCGTCCGGGCCGCGAGATTGCGACGTACCGGGTGTGTCTTCGGTTCGGCAAGGCGCGGCGAGCGGCCTGCGGCGGCATACTGACGGGATGGCGTTGACGGATGAGGCGATCGTCAAGATCAAAGGGATGATCACCTCGGGGGAGTTGCGGCCGGGAGACCGGCTGCCGAAGGAGGCTGACCTCGCGGCGCGGCTCGGGCTGTCGCGGAACTCGCTGCGGGAGGCCGTGAAGGCGCTGACGCTGGTCAACGTGCTGGACGTGCGGCATGGCGACGGGACGTACGTGACCAGCCTCGACTCCGCGCACCTGCTCGACGCGCTGAGCTTCATGGTCGACCTGCATCAGGACGATTCCGTGCTGCAGTTCTTCGAGGTACGACGTCTGCTCGAGCCCGGGGTTGCCGCGCTGGCGGCGAACCGGCGTACGACCGAGCAGTTGTCCGAGTTGCGCTTGCTGACGAGCGATCTGGCCGCAGGCGCCGGGGTGGACGACCTCGTCGCAAACGACCTCAAGTTCCACCGCGGGATCGCCGAGGCGAGTGGTAACGCGGTTGTCTGCTCATTGCTCGACGGGGTCTCCGGGGCGACGCAGCGCGCGCGGATCTGGCGCGGGGTCACCCAGGCCGGAGCGGTCGAGCGGACCCTGGCCGAGCACAGCGCGATCCTGGACGCGATCGAGATCGGCGACGCGGAGGCGGCTCGCGCCTGGATGACCGCGCACATCGCGGGCGTCGAGAATTGGTTGCGCAAGGCCCGCTGAACCGTTGATGTGGAGGGCATCGGAGTGAGTCAGGAACCACCTCCGCCGCAGAGCGCGTTGACGCTCAGAATCGTGCTGGCCTCCTTCGGGCTGGTGGTCTGCAGCGTGGCCGCGGTGCTGTTCGTCGTCAACGATGTGCCGGCCGGGTGGGCGATCGCGGCCGAGTTCCTCGCGGTCGTCGCGGCGCTCGACCTGCTCGTGATCGGCCGGCGGAAGTGGGTGAACCGGCAGCGCTCCCGCGGAAGGTCCGACTGATGCCGGTGCGGAAACCTGGTTGATGCCGGTCGGGGGGTTGTCTACTCTGGACCAGTCACATTCCCGGCGTCAGGGGTCCGCGTTGTAACTCCGAGGTCTTTCTTCTGAGCAGTTGATCGCTCCCGTTCCGGTCGAGCGGTCTGGCAGAGACCTCTATGGAGTGTGCGCATGAGTAATTCCCTGAGCTGTACCGACCTCTTCTTCGCCTGGCCCGACGGCGACGTGCTGTTCGACGGGCTGACCTTCGTGGCCGGCCCGGTCCGCTCCGGGCTGGTCGGCCGCAACGGCGTCGGCAAGTCCACCCTGCTGCGGCTGATCGCCGGCCGACTCGCACCGCAACGCGGGTCGATCCGGGTCAACGGCGAACTCGGCTACCTGCCGCAGGACCTCACCCTCGACACCGCTCTGCGCGTCGACCAGGCCCTGGGCATCGCCGGCATCCGTGCAGCGATCACCGCGATCGAGCAGGGCGACGCCTCGGACGCCAACTTCGCGGCCGTCGGCGACGGCTGGGACGTGGAGGAGCGGGCCGAGGCGATGCTCGGCAAGCTCGGCCTCGGCACGATCGGCCTGGACCGCAGCGTCGGCGAACTCTCCGGCGGCGAGACGATCCTGCTCGGCCTGGCCGCCGAACTGCTCCGCCGCCCCGACGTACTGCTGCTCGACGAGCCGACGAACAACCTGGACCTGCGCGCGCGGCGGCACCTGTACGACGCGGTCGAGGGATTCCGGGGAGCCCTGCTGATCGTGAGCCACGACCGCGAACTGCTCGACCGGGTCGACCAGATCGGCGACCTGCGCAAGGGCGAGGTCACCTGGTACGGCGGCAACCTCACGGCGTACGAGGAAGCCGTCGCGGTCGAGCAGGAGGCGGCCGAGCGGATGGTCCGCGCGGCCGAGTCCGACCTGAAGCGGCAGAAACGCGAACTGATCGAGGCGCGGATGAAGATGGACCGCCGCCGGGCCGCCGGTCAGCGCGCGTTCGAGCAGGGCGGCATCCCGAAGATCATCGCCGGCGGCCTCAAACGCTCCGCGCAGGTGTCGGCGGGCAAGCACCTCGGCATGCACAGCGACCGCTTCGACGCGGCCCAGGAAGCGCTGGCAGACGCGGAGGAGAAGGTCCACGACGACGACAGCATCCGCGTCGATCTGCCGAAGACCGCCGTACCGGCCGGACGGATCGTGCTGCGCTTGGAGGACTACGTACTCCGTACCGGCCTGCACGCCGACCTGGAGATCCGCGGCCCCGAACGCATCGCCCTGACCGGCCCGAACGGCGCAGGCAAGAGCACCCTGCTCCACGCCCTTGCCTCCGACAACAAACCTCTCGTCCCGTGGAGGCTGCTCCCACAGCGCCTCGACCTCCTGCAGGACGACCTGTCGGTGGTGGAGAACCTCGCCCTCCTCGCCCCCAGCGCAGAGAACCAGGAACGCCGAGCCCGCCTGGCCCGCTTCCTCTTCCGAGGCCGCGCGGCCGACCAACCCGTCAGCACCCTGTCCGGCGGCGAACGCTTCCGAGCAACCCTCGCCGCCCTCCTCCTGGCTGAACCCCCACCCCAGTTGCTGATGCTCGACGAACCCACCAACAACC
Organism: Kribbella orskensis; assembly: GCF_004342085.1. Classification (NCBI taxonomy): domain Bacteria; kingdom Bacillati; phylum Actinomycetota; class Actinomycetes; order Propionibacteriales; family Kribbellaceae; genus Kribbella; species Kribbella orskensis. Next base: position 14,022 of record NZ_SLWM01000009.1, read on the forward strand.
TGGACCTCTCCAGCGTCACCCAACTCCGAGAAGCCCTGGCCTCCTACAACGGAGCCCTGGTGGTCGCCAGCCACGACCTCCCGTTCCTCCGCGAGATCGGCATCACCCGCTGGCTGTCGATAGAAGACAACGAACTCCACGAGATCGACCCGCTCTAGTACTCCGGACTCACGCCACTCCTTCGTCGCTTGCTCCCAGCACCGGTTGTTCGGCGCGCTCCTCTGTTGCAGGTCGGTGATCCCAAGGGGTTGGCGGGTCGGCGGGTTGGCCGGGGTACCTCGGAGGCCCCCGACCTTGTGCATCAGTTGAGTGTTTCTGGGCGTAGGACTTGCTCAATTTGATGCCCTACGTCGCCGCCAGCAAGTCGCCAGGGGCGCCGGCGGCAGACGGATCCTGTCGCCGGCGTCCGACATACTGAGAGCCCACCATCGAGACAGGGGTAGCTGTGACTCGACGTGCGCTCGTGACCGGGGGAGTGAGTGGGCTTGGGCTGGCGACTGTCGAGCGGTTGCGGGCGGATGGGATCGAGGTTGTCACCCTCGACCGGACAGCCGGTGCTGATGTGGTCTTGGACATCACCGACGAGGAAGCCGTAGCGTCGGCGGTCGCTGAGTTGGGCGGGATCGACATCCTGGTCAACTCCGCCGGCATCGTCGGGCCGAACCAGCCGCTGTGGGAGATCTCGACCGCCGACTGGGATCAAACGTTCGCAGTGAACGTCCGCGGCACCTTCCAGCTGTGCCGAGCAGTCATCCCCGGCATGCGCGAACGCGGCTGGGGGCGGATCGTCAACTTCGCGAGCATGGCCGGCAAGGACGGAAACGCGAACCTCTCCGCATACTCCGCCTCCAGGCAGCCGTCATCGCCATGACCAAGTCCCTCGGCAAGGAACTCGCCACCAGCGGCATCCTGGTCAACGTCATCGCCCCAGCCGTGATCGACACCCCCATGAACGCCGCCACCGCACCGGACGTGCTGGCCCGCCTCACCAGCCTGATCCCCATGCACCGCATCGGCCGCCCCGAAGAAGTAGCCGAGCTGGTCGCCTGGCTCACCTCCGACAAATGCAGCTTCTCCACCGGCGCCGTCTACGACATCAGCGGCGGCCGAGCAACCTACTGAGCCAGTACTCCGCCGCGCTCCTCCGGCCCCGCACTCCTCCGTCGCTTGCGTCAACCCCGCTAGGTCGCCGCTCGGTGAATGCGCTTGGGTGGATGCCAAGGCCGAGCGGACCCGGATCGCCCGAGGTGGGGGAGTGGGGGAAGTCGCCGGACGGCTGGTTGCGGGTCCGAGCGGCGTACGGATCGACAGGAGGTACTGCCTGCTCTCGGTCCATCAAGACCCTCGGTACGCCGGGAGGTTGCCGTCGCGAGGGACATCTACCTGTCGTTCGGTACAGCCGTGCCGGACTACCAACCCGGGGTGGGGTGTCGTGTGAGCGCAGGCTCGAATTGTCGGCCCGACAACTCGCAGCGGCCCGACAAACCCGCGGCGGCCCGACAACTCGCAGCGGCCCGACAAACCCGCGGCGGCCCGACAACCCGCAGCGGCCTGGAAAACCCCGCGGTGGCCTGATAACCAGGCCGAGCACGTCCGGCGATCAGCTCGCCTTCATCGCGACCACTCTGGCTTCTCTGAGCGGCGACGCAGGAGCGCCGAACCGGCGTGTGAGGTGAGGGCGAGCGACGGAGGAGTTGCCTGGGGCGGACTGCTAGGTGGGTGTTGGGGCGTCGGAGCGGAGTAGGCCGGTTGACTTCAGGTCGGACCAGATGCCGGAGGGGATGGAGACCCGGGCGAGGGCCGCGTTGGTGTGGACCTCGTCGGCGGTGCGGCAGCCGACGGCGATGCCGGCGACGGCGGGGTGGTGGAGGGGAAAGTTGAGGGCGACCGCCGGCAGGGTTACGCCGTGGGACTCGCAGATGTCGGCGAGTTGGTTGGCCTTGTCCACCAAGGGAGCAGGCGCAGGGGCGTAGTTGAAGGTCGCGTCCGCCGCTGGACGAGGTTGCGACAGCAGACCGGAGTTGAAGATGCCTACGGCAACTACCTGGACGTTGTTCTCGACGCAGGCGGGCATCACGTCGTCCAGGCCGTCGGGGTCCAGGAGGGTGTAACGGCCGGCGAGCATGATGGCGTCGATGTCTACTTCGCGGACGAAGCGGGTGAGCATCGCGGTCTGGTTCATGCCGGAGCCGATGGCGCCGATGACGCCCTGTTCGCGGAGTTCGATCAGGGTCGGGAAGGCGGTGGCGACGGCTTCCTCGTAGTGGTCGTCGGGGTCGTGGACGAAGACGACGTCGAGGCGGTCCGTGCCGATGCGGCGTAGGGAGTCCTCGATGCTCTGCAGGACGCCGTCGCGGCTGAAGTCCCAGCGGCGGCGTCGGCGGGAGGTGACAGCGAAGCCTTCGTCGTCGGTGGCGTCGGTGTCCGCTTCGTAGATGATCCGGCCGACCTTGCTGGACAGCACGTACTCGTCGCGGGGCTTCCCGGCGAGCCCACCACCCAGGCGCTCCTCAGCCAGACCGAGACCGTAGTGCGGTGCCGTGTCGAAGTACCGCCAGCCCTCGTCCCACGCGGCCTGTACGGTCGCGGCAGCCTCGGCATCAGCGACCGGCGTGAACAACCCGGCCAGCGGAGCGCCGCCGAGCCCGATTCGCGAGTCCTCCGGGAACAGCTTCATGACCGGGCTGCCGGCAGTCGCAGGTTCTGCATGCCTCCGTCGACCGCGAGCGCAGTACCGGTGGTCGAGGCGGATAGCGGGCTTGCCAGGTAGACGATCGCGGCAGCGACCTCCTCGGCGGTGACGAGCCGGCCCATCGGCTGCCGGGCTTCCAGGGCGGCACGCTCGGCGGCCGGGTCGGACGCGACGTCGAGCAGCCGGCCGACCCAGGGGGTGTCGGCGGTGCCCGGATTCACGCAGTTGACCCGGATGCCTTCGCGGACGTGGTCAGCGGCCATCGCCATGGTCAGCGCCAGTACTGCGCCCTTGCTGGCGCTGTAGAGCGCACGGTTCGGGAGGCCGGCGACGGCGGCGATCGAGCAGGTGTTGACGATCGCGGCAGCCGACGAGCGACGCAGGTAGGGAAGCGTCGCCCGGGTGACGCGTGCGATGCCGACGACGTTCACGTCGAGGACGCGGTGCCACTCCTCGTCGTCGTTGCCCGCCACGGTGCCCTGGGCGCCGATCCCGGCGTTGTTCACCAGGATGTCGATTCCGCCGAGCTGCAGCGCGGCCGCGGAGACCGCGTCCCGGACGGAGCTGTCGTCGCTCACGTCCGCGGCGATGCCGGTCAGCGGCGCGGGCACGTCCGGCTTCAGGTCGAAGACGACCACCTGGGCACCTCGCGCGGCCAGCAGCGAGGCGGCCGCCAGACCGATCCCCGAGGCTCCTCCGGTCACCACGGCCCGTAGGCCGGCGAAATCCGTCACTTCACGCTCTCCTTCGTCAGGTCAGTCCAGATCTTGCCAGTCGGGTACCGGAAGTCACACAGCGTCTCGGCATCCATCTCCGCGCTGAAGCCCGGCTGCGTCGGCGTGACGTAGTGGCCGTCCTTGATCGCGACCGGTTCCAGGAAGTGCTCGTGCAGGTGGTCGACGTACTCGATCACCCGGTTCTCGGTCGAACCGCTGACGGCCACCAGGTCGAACATCGACAGGTGCTGCACCAGCTCGCACAGCCCGACGCCACCCGCGTGCGGACACACCGGTACGCCGAACTTCGCCGCCAGCAGCAGGATCGCGATGTTCTCGTTCACCCCGGCGACCCGGGCCGAGTCGATCTGCAGGAACGACAGGGATCCGGCCTGCAGCATCTGCTTGAAGACCACCCGGTTCTGCACGTGCTCGCCGGTGGCCACCCGGACCGGCGCGACGGCCTGGGCGATCGCCGCGTGGCCGAGGATGTCGTCCGGGCTGGTGGGCTCCTCGACCCACCACACGTCGTACGGCTTCAGCGCCTCGATCCAGGAGATCGCCTCGGCCACGTCCCAGCGCTGGTTCGCGTCGATCGCGATCCGGATGTCCGGGCCGACCGCCTCGCGGGCCAGCCGCATCCGGCGGATGTCGTCGTCGAGGTTCGCGCCGACCTTCAGCTTGATCTGGGTGAACCCCTCGGCCACTGCCTGGTGGCAGAGCCGCACCAGCTTGGCGTCGTCGTACCCGAGCCAGCCGGGCGTGGTCGTGTACGCCGGGTAGCCCTGCTCGCGCAGCGACTTCTCCCGCTCGGCGCGACCCGGCACAGCGGCGTTCAGGATCTCCAGCGCCTCCTCGCGGGTGAGCGCGTCCGACAGGTACCGGAAGTCGACCAGGTCGACGATCTGCTCGGGGGAGAGGTCGGCCAGCAGCTTCCACAGCGGTACTCCGGCGCGCTTGGCGGCTAGGTCCCAGACGGCGTTCACCACCGCCCCGATCGCCATGTGCATGACGCCCTTCTCCGGGCCGAGCCAGCGCAGTTGCGAGTCGTGCACCAGGGACTTCCAGAAGCCGCCAAGGTCGTTCAGGGTCTCGTCCACGTCCAGGCCGATCACGTGGTCGCGGAGCGCCTCGATCGCGGCCGTCTGGACGTCGTTGCCGCGGCCGATGGTGAAGGCGAATCCGTGTCCTTCGAGCCCATCGCCGACGTCGGTGCGCAGGATCAGGTACGCCGCGGAGTAGTCCGGGTCGGCGTTCATCGCGTCGGAGCCGTCCAGGTCCAGCGAGGTGGGGAAGCGGACGTCGTACGTCTCGAACTCGGTGAAGCGTGGCATGAAGACCCGTTCTGGCAGTGTTCCGATCTGGCAGACCAGATCCTATAGGATATGGGGGTCGTTCGGGCAGTGCTCCGGCGAGTTAATTCATCCGTTCAAGGAACAAGGTCCGCGCCGGGTTCACCCGGCCCGGACCGACCGGCCGGGAGCCGCTGGATAGAGTCGAACCGTGCCCGACCACCAGGACGCTGACGAGCCCGGAGTACTGCGGTTGGGGCGGCGGTCGTTCGGACCGGCGGAGTTCGCGCTGATGGCGATCGTGAACCGGACGCCGGACTCCTTCTTCGACCGCGGCGCCACGTTCGCCACCGAGGCGGCGTACGAGGCGATCGATCGGGCGGTCGCCGACGGCGCGGACCTGGTCGACATCGGCGGGGTCAAGGCCGGGTACGGCGAGCCCGTCAGCGAGGACGAGGAACTCCGGCGCACGGTCGACTTCGTGGCGGGAATCCGCGAGCGCCACCCGGACCTCGTGATCAGCGTCGACACCTACCGCAGTGGCGTCGCCCGCCGGGTCGGAGCAGCCGGGGCGGACCTCATCAACGACACCTGGGCCGGCGCCGACCCCGACATCCCGGCCGCCGCCGCGGAGTACGGGACCGGGCTCGTGTGCAGCCACGTCGGCGGCCTCACCCCGCGGACCGACCCGCACCGGATGGCGTACGACGACGTGGTGGCCGACGTGATCCGCACGACCACGGCCCTCGCCGAACGGGCCGTCGCCGCGGGAGTGAGGCCGGACGGGATCCTCATCGACCCGACCCACGACTTCGGCAAGAACACCCTGCAGTCGCTCGAGCTGACCCGCCGGCTGGACGAACTCGCGGCGACCGGCTGGCCGGTGCTGGTGGCGGTCTCGAACAAGGATTTCATCGGCGAGACCCTCGACCTGCCGCCGGGACAGCGTGGCTCCGGGACACTCGCCGCGCTGACCGTCTCCGCCTGGCTGGGCGCCCGGGTCTTCCGGGTGCACGATGTCCCTGCGGCCCGGCAGGCGCTGGACCTGGTCGCAGTACTGCAGGGTGCCGCGCAGCCCGCTGGAACCCGAAGGAGCCTGGCTTGATTCGTCAGTTGGCCGATCTGACCGAGGACGAGGTGATCGCGGCGTACCAGGTCGACGATCGCTCGGTGCCCCATCTGCGGAGCAACTTCGTCTGCAGTATCGACGGCGCGGTCGAGATTGACGGGCAGTCGAAGTCGCTGTCGAACCAGGCGGACCAGGAGTTGTTCGGCAAGCTCCGGATGCTCAGCGACGTGATCCTGGTCGGTGCCGGGACTGTCCGAGCCGAGGGATACAACCCGCTCCGGCTCAGTGCCAAGCGCCGGGAGTGGCGGCAGGCGAACGGTCTGCCGGAGAACCCGACCCTGGCGATCGTCTCGTCACGGCTCGACCTGAACCCGATCAACCCGGTGTTCGCGCAGGCGCCGATCCGGCCGGTCGTGATCACGCACGCCGCGGCGCCGCCCGACCGCCACGAAGCACTCGCCGAGGTGGCCGACGTACTGGTCTGTGGCGAGACGTCGGTCGATCTCCCGACGGCCGTGGCCGCCTTGGCTGAGCGAGGGCTGCCGCAGATCCTGTCGGAGGGTGGGCCGCATCTGCTGGGTGCGCTCACCGAGGCGGATCTGGTGGACGAGATGTGCCTGTCACTGGCGCCGCTGCTGGCCGGCCCCGGTGCGGGTCGCATCACGGCCGGCCCCGTATCGACGATCGCCCGGCGGCTGGAGCTGAGGTCGGTGCTCGGCTCGGACGACGGGTACCTCTTCATGCGCTACCTCCGGGCCAACTGAGAGCCTCGACTACGGTTGACGTCGTGCCCATCGTCAGCGCCGCGGTCTGCCCGCATCCGCCGCTCCTGGTTCCCGAGATCGCCGGTGGAGCCGCCGCCGAGCTCGACGACCTGCGCGCTGCCTGCCTTGCCGCGATCGACCAGCTCGCAGACGCCGACACCCTGGTGATCGTGGGCTCCGGACCCACCACTGGCACCCGGTACGACGCGTCCGCCGGTGGCACGTTCGGCCCGTACGGCGCTCCCGGCGTACAGGTGGGCTCCGGCGAACCGGTGCTGCCGCTCTCGCTCACGATGGGCGCGTGGCTCGTCAACCAGAGCAAGGCGGCGGGTCTTCCGCGGTTCTCGATCACGGTCGCTGCCGACGAGACTCCGGCCGCCTGTCTGGAACTGGGGCAAGAGCTTGCCCATGGCAATGAACGGGTGGCTCTGCTGGTGATGGGGGACGGCTCGGCCCGCCGCAGCGAACACTCCCCGGTGCACCTTCACCCCCGTGCCGAGATCTTCGACACGACCGTCGCCGCCGCACTGGACCTGGCCGACACCACTACCTTGTCCGCGCTGGACCCAGACCTGGCGACGACTCTCCAGGCCGCTGGCCGAGCTCCTTGGCAGGTCCTGGCCGGTGCTACCGCGACCACCCCGCTCCAGGGCAACCTCACCCACCACACCGCCCCGTACGGCGTCGGCTACTTCGTCGCGAGCTGGACCTAGACGGCAGGTTCCACGTGGACGTCTGACCAGCGGGAGAAGGTTGCCGCGAGGTCCGAGTGGCCGGACTCGGTCAACTGGTTGGTCAGTTCTACTCGGGCGGCCCGGATCGCGTCGGCTGCTTCTTCCGCGGTCGGGTATGGGCCGGACCAGTTGCAGACCGCGTCGCCGGCGAACCACTCGCCCGCCGAGGAGCGGCGTACGTGGGAAGCGGCCAGGCGGTCGGCCGGGAGAGCATCTCCGCGCTCGGCGGCGAGTTGGACGACCGCGTCGACCGTGACGGTCTCGGCCGCCAGCTCCGTCAGCGGGCGCAGACAAACCGCGTCGGTGAGGACGAACTCGTAGCCCTCAGGTGCTCGCGAGGCCAGCCAGGCGAGTGCCTTCTGGGCGGTCTCGGCGAGCAGGCGCGAGTTGCCGGGATCCGCGAGCGTGTGGACGCCGCAGCGGCGGGTGTGGGTGGGGCGGAGTTCGTTCTGCCAGAGGCGGACCTGGAGCTCCTCGCGTCCGGACAGCCGACGCCCGAGGATGCGCGCCAGCCCGACGATGTCGAAGTTCAGCTCGTCGGGCGTCCGCTTCCGTCCCGGCTCCAACGGCTCACCAGGCAACGTCCCTCGCGTGGTCCAGGGCCCGACATGCCAGCGCTCCAAAGCCGTCATACCCCGACCCTACCCAGGCGGCTCAGTGCTGGTTGCCGGCCGAGCCGACCGTAGGCTGGCCGTATGACGTACACCGCGGGTCGCCTCGCGGACATGCTGGACGGGCAGGTGTCCTGGCTGTCCGTCCGTACTGCGTCGGCGCTGCCGGGGCCCGAGTGGATCTCCTGCGCCGAGCTCCTCGCGGACCAGCAGAACGGCGGCGACCCGACGTACGGGTGGCGCAAGGCGCTGGAGGACGACTACGGGCGCGAGTACGACATCGAGGCGCCGGTGCAGGTGGCCGCCATGTTCGTGCTGATGTGGTATGTCTCGGTGCCGTCCATGGTGGCCGGTCTGTCGACTGCGCTCGCCGGGGTCTCGCCGGACGTGTCACCGGCGTCCCTGGCGTTCCGGCGGCACCCGACCGCCCACTACCCGACTGACGTGGCTCTGCTGTCGCCCGACGTCGTGCCCTTGGCCAAGGCGGTCGAGCAGGTGGAATCGCACACCAGGGCCTTCACCGACAGCTACCGGCCCGGGGTGAAGCTCAGCTCGCGGCAGCGACTCGGTGCTGTCGAGGACGAGCTCCGGGGCGCGATGCGGCTACCCGAGGAAGCCCTGCAGGCGGCGGCTGCCGCGGAGGCCTTCCACATCAGGCTCGACCAGCAGATCCGCACGTCCTGCTGCTTCGTCTATGCCCTTCCCAACGTGAACCCTTGCGCCGGTTGCCCCCGGGTTCGCAGTACTCAGAGCGCGAAGGCGGTCGGCGGGGAACCCGTCCCGGTGACCAGCTCCGAGAGATAGCGGGCGACGAGCGGCACGAACTTGAACCCCTCGCCGTGGAACCCGGTCGCCACGCTGATCGGTCCGCGGCGATCGATCACGAAGTCGCCGCGCTCGGTGTTGTCGTAGAGGCAGCTGATCGCCTCCGACCTGGTCACATCCACTCCGGGGAACCAGTCGCGGACGTAAGAGACCAGCGCGGCGTCACGGTTGGGTTCGACCGCGAAGTCCCGCTGGTCCAGCTCGATCACCGCGCCGGTCGCGTGCATGCCGACCTTCACCCCACGGCCCTCCTCGAACACTCCGTAGACCGTGGCCGCGTCGAGCGGATCGTCGCCGCGGCGCCGGTGCACGAAGACCGGCCACGCGCTGTCCGGATCCAGCGGCGCGAAGAAGCGCGGCTGCTCCTGCGACACGGTGATCGCCGGCAACTCGAGCTGCCCACCGAGAATCCGCGGCGCCCACGGCCCGGCAGTCACCACCACCTGACGAGCCCGTACGGCGCCCGCGGGCGTCTCCAGGTCCACTAGACCCTCGGCCGCACCCGCCACCTTGAGCCCGGTGACCGGGCAGTTGGGGCGGAACTCCACTCCGAGGCTCTGGGCCGACTCCCGGATCGCGGTCAGCGCCTGGTCGGCCAGCGCGCGTCCCGACCTCGGCTGGTAGAGCACCTTCGTCTCGAACCGCATCCCGGGCCAGCGCTCGGTCGCCTCCGCCGGATCGAGCACCTCGTGGTCGATGCCGTGCCGCCTGAACTGCTCCTCGAACTCCCGGACCTGGTGCTCGTCCACGCCGTGGTCGACGCCACCGACGAGGTCGAGCATCCGCACACCGGTCTCGCTCTCCAGCTCCTCCCACAAGACTCGTGACTGCTCGGCCCGGAGGAGTTCGGCCTCGTCGTCTATCGCCAGCCGGAAGAGTCTCGTGCCACCGTGCGAACCGCCACGGTTGTGCCCGAGCTCGTACTGCTCCAGGACCAGCACCTCGCGGCCGGCCGCGGCGAGAGCGCGGGCGGCCGCGGAGCCCATCGCCCCGGCGCCGATCACGACGACGTCATAGGTCTGCATTCGTCATTCCTACCCGGCCGCTCCGGATACCGGCCACTGGCGCCGGCTCGGCCGGGTATTTCGCTGAGAGCGGAAAGCGCGACCGGGGGGCCACCGCGTCAGCCGCCGGGACCCCGCTGCGGACGGACCCCGCCGGGATCGGCCGAGGAGATCGGGCGCGGAATATTGTCGGTGGGCGGCGGCACTATGTCGACCATGACTTCGACACAGTGTTGGACGGGCGCCGCAGGGTGGCTGACGTCATCGAGGGGTAACCCGCTATCGGTTGTCCGTACCCAGGGCCGCGGTTAGGTTCGCTGACGTGACCGCGTCCGGCGATTTCCCGGCGACGACTCCGATCGGCTCCCGCGTGGAGGCGGAGGGTTACGTCGCGATGGTGTGTTTCAAGCACGGACCTCCCCAGCTGCACGGCGTCGAGCTGGAGTGGACGGTGCACCATGCGGACGATCCGCACCGGCCGCTCGACGCCGGACAACTCAGCAAGGCCCTGGGCGTGCACGCGCCCGCCACCCTGGTCCGGGGCAGCCCGCAGCTGCCACTGAGCCGGGGTGCTCTGGTCACGGTGGAGCCGGGTGGCCAGGTGGAGATCTCCGGCCCCGCCTCGGCCTCCGTGCCCAGGCTGATCGAGGACACCGCCGCAGATGCCGCGGAGCTCTTCTCCCTTCTCGCCACCGAAGACCTGGTGCCCGGCGCCCACGGTCTCGACGCCTTCCGCCCGCCCCGCCGCATCCTCACCGTCCCGCGCTATGCCGCGATGGAGCGTGCCTTCGAGCAGCTCGGCCCGCACGGCCCGCGGATGATGTGCAGCACGGCCGGCCTGCAGGTCTGCCTCGACGCAGGCGAGAAGGACCAGACCGCGCTCCGCTGGCGAGCACTGCACAACCTCGGCCCGGCGCTGGTCGCTCTGTTCGCGAACTCCCGGCGCCGGGCGGGCTCCGACACCGGCTGGGCGTCCGCCCGGACCGAGGCGACCTTCGGCACGTGTGCCCCTTTCACCGAGCCACCTCCGCTCAACGGCGACCCGGCCGAGGCGTGGGCCCGGACCGCGATGGATGCGCCCGTGCTCTGCCTACGCCGGGGTGACACGTGGGACGCCCCTGCCGGTCTCACCTTCGGTGCCTGGGCGGATGGCGCTCTGGTCGGCAGTGACCTGGCCGTCGGAGATCCGGCCGGCGGCAGACCGACGTACGACGATCTCGTGTACCACCTGTCCACCTTGTTCCCGCCGGTCCGGCCGCGCGGGTACCTCGAGGTGCGCTACCTGGACGCGCAGCAGGGGGACGGGTGGATCGCGCCGACCCTGCTGCTGACCGCGTTGATGTCCGACCCCGCGCTGATCGACCAGGCACTGGCCGCGGCCGAGCCGTCGGCCGGGCGCTGGTTCCCGGCTGCCCGGGAAGGGCTGGACGACAAGTTGGTCCTGCAGACCGCGCGTGACGTGGTCGAGCTCGGGACCGAGGCATTGAGCCGCACCGGCGTGGATCAGGACCTGATCACCGAGGTCGGCACCCGACTGCACTGCATCGTCGACGACACCCACAGAAGGCGAGCATCATGAACCACCAGTTGTCCGACCTGACCGCCGAGGAGCTGCGCTCGTTCGTCGCCGCGCAGCTGGAACGCTCGCGTGGCCGGACCGTCCAGCTGACCGACGCGGTCGACACCGACGACCTGGTCCGGCAGCACTCCCGGCTGATGTCGCCGCTGGTCTGGGACTACGCGCACATCGGCAACCAAGAGGAGCTCTGGCTGGTCCGTGACGTCGGCGGCCGCGAACCGGTCCGCCAGGACATCGATGAGCTGTACGACGCGTTCATGCACGCCCGGGCCGACCGGCCGTCGCTGCCGCTGCTCGGTCCCACCGAGACCCGCGAGTACGTCGTCGAGGTCCGCGACAAGGTGCTCGACGTGCTCGACCACGTGAAGTTCAGCGGTGGTCGCGAACTGGTCGACAACGCCTTCGCGTTCGGCATGATCGTGCAGCACGAGCAGCAGCACGACGAGACCATGCTCGCCACGCACCAGCTCCGCACGGGCGCTCCGGTGCTCGACGCTCCAGCACCACCCGCCGGGCGACGGCTGGCCCGGTCCGAGGTGCTGGTGCCGGGCGGGGTGTTCGAGATGGGCACCTCGATCGAGCCATGGGCGCTCGACAACGAGCGACCCGCGCATGCGGTGCACGTCGCGCCGTACGTGATCGACACGGCGCCGGTGAGCAACGGGGACTACCTGAAGTTCGTGACCGGCGGCGGCTACCAGGACGCGCAATGGTGGTCCGAGGCCGGCTGGGCGCATGTGCAGAAAGCCTCGCTGGTCGCGCCGCGCTTCTGGGAACTCGTCGACGGCAACTGGCTGCGGACCCGCTTCGGCCATCGCGAGCTGCTGCCGCTCGACGAGCCGGTGATGCACGTCTGCTTCTACGAGGCCGAGGCGTATGCGCGCTGGGCGGGCAAGCGGCTGCCGACCGAGGAGGAGTGGGAGATGGCCGCGCGGTTCGACCCGGCGACCGGACGGACGCGGCGCTTCCCGTGGGGCGACGAGAGCCCGGGCCCGCAGCACGCGAACCTCGGCCAGCGTCATCTCCGTCCGGCGCCGATCGGGGCCTACCCGGCAGGCGCCTCGCCGCTCGGTGTCGAGCAGTTGATCGGCGACGTCTGGGAGTGGACCAGCAGCGACTTCAGGCCGTACCCGGGGTTCCGCGCGTTCCCGTACGACGAGTACTCGCTGGTCTTCTTCGGGAGCGACTACAAGATGCTGCGCGGCGGATCCTTCGGCACGGACGAGGTGGTGGCCCGCGGCACCTTCCGTAACTGGGACTACCCGATCCGCCGGCAGATCTTCGCCGGCTTCCGCTGTGCCCGGGATCCGCGGCCGGAGGAGCTCGCCTGATGTGCCGTCATCTGGCCTACCTCGGGCCGCCGGTGTCGCTGGCGTCGCTGGTGCTGGAGCCGCCTCACTCGCTGTACCGCCAGAGCTGGGCCCCGTCCGACATGCGCGGCGGTGGCTCGGTCAACGCCGACGGCTTCGGCCTCGGCTGGTACGTCGACGGGGCTGCGCCTGTGCGGTATCGGCGGAGTGTGCCGATCTGGGCGGACGAGTCGTTGCCGGGGCTGGCTCGATCGATCCAGTCGGGCGCGGTGCTGGCCGCAGTACGGAACGGGACGGTGGGGTCGCCGCTGACCGAGTCGGCGGTGGCACCGTTCGTGCGGGACCAGTGGTTGTTCAGCCACAACGGGCTGATCAGCGGCTGGCCCGGCTCGATCTCGAAGCTCGCCGAGGCACTGCCCGTCTCCGAGCTGCTCACCCTTGACGCCCCGATGGACTCGGCGTTGCTCTGGGCTCTGATCCAGGACCGCCTGTACTCCGGATCGTCCGCGGCCGAGGCTGTCGCGTCAGTCGTGCGCGAGGTGGCGGCGGCGGCACCCGAATCCCGGCTGAACGTGCTGCTGACAGACGGCGAGCAACTGGTCGCGACCACCTGGACACACTCGCTCTGGGTCCGGCGTACGACGGATTCCGTGACGGTCAGCTCGGAGCCCTGGACCACCGACGGCTGGGAAGAAGTCCCGGACTATTCATTGCTCTTGGCAACGGCAACGACCGTAGCCATCACACCTCTCGCTCCAGGACCGCAGGAGCTCCCGATGGAAGGACGACAGTGCACTCTCTGACCCCACCCCACCGCCCCGGTCAGGGGACCCTGATCGACCCCGAGATCGATATTCACCTGACCCCGGACTACGCGGCTCGCGCGCTGCGGGCGGATGCCCGGGCCGGGTTGACCGCGGAGCCGAAGTGGCTTGCGCCGAAGTGGTTCTACGACGCCCGCGGCAGTGAGCTGTTCGAGCAGATCACCCGGCTGCCGGAGTACTACCCGACCCGGGCCGAGCGGGAGATCCTGAAGGCCAGGTCGCGCGAGATCGCGGAACTGACCGGCGCGCACACCCTGGTCGAGCTCGGCTCCGGCTCGTCGGAGAAGACCAGGCTGCTGCTCGACGGCCTGCGCGACCACGGCACGCTGACCACGTTCGTACCGCTGGACGTCTCCGAGTCCGCGCTGCGCGACGCGGCCGCGGCGATCACCGCGGACTACCCGAGCATGGTCGTGCACGGGGTGGTCGGCGACTTCACGGCGCACCTGGACAAGCTGCCGGGCGAGGCTCCCCGGGTCGTCGCGTTCCTCGGCGGCACGATCGGGAACCTGCTGCCCGACGAGCGCGGCGACTTCTTCGAGTCCGTCCGCGAGGTACTGGAGCCTGGGGAGTGGTTGCTGCTCGGCACCGACCTGGTGAAGGACCCGGCCACCCTCGTCGCGGCGTACGACGACAGCGCGGGCGTGACGGCCGAGTTCAACCGGAACGTGCTGCGGGTGCTGAACCGGCAGCTCGGCGCGGACTTCGACGTGGACGCGTTCAGCCACGTGGCGATCTGGGACGCCGACAACGAGTGGATCGAGATGCACCTGCGCGCCGACCGGGCGATGCGGGTGCTGATCCCGGAGATCCGGCTCGAGGTGAACTTCGCCGAGGGCGAGGAGCTCAGCACCGAAGTGTCCGCCAAGTTCCACCGGCACGGCGTCGAGGCCGAGCTCGACAAGGCCGGCTTCACCTCCGGCGCCTGGTGGACCGACTCGCAGGACCGCTTCGCCCTCTCCCTCTGGCAGGCCGTCTAGAACCTCTTGCGTCCGAAGAACCGCTGAGACGTCTCCGCAGTTCCTCGGACGCGAGGTCGGTCGGCCTACCGTGGTAGTGGTTCTCCGGCGGTTCGTCGTTGCTGTTGGCCACGGGCCGGTGGACACCGTCCGCCGACCCGCGTGCCAGAACATCGCCTGCGGCAACTATCCCTGCGACTTGATCAGGTCGTTGATCTTGCCGACGTAGGCCTGCAGGTCGCTGACCGGCTTCTTGCCGCTCAGGATCGGCTGGTACATCGCGGTGGTCAGGTCGCCCACCTGCGACGACCACTGGGTGGTGAAGCGGACGCCGACAGTCTTCTCGGCGGCCAGGTCGGCCTTCACCGTGTCGACCACCGTCGTCTGGTTCGACTTCGTCAGCGCGCCGAAGTAGCTCTCCTGTGCCGGGGTGTACGCCGGGGGAGCGACCGGCGCGGCCGGCAGCACGGCGTCCCACACCTTGGTGTTCAGGTACTGCAGCACCTTGTACGTCGAGTCCTCGTTCGCCGTGTACTGCGGGGTGCAGATGCCGACCGAGTCGTACAAAGTGGTCGGGGTGGTCACCTGCGGGAACGGCGCGAAGCCGTACTTGATCTTCGGCTTGTCCGTCTGGAACCCGGCCGCGAGCCACTGGCCGCCGAACATCATCGGCACCTTGCCGCCGGAGAACAGCGCCGGCACGTTCGAGGCGTCGTACCCGGGCGGGGCGACGGCGCCGGACTTGATCGCCTCGGCGAGCTTGGTGACGCCCTCGGTGTACTTGTCGTCCGCCTCGGCCTTGGTCGGGTGGTTCACGTTGTCGGTGAACGGTGCGCCGCCCGCGGACACGGAGTACAGGCTCATCGTGAAGGGGGCATCGGCGGAGGTGAGCTGGTCCGCGACCAGCCCGTACTTCGCGCCGCCCTTGTTGGCGAGCTTGCCGGCGGCGTCGTACATGTCGTCCCAGGTCCAGCCGGCCTTGGGCTCGGGGAGGCCGGCCGCCTTGAAGGCGTCGAGGTTGTACCAGACGCCGTAGGTGTTCATCAGCGACGGCAGGCCGCCCATCTGACCCTCGGCCGTCTTCCAGTTCTCCATCGCGGAGGCGACGAACTTGTCGGCCTTGAAGTCGCCGTCGCCGTCGGCGATCCGCTTCGACCAGTCCACCAGCAGGCCCTGCGAGGTGTACTGCTGCTCGGTGTCGTTGCCGCACCAGAACAGGTCCGGCAGCTTCTTCGCCTGGGTCAGCGACGCGAGCTTGTCTCCGTACCCGCCGCTCGGGGTGTCGATCAGCTGCACGGTGATCTTGTCGTCCTTGAACCCTTCCAGCGCCTTCTTGATGGCGGCGTTGGTCTCCGGCGACTCCCACGTCATCACGGTCACGGTGACCGGTCCGTCGGCGTCGCCGCCGCTGTCCGATCCGCCGCAGGCCGTTGCCGTCAGCAACCCGGCGCACGCCAGGGTGGTACCGATGATCCTCTTCACAGCTGTGCTCCTCGGGGGTTCGGGGTTACTTCTGAGTGGTGCTGCCCAGTGAGCCGAGGCCCTGGATGAAGTAGCGCTGCGCGGCGAAGAAGATGATCAGCGGCGGCAGCATGTAGAGCAGGTTGGTGGCCATGTAGTAGCTCCAGTTCGGCGTCTGCCCGGCGAACGGCGAGATGAACGACGCCATCCCGACCGACAGCGGCCACTTCTCCGAGGAGTACAGGTAGACCAGCGGATTCAGGAAGTCGTTCCAGGACGCCTGGAAGGCCAGGATCGCCATCGTGATCCAGGCCGGCCGGGTCAGCGGCAGCATCACGCTGGTGAAGATCCGGAAGTGCCCGGCGCCGTCGATCTTGGCCGCCTCGTCGATCGAGTACGGGATGGCCAGGAAGTACTGCCGGGCCAGGAAGATGAACAGCGGGTTGCCGCCGAAGAAGGCCGGCACGATCAGCGGCAGCCAGGTGTCGTACCAGCCGATGCTCTTGTACAGCTGGAACAGCGGGATCAGGCCCACCACGCCGGGCAGCAACATGCTGCCGACGAACAGGTAGAACCAGAGCTTCCGGCCGGGGAACCGCAGCCGGGCCAGGGCGTAGCCCGCCATCATCGCGGTCATCACCCCGCCGAGCACGCTGAGCACCGTGATGATGGTGGAGTTCAGCAGCAGCCGCGGGAAGTGGATCGCCTGCGGGCCGTTGACGAAGTTGCTCCACTTGAACTCGTGCGGCAGCAACCTCGGCGGCACCTCGAACACGGCGGTCCCGCTCTTCAGGCCGATGGTGATCATCCACAGCAGCGGGACGACCATCACCGAACTGATGAAGAGCGCGATCACGTACCACGACGCCGTACCGACAGGTCGTCGCCGGCCCGGGGGAGCCGGGCTCTTGGCACTGGTCTGGGTGAGTGCGGCCGCCTCGGCGGCTCGGGGCGCTTCCGCGGTTTCAGTCGGGAGTGTTGTCACTGTAGGTCCAGAGCGAGGAGAACTTCGCGGTCAGGGCGATCACGGCGATGATCAGGATGAACAGCACCCACACCTGGGCGGAGGCGTACCCGAGCTGGGGAACCCTGCCGAGGTTGGAGAATCCGTTGTTGTAGATCGACAGCATCAGCACGCTGGTGCTGAAACCGGGTCCGCCGTTGGTGAGGATCTTCGGCTGGTTGAACGTCTGCAGCGCGGCCGTCGTCTGCAGGATCACCTGCAGCAGCATGATCGGGCTGATCATCGGCAGGGTGATCCGGAAGAACACCGAGTACGGCCCCGCGCCGTCGACCCGGGCCGCCTCGTAGAGCTCGGTCGGCACGGCCTGCAGCGCGGCCAGGAAGATGATCATCGTGCCGCCGACGCCCCACAGCATCACGGTCACGATCGAGGGCATCGACATCGCCGGACTCTGCAGCCAGTTGCTGGTCGGCAGGTGCAGCTTCTCCAGAATGGTGTTCAGCAACCCCACCTGAGGATTGAGGATGAACTTCCAGAGCGTGATGGTCGCGACCGCGGGCAGCACCACCGGCAGGTAGGCCAGTGTCCTGACGATCCGGACGCCGGCGAAGCGCTGGTTGCAGAACATCGCGAGCGCCAGCCCGATCGCGAGCGAGAGCGGGACGTAGAGCACCACCAGGTACCCGGTCGCGCGCAGCGACGGCCAGAACGCGGGGTCGACGGTGAACAGCCGGCGGAAGTTGGCCAGGCCGACGAAGACCGGATCGGTCAGGCCGTTGTACTTGGTCAGCGCGAGATAGAACGAGCGGATCAGCGGATACACCACGAAGACCGTGAAGCCGATGATCGCGGGCGCGATGAACAGGTACGCCGCCTTCACGTCCGAGCCCGCGTTCCGGCTCAGCCCACGGCCCCCTCCGGGTCCGTCACGATTCATCCTGCCTCCTGGATGGTAACGTTTCCAACGGGTTATTGTTGTGTGACGATGCCGTGTCGTGAGAGAGAAGTCAACCCTGTGTCCGAAACGTTTCCAAGACAGCCGGAGCCCAGCCGCCCGACGATGATCGACGTGGCCAAGCGCGCCGGAGTGGGACTCGGCACGGTGTCCCGGGTGGTCAACGGCGGCGCGGGTGTGCGGGACGAGACCGCGAGCCGGGTGCGCGCCGCGATCGACGCGCTGGGCTTCCAGCGCAACGAGGTCGCCCGCGCACTCCGGCCCGGGAAGAAGTCGTCCAGCCTGGCCCTGGTGCTCGGTGACCTCACCAACCCGTTCTTCGCGACGATCGCGAAGTCGTCGCTCGAAGTGGCCGGCCAGGTCGGTTTCGCGGTGGTGCTCGGCAGCGTCGACGAGGATCCCGAAGGGGAGAAGCGCGCGATCCAGGAACTGATCGGGCGGCAGGTGGCCGGCCTGATGATCGTGCCGGACCAAGGGGACCATTCGTTCCTGGCGAGCGCCGGCGTGCCGGTGGTCTTCGTGGACCGGCCCGCGCACGGGATCGATGCCGACATCGTGATGGTAGACAACGAAGGCGGCGGCCGGCTTGCCGCGGAACACCTTCTCCAGCAGGGACATGAGCGCATCGCGATCCTGCTCGCCCCGTCGTACTACACCACCGGCCGGCGGTTGCGCGGCTATCGCCGGGCTTATCGCTCGGCCGGTCTCGACGTCGACGAGAGCCTCGTCGTTCAGCTGTCGGAAGGTAACGCCGAGGCTGCCGAGAAGGCGACGCGCGAACTGATGCACCGCCCCGATCCGCCGACCGCTTTCTTTGCCTCGACGAACTTTCTCACCGAGGGCGTACTGCGTGCGCTGCGCGGGGTGGACGCCGAGCCGGCCGTGGTCGGGTTCGACGACTTCCGGCTGGCCGACATGCTCCCGACCCCGGTGACGGTCGTTGCCTCCGACATCGCCGAGCTCGGCCGGACCGCGGCCCGCCTGCTGCTCGACCGGACCTCCGGCATCGACACCCGGCCGCCGCAGCGCATCGTCCTTCCGTGCGCGCTGATCCAGCGAGGCTCGGGAGAGCGCCCGCCTTCTGCTGGGAAGAGAATCAAAGCCGAGCCGGCGGGGGAGTAGGTAGCGTCGGTCAGGTGATCAGCCTCGTCGATGACCTCCCGGTGTACTACGAGTCGTACGGCGAAGGCCGTCCGATCGTCTTCCTGCCCGGCTGGGGGAACGCGAACGGCGAAGGACGCGACGTCCACGAGCCGGTCTTCGAGGCACACCCCGACTGGCGGCGGATCTACGTCGACCCACCGGGCACCGGCAACACCCCTTCGCGCGACCGGATCAAGGACCAGGACGACATGCTCGGCGTCCTGGCCGGGGTGGTCGACGACCTGGTCGGCGGTGAACCCTTCGCGCTCGCCGGTACTTCGGCCGGTGGACTCCACGCCCGCGGCATCATCCACCGGGATCCCTCGCGCATCCTGGGTCTGCTCCTCCGCGTCCCCGGCGTCATCGTGGATCGCGACCTGCGCACGCTTCCGGAATACAGGCCGATGCCTGATGGCTTTGTCGAGGCGCATCGGGAGAAGCAGGAGAGGTACTACCTGCCCGCTGAGGAACAGGCCGACCTCGATTTCCTCGGCGCGATCCAGCGCAATGGTTATGCCTTGAGTGTCGAGCCGTCCGCGCGGTTGGAATCCCCGACGCTGATCGTCACCGGTCGGCAGGACACCATCACGGGCTACGCCGATGCGTGGCCGCTGCTCGACGACTACCCGCGCGCCACGTACGCAGTACTGGATCGGGCCGACCACGACCTGCCGATCCAGAACGACGCGCTCTATCGGGCCTTGGTGTCCGACTGGCTCGACCGGATGGAAGAGCTGGCAAAGCACCCGGGCGCTTGAGGGGCGGTCGCACCCGGGTGCTCGTGACCAGGGGTCTAGAAGTTCGGCCAGGCCCAGCCGAGGTAGCTGGAGAAGTAGGGGAGTTTGGCCAGGCCGATCTTGCCGCCGACGCTGGTGGCCCAGAAGTAGCCGTCACCCCGGGCGACCCCGACGTGCCCGTACGGCGCGGCGAGGTCCCAGAAGACGAGGGCTCCCTTGGGCGGGTGGAGGTCGCCGCGGTGGGCGACCCCGCGGGCCACGGCGTCGTTCCAGTCCGCCTTGGTTCCGGACGCCGTACCGGGTGAGGTTGTGACGGTCTGGATGAGGCTGCAGGCGCCGTCCCAGGTAGGGGCCTCGACCGCCTATTTCAAGATCACCGACGACGCGGGGCGGCTCTATTACCCGGGACTGGAGTCCCCTCCGGTCTACTGCACCATCTTCACTGTTTACGAGTTGTAGTCGCGGGTTTGCCCTTGACGTCGGACTGAGGCCTGGAACCCGATCCTTTCGGCGTCATAGGTTGCAGCATCCTGTCCGCCTGCAATGACACAGGGGTTGCACTGTGAAGAAACCTCGCATGCTCGTGATGGCAGCCGCCCTCGCCTTGGTAGTTCCCTTGCTGGCCACCACCGCGGCCTCGGCGGCCGCTCCGACGGATCCGCCGACGCCTTCCATCCCGCAGCGGTACCTCGACCAGGCGATCACCTGGTCGGTGTGCTCCTTCGATGCCGCGGTCAAGCGGCTTTACCCGCAGGCGCCCACCACCAACTGCGCCAAGGTCAACGTGCCGATGGACTGGGCCAACCCGGACGCGCACCCGGACGTCCAGGTCGCCATCGCCTACAGCCAGGCCACCGGCACCTCCAAGGGTCTGATGACCACAAACCCCGGTGGCCCGGGTGGCGCCGGCCTCTCGTTGTCGGCGGCACTGGCCGCGGACAAGCCGCAGCTGTTCAGCGACTTCGACCTGGTGGGCTTCGACCCGCGCGGTTTCGGCGCCAGCACCCCGCTGCAGTGCATCACCACCGCCGAGGCGCTCAACGCGCTGCCGGTGACGCCGGACTACAAGGAGCGGACCAAGCTGACCCACCAGGTCGAGGTGGCCGAGGCCAAGCTGCAGGCCGACGCCTGCGCCGCGACCGAGTTCGGCCAGTTCGTCAGCAGCCAGCAGGCCGTGTACGACATGGACTTCATCCGGGCCCTCTTCAAGGCCCGTCAGCTGAACTTCATCGGCTACAGCTACGGCACCTGGCTCGGCGGCTGGTACGCCGACACCTACCCGTCGAAGGTCGGCCGGTTCGTGCTCGACTCGAACATGGACTGGACCCACACCCAGTGGGACAACGTGAACTTCGACCCGTTCTCCGGCCAGCGCCGCCGCGACACCCAGTTGTTCCCCTGGATCGCCCGGCACGCCGACCAGATCACCGGTCTCGGCAAGACGCCGGCCCAGGTGACCGCGCGCTACAACGGCATCCGCGCGTCTCTGACCACGCTGGTCAAGGCCGGCGAGAGCTCGGTCCGCGGTGACAACCTGGACGGCCTGATCTACAGCGCGATCTACGGCAACACCCGATTCATCCGGGCGACGCTCGACATCCTGGTGCACGACGAGTTCACCAAGGACCCGTCGGACTCGGGCGAGGTCGAGCTCGCGCACGTCGACCGGGCCTGGGCGCGGCTCGCCCCGAACCTGCAGGCGTACGACACGCTGGCCGCGCTCCGCGCCCGGTACGGCGTCTCGGCGGCCGCGTCGCCTGCCCCATCCCCGGCCACCGTCGCCGCGGCGAAGGTGGACTCGCTGAAGGACGTGATGGCCGATGCCCGGGCCGAGGCGGCCACGGCCACCTCGGGCGACCAGCCGGTGAACCTCGGCGCGATCGGTACCACGGTCCGCTGCAACGACACCGCCTGGAACAAGGACCCGAACTTCTACCTCGAGGAAGCCGACAAGATGGCCAAGAAGTACAGCTTCTTCGGCTACATGAACGGCGTCCCGATGTGTGCGTTCTGGAACTACGCCCCGCAGGACCGGAAGCTGGACCTGAAGGGATCGCCGCGGATGCTGATCATCCAGGGCGAGCTCGACCCGGCCACGGCGTACGAGGGATCGCTGCGGACTCACAACGACACCAAGCAGGCCACCCGGTTCGTCGCGATCGACGACGAGGGCCAGCACGGCCAGTACGTCGGTTCGGCGTCGTCGTGCGCCGAGGCGATCGGTGACAAGTTCGTCTTCACCGGCGAGCTGCCGGGCAAGGACCAGGTCTGCGGGACGACACCGCTGCCGGAGGAACTGTCGGTCTACCCGGTCAAGGGCCCGGTGGACGGCAAGGCGGTGCCGCTGCCGAAGTCCAAGGCGGGCAGCGCCAGGACGAACCCGCTGCTCCAGCAGGCGCTGGACACGGTCGCGGCCACCTCGCTGCGCTAGTTAGTACTGCTCGACAGCCGGGGGGCCCACTAGGCCCCTCGGCTGTCCTGCTCGTCCAGCCGGGCGTCGATCTCGGCCTTGCGCTTGACCCAGCGCTCACTCAGGCCCTCGACCTCTTCCTGGATGAACTCGATGAAGCCGATCGTGGCCCGGATCCGGCGGTCCGACGCAGTACCGGGGCCGGTCACCTGCAGCATCTGCTGGAGGATGTCCTCCCAGCGGGACAGGCCCCGGTCCTGGCTCATCATGGACTCGTGCCAGAAGTCCTCCTGCACCACGTAGACGTCGCGCCGGCTGCCCGGCTCGCGTTCCCGGGTGGCCAGCCGTAACTGCATCAGGTAGTTGACCGCGCCGGAGATGGCGGCGGGGCTTGCCTTCAGCCGCTCGGAGAGCTCGGCGGCGGTGAGACGGCCTTCCTCGCTGGCCAGGATGGCGGCGAAGGCACGGGCGGACATCCGCGGCCAGCCGGTCTCGGCCAGCACGTTGCCGAACTGCTCGGCATACCGCTGGACCGCCTCGTCGTCTCGTTGTCTGGGTGCGCTCACCGCCCCATCATCTCCTCTGCGTCAGTGAAAAACTCGCGGTGTGAGAATCGTGTTAGCAAGATTCACAATCTTCTGAATGAAGTGTACGTTATGAATCATGACATCAGCCATCGTGGTCTCTGGACTGCACAAGTCGTACGGCAGTACGCACGCCCTCGACGGTCTCGACCTGGAGGTCGCGACCGGTGAGGTGCACGGATTCCTCGGTCCGAACGGTGCCGGGAAGTCCACGACCATCCGGGTCCTGCTCGGTCTGCTGAAGGCGGACGAGGGCGACGCGTCGCTGCTCGGCGGCGACCCGTGGCAGGACGCGGCCAAGCTGCACCGCCGGCTGGCCTATGTCCCCGGTGACGTGAACCTGTGGCCGAACCTGACCGGCGGCGAGGTGATCGACCTGCTGGGCCGGCTCCGCGGCGGGCTGGACCCGAAGAAGCGGGACGACCTGCTGCGGCGCTTCGACCTTGACCCGACGAAGAAGGGCCGCACCTACTCCAAGGGCAACCGGCAGAAGGTCGCCCTGGTGGCGGCGCTCGCCTCCGACGTGGAACTGCTGATCCTGGACGAGCCGACCTCCGGCCTGGACCCGTTGATGGAGGAGGTGTTCCGGCAGTACATCGAGGAGGAGCGGCACCGCGACCGCACCGTGCTGCTGTCGAGCCACATCCTGTCCGAGGTCGAGGCCCTCTGCGACCGGATCAGCATCATCCGTCGCGGCAAGGTGGTCGAGACCGGGACGCTGGCCGACCTGCGGCACCTGACCCGGACGTCGATCCAGGCTGAGCTCGCCGCTTCGCCGAACGGCATCGTCAACCTGCCGGGTGTCCACAGCCTCGACATCGAAGGCAACCGGGTGCGGTGCGAGGTCGACACGGCCCAGCTGGACGCGCTGATGAAGCAGTTGGCCGCCAGCGGCATCAAGAGCCTGGTGGCGCAGCCCCCGACGCTCGAGGAACTGTTCCTGCGGCACTACGAGGACGACACGGTCGCAGCAGAACCTCTGGCGGCGACCCGATGAAGGACTTCGCCGGTACTGCGACCCTGGTGCGGCTCGCGTTGCGCCGCGACCGGATCATGCTGCCCGTATGGATCGTGGTGTTCGTCTCGATGGCGGCAGGCTCCGCGAAGGCGTCGATCGACCTCTACCCGGACGTGGCGTCTCGGGTGGAGGCGGCCAACACCACGAACTCGTCGCCCGCGCTGGTCTCCCTCTACGGCCGGATCTTCGATCCCACCTCGCTCGGTGAGGTTTCGCTGTTCAAGCTGACCTCCTTCGGCGCGCTGCTGGTGGCTCTGCTCGCCGCGATCGTGGTGGTCCGCCACACCCGTGGTGAGGAGGAGTCGGGACGGCTGGAACTGCTCAGCGCCGGCGTGCTCGGCCGCTACGCCTCCCTGACCGCCGCGCTGATCGTGTCCGCCGGCACGGTGATCGTGATGGGCCTACTGACCGCATTGAGCTTGATCGGGACTGGCCTGCCGGCCTCCGGATCCTTCGCCTTCGGTCTGACCTGGGCCGCGGCCGGTCTCGCCTTCGCCGGCGTAGGCGCGCTGACCGCCCAGGTCACCGAGGGTGCCCGGACCGCGAACGGCCTGACGGCCGTAGTACTCGGTGTGTCCTATGTACTACGGGCGCTGGGTGATTCCGCGTCCGATGGCGGCACGCGCTGGATCTCGTGGTTGTCGCCGATCGGGTGGGCTCAGCAGATCCGCCCGTTCGCGGGAGACCGCTGGGTCGTCGTACTGCTTCCTCTTGCGCTGATGGGGGTTCTCGTTGCCGCGGCCTTCGCGCTGGTACGGCGGCGTGACGTCGGCGCCGGTCTCGTGCGGCCGCGCCCGGGTCCCGCCACGGCTTCGGTCTCGCTGCGCTCGCCGCTCGCACTTGCGTGGCGGCTGCACCGGGGAACCTTGTACGCCTGGGGATTCGCGTTCCTGCTGCTCGGCTTCATCGTGGGCAACATCGCCAGCAACGTCGAAGGGTTCGTGAGCAGCGACAGCGCCAGGGAACTCGTGGAGAAGCTCGGCGGCGTGAACGGCATCACCGACGCGTTCCTCTCCAGCGAGATGGGCGTCCTCGGCCTGCTCGCCTCCGCGTTCGGCATCCAGGCGGCTCTGCGACTCCGCTCCGAGGAGACCGCGCTGCGGGCCGAACCGCTGCTGGCGACAGGTGTCACACGGGCCCAGTGGATGGCGAGTCACGTGCTGATGGCGCTCCTCGGTACTGCGGTCCTGGTACTCGTCGGCGGTCTCGGTTCGGGCATCTCGAGTGGCGCCTCGCTCGGCAACATGGGCCGGCAGGTGCCGCGCATGCTGGCGGCGGCCGCCGTGCAACTGCCCGCGATCTGGGTCGTGACGGGTCTCGTGGTCATCCTCTTCGGGTTCGCCCCGAAGTTGGTCACGGCCGCCTGGGTCCTGTTCGGCGCGTTCCTCCTGATCGGCCAGTTCGGCCCGATCTTCGACCTCCCGCAGGGCCTGATGGACATCTCGCCCTACGCCCACACCCCGCGGCTCCCAGGCGGCGACTTCACAGCCACTTCAGTCATCACCCTCACCGCAATCGCCGCCGCCCTGATCCTCACCGGCTTCTACACCTTCCGCCGCCGAGACATCACCACCTAGAAACGTGGCGCCGGCCTGAGGGGTCCGGCCCACCCCAGCCCGCCTGGACCTGATCCGGGCGGGCTGCTCTTTTGCAACGATCTGCAGCTTCGTCGCCCCACCGGGTCCCGACGGTTCGTACGCCTCTGAGCGAGCGCCCGGCGAAGTGGCCTACGTCAATGCCTGCCCATTCAGTTCGGCCAACTGTATGGGTCCAACTCTTTGGATTGTCGTTGTTGGTCACGGTTAGCGATCGTTACGATCCGTAGCGCATCAACGGGCTCGGGGAAATTTTGGGATGGCGGCACGTTGGGCCGAGCAGAACGGCTTGGCGATCGCTGCCGAGCAACTCAGGCCCGCTTATGCTGTGGTGACCGTCGCGAGAGGGAACGACTGAGATGAGCGCCCAATCTCCCGTGCTGACCGCCCGATTCTGGCGGAACCGGCGGTCGGCAGCGATCGCCGGGATCGTCTTCGGCGTGCTGCTCCTCGCGTCCCTGACGATGACGCGGATTGCGCTGTCCGAGGGCAACCTTCAGTCATTCGAAGCTGACGCACAGCGACGCACCCTGATCCGGCTCAGTCTTCACCTGGTGCCGTTCGCGGGCATCGCCTTCTTGTGGTTCATCGGCGTGATTCGCGACCAGCTGGGCAGTGTCGAGGACCGCCTGTTCTCCACGGTGTTCCTAGGCAGCGGTCTGCTCTTCCTGGCGATGCTGTTCGTAGGCGCAGTCACCACGACCAGCATGATGGAGATGCTCGCGGAAGGGAACGTCAACCCCGATGTCTATGCGTTCGGTCGCAGCAGCACGCAGACACTCATCTCGGTCTACGCCATGCGGATGGCTGCGGTATTCACCCTCTCGGTCAGCACGGTCGGGCTTCGCACGGCCGCCGTTCCCCGGTGGGTCGCGGTCCTCGGCTACCTCGTCGCGCTGGTACTGCTGCTGGCGGCCGGTGAACACAGATGGACTCAACTCCTCTTCCCCGCCTGGGTCCTGCTGGTCAGCGTGGTCATCCTCGTCACCCGCCCGCCGATCCGTGCCGGCAACACGGGATAGGGGCCCGCGGAAATGCGCCGGCCTGCGCCGTGATCTTCCTCCGCGAGGATGACTCGCCAAGTCTGTGGGCTAGGACAGCCACCGTGCCGCGCGACCGTCGCCGCCCGGGTCGATGCCGCCGGGACTGCGGCCACCATCTGTTTTGGAAGCCCGTCTAGTACGGCAGCCGTATTTCGTGATCTTTGGTCGGGATGGCCTGTCGGCGCTGGTGGTGGCTGGTTCGGGCGCGGTGAGGACGGCAAGGAAGGCGTAGGCGAGCATCGCGAGGATGGTCCAGCGGTGCCAGCTGTCCCAGCGGCGGACTTGGTGCTGGTCGAGCCCGGTGAGGGTCTTGCTCGCGTGGAAGGATTCCTCGATCGTCCAGCGCGCCCGGCGACGCAGACCAGCTCGCGCAGCGGCACCGGTGTCGGTGACCAGCAGCGGTAGTAGGCGAGCTCGCCGGTGGCGTTGTTGCGGCGAATCATCAGCCACCGCTGCCTTGAGCGTCACTGCGTTCGGGTTCGATGCTGATCCAGGCCCACTCGTAGAACCGCCCGTCGCCGACGACACCGGCGAGTGTGGTTGTCTGAAGCCGCTTGGAGCGGGGTAGGAGTCGGAGTTGGTGGCCCTCGCGTAGGGCCTGGCCCGACGGCTTCGAGAGGCTGCTGTTTACGATCGGTGGGTGGAGCGGCCTTTGAGTGAGCGGTCTGGGGAGTTCGTCGACTTTTGGACTGAGCGGCATCTGGCGGTGTTGAGCACAGTGCGGGCGGATGGGACTGTGCATGCCGTGATGGTCGGGGTGACGGTCGATCTGAAGACGGGGATCGCGCGGGTGATCTGTTCGGGTGGGTCGCACAAGGCTCGGCAGATCAGGGCGGCGGGGGAGGCCTCGGTCGCTGTCACGCAGACCGATGGGGGGAAGTGGTCGACGTTGGAGGGGCGGGCGGTGGTGAGCGACGATCCAGAACGGGTCGCTGACGCCGTACGCCGGTACGCCGAGCGCTACCGTCAGCCGCGGGAGAACCCGGAGCGCGTCGTCATCGAGATCGCCGTCACCAAGGTCCTCGGCCGTGTCTGAACTCACGGTCGTAGGTGTCGGCGCGGACGGCTGGGACGGCTTGGCGCCGACAGCCCGGGACGTCATCAGTCAGGCCGAGGTCCTGATGGGAAGCTTGAGACAGCTCGCCCTGATTCCCGACGGCAAGGCGGAACGGGTCGCCTGGCCGTCGCCGCTCTCGGAATCCCTGCCTGGACTGCTCGATGCTCACCGCGGCAGACGGATCTGCGTGCTCGCCAGCGGTGACCCGACGTTCCATGGAATCGGTACGACGCTGACGAGGTTGCTCGGCGCCGACGCGGTACGGGTGATTCCGCATCCGTCGAGCGTGTCGCTGGCGTGTGCCCGCCTCGGTTGGCCGCAGGACCAGGTTCAGGTCATCAGCCTGGTCGGCCACCCGCTCGAACTCGTGCACCCGCACATCCAACCCGGCCGGCGGCTCATAGTACTGAGCTGGGGCGCACACACGCCGGGCGAGGTTGCAAAAGCACTGACAGATCGCGGGTACGGCGCCAGTCGGTTGTCCGTGTTGGAGCAGTTGGGTTCGCCCGATGAGCGGGTCCGGACCACGAAAGCCGCGGAGTGGGCCGGCGACGTGGACGCGCTCAACGTGATCGGGATCCTTTGCGAAAGCGGGCCAGTGCTGTCGACGGCTCCGGGGTTGCCGGATTCGGCGTACGAGAGTGATGGGCAGCTGACGAAGCGCGAAGTACGCGCGGTCACGCTGTCTCGGCTCGCACCCGTCCCAGGGCAACTGCTCTGGGATGTGGGCGGCGGCGCGGGCAGCATCGCGATCGAGTGGTCGCGGCATCACCCGAGTTGCCGCGCGGTCGCGATCGAGCGGGATCCGGACCGCGCGAAGCGGCTGGAACGGAACGCGGCGAACCTTGGCGTCGTAGTACGGACCGTTGTCGGCAAGGCGCCGGAAGCCCTGGCCGAGCTGGAGGCGCCGGATGCCGTGTTCGTCGGCGGCGGTGCGACGGCGCCGAGCATGATCGAGACCTGCTGGGAGGCGCTCAAGCAAGGCGGCCGGCTCGTCGTCAACGGCGTCACGCTGGAGACCGAGGTCCTGATCGCGCGCTGGTACGCCGAACTGGGCGGCGACCTGGTCCGCCTCGGCGTCCAGCGCGCCTCGCCCGTCGGCACCATGACCGGCTGGCGCCCCGCGATGCCCGTGACCATCTGGAGCGTGACCAAATGACCACGTCCTTGATCGGCCGGAGCGTGATCACATGACTGTGCACTTCATCGGCGCCGGCCCCGGCTCGGCCGACCTCATCACCGTTCGTGGGCGCGACCTGATCGCGTCGTCACCCGTCTGCTTGTACGCCGGTGCGCTGGTCCCCGTCGAGCTCCTCGACCACTGCCCGCCCGGCGCTCGCAAGATCGACACCGCTGAGCTGAACCTGGATGAGATCCTCGCCGAACTGACCAAAGCCCACGAGGCCGGGCTGGACGTCGCGCGGCTGCATTCAGGCGACCCTGCGGTGTTCAGCGCGATGGCTGAGCAGATGCGCCGCCTGGATGCGCTGGAGATCCCGTACGACGTGACGCCCGGAGTACCGGCGTTTGCTGCTGCGGCGGCCTCGCTCAAGCGGGAGTTGACCGTGCCGGAGGTCGGGCAGACGGTGATCCTGACGCGCATCGCGGCACAGGCGACCGCGATGCCGCCGGGGGAGGACCTGGCGACGCTCGGCGCGAGCCGCGGCACGATCGTCCTGCACCTGGCGGTCCAGCACATCGAACGGCTGGTCGACGAGCTCACCCCGAACTACGGCGCAGACTGCCCGGTGGCGGTAGTCGCTCGCGCCAGCCGTGACGACGAGGTGATCCTGCGCGGCACGCTGGCCGACATCGCTGCCCAGGTCCGTGAGGCCGGCATCCTCCGGACCGCAGTAGTCATCGTCGGCAGAGTGCTGGCCGCCGAGAACTTCCGGGACAGTCACCTGTACTCCACAACCCGCTCCAGGTGACATGAAGGTTCTGCTGCTCGGCGGTACTGCGGAGGCTCGGCAGGTGGCCGCCCTGCTGGTCGTCGAGCCGGGCGTCGAGGTGGTGTCGTCGCTCGCCGGGCGAACGCTCGAGGCTCGGTTGCCCGAGGGTGCTGTACGGCAGGGCGGCTTCGGTGGCGTCCCTGGGCTGGTGGACTGGCTGCGGGCCGAATGTGTGGACGCCGTGGTCGATGCGACGCACCCTTTCGCCGCGACGATGACTGCCCACGCAGTAGCTGCTACTGCTTCTCTAGGCCTTCCACTGCTCGTACTGCGGCGCCCGGGCTGGCGTGAGCAGTCGGGGGACCGCTGGGTGTGGGTCGACTCGGCTGCGGAGGCTGCCGCCGTACTGCGATCTCTTGGCGCCCGGGCGTTCCTGACGATCGGACGGCAGGGCTTGGGGGAGTTTGCCGATGCAGGGGTGTGGATGCTCGCGCGGTGTGTGGATCCACCGACGCCACGGCCCACCTGGTGCGAGTTGCTCCTCGACCGCGGGCCGTACGAGCTTGCTGGTGAGCTGGACCTGCTGCGGCGGCACCGGATCGACGTACTGGTGACCAAGGACAGCGGTGGCGACATGACCGCGGCGAAGCTCGAAGCGGCGCGCGAGGTCGGGATCCCGGTTACGGTGATCAGGCGGCCGCCGGTACCGGAAGGCGTTTGCATGGTGGCGTCGGCCGACCAGGTCGTCGGGTGGCTGCGGGACCGTCGGTAGAATCCGGGGCCTTATGGGAATCCAGATCGCACCGAGCATCCTGTCCGCCGATTTCGCCAGGCTGGCCGAGGACGCGGCAGCGGTCTCGAACGCCGACTGGTTGCACGTCGACGTGATGGACAACCACTTCGTGCCGAACCTGACACTCGGCCTGCCGGTGGTCGAGTCGCTCGCCAAGGCCGCCGCGCAGCCGCTCGACTGCCACCTGATGATCGAGGACCCGGACCGCTGGGCCCCCGGGTACGTCGAGGCCGGCGCGAGCAGCGTCACCTTCCACATCGAGGCCTGCCGCGCCCCGATCCGTACCGCCCGCGAGATCCGCGCCAAGGGTGCCCGCGCCGCGATGGCGCTCAAGCCGGCCACCCCGATCGAGCCCTACGAGGACATCCTGTCCGAGTTCGACATGGTGCTGATCATGACCGTCGAGCCGGGATTCGGCGGCCAGAAGTTCCTCGACGTCTGCGTCCCCAAGATCCGCCGCACCCGCGACCTGGTCGCCAAGCACGGCCTCGACATCTGGATCGAGATCGACGGCGGCATCTCCGCCGACACGATCGAGCAGTGCGCTGAAGCCGGCGCCAACGTCTTCGTCGCCGGCTCGGCGGTCTACAACGCCGACGACCCCAACAAGATGGTCGAAACCCTCCGCACCCTAGCCACCAACGCCAGCAAGTAACCCCCACGCGGCTCCTCCGTCGCCACCGTTCACCCGAGCCGCGGGTGAGCCGTCGCTCAGTCGTGGATCTTCGGGGTGGGCAATCGTTTGCCTGGGTTCCTGATCCACGAGTGAGTGGGTGCTCACGTCCGAGCGGGTTGCCGGGGGAGGGGTGGGGGGTCTGGCAGGATCTAGGGGACGGGCGGCGACGAGGGGTGTGGGATGAGCGAGCACAAGCGGGTTGAGAGCTGGCTGACGGATATGGATGGCGTGCTGGTGCACGAGGAGCGGGCTATTCCTGGGGCCAGTGAGTTCATCGGGACGCTGCAGACGTCGGGGAAGAAGTTCCTGGTGCTGACGAACAACTCGATCTTCACGCCGCGGGATCTGCGCGCCCGGTTGCTTGCCGGGGGCATCGATGTGCCGGAGCAGGTGATCTGGACCTCCGCGCTGGCGACCGCTCAGTTCCTGGACGACCAGCGCCCCGGCGGTACGGCGTACGTGATCGGCGAGGCGGGTCTGACTACGGCGCTGCACGAGGTCGGGTACGTGCTGACCGAGCGGGACCCGGACTACGTGGTGCTGGGGGAGACCCGGACGTACTCGTTCGAGGCGATCACCAAGGCGATCCGGCTGATCACGGACGGCGCGCGGTTCCTGGCGACGAACCCGGACCCGACCGGCCCGTCTGCCGAGGGACCACTGCCGGCCACCGGATCCGTGGCGGCGCTGATTACCCGCGCCACCGGTGTCGCGCCGTACTTCGTCGGCAAGCCGAATCCGCTGATGATGCGCAGCGCGCTGAACCAGATCGAGGCGCACTCCGAGACCAGCGTGATGATCGGCGACAGGATGGACACGGACATCATCAGCGGCCTCGAGGCGGGCCTGCGCACCGTCCTGGTGCTCTCGGGCTCGACCGGCGAGCACGAGGTCGAACGCTTCCCCTACCGCCCGACCCGCATCGTCGAATCCATCGCCGACGTCGTCCCCCTGATCACCACTCTGACCTGAGCGCACCATCGTTTCGCTGAACCTCCGGGGGTGCAGGCAGGTCATGGCTGGTCCGCGACGGGGTGGGTGCCGGTGTGGTCGACGCGGAATTTGTAGCCGTGGCGGGTGGTCCATTCGAGTGCGCCGTCGTTGAGGCGGTGGACGGTCCAGTGGCCGTGGGTTTTGACCCGGTGGCTGTAGCGCCGGAGCGGGGTGAGGTTGGTGGTGCTGGTTTGGCCTGGTGGGCCGGTGGTGTTGAAGTTGTAGGGCTGGATGTGGTCGAGGTCGGTGTGGTGGGTGGTTTCGGCGGTGCCGTAGGGGAATTGTTCGACGGGGTGGGTGAGTTTGAGGTGTTCGCGGATCCGGCGGGGGATTTCGTAGGCGTCGACGCTGATCTTGTTGTTCAGGTCGATGACGGGCTTGACGGTGATCTGGTCGTGGCCGAGGAGTTCTTCGAGGCGGGCGGCGTAGACGGGGCCGAAGCGTTCGACGCGGGTGATGCCGCCGTCGGCGAGCAGGGTCTGGTCGGTGATGTGCACGTAGAGCGTCGTGGTCCGGGCGTGCTTGCGCCCGCGTTCGGTGCGGTTGTCGGTGGTGCCGGCGCCGCCGGTGTGGCCGTCGGTGGTGCGGTTGTCGGTGGTGCCGGCGCCGCTGGTGGGGTGGTTGCTGTGGGCGCCTTGTTTGATGGCGGCTAGTTTCCGGGCGAGTTCGCGGCGCGCGGCGGCGTCCATCCCGGCGTCGGTGGTTGGTTCGGCCGGGTTGGTGTGACGGCTGTTGCTCTCGCTGTCGCCGCTGTCGCCGCTGTCGCCGCTGTTGGTGTTGTTGTGGTCGGGTGCCGAGAGTGGTTCGGACAGTTCGTCGGATGCCGGCTCGCTGGGGTGGGGTGCGTCGCGGTCGGCTTCGTCGTCCGGGCCGGGCTCAGCGTCGAGGCGGGGCTCGCACCGGTCATCCACGTGCGGTTGGTCCTCGAGAGGTGGTGCCTGCTCGGCTGTGGCCGCCTGCTCGGCTGTGGCCGCCTGCTCGGCTGTGGCCGTCTGCTCGGCCTGGGGCGTGCTGACAGGCTGAGAGTCGCCTGGCGGGGTCTGGTCACAGGGCGGCGGTGGCGGTGCCTGTGGGCGCGGTACGGCCGATGCCTGTGGCTGAGGCCGGGCCGGGGTGGGGGTGTTGGTGAGGTGCTGGGTGACGGTGAGGAGTTCGCGGGCTAGTTCTGGGTCGGTGAGGATGCCGATGGCTTTGGCGCGGCGTTGGTCGAGGGGGTCGGTGTCGCCGAGGTCGGCGAGGGCGTCGGCGAGCTGGGTGAGGGTGGTGTGGAGGCGGATGATGTCGCCGGTGGCGGCCTTGACGTACAAGGTGGTGGTGCCGTGTTCGTCGGTGCGGCCGGGCCAGACGCCGCGTTGTCTGGCTCGGGCCTCGGCGGCGGCCTGGGCGGCGTCGGGGTCGGCTCGCCACAGCGCGGCGCGGACGATGTTGGCGATCCGGTGCGGGGTGACGGTGTCGACGATGCCGGCGAGTTCGGCGTCGACGATCGCGGCGGCCTGTTCGGACAGGGTGAGGCAGGCGGTGGCGATGGTGCAGGCTTTCCAGGCGGTGGCGTGCTCGGAGCGGACCTGGGCCCAGATCCGGGGCAGCCGGTGGCGCAGCGCGAGGGCCTGGCCGAGGTAGGCGGCGGCGGAGCCGGTGGAGCGGCCGATGACGGCGCCGAACTCGGCCACGGCGAACTCCGCGACCGCCGGGCAGCCCGGTCCGCCGTAGACGACGCCGCGTTCTCCGCCGGGGACCCGGTGGTGGCCGGGCACGGTGGCGGGGTCGGGGTGCAGGTCGGCGAAGTGCAGGGCCAGTTCGAGCAGCTCGACGTCGGCGCGGTTGCGTTGCGCGTGCAGCCGCGCGGCCGAGGCGAGCGTCTCGGCCGCACTCAACGCGGCCACGTCAGGCGGCACATCACGGGCGAACATGTGTTCGATACTACCGTCCGTATCAGTCCGGACGCAAACCGTCAGAGCGTCAGATCCCCTTATCCACAAAGGGAAACGTCACAGGCGAGGGCTACCGAGAACGGATATACCTGACGATCAGTAATCAGCCAGCGCGGGATGGGATGCCGAGCGCCTAGCGGCACCAGGTGGCGGCGAAGCCGTAGCCCTTCGCCTGCAAGGTCTTGAGGATGCTCGGTAGCGCGGCGACGGTCTGGCTGCGGTTGCCGCCGCCGTCGTGCATCAGGACTATCGAGCCGTCCTTCACTCCGGTGAGCACCCGCTTCACGATCACCGACGTACCGGGTCGTTCCCAGTCGTGCGAGTCGACGGTCCACAGGCGGATCACCTTGTCGAGGCTGTCGGTGCGTTGGGTGACGACCTTGTTCACCCCGCCGTACGGAGGTCGCAGGCAGCGCGGGGTGTAGCCGGTTTGGGCGCGGATCGCCTGGTCGGTCTTCGCCACCTGGTTCCTGAGGCTTGCCGAGGAGAGTTTGCGCAGGTCCGCGTGCGACCAGGTGTGGTTCTGCACGCTGTGGCCCTGCTCGTGGATCTGCTTCGTCAGGTCGGGGTGCTTCACCACGTTCTGGCCGACTTCGAAGAAGGTGGCCTTGGCGTCGTACGACTTGAGGATCTCGAGGATCTGCGGGGTGTACTTCGCATCAGGCCCGTCATCGAAGGTGAGCAGCACGTACTTCGTCGGCGCCGCCTGGGGTGCGGCATGCGCCGGGCTGACCGTGGTCTGGGGTGTGCAGGACGCGGAGATCCCCAGCAGCGCGATCAAGCCGAGAACGGTGGTGGCGACCGTCGGGCGGACGGTCGGCCGGGTGAGTGGGCGGGCGGACCGGCGGCCCCGGGCAGGCGAACGACGAACCATGCGTGCCCCCGGACGTAGGTGACCTCACTGCCTCCCACGATCCGCGCGAGGTACGCCGAACGCCAGAGAGCGCGCCGCTGCCGCGTCAACAACTTCGGATACCGGACAGGCCCGGTATCCCCGAAGCTCCGAGGGCTACAACACCTGGGAGAGGAACTGCTGGAGCCGTGGGGACTCGGCGGCGGTGAACAGCTTCTCCGGGACGCCAGCCTCGACGACCACACCGCGGTCCATGAAGGCAACCTGGTCGGCGACCTGCCGGGCGAAGCCCATCTCGTGGGTGACCACGATCATCGTCATCCCGGCGGAGGCGAGATCGGCCATCAGGCCGAGCACTCCCTTCACCAGTTCGGGGTCGAGCGCCGAGGTGGCCTCGTCGAACAGCATCACCTCGGGCTTCATCGCCAGCGCCCGGGCGATCGCGACCCGTTGCTGCTGGCCCCCGGAGAGGTTGCCCGGCCGCGCCGACTCCTTCTCCCGGAGTCCGACCAGCTCGAGCTGGATCCGGGCCGCCTCGACCGCACCCTCGGGAGTGAGCTTCTTGATCTTGCGCAGCGGCAGCGTGATGTTCTCGAGCACTGTCTTGTGCGGGAACAGGTTGAAGTGCTGGAACACCATCCCGATCCGCCGGCGCAGCTCGTCCGGGTTGCTCCGCAGTACCGACTCGCCACCGAGCCGGATGTCACCCGCGTCGGGTTCGAGGAGCCGATTGGTGGCGCGAAGCAACGTCGACTTGCCGGACCCGGACGGCCCGATCACGCATGCCGTCCTCCCCGCCGGTACGACGAGGTCCACGCCCCGCAGTACCTTGTTGGTCCCGAAGGCGAGCTCGATCCCGGACAGCTCCAGGCTGGCCGCCCGGAAGGTGGTGTCGGCGGGCGCGGTGTCAGCGATGGTCGGCATGGACGAGCTCCTCGACCTCGAGTTCGGCGGTGGGACGGCCCTCGCGGAGCCGCTTGTCGAAGTAGTTGACCAGGTGCGTCAGCGGCACCGTGATGATCAGGTAGAAGATCCCGGCCAGCAGCAACGGCGAGAGGTTGCCGTTCGTCGCCGCCGCGTCCTGGCCGATCCGGAACAGCTCCCGCTGGCTGGCGAGCAGCCCGAGGAAGTAGACCAGGCTCGAGTCCTTCACCAGCGCGATGAACTGGTTCACCAGCGCGGGCAGGACTCGCCGTACACCCTGTGGGATGACGACCAGCCACATGCCGGAGGTGTAGGTGAAGCCGAGCGCCCGCGCGGCCTCCAACTGGCCGTTCTCCACGCTCTGGATGCCGGAGCGGAAGATCTCGCCGATGTAGGCGGCCGCGATCAGGGACAGTGCCAGGATGCCCAGCGGGTAAGGGTCCGGACCCCACCAGTGCCGGGTGATCGGCGACAGTCCCTGGCCGATCAGGAGAATCGTCAGGATCGCCGGCAGGCCGCGGAAGATGTCGGTATAGATCTTCGCCGGCCAGCGCAGCCAGCGGCGGCGGGACAGCCCCATCACCGCCACGACCATGCCGAGCACAGTGCCCAGCACGACCGAGGCGGCGGCGAGGATGAGGGTGTTGACCAGTCCCACCTTGAACATCTCCGGCAGGACCGCCTTCATCGACTCCCAGTCGAGAAAGGTGTCCGAGAGGGTGGACCAGATGTCCATCAGCCAGCCGCGGGAGTGGCCGGGGCAGTCGGGGTGGTGAACTTGACGGAGCCGCTACCGGGCTTGAAGTTCGGCGGTACCGCGCGGCCCGGGTAGTACTGCTCGACCAACTTGGTCCAGGTGCCGTCGGCGATCACCTCGTCGAGCGCCTTGTTCACGGCCTCGCGGAGCTTGTCGTTGCTCTTGGCCACCGCGAAGGCCATCGGTGCGTCGCTGAGCTCCTTCGCGGCCAGGATCACCGTGCCGCCGCCCTGCTCCTTGGCCATCTTCTCGCCGATCTCGGCGGGCGAGACCCAAGCATCCGCGGTACCGGCCTTGAGCTGGCCGAGCGCGGCGTTGTAGTTCGGCACCCGCACCGGGTCGAGGTTCTTCTGGGTGGCGTAGTCGTCCTGCACGGTGCCCTGCACCACGACGACCCGCTTGCCGTTCAGCTGGTCGAACGAGGTGATGCCGGAGGTCTTGGTGGTGTTCAGGCCGAGGTAGCCGAAGTCGTAGCCGTTGCTGAACGCAACGGTCTTCTTGCGCGCCTCGGTGACCGTGATGGAGGAGCTGCCGAGGTCGTACTGACCCCCGTTCACCTGCGCGAGCAGGGCGGAGAAGTCGGTGCCGACGAACTCCGGTTTGAGGTTCAGCTTCGCCGCGACCGCCGTGATCAGGTCGTTGTCGAAGCCGGTAAACTTGCCGTCCTTGACGTAGACGTTCGGCGGCGCGTCGGTGAGCGTGCCGATCCGCAGGGTGCCGGACTGCATCAGGCCCAGGTCGGGTCCCGAGGCAGCGGACTTGTCGTCGCTGCCGCAGGCCGCGAGCGCGACAGCCAGGGTGACGGCCGTACCGAGAGCGGCGAACCGGCGGAAGGCGCTGATGGCGCGCACGGGTGTCTCCTTCAGAACAGGGGATGTCGGGGCTGTGGGGTTGACCCACCCGAGGACGCTAACGCCGTCGTACGGCGGCTCATTCCGCCGTCACGCGGGATGAGACGAGACCGCAATGTCCACTCGGAGCGTGGTATATAAGAGCCCGAATGCCCTTGTGTGCTTCAGATCACGCCCGGTTCAGTGGTGGCGTTCGTAATGTGCCACGGCGTCGTCGGTCCGTCCCGCACCGTAAGCGAGCAGCAGCTCGGCCAGACCGGGGGAGTCGGCAACGATCAGGTTCGCGGCCCGCTGGATCTCGTCCGCCGACGCGACCGACCGGAACAGATCCTGGATCTCCCGTACCACGGTGCGCGCGGCCGGCCGCGCGATGCTTGCCGTCGGCACCGACTTGGTGAAGGCGCCGGTGCTGCCGCGGATCTCGTCGAGCTCGGCGGCGATCTGGAGATCCTCGAGGCCGTCCTCGACCACCCGGGCGACCAGTTCGTCGAGCGAGTGCAGACGCTGCACGACAGCGGGGTTGCCGATCTTCACGCGCTGCGCGCTCATCAGTTGCGACAGCATCGGCGCGGACAGGCCGATCGCCTCAGCGAGCCGGGCCTGGGTCAGCCCCAGGGTGCCGCCGATCCGCCGCATCAGGACCCCCAGCGGCTCGCCGTACAGCTCGGTTTGCTGCTGCAGGTTGTGCTCGGTCTGGTCCACGGTTGCCACCCTCCTTGTGGCAGGCTCCCCCTCGGCGCCCGCTCGATCATCTTCGCAGCTGCGAACCGCAAATTCCAGTTCCGAACCTGCTTGACATTCGCGATAGCAAACTGCAAAGGTTGCGATAGCGAATCCACTGGAGGAAATGATGATCCGAACGCAGGGGTACCGCCGCCCCGCGGCCCTGACTCTGATCGCCGCCGTGCTGCTGGCCGGTCTGTCGATCGCGCCTGCGCAGGCCGATCCCGAGCCGGGGGACAACGGCAAGCTGGTGATGGTGCTGGACTCGTCCGGGTCGATGAAGGAGCCGGCCGGTGACGGCCAGACCAAGATCGTTGCGGCCCGTACTGCGCTCACCCGCGTGGTGAACAAGCTCCCGGAAGGCGCCCAGGTCGGTCTCCGGGTCTACGGCGCGACCGTGTTCAAGCGCAGCCAGCCCGGCGCCTGCACGGACACCCAGTTGACCGTGCCGATCGGCACCGGCAACCGCCCGCAGTTGCTGTCGGCGATCGCGAAGTACAAGCCGTACGGCGAGACTCCGATCGGATACTCCCTGCAGCAGGCCGCCAAGGATCTCGGTCCGAGCGGCCAGCGCACCATCGTGCTGGTCTCCGACGGTGAGGCGACCTGCGCGCCGGAGCCCTGCGAGGTGGCCCGGTCGATCGCCAAGCAGGGCATCGACCTGAAGATCGACGTCGTCGGCTTCCGGGTCGGCGCCAAGGCTCGCAGCCAGTTGCAGTGCGTGGCCCGGGAGGGCCGCGGCGACTACTACGACGCCGACTCCACGATCGACCTCGAAGCCGGCCTGGACCGCCTGTCCACCCGCGCCTTCCGCCCCTTCCGCCTCTCCGGTACTCCGGTCGAGGGCGGGCCGCAGCAGGAGGGTGCCCCGGTGCTTGCCCCGGGCCTCTACTCCGACAAGTTCGGCGCCGAGAAGGTCGCGAAGTACTACCTGGTCAAGCGGACGATCGCCGGCTCGACCCTGCGGGCCGGTGTCAGCTTCCGGAATCCTGCCGGCGGTAGCGATGTGGTCGAGTCCAAGACCCAGCTCTCGACGATCGAGGGCGACGACTGTGGCTGGAGCTATCCGCACAACTACGGCAGTGACGAGGGGCTCGCGACCGGGGTGGCTTCGAGCTGGAAGGAGACGCAGGACGAGTGCGCCACGGCGGACCAGCTCGTGCTGACCGTGTCCCATGGCGACAAGCAGCTGGTGGCCACACCGTTCGAGCTGCGGATCGACGAGGAGCCGCCGGTCAGCACCACGACCGGTCTGCCGGACGAGGCCGAGGAGCCGACCTGGAAGTCGATGCCGGGTTCGACGCCTCGCGAGATCGTGCCTGGTTCGAGCTTTCCCGACGCGCCACTGCTGAGCCCGGGCAGCTACAAGACGACCCTGATGCCTGGCGAGGTGCAGCTCTACAAGGTGAAGGTCGACTGGGGCCAGCGACTGCAGGCCCAGGTCAGCGTCCCGCAGCTGGGGGCGGCCATGGGGAAGGCGTTCGACGGCATTCGGTACCTCGACGTCAACCTGATCTCGCCGACCGGTGACGAGGTGTACGCGACGTTCGCGAAGGGCGCGCCCGGCGGCGCGTACAAGAAGGTCGCACTGACCAGCAGGGGCACGGTCCACGGAGTCGTCAGCAAGGAGATCCGCTACCTCAACCGCACCGGCGCCAACAGCTACAACACGGGGACGTCGCAGCCTGGTGAGTACTACGTGCTGGTCTCGCTCAGCAAGAAGACGCAGGCGCCGCAGCCCTTCGCCATGCCGATGACGCTGACCGTCGGACTGCAGGGGACGGCCGGCGCCGGCAAGCCGGAGTACGTCGACGGCGCGATGCCGGTCTCGGGAGACTCGGTGACCCCGAGTGCGACTCCGACCGACGAGCCGTCCGACAAGCCCTCTGGGGACAAGACCGAGGCGGGCGGTCCGGTTCAGGACAGCGGCAGCAGTTCCTCCGATGACGGCACTCCCGTCGGCCTGATCGCCGGTCTTGGCGGCGGTGGCGTCCTCTTGGCCCTGCTCGGCGCCTGGGCGGTCCTCCGCCTTCGGAACAAGAACGCGGTCGCGACTGCCCACCCCGCCTCCTACCCGCAGCCTGGTCCCTACCCGCAGCCGTCCGGCTGGCAACAGCACCCCAACCAGCCGAACCACCCCAACCAGCCCAACTATCCGAACCAGGGGCCACCGCAGAACCCGCAGCAAGGCCCAGCCCCGCGCTGAGTAAGAGCCCGGATCGCCTCGAGCGGTCCGGGCTCTGCTGTTGTCAGGTCAGCGCAAGAAGAGCCAGGTGGCGGTGGCGAGAAGGGCCACGGCGCCGGTGAGGCTGCCGACCGCGGTCCAGAGGAGGGGCTTGCTTCGGCTGGAGCTGGGGCTGCTGATAGTTGCGGTCGCCAGGGCGGTGGATGAGACGGCTAGTGGCTGTGGGGACGACGGCCGCGATGGAGGTGACGATCGCGAGGGACGTGCAGTTGGACCGGTAGGGGTCCAGGTGGGTGGGAGGGGCGGGAGTTGGTCGAAGGCTTCGGGGGGATCGGGGTGGTGGGCCCAGGGGGCGGCACCTGGGGGTGGGACGAGGATGGTTTGGGCGAGGAGGCGGCCGGCTTCGGCGGCGGAGGTCGGGCGGGCCGTGGGTGAGGGGTCGGTGAGGGTGCGGATGAGATCCCACAAGTCGCCTTCGCCGGTGGGCAGGGCGCCGTTGAGGTCCGGGCGTACTCCGGTGAGGAGTTCGGCGGCGACGGCGCCGACGGTGTAGAGGTCCTGGCGGGGGTCCGGGTCGGCGCCGGCGAGTTGTTCGGGGGCGATGTAGCCGGGGGTGCCGAGGACCGTGCTGTGACGGGTCATGCGTGGCTCGTCGAGCAGGCCGGCGACGCCGAAGTCGGACAGGCGGAGGTGCGGCCGCCCGGTACCAGTGGCGTCGAGCAACAGGTTGGCCGGCTTGAGGTCGCGGTGCACGATGCCGGCGGCGTGTACCGCGGACAGTCCGTGCAGGACCTGGTCGAGCAGGACCGCGACGTACGACTCGGGCAGCGGACCGTGGTCGCCGAGCAGGGTGGCGACGGAGCCGCCGCGCACGAGGTCCATCGCGAAGACGACCTTGTCGTCGTCCGCGGCCCACCCGTGCGGCGCGACCACGTGCGGATGGTCGATCCGCAGCGACTGCTCCCGCACGAACCGCAGCAACGTCGCCGCGTCGTGCTGCCCGAGGACCTTGGCGGCGACGTACGCCTTCCGCCGCAGATCCCAGGCGCGCCAGACCGAGCCCATGCCACCGGTGCCGACCAGGTCGATCAGCTGGTACCGCCCCGCAAACGCCTCCACCGCCCAGAAACTACCGTCCCGCGGTCCCATCACGAGAAACCGCCTGTACCCGTGCAGCGGAGTACAGGCGATTCTCGATAGAGCTAGTGGCCCAGGGCGCGGGCGATCAGGATGTTGGTGGTGCTAGATAGCCGACAGCACCGAGTCCGGTCAAGGATTTGGCCACGATCCGCAATCGGCCGATCTCGCAAGGCGACGGTCGAGGTCAGTGCGTCAGAGGTCGTACGCCGTCTGGTGCCGCGGCTGGTAGAGCCCGAGCTCGCCCCCGCCGGGAAGACGGATCGACGTGAGGATGCCCCACCCCTGATCCTCGGGCGAGCTGACGAACTCGACGCCACGCGAGGTCAGGTCGGCGACGGTCTGCTCCAGGTCGTCGCACATCAGGAACAGCTCGTGCGACTCCCGCTCGCCCACCGGATGCACCGCAACCTCCGCCGGCGGAAGCTTGAAGGTCAGCCAGCCGCGGCCGGCGTCGACGTGCGGATAGCCCAGCACGTCGCGGAAGAACGCCCGGTCCGCCTCGGCATCCCGGCTGTAGATGATGACGTGCGCTCCGTTGATCATCCACCGACTGTAACGGCGGTGGATCGATCACTTCCCGAGGCCGAGCGCGACACCGCCTTGTTCTGAAAGCGCGGTGGCGACTGTGCGGGCGTTGGCTTGGAACTCTTCGGTTGGGACGGGTGGGAGGAGGTCGTCCCAGGCGGCGATCATGGCGCCGCGGAGTTGCATCATGCCGAGGGGGCGGGCGAGGAACCAGACGTGGAAGTGTTCGCTGCCGTCGCCCCAGCGGTTGAAGTGGGTGCGGCCGACGCCCTCGATCTGGCGGATCGCGCCGGCGACGCGCTGGATCATCGGTCCGAGCGTGGCCGTCAGCTCGGGCGGGAGGTTGTCCAGCCGGTAGTGCTCGCGGGGGACCAACAGGGCCACCATCGGCAGGCCGTTCTGCTGGAAGCCGGACTTCAGCCGCCACTGGTCGTCGCCCCAGATCGCGTCCAGCTCGGGGTTGGTGCAGGTGAAGCACGGTTTGCCGCCGGGCTCACCGGCACGCGGTGGTTCGGGGAGGACCGGTTCGTCCAGCGGGACCACCTGCAGGTCGCCCTCGAAAGGGAAGAACGGCCCGCCCAGCAGAGGCTCGGCTGACACGCGTTCGCCGTACGGGAGTCTGCGGTGGTAGTCGGACGGCCTCTCGGTTTCGCTCATGCACGAACTCTGCCCAACGCGATCGGCCGCTGTCACGGCCATTACCGTTTGTGGCATGAGTGACCCGGCAGGCGAGTTGGAACGACCGAAGCTGGCACAGGTCCTGGACCTGGCGCCGCATCCCGAGGGCGGCTGGTTCCGCGAGACCTGGCGGTCGCCGGTCAGCTTCCAGCCGGAGGGGTACGACGGACCGCGGGCGAGCGCGACGGCGATCTACTTCCTGCTGGAGCCGGGGGAGGAGTCGCGCTGGCACCGGGTGCGCTCGGCCGAGATCTGGCTGTGGCACTCGGGCGGTCCGCTGACGCTCGACCTCGGCGGCACCGGCGACGACCCGGGCGAGGCCGAACCGATCACCCTCGGCCCGGACGTCGAAGCCGGCCAGCACCCGCAGGCCGTAGTACCGGCGGGTGCTTGGCAGGCGGCGCGACCAGCCGGTGATCAGCCGGTGCTGGTCTCCTGCATCGTCTCGCCCGGCTTCGACTTCGCAGACTTCACCCTGCGCTAGAGGAGCACCGTGGCGAGAGCTTCGTAGCCGGGCAGGAGATCCGGCCCTTCCTTGCCGAGTTGCTGGATGACGACCTGGTCGGCGCCGGCCTCGAGGTGCGCGTTCAGGCCCTCGGCGATCTCGACGGCGGTGCCGTGCAGCACGAGCGCGTCGACCAGGTCGTCGCTACCGCCGTCCGCGATGTCATGGTCGCTGTACCCGAGGCGCTTCAGGTTGCTCGTGTAGTTGCTCAGCTGCAGGTACGACGCGAGGTAGTCGCGCGCCACCGACCGGGCCATCTCGTCGTCGGTCTCGAGTACCACCTTCTGCTCCGGCGCGAGCAGCACACCTGAACCCAGCGTCTCCCGCGCCTGTCGCGTGTG
This sequence comes from Kribbella orskensis, assembly GCF_004342085.1. Lineage (NCBI taxonomy): Bacteria > Bacillati > Actinomycetota > Actinomycetes > Propionibacteriales > Kribbellaceae > Kribbella > Kribbella orskensis. The sequence goes on from NZ_SLWM01000009.1 coordinate 57,135, forward strand.
CTCCGGAGTGGTCAGGTAAGGCAACGCGCCGGCCGTCCGGGCGGCCGACAACTTCAGCACCCGCGGGCCGAGCGCCGCCAGCATCCGCCGGCCGGCCGGGACCTTCGCCTCGTCGAGCACGTCCAGGTAGTCGACGATCGTCTCGTACGGCGACTTGTACTCGCGGTCGCGTTCGGGGTGCCCGATGCCGACGCCGAGCACGAACCGCCCGGGGTGCTCCGACTCCAGCCGGTGGTACGACTCGGCCACGGCGGTCGCGTCGTCCTTCCACATGTTCACGATGCTCGTGCCGACCACGGCCGAGTTCGTCGACGCGAGCAGCACCTCGGCATCGCGCAGGTCAGCCGTCGGGGAGGCGCCCAGCCAGATCGCGCCGTACCCGGCCTGCTCGACCCCCGCGGCGAGCTCGGGACCCCATTTGTGCGCCTGGTGCCAGACACCGAACCGTCCCAGATCGACCACCACGTCGTACTCCTCTCCTCGATTCCACTCACCAACGGCAACTGCGGGCGGAGTGCCTCCCATTCCTGCCGGGGCGGCCGGGACGGGCGACAGGAGCAAGCATCGCTGACGTCCATGCCGTGCCGTCAACGATCGTTGCGGAGACAACTAGTGAGGGCTGGACGGTCAGAGCTGGGCGGCGATCTCCGGGATGCGGTGTTGGAGGTCGGCTGAGCGGGTGATGCTGTTCTGTGGTTCGCCGACCGTGGCGAGGTTGAGCATGCCGGGATCGCCCGCCTCCTGGCCGGCGCGGATCACCCGGGCCGACCGCAGTGCCCGCAGCGGCGCGCCTTCGAGGATCTGCAGCGGCGTGATGCCGCCGTCGTACGCCTCGGCCATCAGCGTCACCCGCCGCGCCTGGTACGCCGGGTCGCCGGGCATCGCGAGCGGGGCTGTGTTCCATGCGGTGAAGGCGATGTCGTCGAGCGGGGCTCCCGGCCCGGCCATGTCCCAGTCGATCACCCCGCTGAACCCGGCGTCGGTGCCGATCCAGTTGTAGTAGCCGAAGTCGTGCATGCAGATGATCTCGTCCGGTCCGAGCTCACCCTGGCTGGTCCGCCAGACCAGGTGACCCGTCGGCCGGTACGCCGCGACGACCTGGTGGTACCGGCGCAGCCAGCGCATCGCGTCGACGAGCACGTCGTCCGGCACTTCCGGCCCGTACACCTCGCCCGGCAGGTAGTCGAGGATCTCCCGGCCCCGGTCGTCGAACCCGAGCACCCGCGGTACGCCGGGCAGGCCCTCGGCGGCCAGGTGGTTCAGCAGCCCGTGCACGGCCGGGGTCCACGGTCCGGTCGCGCGGCGCACCGTGTCGCCCACGCGAACAGCGCCGCCGACGTTGCCTCCGGGGAGGGCGATCTCGTTCATTGCTCAACCTTTCACGACGGTTTTTGAGGGCTGCAGGCAAGCTGGGAGTAGGGCGCGAGCTGCGCAGAAGTGTGCCCGATCGCGCGAACGAAAAGATTGCGTGAAGGCGGAGGAAAAGATTGCGCTAAGAATGCGGAGAACGAGCCGGGCAAGCCTTCGCGGAGCCAACCTCACGGGGCGCCACGGCGTCGTACGAACAGTGTAACCGTACCGCAGGGGACGGTTCCGAGTGTCGGGACCGGACAAGACCATCCACTCGGGTGGTATGAACCTGGCGGGCTTACACTCAGCAGCGACCAGGCGTTCCCAACCCCTCGAAACGCCCGGGCCGCGGACCACAACGACGTGAGCCGCCGGCGACTCGGACGCAACCGGTCCGGGTCGTCACCTGGAAACGGAAGAAGGGCAAGTTGTGAAGGTCGGAGTTCCGAAGGAAGTCAAGAACCACGAGTACCGGGTGGCCATCACCCCGGCCGGGGTGCACGAGTTCGTGCGCAACGGGCACGAGGTTCTGATCGAGCAAGGGGCCGGCGCGGGCTCGCTGCTCCCTGATGACGAGTTCGTCGCCGCGGGCGCCCGCATTCTCCCCACGGCCGACGAAGTCTGGGCCGACGCCGAGCTGGTGCTGAAGGTCAAGGAGCCGGTGGAGGAGGAGTACCACCGGATGCGCAAGGAGCAAGTGCTGTTCACCTACCTGCACCTGGCCGCCAGTCGGGACTGCACGGCCGCGCTGCTCAAGTCCGGCATCACCGCAATCGCCTACGAGACGGTGCAGCTGCCGGACGGTTCGCTGCCGTTGCTCGCCCCGATGAGCGAGGTCGCGGGCCGGCTGGCTCCGCAGGCCGGCTCCTACCACCTGATGGCCAACGGCGGCGGCCGCGGCGTTCTGATGGGCGGCGTCTCCGGCGTGCACGCGGCCCGGGTGGTCGTGCTCGGCGCCGGCGTGGCGGGCATGAACGCCGCGGCGATCGCGCTCGGCATGCAGGCCGAGGTGCAGCTGTTCGACCGCAACATCGCCCGCCTCCGCGACGCCGACCGGACCTACCAGGGACACCTGCGCACGGTCGCGTCGAACGCCTTCGAGATCGAGCGCGCGGTGCTCGAGGCCGATCTGGTGATCGGTGCGGTCCTGGTCACCGGGGCGAAGGCCCCGAAGCTGGTCAGCAACGAGCTGGTCTCGCGGATGAGGCCGGGCAGCGTGCTCGTCGACATCGCGATCGACCAGGGCGGCTGCTTCGAGGACTCGCGTCCGACCACCCACGCCGACCCGGTGTACCGGGTGCACAACTCGCTGTTCTACTGCGTCGCGAACATGCCGGGCGCGGTGCCGAACACCTCGACGTACGCGCTCACCAACGTGACCCTGCCGTACGCCGTGGAGCTGGCGAACCTGGGCTGGCGTGAGGCGATGAAGCAGGACCACAGTCTTGCGCTCGGCCTGAACACGCACGACGGCCACATCACCTACGGCCCGGTCGCGGACGCGCACGACCTGCAGCAGTTGAAGCTCGACGAGGTACTGGTCTGAGCGCCGAGATCACCCGGGCGGTCAGCTCGTACCTCGACCACCTCACGGTCGAGCGAGGGCTGGCCGCCAACACCCTGGCGTCGTACCGCCGCGACCTGCGCCGGTACGACGCCTTCCTGGCCGAGGCGGACATCCACAGCCTCGGCCGGATCTCCGAGGCCGTCGTCAGCGACTTCCTGATGCGCCTGCGCGAAGGGGATCCGGACCACCCGCCACTGACCGCGTCGAGCGCGGGACGCACGGTGGTCGCGGTCCGCGGGTTCCACAAGTTCCTGCTCCGCGAAGGCCTGACGGCGGTCGATCCCGCGGCCGCGGTGAAACCACCCGCGCCGCCGCAACGCTTGCCGAAGGCCCTTTCCGTGGACGAGGTGACCCGGATTCTGTCGGCGGCCGCCGGCGCCGAGGCGGAGCCCGCAGTCCTGGCGACCCGGGATGCCGCGCTGCTGGAGTTCCTCTACGGCACGGGCGCGCGGATCTCCGAGGCAGTCGGGCTGGACGTGGACGAGGTCGACCTCGAGACGGGGACGGTCCTGCTCCGCGGTAAGGGCAGCAAGGAACGAGTCGTGCCCGTCGGTTCCTACGCACGCGACGCGCTCTCGGCGTACCAGGTGCGGGGCCGTCCCGACCTCGTCGGCCGGGGACGCGGTACTCCGGCCCTCTTCCTCAATGCTCGCGGCGGACGCCTGTCGCGCCAGAGCGCCTGGACCATACTGCGACGCGCCGCCGAGCGTGCGGGAGTCGCCAAGGAGATCTCGCCGCACACGTTGCGCCACTCGTTCGCCACTCACCTGCTGGACGGCGGCGCCGACGTCCGCGTGGTCCAGGAACTCCTCGGCCACGCCTCCGTCACGACGACCCAGGTCTACACCTTGGTGACGGTCGACAAACTCCGCGAGGTCTACGCGACTTCTCACCCGCGGGCGCTGTCCGGCTAGCTACTGTGCTCCTGGGGTGGTTCTCCAGCTACGACCGGCTCGTCGAACGCGCCCGGCGTACCGAGCCTGCGATGGTCTGAGGTATGCCCTTTCTCCAGGGCCTCTATTACGAGGACCACGGCCAAGGCGACGCCGTCCTGCTGCTGCCCGGGTGGGCGGGGAGCATTACCGACCTGGATCGTCTGCGCGGCGAGCTCGCGGCCGGCTTCCGGGTGATCGCCGTGGACCTGCCGGGCTGCGGTCGTTCGCAGCCTCAGCCCCGTTCTTACACGGCCGACTTCTACGTCGACGACGCTCGCACGTTCCTGGCCTTGCTCGACCACCTAGGCATCGGGTCGGCCCACCTGGTCGGCTTCAGTGACGGGGGTGAGACGGCTTTGCTGATGGCTGCCCTTGCGCCCGGCCGCGCTCTGTCCGTGGTCACCTGGGGAGTCGCCGGCCAGGTGGTCGCGCCGGCCGGCGGCTTCGGTCCGCTGGAGCGCCTGCTGGACGAGCCGACTCCGCTGCTGCTGCCGTTGGCTGCATACCTTGCGGAGGCGTACGGCCCCGAGAACGCCCGGGCGATGGCGAAGAGCTGGGCTGGAGCCTTGCGGACGATCGTCGAGTCCGGCGGCGACATCAGCCGCTCACAGGCAGCCGGGATCAGCTGTCCCGCGCTGCTGGTGGCAGGCGCCGACGACCCGTACTGCCCCGCGCAGGTGGTCCGGGAGCTTGCTGAGGCGATCCCGCGGGGCCGGTTCGTCGAGATGCCGGCCGTCGGCCATGACGTGCACCACCAAGCTCCCGGGGTGTTCCTTCCGCTGGTGCTCGACTGGCTGGAGGATCACTGAGGCCTGGTTCTCCTTGGCCGGCACGCCGGACCCCGCGGAGCGCGGTATGGGTGCTGTGTGCGATCATTCCGTCACGGTCGGTCACTCCGGCGGGGTGATCGGCCCCGTCCGGAACGCCGACCACAAACCACCCGACCCCGCTGCGGAGTGGCTGGTTGAGAGTGCTTGAATGCACGCTTACAGTCGCTGGGATCGCCCGTATCGGTTGAAAGGTTTGACGAGTCATGAACGAGTCGACATTCCCGGGCACCCAGCACCTGTCGTCGTCGACGGAACCGATGTCGTCGACACCTGAAACGGCGCCCGCCACGCCCCCGACTGCCCCCGCACCAGCACGGGCCGTCACCCCACCCAGCAACTATGCGGAGATGCCGAGGCCGACGGCCAAGCTGACCGCGGAGGACCTTTCGCCTGTGAATGACCCGCACGGCCCGAGGAACAAGATCGGGCCGACCGGACGGCCGCTTCCCGATCTGCCGGAGGTGAAGCCGCCCACCCGTCGTGGGCCGGCGCAGGTGATCGCCATGTGCAACCAGAAGGGTGGCGTCGGCAAGACCACGACGACCATCAACCTGGGCGCCGCGATCGCCGAGACCGGGCGCAAGGTGCTGCTGATCGACTTCGACCCCCAGGGTTCGGCCTCGATCGGCCTGGGGGTGCAGCCGCACGACCTCGAGCTGTCGGTCTACAACCTGCTGATGCAGCGCGACATCACGCCCGCCGAGGTGATCCAGGCGACCCGGGTCGAGAACCTCGACCTGCTGCCGGCCAACATCGACCTGTCCGCGGCCGAGGTCCAGCTGGTCCAGGAGGTCGCCCGCGAGTACACGCTGCAGCGGGTGCTGGAGCCGATCATCCCGCTGTACGACGTGATCCTGATCGACTGCGCGCCGTCGCTCGGCCTGCTGACCGTGAACGCCCTGACCGCGTCGAACGGCATCGTCGTACCGCTGGAGTGCGAGTTCTTCGCGCTGCGCGGGCTGGCGATGCTGACCGACACGATCGGCAAGGTGCAGGACCGGCTGAACCCGAAGCTGGAGATCGTCGGCATCCTCGGCACCATGTTCGACGGGCGCACCACGCACGCCCGGGAGGTGCTCGACCGGGTCGTCCAGGCCTTCGACGAGCGCGTCTTCCACACCGTCATCCGGCGTACCGTCAAGTTCCCCGAGACCACGGTCGTCGGCGAGCCGATCACGACGTACGCGCCATCGTCCCAAGCGGCTACCCAGTACCGCGACCTTGCCAAGGAGGTGCTGGCGCGTTGTCCCGCCGGGTGAGCCTGCCAGGTGCCAGCGAGCTGTTCGGGGGTGCGGCACCGAAGCAGACCAGACCCGAGACAAGCACAGCCACTGACGGATCGGCCCGGAGCAAACCTGCTCTGAGCGCCGACCGGCCCGGTACCAACGGGCGGTCGCGCACGGCCGTCGTCGAGGACCGCAAGTCCAGTGGACGGATCCGCCACGACACGAAGATCACCGTGTACGTGACGGAGGAAGAGCTGCTCGGACTGGAACAGACGAGACTCGCGTTGCGGGCCGAGCACGGCCTGACCGCGGACCGCGGCCGGATCGTCCGCGAGGCGATCGACGTGCTGCTGGCCGACTTCGTCGACCACGGGCCGGACTCCGTCCTGGTGCAGCGGCTCCGGGCCGCGGAGTGAGCTCGCCATGAGCGATGCCCCCACCTCGGATCTGCCGATCGACCTGCCGGGCGCCGCTGACCCGCAGTCGCCGGTGGCGACCGAGAGCAAGGGCTTCAGCGTTCACCTGGTCAACTTCGAGGGCCCGTTCGACCTGCTGCTGCAACTGATCAGCAAGCACAAGCTGGACATCACCGAGATCGCGCTGTCCCAGGTGACCGACGACTTCATCGCGCACATCAAGGCGCTGGGGTCGGAGTGGGACCTGGACCAGACCTCGGAGTTCCTGCTGATCGCGGCGACGCTGCTCGATCTGAAGGCGGCCCGGCTGCTGCCGCAGGGCGACGTCGAGGACTCCGAGGATCTGGCGCTGCTCGAGGCTCGGGACCTGCTGTTCGCGCGGCTGCTGCAGTACCGCGCGTTCAAGCAGATCGCCGCGTTGATGCAGCGGCGGATGGCGGAGGAGGCCAAGCGGTTCCCGCGCGCAGTCGGGATGGAGCCGCGGTTCGCGGATCTGCTGCCGGAGGTGCTGCTCGGGGTGGATCCGGCCGGGCTCGCCGCGCTGGCTGCTCGCGCTCTGGCGCCGAAGACGAATGTGCCGGAAGGGGTTTCGCTCGCTCACCTGCACGCTCCGACGGTCACCGTTCGCGAGCAGGCGCTGGTCATGGTTGACCGTCTGCGCAGACAACGCAGTACGACGTTCCGCGCGCTGATCGCGGACTCACCGGACACGGCGACGACGGTCTGCCGGTTCCTCGCGTTGCTGGAGTTGTTCCGCGAGGCGGCGGTGGCGTTCGACCAGGTGACGCCGCTGGCTGAGCTGACGATCCGCTGGACCGGTTCCGACGAGGGCGAGATCGAGGTCGGCGACGAGTTCGACGAGGTCCCCAAACCCGACGGCGAGGAAGGCGAGGCCCCGGTCGTCTCCGACGAAACCGACTTCCTCGAGCCGGGCGAAGAACTCACCGAGCCAACTCCGGAACCAGCTCCGGAGCCCGCCGATGCGGCGCAGGAAGAAACAGGCCGGCCCGAGCTGGCGGACAACGAGACGGTGGAGCAGTGACCAAGAACCAGACCCCGACCGATCTCCAGGACAACCAGCAGTCCCCGGCGGACCCCACCACAGCCGACGCCCTGGACTCCGTCACCACCACCGAACACCCCGTCGACCAGAGCCCGGCAGGCGACGCCGAACCGTCCGCCGACGACCAACCGGCGAGCGAGGGTTCCGCTGACGCCGAGCAGCCTGCCTCGGAGGCCGCCGGCGACGCACCTTCCGGCGACGAGGTGGCCGGCGACGAGGGCGCGCCTGGGCAGGCGGAGTTGCCGGTGGGGGATGAGGTTGTTATTGATGACGACACCATGCGGCGGGCGCTCGAGGCGATTCTGATGGTGACGGATGAGCCGTTGCCGGTGTTGACGCTGGCTCGGAGCGTCGGGCGGCCTACGCCGGATGTGTCGGCGGCGTTGACCGGACTGTCGGAGGAGTACACCGAGCAGGGGCGTGGGTTCGACCTGCGCGAGGTGGGCGGCGGCTGGCGGTACTACACGCGCGAGGACGCCGCGCAGTACGTGGAGCGGTTTGTGCTGGACGGACAGCAGGCGCGGCTCACGCAGGCTGCGCTGGAGACACTCGCGGTGGTCGCGTACAAGCAGCCGGTCAGCCGGGCGCGCGTCTCCGCGATCCGGGGTGTGAACGTCGACGGCGTGATGCGGACGCTGATCAGCCGCGGTCTGGTCGAGGAAGCTGGCGCGGACACCGAGTCGCAGGCGATCCTGTACCGCACGACCTCGTACTTCCTGGAGCGCATGGGAATGCAGAGCCTGGACGACCTGCCGGAGCTCGCCCCGTACCTGCCGGAGATGGACGACATGGAAGAGGAACTAGCCGCCCAAGCAGCCGCCGATGCAGCCCCGCCGGCTTCCTCCGACGGGGCCGATGAGCCGCCCGCCCAGCAGCCGCTGGTGCCCGAGCCCGCCTCCGACGCCGCCACCGCGGCTGACGCTCGTCCTGCGGACGATGCCGATACGGCGGACGATGCTGCTGCTGCGGACGCGGGGCCGGTGGTCGACGTACCGGGGGCCGAGGCGGATGCGACGCCGGATGACGGCGAGGCGGTGACGTCTGACATCGGCGCGGTGGCAGCCGACCCCGAGGTCCTGCTGACCACAGAGGACATGGCGGGTGACGAGAGCGACCAGGCGGACGAGGAGAGCGATCCCGGCATCGACGGCGATCTGAGCACCGACGAGCCCTCCGACCTGGACCTCGAACACACCCCCGAGCACCTCGACCCGGCCGACGAGGTCGAGTCCGGCGGCGACTCCGAGTCCGCGGAGGAATCTGAGCCCGTGGAGGAGGAGCTGGAGCCCGAAGAGGAGGCCGAGTCCGCGGAGGAGGAGTTGGCGCCGGCGGAGGAGCTCGAGGCTGTTGGGGAGGTCGACGAGGACGTTGATCTCGCGGAGATCCCCGAGGTGGGCGAGGACGGTGCCTTTGGGGTGGCGGCGGATGATGGCGGTACGGGTACGGCGAGCGAGCGGGTTGAGAGAAGCGATGGCTGACGGTGAGGGCGGGATCCGGCTGCAGAAGGCGCTGGCGCAGGCGGGGATCGCCAGCAGGCGGTCGGCCGAGCTCCTGATCGAGCAGCGCCGGGTCGAGGTCGACGGCCAGGTCGTCACCGAGTTCGGTACCCGGGTCGACCCGGCGGTCTCGGTGATCCGGGTCGACGGCGAGCGGATCCCGCCGATCACCGCGCACGTCTACCTCGTCCTGAACAAGCCGCGCGGCGTCGTGACGACGATGTCCGATCCGCAGGGCAGGCCGTGTGTCGCCGACTACGTCCAGGACCGCCCCGAGCGGCTCTTCCACATCGGACGCCTCGACACCGATACCGAGGGCCTGCTCCTGCTCACGAACCACGGCGAGTTCGCGCACCGCCTGGCCCACCCGTCGTACGAGGTCTCCAAAACGTACGTCGCCGAGGTCGACGGCAACGTGAAGCCGTTCGTCCTCCGGAAGCTGCTCGACGGGGTGGACCTCGAGGACGGACCGGCGCAGGCCGACACCGTCCGGGAGATCTCCAGCATCAAGGGCCGCACGCTGGTCCAGATCACCCTGCACGAGGGCCGCAACCGGATCGTCCGCCGGATGTTCGACGCGATCGGCCACCCGGTCAAGCGGCTCACCCGTACTGCGATCGGCCCGGTCCGCCGCGGCAACCTGCACACCGGCGAGGTCCGCGAGCTCGAGGGCAAGGAACTGGGTCAGCTCCTCGACCTCGTCGACCTCTGACGGCCGGACCTGCACCGGCGAGCAGTGCCGCGCCGAGCTAGCTCGACGTGCCTCAGGCAGTCCTTCGACTCCTCGTGATGCTGTTCCCCTTCGTTGGCTGAGGAGGCCGGGTTCCCCACCTCCTCCGACCTCGATGCAACGGGTTGAAGAAATGTTGCGGCGCCGGATCCGGACAACGAAGCGGTGACGGCGCGCCTGCTATCTGGCCCGGATGTCGGAAGCGCGCCGTAGGGTGGGTGATGTGAACCGGCGAATCTTCGGTCTGGAGAACGAGTACGGCGTCACCTGCACTTTTCGCGGTCAGCGCCGACTGACCCCCGATGAGGTGGCGCGGTACCTGTTTCGGCGCGTCGTGTCCTGGGGGCGGAGCAGCAACGTCTTCCTCCGCAACGGGGCCCGGCTCTACCTCGACGTGGGCTCCCATCCGGAGTACGCGACCGGCGAGTGCGACTCGGTCACCGACCTGATCGCACATGACAAGGCGGGCGAGCGGATCCTCGAAGGGCTGCTCGTCGACGCGCAGAAGCGGCTGCACGACGAGGGCATCTTCGGCGACGTCTACCTGTTCAAGAACAACACCGACTCGGCCGGCAACTCCTACGGCTGCCACGAGAACTACCTGGTCAGCCGGCACGGCGACTTCGCCAAGCTCGCCGACGTGCTGATCCCGTTCCTGGTCACCCGGCAGCTGATCTGCGGCGCCGGCAAGGTGCTGCAGACGCCGCGCGGCGCGGTGTACTCCGTGAGCCAGCGCGCCGAGCACATCTGGGAAGGCGTCTCCAGCGCGACGACGCGGTCCCGGCCGATCATCAACACCCGCGACGAGCCGCACGCGGACGCCGAGCGGTTCCGCCGGCTGCACGTGATCGTCGGTGACTCGAACATGTCCGAGACCACGATGCTGCTGAAGGTGGCCAGCACCGACCTGGTGCTGCGGATGATCGAGGCCGGCATCGTGATGCGCGACCTGACCCTGGACAACCCGATCCGGGCGATCCGCGAGATCAGCCACGACATGACCGGGCGCCGCGAGGTCCGGCTGGCGAACGGCCGCGAGGCCAGCGCCCTGGACATCCAGGGGGAGTACCTGAACAAGGCCCGCGACTTCGTCGACCGCCGCGAGCTCGGGACGCCGGCCGTCGAGCGCGCGTTGTCGCTGTGGGAGCGGACCCTGAAGGCGATCGAGTCCGGCGACCTGTCCGGGATCGAGCGGGAGATCGACTGGGTGATCAAGTACCGGCTGATCGAGCGCTACCGCCAGCAGAACAACCTCGGCCTGGCCAGCCCCCGGGTGGCCCAGCTCGACCTGGCGTACCACGACATCCACCGCCCGCGCGGGCTGTACTACCTGCTCGAGCGTAAGGGAGCCGTCACCCGGGTGGTCGACGACCTGCGGGTGTTCGAGGCGAAGTCGGTGCCGCCGCAGACGACCCGCGCCCGGCTGCGCGGCGAGTTCATCAAGCGCGCGCAGGAGCGTCGCCGCGACTTCACCGTCGACTGGGTGCACCTGAAGCTGAACGACCAGGCCCAGCGCACCGTGCTGTGCAAGGACCCGTTCAAGTCCCACGACGAGCGCGTCGAGAAGCTCATCGCCAGCATGTGAGGCTTCCCCGCCCCAGGTCGGTCCAGTCGGAAACCTGGTGCGGGGATCGCGCGCGACCGGTAGAACTGCGCCCATGGCGATCGAGTTCAGACCGGTGACCGAGAGCGAGATCCGCGACTACCTGCGCGTCCTGCCGTACGTGAACGGCCTGCCGCAGGAGGAACCCCGACCCTCCGCCTGGTACGCCGGTCACGCGGCCTGGCCGCCGCAGCCCGCTCCCGCGTCCGACGAAGACCTCGACCGGTACGCCGAGGAGGTCCGCAGCGACTGGTTCCGCCCTCAGGCCGCCTTCGTCGACGGCAGGCTCGTGGGCGCGTCGGCCATCGTCTCCGTGGAAGTCACCATCCCCGGCCTCCGCCAGATCCCGATGGGCGGCGTGACCTCGACCGCCGTGATGGCCACCCACCGCCGCAAGGGTCTGCTCCGCGGCATCATGACCGCGATGCTGACCGACTGCCGGGAGCACGGCGAGTTCCTGGTCGGGCTCAGCGCGAGTGAAGGAAGTATCTACGGCCGGTACGGTTTCTCGCCCGCCACCTTCCAGGAGCGCTGGGAACTTCAGCGCACCGAGGCCAAGTTCCGCGAGCCCGTCCAGGACTCCGGCGAGCTCGACCTGGTCGACAGCTCGACAGCAGCCGAGGTGTGGCCGGTACTGCACGAGCAGCTCCGCGCCCGGCGGGTCGGAGAGATCAGCCCGCTGCCGGGCAAGTGGGACGGCCTCGCGGCGAACGCCCTTCCACCCGACGGTTCCGGTCCAGCCAGACACCTGGTGCACCGAGATGACGACGGCGTCGTCGACGGCGCCGCGATCTTCCGCTTGCCGTGGTCCCCGGACCCGGCACTCGCGGGAGCACTGGAGGTTGAGGCGTTCGAGGCTCTCAACCTGGACGCCTACCGGGCCCTGTGGGGTCTGCTGACTGACTTCGACCTCACCAACCGGGTCGTGGCAGCGAAGCGCCCGGTCGTCGAGCCACTGCGCTGGATGCTCGCCAGTCAGCGCGCGATGCGCGTCACCCGCACCAGGGACAACCTCTGGCTCCGCATCCTCGACGTGACCGCCGCGCTCGAGGCACGCGCGTACGCCGTACCGGGGTCTCTTGTGCTGGAGGTGTCCGACGACCTGTGCGAGTGGAACGCGGGCCGCTGGCGACTTGACGCCGGACCGGACGGAGCCACCTGTACTGCGGCGCCGGCCGCGCTGGTGGACATCAGCCTGTCGACGACTGAGCTCGGATCGCTTTATCTGGGAGGCGTTTCGCCGGGAGACCTGCTCGCGGCGGGGCGGATCAGTGAGCACCGGCCTGGCGCTATCTCGGTTTTAGGTGGCATGCTGCGACAGGACACCGCTCCACACAACGCCGTCGGTTTCTGAGCTTGCACGGACCTCGGAGTCCACGGTAGGGAGCCCCAACGACGCTGCGTGACGTGACCGAACGGTGACTGACGTGGCTGGCGTCGTGCTTGTCCGTGCAGGCTAGGGTGGGCGCGTTCATCTGGCCGTATATCCAGGCGGGCCGCTGAGGCTTAGGTCGCGCCGTGAGATTTTGAGGTGCTCTTTTCGTGCGCAAGCTGTTGAGTCTGGTCGCGGTGGTGGCGCTGGGGGCAACCCTGGCCGCCTGCGGCTCCGAGGATTCCAACTCCGGAGGCGACTTCGGCAAGGCCGGGATCAAGGTGACCGAGGACTTCGGCAAGAAGCCGACCGTCACCCACCGCGACGGGGAGCCCGACAAGGCCCTGGTGACCGAGGTGCTCAAGGAGGGCGACGGTCCCGAGGTGAAGAAGGGCGAGCTGCTCACCGCGAACTACCTCGGCCAGATCTGGCGTGACGGCAAGGTGTTCGACAACTCCTACGACCGGGGCGCGCCGTCGTCGTTCCCGATCGGTGTCGGCGGCGTCATCGCCGGCTGGGACGAGGCTCTGGTCGGCAAGAAGATCGGCAGCCGCGTGGTGATGTCGATCCCGTCCGACAAGGGCTACAAGGAGCAGGGCAACGAGCAGGCCGGCATCAAGGGTGACGACACGCTGATCTTCGTCGTCGACCTGGTCGGCGCCGCCGCCAACGACACCAAGCTGGACGCCGAGCCGGTCGCCTCCGCGCCGACCAAGTTCAAGGTCACCGGTGAGCTGAACGCGGAGCCGAAGGTGACGGTTCCGGCCGGCACCAAGGCCCCCGCGAAGCCGGGCAAGCCGGTCATCATCGCGCTGGGCAAGGGCAAGCCGATCGAGAAGGGCAGCCAGCTCATCGGCCGCTACGTGGTCTACGACTACGCCGGCAAGAAGCAGGCCAGCACCTGGGACGGCCAGCCGGCGTCGGCGTCCGCTCCGGCTCAGCCGGGCGCGCCGACCGACCAGCTCCAGGTCGGCCCGGGCCCGAACGGCCAGGCAGGTGCCCTGGACGGCCTGGCCGGTATGCCGATCGGCAGCCGCGTCCTGGTCGAACTGCCCGCCGCCAAGGACGACAAGGGCAAGGTGACCACGGCCTTCGCCGTCATCGACGTCCTGAACGCCTTCCCGGCGCCGAAGCAGCAGGGCCAGTAATCGAGTAGTAGTCATCACCGCGGCCCGGTCTCCCCAGTTGGGGAACCGGGTCGCGTCGTGGATGCCGAGGTTGGTTGCCATGCTCCAACTCTCGGCCGGAAACGCCTGCAGATCAGGAGTACTGGGACCCCGATCCGGGTGGCGGTACGTCCACCAGCCCCGCCGCGTGGCGTCCAGCCGCGGCGGCTGCCTCGAAGTACGCGCGGTCGCCGTCGAGGTCGCGGCCCATCGTCGACAGCTTGACCGGGGCGTCCCGGAGGGCGTCGTACAGGCCGTCGATGCCGATCCGGACGACCCGATGCCGGGCCTTGAGCGGTTCGGCCGCGTCGCGGACCGCGTCGCCGAAGTCACCGTCCAGATCCGGAACGACGACGTCCGCCGGCTGCAGGGCGACCCGCCCGTACGCCGTGAGGCTGTGGTGCGAGATGCCGCGGTGTCGTGGGCGCGGGTCCGCCTCGGAGATCCGCAGGGACGCCACCGCTCGTCCGCCGAGGGTGCCGACGGCGTTGACGGCTTCACCCGACTGGACGCCGGAGAAGCCCCAGCGGGTGCCAGTGCCGAGGTTGCCCGGCCCCTGCGTCAGTACGACGAGTTCGGCGGCTAGTACATGGACGGCCGTGAGGAGGCCGGTGTGGACCGTCACGGCCTCCCGGTCGCCGCCATACGCCTGTCCGACTGTCACTGTGCCGCCAAGCCAGCCGGCGTCACGCAGTGCCGGCACAGTGCGGGAGAACGCCAGCGGCAACGCCCCGCCGTCCGTCATCACGTAGACGACCCGCGTGCCGGGCCTGGCCTCGTACACCCCAGCCAGTACTGCGGGCAGCGCCGAGTGCAGGTCAGCCACCACTACCGGAGTACCGAACAGGTCGTCGGCGTCTCGCAGTACTGCGTGGTCCGGCGAGTCCTGCTCGTCCGCACCGAGCACCATCGACTGCAACGGCGTGTAGCGGGCCTTCACCAGGTGCCCGGTCTCAGGCGGGTCCTCCGGGAGCCGGTCGGGGATCGCCACGACCAGGGCATAACCGCCGGTCCCGAGACCACGATCGAGTGCTCCCACGTTGAGCAGGACCCGATCACCCACCACCGGGGACCCCACCAGGTCCGGATAGGCCAGCGACCGGACAGCCCGGCCCCCGACGTCCACCGTCAACTCCTGAGCCCCGGCCCAACCCCGCCCGAGCTCGCTCACGACCCCTTCACGCCACCGCATCACACCGCGACCCTAGTGGTTCGGCCGGTTGTTCCGCCGTTAGAACACCTGTTCGGCGCGGGGGTACGACGTAGGACCGTGGACCCCGTAAGGTGGTCGGGTGTCGGCGCGGAAGAGTGAGCGGCTGCTCAATTTGGTGATCTGCCTGCTGGTCGCGCGCACGTACGTGACCAAGGAGCGGATCCGCGAGGTGGTCGAGGGTTACGCCGGGCAGACCGACGACGCCTTCGAGAAGATGTTCGAGCGCGACAAGGACGAGTTGCGCGACCTCGGCATCCCGATCGAGATGGGCACCATCGACAAGTTCTTCTCCGACGACGTCGGCTACCGGATCCGCCGGGACGTGTTCGAGCTGCCCGAGGTGCACCTGGAGCCGGACGAGGCGGCGGTGCTCGGTGTCGCCGCGCGGGTCTGGCAGCACGCCAGCCTGGCCGAGGCGACCACGTCGGCCGTGCTGAAGCTGAAGGCCGCCGGGATCCAGACCGACCAGTCCGCGCTGAGCGCGATCGAGCCGCACGTCGGCGCCTCCGAGCCGGCCTTCGACCCGCTCTGGTCGGCCGTGGTGAGCCGGACCGTCGTCCGCTTCGAGCACACCCGCAGCGGCTACTCCGAGTCGACCACCCGCACGCTCGAGCCCTGGGGCATCGTCTCCTGGCACGGCCGCTGGTACGTCGTGGGCCGCGATCGCGACCGCGAGGCGACCCGGATGTTCCGGCTGTCCCGGATCGGCGGCAACGTGAAGAGCATCGGCAACGCGGGCGCGTTCACCGTGCCCGAGGGGACCGACATCCGCTCGCTGGTGTCCGAACTCGCACCGCCGCGGCCGACCTCCGAGGCGAAGGTCCGGGCCCGGACCGGTTCGTGTGTCAGCCTGCGCCGCCGAGCCAACGCGATCGAGCCGTACGAGGACGGCTGGGATCTCCTGCACGTCCCGTATGCCGACTCCGGCGTGCTCGCGGAGGAGATCGCGTCGTACGGGCCGGACGCGGTGGTGGAAGGCCCGGGCGACGTGCTGGACGGCGTACTGCGGCGGCTGCGGACAGTCGCGGGGGTGCCCGGATGAGTAATGCGCGGGACCAGGTTCAGCGGCTGCTTGCGTTGGTGCCGTACCTGCGGGAGAACGACGGTGCCCGGGTGGACGACGTCGCCGCGGAGTTCGGGGTGCGGCCGAAGCAGATCATCGCGGACCTGAAGGTGCTCTGGTTCTGCGGCCTGCCCGGTGCGCAGATGGGCGACCTGATCGAGATCGACATCGACGCCGCCGAGGGCGAAGGCGTCATCCACCTGAACAACGCCGACTACCTGGCCCGGCCGCTGCGGCTCGCGGCCGACGAGGCGCTCGCCCTGCTCACCGCGCTGCGAACCCTGCGCGAGGTCACCGCCGGCCAGGACCGGGACGCCGTCGACCGCGCGATCGCCAAGCTCGAAGCGGCAGCGGGGGAGGGGGCCGCGGCCAGCGAGGGCACTGCGGCGCACGTCCACGTCGAGCCTGCTGCGCCGGAGATCGCGGACACGGTCAACCGCGCCCTGGCCGGGAAGCTCCGCCTGCACCTCACGTACGACGTACCGTCGCGGGACGAGACCACCGAGCGGGATGTGGACCCGATGCGGCTGGTGGTGTCGGAGGGCCGCACCTACCTCGAGGCGTGGTGCCGCCTCGCCGAGGATGTCCGGTTGTTCCGCCTGGACCGGATCGCCGCCGCCAAGCTCCTGGAGCTCCCGAGCGAACCACCGCCCCAGGCGACCCCGCGCGACCTCTCGAACGGCATGTTCCAGCCGTCCGAGTGCGATCTCCTGGCCACGGTCCGGCTGGCGCCGCCGGCCCGCTGGGTGGCCGAGTACTACCCCACGGAGTCCGTCGAAGAGGGTCCCGACAACTCGCTCATCGTGAAGCTTCGGGTCGCCGACACCGGTTGGCTCCAGCGCCTGGTACTGCGCCTCGGCGGCTCCGCCGAGGTCCTGGATCCGCCAGACCTGGGCCGGCAGATCGCAGGCACCGCCCGCGAGGCCCTGGCCGCCTACGACGACCAGCTCTGACCTCGGCTCACGACCGGGGCCGTCACGCCTTCGCCAGCGCGTCGACGGCTTGAGCGGGGCATTCACGGCTTTGAGAGGGACTTCTCGAGCGGTGCGCGGAAGCGTGGGGTGACTCGGACGCCGGCCAGCCAGGAGGTCCAGCGAGCGGCTTCGGCCTCGATCGCGGCGACTGTCTCGGAGCCGACGTCCTCCAGCAGCTTGTAGCGGACCTCGCCGGTCTCGGGCTGCCCCCAGCCGCCGACGATCCGGCCGTCGCACCAGACCGTCGGACCCACATTGCCGGTGTTGTCGAAGAGCTGGGACTTGTGCTCGCCGAGGTACCAGTCGCGGTCCTTCCACCCCATCGGCGTCGGGTCGAGCGCAGGCAGGAACGAGACCCACGGCTCCACCTCGACCTCCGGGGCCTCGTCGCCAGGGAGCACGTAGCCGACCACGCCGTCGAGGTCCACCTCGACTGCGGAGAGCGCGGCCAGGGCCTTCCTCGTCTGGCCGAGGGTCCACCCGCTCCACCACTGCAGATCCGCCAGGGTCCCCGGCCCGAACGCGCCCAGCCAGGCCCGCGCCAGCGAGATCCGTGCCTCTTCGACCGGAGGCTTGTCACCCGGACCCTCCGGCAGCCAGTTCTCCACCGGGGACCACTGATGCTGTCCGCTCAACCAGGTGCCGAGCGGGCGCCCGCGGACGATCCGCCCCTCGGCCGACAACTGGAAGAGCACCCGACTGGTGACGTACGGCTGTGCGGCGTACGTCTTGCCGGGCGCCATCGCCAGCCGGCTCCGCAACCTGGGTTCGTCCGCGGAAAGCTCCTGGGCGGTGGCCGAGCCGCGCAGGGTGAGGGCGGTCGCGGTCGATTCCTCGACAGCTCGCAACCACTTGCCCGAGGCGTCCGGGTCGGCCCCGATGCCCGCCTCGGTGAGGTGCTTGACCAGCAGTTTGCGCTGCTTGACGGCGATGTCGTCGGCACAGGCCGCCTGGACCACCGGCGCGAACGGAGTCGGTACGACGAACACCGTCCGCCGCATACCGAGCATCCGGATCAGCGTCCGGTCGTCGTACAGGGCACGCTCCGTGAGCGCGACCTCGCTCCCCGGCACCCGCGCGGCGACGGACAGGTGCACGGTGGCCGGATCCGTCGCGTGCAGCGCGACCATCGAGGCGGCCGCCTGGACCGGGTCCGGTGCCTGGCAGGACGGCGCCAGCCGGTGCCGTCGGCCGATCCTGGCCCTGCGTTCGTCGAGTGAGATCTGTTCCATCCCCCGGCGCCCCTTCGTTTCGTCAGCCCAGTGTCCCTGCAGTCTCCCGGCCGCGGATCGCGCGGCGGACACCAGTTCTTACCATCACGTTCCGACACCGTTGTCCGCACGGCGACCCGCGGAGGAGGGGTCGCGACCGGGAACCGGATAGGCTCGGTCGTATGTATTGGTTCCTGCTCTTCCTCGGTGTGGTGGCGGTGTGGCTCCTGGTCCTCGCCCTGCTCGCGCTGAAGCTGTGGGGCCAGACCAAGGCACTGACGCGTGAGTTGGTCGCCGCCCAGTCCAAGCTCGAACAAGCGCAATCCCAGGCCGGGTCCGGACAGACCCGCGGGGACGAGCGGGTCCGGGCGTAGTATCGGCGCTCACGGTTGAGCCACGAGTAGAAGTTTGTGAAAGGGAGTTCGTCATGGTCACGCTCCTCGGTATGCCCCAGGGCGCGGAGTGGCTCGTCATCCTCGCGATCGTCGTGCTGCTCTTCGGGTCGGCCAAGCTGCCGGCACTGGTGAGGCAGCTCGGCAAGTCGAAGAAGATCTGGGAGGAAGAGGTCGGCCCCGGGCGCAAGAAGGGCGACGAGCTCACCGAGGGCGAGCAGGCGCAGGCACAGACCCCGCCGCCGGCCCAGGCGCCCGTCCAGCAGCCGGCCCAGCAGCCCAACCAGGTGAACGGCCAGGCCCCGGGCGACGGCTTGCCGCCGACCCACACGGCCAACTGAGACACCCGCGCCAGCTGTGACGATGGTGAGGCTCGGACGGCGGAAAGAGCGCCGGCCGAAGGACGAAGAGGGTCGGATGACCCTGCGCGAGCACATCACCGAACTCCGCAACCGGTTGCTCAAGTGTGTGCTCGCGATCGTGCTGGGTGCGGTCGTCGGCTGGATCTTCTACAACTGGGCGCTGGACCTGCTGCAGCAGCCGTTCGACACCAGCGTCAAGGAGTTGGCCGCCGAGCAGAACCTGAAGCCGATCTTGACCTTCACCGGTGTCGGTGACGCGCTGACGTTCAAGATCAAGATCTCGGCGTTGTTCGGTCTGATCCTGGCCAGTCCGGTGTGGCTGTATCAGTTGTGGGCGTTCATCGCGCCCGGTCTGCACCGCAACGAGCGCAAGTGGGCGATGCTGTTCTCGGCGATCGCGACGCCGCTGTTCGTGGGCGGTATGGCGGTGGCGTACTGGACGCTGCCGAAGGGCCTGGAGATCCTGATCGGGTTCACCCCGTTGGACATCCAGAACCTGATCACGCTGCCGCAGTACCTGGATTTCGTGATCCGGACGATGTTGGTGTTCGGGATCGCGTTCCTGATCCCGCTGGTGGTGGTGTTGCTGAACATGGTGGGTGTGGTGCCGGCTTCGGCGTTGGGTAAGTTCCGGCCGTACATCGTGTTGGTGATCTTCGTGTTCGCCGCGGTCGCGACGCCGTCGGGTGACCCGTTCACGATGTGCCTGTTGGCGATCCCGATGTGTCTGTTGTTCTTCGCCGCCGAGGTGATCGCCAAGATCAACGACAAGCGCAAGGCCCGCAAGGCCGACGAACTCCTGGCCGGCTGAGATGAGCCGCCGGATCGCGCTGGTGGTGAACCCCACTTCCGGCCGGGGCCTCGGTGCCCGCGTCGCCCCGCAGGTCCGCGCCCGGCTGGAGTCCGCCGGGCTGACTGTCGACGAGTACGCGACCACCTGCGCCGAGGACGTCGGCCGGATCGCGGCGGCGGTGATCGCCTCCGGCGCGGACGCGGTCGCCCTGGTCGGTGGTGACGGCACGATTCACCTCGGCGCGCAGGTGCTGGCGATGTCCGGGATGCCGTTCGGGGTGATCCCGGCCGGTACGGGGAACGACTTCGCCCGCGGTATCGGCGTACCGCTGAAGGATCCGCTGGGAGCGGCCGACCTGATCGTGAAGGGCGACACCCGCGCCGTCGACCTCGCGATGGCGAACGACCGGTACATCACCACCGTCGTGGCGGGTGGCTTCGACTCGCTGGTGAACAAGCGGGCCAACGAGATGAGCTGGCCGAAGGGCAACTCGCGCTACACCGTCGCGACGCTGGCGGAACTGCGCACCTTCAACCCCCTGTCGTACGTCGTGACCGTCGACGGCGAGGCGATCGAGACCGATGCGATGCTCGTGGCGGTCGGCACCGGCCCGACATACGGGGGTGGCCTGCAGATCTGCGCGGGCGCCGAGATCGACGACGGGCTGCTCGACATCACCATCATCAAGCCGGTCTCGCGGCTCACCCTGCTGCAGTTGTTCCCGAAGCTCTCGAAGGGCACGCACGTCGGGCACCCGGCAGTGCACGCGCTCCGCGGCAGCACGGTCCGGCTGGAGTCCGCCGGCGTCACCGCCTACGCGGACGGCGAGATCCTCGGCCCCCTGCCGGTCGACATCGGCATCGCACCGGGCGCCCTCACCGTCTTCGCCTGAGCGGGCGAACCGCCCTCGCCGAGCTGGGGTCCGCAACGTGCTCGCGAAGTACCTGCCCGCGCTGCGCGACGTGGACGGTAGCGACTCGCACGCCGGCCTCGACCCGAACTGCACCAGGGACTGGAAGACCGCGGCCAACGACACCGCCTTCAAGACCGCGCAGAACGACGAGCGCGACCGGGTCTACTTCGACCCGGCCGTTGCCCAGGGCAAGGCCGACGGCATCGACACCCTCGGCCAGTTCATGTACTACGACGCGATCGTCATGCACGGCCCCGGCACCGACTCCGTCAGCTTCGGCGGCATCCGCAAACGCGCCCTCCAGAAGGCCAAGCCGCCGTCGCAGGGCGGCAACGAAACCACCTACCTGAACGCCTTCCTCGACGCCCGAGTCTGGGCGATGAAGCAGGAGGAGGCCCACAGCGACACCAGCCGCGTCGACACCGCCCAACGAGTCTTCCTCCGCAACGGCAACCCTCGACCTCAACACCCCCTCGACTGGAAGGTCTACGGCGACCCCTTCCACATCAGCTAGTACTCCGCCCCCCGCGGCTCCTACGTCGCCCGGTCAGCGAATGCCAGCCGCGATCGCGGGGGAGCGAATGCTCAGCGGACGGGCGTGGGGTGTTACCAGGCGGCCGCGAGGTGGTCAGGCGGCCGGCTCGCTGCCCAAGAAGTCCCCCGGAGTTGCTGCTCGGGTCCGGCTGTACCGAACGACAGGAAGAGGTCGCTCGCACCGTCAACCTCCACGCGTACCCAGGCAGATGAGGAGCGCGGAGAACGCAGTACCTCCTGTCGTTGCGTACGCCACCATGCCGCTGTCGTTTCGGCTGCTGGGGCCGCTTGACTTCAAGTCTGCTTGAGATCGGAAGGTGGGGACATGACTTCAACAGGTACTTCGACTGTGGCTCTCGCGGTTGAGGATGAAGCGGCGATCCGGGAACTGGTCGCGCAGGCTGATCGGGCCCAGAGCGATGCGGCGGTGTTGCCTGGGCTTCATCTGGAACAGATGGCGATCGTGAACATCGCAGGGCGGCGGCTGCTGGGGCGGGAGGCGTTCGCGGAGGCGATGAGTGCTGCGCTTGCCTCGTCGCTCAAGGATGTGCAGACGAGCGTCGAGATCGTGGATATCCGGGTCGTGGCAACTGATGTCGCGTTGGTCAGTTGCATCAAGACTGTCCACGACAACAGGCAGGACTCGGAGGGTGCCTTGCCCTTGGCGGGAGCGTTGACCTACGTCGTGGTCAGGACCGCTGACGGCTGGCGGATCGGGTTGGCCCAGACCACGCCGATCCAGTAGCAGCCCTTAGCTCACGCAGTACCTCGACGAGGCGAGCGGCGTACGGAACGACAGGGGGTACTGCGTTCTGTCTGCGCCGCGATCACCTCGGTAGGCGTGGAGGTGGACGTCGCGAGCGACCTCTTCCTGTCGGTCGGTACGGCCGGGCCGGTGCAGTGCCTCGGGGTGGACTTCTTGTAAGGCTGCCTGACCACCTCGCAGGCGGCCTGGTAATCACCCCGGGGGTGACCCACGTCACTCCACTGCGGTCACCTGGTGTTCGCTGGGCGGCGACGGAGGAGCGGCGACACTGGGGGTGGGTGGGAGTCGTGCGACGGAGGGGGTGCGTGGGGCGGGGTACGGGCGGGTGGGCGTGGGTCTGGGGGTGGCTTCGCATAGCCTGGGGCGTATGAGCACCCCGTCCGAGAAGTATGCCGTTTTCCGCTCGGACCAGGAGCATCCTGCGGTGAAGGAGTTCCGGGGGCTGTACGACTTCGAGCTGGACGAGTTCCAGTTGCGGGCTTGTGCGGCCCTGGAGGACGGTCACCAGGTGCTGGTGGCGGCTCCGACGGGGTCCGGGAAGACGCTGGTCGGGGAGTTCGCGGTGCACCTTGCGCTGCAGCGGGGGCAGAAGTGTTTCTACACCACCCCGATCAAGGCGCTGAGCAACCAGAAGTACTCCGATCTGGTCCGCCGCTACGGCAGCGACAACGTGGGGCTGCTGACCGGGGACAACTCGATCAACTCCGAGGCGCCCATCGTCGTGATGACGACCGAGGTACTGCGGAACATGCTGTACGCCGCGTCGAACACCCTGCTCGGGCTGTCGTACGTGGTGATGGACGAGGTGCACTACCTGGCCGATCGGGCCCGTGGCGCGGTCTGGGAAGAGGTGATCATCCACCTGCCGGACTCGGTGGCGGTGGTGTCGCTGTCGGCCACGGTGAGCAACGCCGAGGAGTTCGGCGACTGGCTGGAGACGGTCCGCGGGAACACCGTGGTCGTGCTGGAGGAGAAGCGGCCGGTGCCGCTCTTCCAGCACGTCATGGTCGGCAAGCGACTGCACGATCTGTTCGCCGGCGAGGCCCCGACCGCCCGGACCGGCGCGCCCAGCCGCTCCGGCAACCCGGCCAAGGCCGGAGCTGGAGCCGGAGGCGGCAGCTCCGACATCAAGGATCTGGTCAACCCGCAGCTGGTCCGGATCGCCCGCGACGACAGCCGGATCTTCCGGGACGACTCGCGCAAACCACGTCGCCGCCGGGACCTGCCCAAACAAAGGCCGGCCAGGTCGCACTTCACGCCGTACCGGTCGGACGTGGTGGAGGAGCTGGACGCCGGCGCGCTGCTGCCGGCGATCTACTTCATCTTCTCCCGCAAGGGCTGCGAGGACGCGATGCTGCAGTGCCTGCGCTCGGGCCTGCGGCTGACCAAGCCGAGCGAGCGGGACGAGATCAAGCGGGTGCTCGCGGAGCGCACCTCGGACCTGCCGGACGAGGACCTCGGAGTACTGGGGTACCACGACTTCGCCGAGGCGCTCAGCCGTGGCATCGCGGCGCACCACGCGGGCATGCTGGCCGCGTTCAAGGAGGTCGTCGAGGAGCTGTTCGCGCGCGGCCTGATCAAGGTCGTCTTCGCCACCGAGACCCTTGCCCTCGGCATCAACATGCCGGCCCGCACGGTGGTGCTGGAGAAGCTGAGCAAGTGGAACGGCGAGGCGCACGTCGACATCACGCCGGGGGAGTACACCCAGCTGACCGGCCGGGCGGGCCGCCGCGGCATCGACGTCGAGGGCCACGCCGTGGTGCTCTGGCAGCCCGGGTTCGACCCGCGCGCGGTAGCCGGTCTGGCCTCGACCCGTACGTATCCGCTCCGCTCGTCGTTCTCCCCCTCGTACAACATGGCCGTGAACCTGGTCCGCCAGGTCGGGCGGAGCCGGGCGCGCGACATGCTGGAACTGTCGTTCGCGCAGTTCCAGTCCGACCAGGCCGTCGTCGGGCTGGCGCGGCAGGTGCAGCGCAACAACGAGGCGCTCGAGGGGTACAAGGAGTCCATCGACTGCCACCTCGGCGACTTCCTCGAGTACGCCGCCCTGCGCCGCCGGATCAGTGAGCGCGAGTCGTCCGGGTCGAAGCGGCGCAAGCTGGATCGCCGGGTCGAGGCCCAGGAGTCCCTGGAGAAGCTGCGGATCGGCGACATCATCCGGATCCCGGCGGGCCGTAGTGCCGGCTGGGCGCTGGTGCTCGACCCGGGGGTGCGGTCGGAGCGCGAGGGACCGCGGCCGACGGTGCTGACGCTGGACCGGCAGGTGCGCAAGCTGTCGATGATCGACTTCCCGACGCCGGTCGAGGCGATCGGCTCGCTCCGGGTGCCGAAGAAGTTCAACCCGCGCAACCCGCAGCAGCGCCGCGAGCTGGCCCATGTACTGCGGGGCCGCACCGACATGCTCGGCGAGGAAGGCCCGCCGTCGTCGCGCAGCCGCAACGGCGACGTGGTCACGCACGCGGACGACCCCGAGCTGCAGCAGCTGCGGGCGGAACTGCGCGCGCACCCCTGCCACGGCTGCGCGGATCGCGAGGACCACGCCCGCTGGGCCGAGCGGTACTTCCGGCTGGACCGGGAGAACCGCGAGGTGCAGCGCAAGATCGAGCAGCGGACCAACACCATTGCCCGGCAGTTCGACCGGGTCTGCCAGGTGCTGGACGCGCTGCACTACCTGGACGGTGACAAGACCACCGAGGCCGGCGACCGGCTGTCGCGGATCTACACCGAGCTCGACCTGGTCGCGGCCGAGTGCCTGCGGCAGGGCGTGTTCGACGACCTGGAGGTGCCGGACCTGGCCGCCTGCCTGGCGGCACTGGTCTACGAGTCGCGCGCCAAGGACGAGCCGACCTCGCCGCGACTGCCACGGGGCGAGGTGCGGCACGCGATCGAGAAGATGGGCTCGATCTGGCGAGACCTGTCGGCACTGGAACGTGACATGCGTGTCGACTTCCTCCGCCCGATGGATCTCGGCTTCAGCTGGGCCGCGTACCGCTGGGCGTCCGGGGCCTCGCTGACCGAGGTGCTGTACGAGTCGGATCTGGCCGCCGGTGACTTCGTCCGCTGGGTCAAGCAGCTGATCGACCTCACCGAACAGGTCGCCGACGCCGCCGGTCCGACGCCGCTGCGCTCCACCGCCCGGGCCGTCACCGACCAGATCCGCCGCGGCGTCATCGCCTACGCCTCGGTCGTCGACGAGCCCTGAGCCGAACCCGTCGACCAGCCGCCAGTTGGATCCGCGACGAGCCCTGAGCTGAACCGGTCTAGCAGTAACGTTCCCCTTCGCGACGACCACCTGCCCCTGCAGATCGAAGGAGTTCACGTCCGTGGAACTGACGCGCCGTAATTTCGGCAAGCTTGCCGTGGCGACCGGAGCGACCGCTGCCGTCGGGACCGGAGTCGACACCGTGATGGGTCGGTCGGCCAGTGCTGAGGCGACCTGGCGCGCGACCGGGACCGCAGTACCGGCGTTGAGTGGTTTCGACAACCAGATGAAGGCGTTCATGCAGGCCCGGGGCATCTCGGCCGGGCAGGTCGCGGTCACCTACAAGGGCCGCCTGGTGCTTGCCCGCGGCTACAGTACGTCGACCGCGCTGACGGTCCAGCCGACGTCGCTGTTCCGCGTCGCGAGCCTGACGAAGTCCTTCACCGCGGCCGCGATCGTGAAGCTCGTGCAGGACGGCAAGCTGAGCCTGTCGACGCCGGTCGGCAACATCATCGACATCACGCCGGCGACCGGTCTGACCCGGGACTCGCGCTGGTCGACGATCACGCTGTGGAAACTGCTGCAGCACCTCGGCGGCTGGGATCGCGATGTCTCCGGTGACCCGCTCGCCAAGGACGCCGTGATCTCCCGGACTCTCGGCGTACCGATGGAACTGCAGCACGCCGACGTGATCAAGTACATGGCCGGACGGAAGCTGGACTTCGACCCGGGTACCAAGGTCGCGTACTCGAACTTCGGCTACCTGCTGGCCGGCCGGGTGATCGAGAAGGTCAGCGGCCTGAGCTACGCCACCTACGTGCAGCAGAAGCTGCTCACTCCCTTGAAGATCAAGCGGATGGCGCAGGGCTACACCATCGCGAAGCACGCCGGCGAGACGTCGTACGAGTCGCAGTACACCGCATCGACCGTGCTGGACAACTCGGGCAAGATCGTCGCCGCGCCGTACGGCTCATTCAGCATGCGGCTCCACGACGCGAACGGCGGCTGGATCGCCAGCGCTCCGGACCTGGTCCGCTGGGCGAAGATGTTCGACGCGCCGTCGAGCGTGCTGAACAGCACCTCGCTGAGCCGGTTCTGGTCGAAGCCCTCGACCGGCGTGAACCCCGACGGCTGGTACTACGGCCTCGGCTGGCAGGTGCGTCCCGTCACGGGCGGCACCGGCCGCAACACCTGGCACACGGGCAGCCTGCCGGGGACCTTCAGCATCGTGGTCCGGACCTACAACGGGATGAGCTGGGCCGCCGTGTTCAACCGCCGCGACGACGCCAGCGGCAAGTCCTACGGCGACATCGACCAAGCGCTGTGGACTGCGGCCAACAGCGTGAAGACCTGGCCGACCAACGACTTCTTCCCGACCTACTTCGCCTGAGCGCTCAGAACATCAGGGCGCGGAAGTGCGGATCGGTGGTCTGTGACTCACCGGCCATCGCGGTGAGGACGGCCCGTACTGCGTCGATCGCCTCGTCGCCGTGTTCCCGGCGAAGGCGGCGTTCGTAGGACTGGTGGAACTTCCTTGCCGCGGCGAGGGCTGCCTCGCCCCTGGCAGACAGGCTGAGGAGGCGGGCCCGGCCGTCGGTCGGGTCGGGGCGGCGTTCGACGTAGCCGCGGCGTTCCATGTCCTCGATGATCTGGCCCGCGCCCTGCTTGCTGATCTCCAGCCGCTCGGCGAGACCGCTGATCGTGGTGGGCGCCGCGCCCAGCGTGCGGAGAACGAAGCCGTCGGAGCGGCCCTGGTCGTCGAAGCCCTGCTCGGCTGTCGCGGCCCGGAGCTCGCGGACGAACTCCTGGTCCGCGAGCAGCAGCAGGATGCCGAAATCGGGCTTGCCATTCGTCGCCATGTCTCCCATGATAGACAAGTCGGGTTGAACAAGTCAGCTTGTCTAAATGAGGAGATCGCTCATGCAGGTCATCCATGCCGTGGACGCGCCGCGGTTCCAGTTGCCCGGCGTCGAGTTCACCGGACTGGCCGCGCCGAGCCGCGGTTCCCGGCAGTTGTGCACCTGGCGGCTGGCCGTCGATCCAGGAGTCCGGAACGACGAACCGCACACGATCGATCGGGACGAGGTGTTCATGGTGCTGGCGGGCTCGGTGCAGATCACGCCGGACGGCGAGAAGCTCGGGCCGGGAGACGCCCTGGTCGTGCAGGCGGGCGAGCCGATCCAGCTCTCCAACCTCGGTGAGACCACGGCGGAGCTGTACATCGCCATCACCGCCGGCTTCACCGGCACGATGGCAAACGGCACCCAGATCCAACCGCCCTGGGCCCAGTAGTAGCCGCTAGCAATCAGCAGCGGCGGATCGGAGCGCTGTAGGTCGTGTTGCTCCGGTTGGCGACGTAGTAGTCGGTGACCCAGCTACCGTCCGTCAGCCGGTCCCACACCACCGTAGTGCCGACCTTGCCCCCGGCTCGCTGGCAAGTGACCCATGCCAGCGAGCCGATCGGCAGCAGCCCCGGGTATCTCTCGTACGTCGTACTCGGCCCCTTCCGGCGAGCCAGGTTGTCGATGGTCGTCTGGTACGGGTAGCTGCAGCCGGGGATCGGCGGGCTGTAGCCGGTGTAGGACGGGGTCCTGACGTAGTAGTCCGAGACGTAGGTGCCGTTGGTCAGCTTGTCCCAGACGATGGTGGTGCCGATCTTCGTCCCATAGGTCTGGCACACGACCCGTACGCCGGAGTTCGCCGCCAGGGTTGCCGTCGCCGGGTAATTGGTCCCAGGGCCGGTCCGCGAGAACACGGCCACCCGGACCGTGTAGGCGTACGCGACCGAGGCGACCGGCGCGTCGAACCGGTCGTTGTCGATGTTCAGGGTGACACCGCCGTACGTCTCCAGGTGGTCGCCCCGATACTGCTTGGCCCGCTGGCCGATCAACCAGTAGCGGTTGGAGATCAGCGGCCAGTTGGTCAGCGTGCTCACTGCGGAGTTCAGGTCCCAGCGGGCGATCCACAGCGCGTCGGGCCGGGCATAGGAGGTCGAGTTGTACACCTCGGCGAGATGCCGTGCGCCCGAATTCTGGTGCGCGTACACGCCCGACACATACCCCTGCCGGTGCATCTCCTTCGTCCAGGAGGACAAGTACCGCAGTACTGTCGCCCGGCAGGTCGTGTCGGTCGCGTTGTAGTGCTCCATGTCGCCGTAGATCGCGCTGCCGGGCAGGATGCCGAGTGCCCTGGCCTTGGCGATCGCGTCGGCGGCCTGGCTCGTCCCCTGGGTGGCGGCGGACGGCGCCGTCATCCTCACCGCGTTCGGATGGAATGTGCACGGTGCCTGGTAGCCCACGTAGATCGGGATCAACCGCCAGCCCAGCTTGGTCACGCTGCTGACCCAGCCGGCCGTCAGTTGCGGTTGCGCGCAGCCGCGGTTGACCCCGCCGATGTAGATCCCGACCGCCCGGTACGGCGAGGCCTTCCACGCCGTCAGCTGCGCGACGGTCGGCGCAGTACAGGTGTCGAACGCCAAGCCGATGTACCGCGTCGCCGTGGCGCTCACGGGATAGGAGATCGAGGTCGCGGGCTCGGCCGCGGCAGGTAGGGCCGGACCCAGCAACAGCCCGGCCGTCAGTAATACGAGAGCAACTCTGATCCGCCTCATGGCGACCACCCCCCTGCAACCCCACTTGCAGTACACCGCTCAAATCACCGGACGGCAATGGGCAGCGTTCCGGGCCGGGCGAAGGCCCGGCTCTCGCGTGGTGAGTCCACCTTCGGGCAGGATGGCTTTGGCATCCCCACAGATCAGGAGAGATCGCATGGAGCCCACCATCGTCGAGCGCGAGGACCAGCCGTACGTCGCGCTGCGCGGCAAGGTCGCGATGAACGAGATCGGCCAGTTCGCGAGCCGCACGCCCGAGCTGTTCAGCTGGCTCGCCGCGCGCACGATCGACCCGATCGGCGACGTGTTCTTCAAGTACGACGTCGTCGACATGGAGAACGGGCTCGTGATCGAGATCGGCGTCCCGGTCGAGGAGCGGCACCACGGCGAGGGAGAGATCGTCGCCGGTGTCCTGCCCGGCGGCCGCTACGCCAGCGTCACGCACTTCGGTCACCCCGACAAGCTGTACGACGCGACCGGCGACCTGCTCGCCTGGGGGGACGAGCAGGGCCTGGAGTGGGACGTCGACGGCGACAAGTGGGGCAGCCGGCTGGAGGTCTACAAGTCCGACCCGGTCGAGCAGCCCGACATGGACACCTGGGAGACAGAACTCCTCTTCCGCCTCCGCGGCTGAGCCGGGCTACGCGGCGACGGGTTGCAGCAGGTCCCGCAGTTCGCGGGCGGCGGTGAAGCCGGCGCGGTTGCCGCCGATGGTGCTGGCCGACGGGCCGTACCCGATCAGGTGGACGCGCGGCTCCAGCACCGTGTGCGTGCCGTCCATCCGGATGCCACCCGAGGGCTCGCGCAGATGCAGCGGAGCGAGATGCCCGAGGTCGGCGCGGAACCCCGTCGCCCACAGGATCGTGTCGACGCGCTCCTTGCGCCCATCGGCCCACTCGACGCCGGTCGGCGTGATCCGCTCGAACATCGGGTGCCTGGTGTAGATGCCGCGACCCAGCGCCGCCTGCTCCTGCTTGCGCAACTGCAGCCCGGTCACGGCGACGACGCTCTTCGGTGGCAACCCCGCGCGGACCCGTTCCTCGACCTTGGCGATGATCTTGCGCCCGATCTCCGGACCGAACTCCTCGCCCGTGCGCCATTCGGGCGGCCGGCGGGTGACCCACGTAGTACTGGCGACTTCGGAGATCTCGGCCAGCAGTTGGACCGCCGACGCGCCGCCACCGACGACGAGCACGTGCTGTCCGGCGAACTCTTCGGCGCCGTTGTAGTCAGAGGTGTGCAGTTGCCGACCCTGGAAGGTCTCGATGCCCGGATACCAGGGGATGAAGGGCCGGTTCCAGGTGCCGGTGGCATTGACGATCGCCTCGGCACGGTAGCTGTCGTGATCCGTCGTCACCTCGAACAACCCGTCCGGGGTCTCCCGCACGCTCTGCACGATCGCCGGCCGGACCACGGGCAGGTCGAGCCGAGCCTCGTAGTCGGCGAAGTACTGCGGGACGAACACGTTCGCCCGCTCGTCACCCGCACTTTCCGGTACGGCGACGCCGGGCAGGTTCGCGATCCCGTGCACGTCGTGCATGGTGAGGGAGTCCCAGCGGTGCTGCCACGCTCCACCCGGCGCCGGGTTGCGATCCAGCACCACGACCCCGTCGTACCGGCTGAATCCCATCCTGACCAGGTGATACGCCGCGGACAGTCCGGCCTGGCCGGCTCCGATCACCACCACCTGGGTCGTCTTCACACTGGTGACAACAGCCGGAGCGGGTGTCTCTCTTCCCGGCTAGCCTGATCGGCTATGGACCTGACCGCGGCGTACGGCTACCGCCTGGAATGGATCGTCAGCTTCGTGGCGGTCGCGCGGCACGGCGGTTTCTCGGCCGCGGCCAAGGCGACCTTCCGCTCCCAGTCGCGGATCAGCGAGCACGTCGCCGAGCTCGAGAAGGCCCTCGGCGTCCAACTCTTCGACCGTACTGCGCACCCGGCCGCCCTGACCCCGGAAGGGCGGGCGTTGCTGCCGCACGCCGAGGAGATCCTGAACCGGCTCGGGGACCTCTCAGCGGCTCGGGGGCACGTCCGGTTCGGCGCCTACCCGAGTGCGGCGGCGTGGCTGTTCCCGCAGGTCGCGCAGCGCCTTCCGGCCGAAGTACGGCTGCATCTGGTCGAGGGGCCGAGCATCGACCTCGAAGGTGCGCTCGGGCGAGGTGAGGTCGACCTGGCCATCCGGCCGGTGCATCCCTTGGTGGCGTCCGAGTCCCTGGAGCACGAGATCCTCTGGACCGAGCCGCTGGTCGCGGTCTTCCAGGACGGCCATTCACTGGCTTCGGCGTCGTCGGTCAGGCTGGGGGAGTTGGCCGAGCTGCCGTTGATCTCGATCGGTGAGACCTCGGGTGCACGCCAGTTCGAGTCACACCTGGCCTTCGCGTCCGCAGGGCTGAGCCCGGAGAGTGTCTTCCGTACCAATCAACCCCAAACCCTGCTCTCGTTGGTCCGCCACGGCTTGGGCACTGGCGTCACCAACGCGCTCGCCGTGACCACCGCCAACCTCACCGGAGTACGGCTGGTCCCGATCAGCGACTCAGGAGTGGAGCGGCAGGTCGCCCTCTTCGTCCACCGCGACCGGCCGCGCACCCCGGCGCTGGACCAGGTCGTCGCGTCGGTCAGAGCCGTACCCCCGCCGACCTGGCCCTGACGGGTTAGTCGGGGAGCGTGGTCCCGGCGAGGGCGAGGCAGTGGGTGAGAAGTTTGGCCTGGAGGTCGGGGTCGTAGGCCTGCGGGTTGACCTCGATCGCCTTGCGGTCCTGGAAGAACGTGCCGGTGACGAGCGCGGCCGGGTCGTCCGACACTGCCAGCCAGGCGGGGGTGTCGGCGCCCTGGGCAACGGTCAGCGGTGCCGCGTAGCCGCTCATCTTCGTGCTCACCCAGCCGGGATGGACCGCGTTCGACAGCACCTCCGGCCAGCGGCGGGCCAGGGCGAAGGCGAGGGCGGTCATCGCCAGTTTGGAGTCCGCGTACGCCGCGTCCTCCGTCCACTCCTGCTCGTGCTGCAGGTCGTCGAGCCGGATCTTGCCGCGGGAGATCGAGTCCGAGCTCACGAACACGATCCGCCGCGGCTTCGGCAACAGCGAGGTGAGCAGCAGCGGTGCCAGCGCGTTGATCTGGAAGGTCTGCTCGAGGCCGTCCTCGGACACCGGACGACTCTCGCCCTTGCTGCCCCAGCCGGCGTTGTGGACGACGACCTCCGGCGCCCCGATCCGCAGCGCCTGAGCCGCCAGCTCGCGCGTCGACCGCAACGACCCCAGATCCCCGACCACGAAGCGCGATCCGTCGGCAGCCCCGGCAGCGGCGGCGCGCTCCGCGCTGCGGGCGTGCCGGATGACCTCGTGGCCCTGCGCTTCCAGGACGCGGGCGATCTCCGCACCGATCCCGTCGTTCGACCCGGTGACCAGAATCCGGCTCATCGCGAGCCTCCCAGCGTGACAGGCACCCCGTCGGGCGCGACCAGTTGCTGCTCACCAGGCGCATCGACGAACAACCGACGCGGACCCAGTACTGCGGACCCTGCGGCCGCCAGGTTGTTCGGCACGATCGGCTGGTCGAAGCTGAACACCTCGAGCACCGCCTGGCCGGCCTGCAGATACGTCATCAGGAACCCCCGTGGGTCCCCGTGATGCCTGATGTCCCCGATCACCTCGAACCCGAACCGGTCGCGCCAGAACGTCAGCGCGGCCGGCAGATCCGACACGGTCACCGCGACGTGGTCGAACCGCGGCTCCTCATCCGCGACCTGCGCAGCCTCGGCCGCCGCGAGTTCAGGCGACGAGATCCGCTGGTAGGCGAGGTTGCCCTGGATGAACTCCAGCCGCGCTCCGTCGGGATCGAGGAAGAACGCGATCCGCACGTCCCCGAGCACGTCGAGGGGCTGCGACAGCACGGTCACGCCGGCGTCCTCCAGCCGCCTGAGCTGCCGGTCGACCCCGGCCACCTTCATCCCGAGGTGCCGGATCCCACCCTGCAGATCGTCGTTAACCCAGCCACCCTGATTACCAGCTGCACCGACCTCGACGAGCTCGAGGACGACGGTGCCACGGCTGAGCAACCGGCTGCGGTCGGCCGGTCGCGGCGCGTCGGGGAGTGGCTGGAAACCCAACAGGCCTTGGTAGAAGTCGAGGGAACGGTCGAGATCGCGGCAGCCGATCTCGACCCGGTGCAATCCGGGTGACAGCGATGCGGGCATGGCAGGGACAGTACCGTGACCGCTCACAGAATGGCAGCCCCCAAGTCTTGACAGTGGCGGTTCCGGGGCCGAATCTGTGATCGCTCACAGAAATCCGTGAGCGATCACAGAAACGACTGATCCTGAGAGGTTCACCATGGTTCGTTCGACCACCGGACCCGTTCGGTTCCCTGGCTCGCCGTTCGGCGGTTCGCCTCTCAGCGGCTCGCCGTTCAGGCGAGCCGTCGATCGCCGCAGCTTCCTCCGCGGAGTTGCCGGCGTCGGCCTCGCCGCGACGCTGCCGGCCGGTCTGGCCGCCTGTTCCAGCGACGACGAGCCGACCGCGGCGCCGCAACCCGCGGGCGACCCGGACGCGCCTGCCAAGCTCACGTTCTGGACCTGGACGACCGGGATCGACAAGGTCGTCGCGATCTGGAACAAGAAGAACCCGACCCAGCAGGTGACGGTCAGCGCCCAGGCCCAGGGCGAGGAACTGCTCACCAAGATCGTCACCGCGCACCGGGCCGGCAACCCGCCGGACCTGATCCACGCCGAGTACCAGGCGCTGCCGGTGCTGATCACCAACGGCGTCACCGCCGACCTCAGCGGGCTCGCGGCGGAGGTGAAGGGCGCCTTCACCGACGGGACCTGGGGACTCACCTCGTTCGGCGGCAGGACCTACGCGATCCCGCAGGACGTCGGCCCGATGATGCTGTACTACCGGTCCGACCTGTTCGAGCAGTTCGGCCTCACCGTGCCGAAGACCTGGGACGAGTTCGGCGCGCTGGCCGAGCAGGTCCGGTCGAAGGACTCCAAGCGCTACCTGGCCACGTTCTCCTCCGGCGACCCGGGCTGGTTCGCGGGACTGTCGGAACAGGCCGGTGCGAACTGGTGGACCAACGACAACGGCACCTGGACGGTGTCGATCAACGACGAGCCGACGAAGAAGCTCGCGTCGTTCTGGGGTGACCTGGTGAACGCCGGAACGTTGCAGGGCAAGCCGATGTACACGCCGGAGTGGAACAAGGCGATGAGCGACGGCACCCTGCTGGCCTGGCCCAGCGCCGTCTGGGGAGCTGGCGTGCTGCAGGGCGTCGCGCCGAGCACGAAGGGCAAGTGGACGATGGTCCCGATGCCGCAGTGGGACTCCGCCACCCCGACGACCGGTTTCTGGGGCGGCTCCGCGACCGCGATCGCGGCGAAGTCCAAGCAGTCGGCGCAGGCACAGAAGTTCGTCAAGTGGCTGAACACCGACCCGGAGGCGCTGGAGGCGTTCGTCTCGTTCGGCGGCATCTACCCGGCGGCGACCGCCGGTCAGTCGACGCCCGCGCTGTCCAAGGCCCCGGCGATGATGCCGAACCAGCCCGGCTTCTTCACCGACGCCGCCGCGATCGCGAAGACGGCGCGCGGCTTCACCTGGGCGCCGAACGTGAACGTCACCTACAGCCAGTACAGCGACCTGTTCGCCAAGGCGATCCAGACCAAGGGCGACTTCGCCGCGGCCGTCGACCAGCTGCAGTCGGCCTCGGTCGCGGACCTGAAGAAGCAGGGCTTCCAGATCAAGGAGTCCTGACGGTGGCTGCCCAGTCCCTCCGGAGTCCGCTCCTCCGGGCTCCGGCCAGCCGGTCGCGGCGGCAAGGCGGCGCCGCGCCGTACGTGCTGCTGCTGCCGGCGTTGGTGCTGCTGGTGCTGTTCCTGATCATCCCGATCGGCTACACCGTCTACCTCAGCGTCCGCGCGTCCCGGGTCACCGGCGGCGGGCTCGGGCTGCGCAAGGAGTCGTTCGTCGGCCTGGCGAACTACGTCGGCGCCATCACCGACTCGGCCTACGCCCACTCCGTACTGCGGATGCTCGGGTACGGCGTGATCGTGGTCCCCACCATGCTCGGCCTGGCCCTGCTCTTCGCCCTGCTGCTCGACTCGCGGGGAGCCCGGCTGAAGTCGTTCACCCGGCTCGGCATCTTTCTCCCGTACGCCGTCCCCGGGGTGATCGCCTCGCTGCTGTGGGGGTTCCTGTACCTGCCGGGGGTGAGCCCGATCCTGGCCACCTTCGAGGCGGTCGGGTTGCCGGCGCCGGACTTCCTCGGCTCGGGCACCGTGCTCTTCTCGGTCGCCAACATCGGCATCTGGGGTGGCGTCGGGTTCAACATGATCGTGCTCTACACCGCCCTGCGCGGATTGCCGGCCGAGCTGGACGACGCGGCTCGGGTGGATGGCGCCAGTGAGCTGCAGATCGCCTTGCGGATCAAGGTTCCGTTGATCGCCCCGGCACTGGTGATGACGGGAATCTTCTCGCTGATCGCGTCCCTGCAAGTGTTCAGCGAACCCTCGACGCTGCAGCCGCTGACCGACTCGATCTCGTTCACCTGGGTGCCGCTGATGACGATCTACCGCGACGCCTTCGTCAACAACGACATCTACACCGCCGCCGCGGCTTCGGTGATGCTTGCCGTCGGCACCTTGGTGGTCTCGCTCACGGTGCTGAGCTTCCTGCAGAAGCGCGCGTTCGGGG
This sequence comes from Kribbella orskensis, assembly GCF_004342085.1. Lineage (NCBI taxonomy): Bacteria > Bacillati > Actinomycetota > Actinomycetes > Propionibacteriales > Kribbellaceae > Kribbella > Kribbella orskensis. The sequence goes on from NZ_SLWM01000009.1 coordinate 92,608, forward strand.
AGGACCGATGAGCACCGCCGTCCTGGAGCGGACCAGCCCGACGGTGCGGTCCGCGGCGCGCCCACCCCGGCGTACCCGGTATGTGTCGACGGCGATCTTGTTGCTCGGGGCCCTCTACTGCCTGCTGCCGGTGGCGTGGGTGGTCATCGCCGCCACCAAGGGACCCGAGGACCTCTTCACGACGTTCTCGTTCTGGCCCAGCTTCAACGGCGGCTTCGGCTACAACCTGTCGCACCTGCTGGAGTTCCGCGACGGCATCTTCTGGAAGTGGGCGCTCAACAGCCTCCTGTACGCCGGGGCCGGGTCGCTGCTGTCGGTCGGAATCTCGGTGACGGCCGGGTACGCGCTGGCGAAGTACAGGTTCCGCGGCCGGGAGACGATCTTCCGGTGCATCCTGGCCGGAGTACTGGTCCCGCAGATCACGCTGGCCGTGCCACAGTACCTGCTGATGTCGAAGCTCGGCCTGGTGAACTCGTACTGGTCGGTGCTGCTGCCGAGCATCATCAGCCCGTACTGCATCTACCTGTCCCGGATCTATGCCTCGGCGGTGGTCTCCGACGACATGCTGGAGGCCGGGCGGATCGACGGCGCGGGGGAGTACCGGCTGGCCTGGTCGATCGGGATGCCGCCGATGATCCCCGGCATGGTGACGATCTTCCTGCTGCAGTTCGTCGCGATCTGGAACAACTTCCTGCTGCCCTACATCATGATCTCCGACGACCGGCACTTCCCGATGACGGTCGGCCTGTTCTCGATGCTCAACCAGGGCGCCAGCCAGCCGGCCCTGTACTCGCTGGTGATCATGGGCGCCTTCCTGTCGGTGCTGCCCCTGATCGCGCTCTTCCTGTTCCTGCAGCGCTACTGGCGCATCGACCTGGTCAGCGGCGCGGTCAAGGGCTGACTTTCTCTTACCGATCAATGGAGGACCTCTATGAGTGACGCACGCTTTCCCGACGGTTTCGTCTGGGGTGCGGCGACCGCTGCCTACCAGGTCGAGGGCGCGGTGGACGCGGACGGTCGTGGCCAGTCGATCTGGGACACGTTCTGCCGCGTCCCGGGAGCCATCGCCGGTGGCGACACGGGTGACGTCGCCTGCGACCACTACCACCGGTACGCCGAGGACCTCGGGTTGCTGGCGGACCTCGGGCTCGGCGCCTACCGGTTCTCCATCGCCTGGCCGCGGGTGCAGCCGGACGGCTCGGGCGCGATCAACCAGAAGGGCCTGGACCATTACCGCCGGGTGGTGGACGAGTGTCTGGCGCGCAACGTCGTTCCGTACGTGACGCTCTACCACTGGGATCTCCCGCAAGCCCTGCAGGACAAGGGCGGTTGGCCTGCGCGCGATACGGCGTACAGGTTCGCGGACTACGCCGCGGTCGTGCACGACGCCCTCGGGGATGTCGTGAAGCAGTGGATCACCTTGAACGAACCCAAGGTGTCGAGTCATGCCGGCTACGGCAGCGGCATCCATGCGCCGGGGATCAAGGACCAGGTACTGCGGGACCGCGCCGTCCACCATCTCCTGCTGGCGCATGGGCTGGGTCTGGAGGTACTGCGGGGTGGGCGGCACGCTGCAGGGCAGCAGATCGGCCTCACGCTGGATGTCAGCCCGGTCGCGCCCGCGAGCGACTCGCAGGCCGATGTCGACGCGGCCCTGCGGGTCGACGTCGACAGCCACCGGTTGTTCCTTGATCCCGTACTGCGGGGCGTCTACCCGGTCCTCCTCGATGCGGTGGAAAGCGGCGACCTCGCGCTGATCAGTGCGCCGATCGACTTCCTGGGGATCAACTACTACCGGCGGATCCTTGTGCAGGCGGCTCCTACCGGAGACCAGCAGGCAGAGACTGTGCTGCCCGAAGGAGTGCCGGTGACGTCCGTCAACTGGCCGGTCCAGCCGGACGGACTGCGCGAAGTACTGGTCGAGCTGAAGACCGCGTACGACCTCCCGCCGATCTACATCACGGAAAACGGCGCCGCGTACGACGACGTACAGGCTGAGGACGGGAGGGTCGACGACCCGCTGCGGGTGGACTACCTGCACGGGCACCTGGCCGCACTGCGGACCGCGATCGCCGCAGGCGTTGACGTCCGTGGGTACTTCGTCTGGACGCTGCTGGACAATTTCGAATGGGCCGAGGGCTACGCCAAGCGGTTCGGCATCGTCCATGTCGAGTTCGCGAGCCAGGCCCGGACGCCCAAGACCAGTGCGGGCTGGCTCGGCCGGGTGGCGCGAGCCAACGCCTTACCGTCGGGTGACAGTACGGCCTGACATGATTGGGCCCGTGGCAGGCAGGGGGACCTCGAGCACCGAGCCCGCCGCTCACCCGAAGTCCCGGGGAGCGGCGCGCCGGGCGATGCGGCGTGGGCCGACCATCGACGACGTCGCCGAACTGGCCGGGGTGTCCCGCGGCACGGTGTCGCGCGTCCTCAACGGCGCGCACTACGTCAGCGCCGCCTCGCTGGAGGCGGTGCAGCAGGCGATGGCGAAGACCGGGTACACGGTCAACCAGAGCGCCCGCAGCCTGGTCACGAAGCGGTCCAACGCGATCGGGTTCGTGCTGTCGGAGCCGCAGGAGCGGTTGTTCGAGGACCCGAACTTCAGCGTGCTGCTGCGGTCGTGCACGCAGGCGCTGGCCGAGCAGGACATCAGCCTGGTACTGATGCTGGAGTCCAGCGACGCCGAGCGGGACCGGATCCTGCGGTACGTCCGCGGCGAGCACGTCGACGGAGTACTGCTGATCTCCTCCCACTCCGGCGACCCGCTGATCGCCGAGCTGGCCCAGGGCGGCGTACCGGCTGTTGCCTGTGGCAAGCCGCTCGCACCCGGCGACATCCTTCCGTACGTCGCTGCCGACGACCGCGAAGGTGCTCGGCAGATGACGCGGTACCTGGTCGAGCGGGGGCACAAGCGGATCGGGATGATCAGCGCGCCGCAGATCGCCGGGGGACAGGAGCGGCTGCAGGGATACCAGGACGTGCTCGGGCGGAAGGCGCTCAAGCGGCTCGTGGTCTCCGCGACCGACTACAGCCAGGAGGCCGGCCGGCAGGCGATGGAGACGTTGCTCAAGGCCAGTCCGGACGTGGACGCGGTGTTCGCGGCCTCGGACCTCTTGGCCTCCGGAGCCTTGGTGGAGCTTCGCCGGGCCGGTCGCCGGGTCCCGGAGGAAGTAGCCGTCGGCGGCTTCGACGACTCCCGGATCGCCCGGGAGTCGGACCCACCCCTGACCACGATCCGCCAGCCACTCGAGCTGGTCGCCCGCGAGATGGTGGAGGTCCTGCTACGCCGGATCGAAGGCGAGGACGAAGGCCCTCGCATCCTCCCGACGGAACTCGTCGTCCGTGCCTCCGCTTGACGCCCTCCGCTACTCGTAGCGAAGGGCGTCGGCGGTCGAGATCCGGGTAGCCGATCGGGCGGGCAGGATGGTCGCGAGGATGACCATGAGTACGCCTCCGGCCGGGACCAGAACGAGCCACCACCAAGGTGCGATCACCCGGTCTTCGCTGCTTCCACCGGCGATTCCGTAGACGATGACATAGAGCGCGATGCCCACCGGAATCGACAGGATCCCCGCGACTGCCGCAAGGACGGCGTGGGCGCTGACCAGGCTCGAGGTGATCTGACCGGGGGTGAGGCCGACTGCCTTCAGCACTCCGTAGTCACGGATGCGCTCGCGGACCGAGACGAGGGCGACGGCGACGAGCGTTGTCGCGGTGATCAGCAGGAGCACGGCGTCGAGGGAGTAGACGAGTGCCGGTAGTTCTTTCGGGACGTCGCTCGCTTCGCCTGGCGGCCGGGCGTCAAGGCTGGCTTGCATCGACAACGCGAAGACGACGGCGGCGCCGGTGACCGCTATCGCGCCGGCCAGGCGGAAGGCTCGATGGCGCCTGGCGAGGAGGTCCTTGAGGCCGAGTGAGAGCGGAACCGGCAGACTCGCGCGACCGATCAAGCGGGCGAGGCGAGACCGCCCGGCCGGTGTGGGGGCACCAGCTCGGATCGCCTGCAGGGCGGTGAAGCGTGTGCTGCGCCGGGTCGCGGAGCTCGCACTGCCAACCAGGACCAACAGCACGGGGCAACTGGCGACAAGGAGGTGCCATGGGCTGGCTGCCGTGGTCGGCGAGCCCAGCATCGTCTCGAGGCTGGTTGCGGCCAGCCGCGGCGCGAGCACGACTCCGACCGCGAAGCCTATGAGCACCGCGACCAGCCCGAGCACGGCGGACTCGATCGCGAACACGGCGGTGACCTGGCGTGGGGTGAAACCGACGGCCTTCAGCAATCCGATCTCGCGGTACTGCGCGCCGGCACGGGCACTGACCAGGATCGCCACCACGGCGAAAACCACCACCAGCAACACGATCGTGTACGTGGTCAGGATGAGCCGCGCGGGTTCTGCATCTCGTAGCGCCTCGGCGCGCTGCTCCTTCCAGGTTTGGACGGAGGTGGTGCCGGGAGGCGACGATGCCACGGCGCGTTCGGCGAAGGCCGGTGCAGCCGCCGGGTCGGTCAGCCGGATGGACTCCGTCCAGCGCCAGCGGTTGCTGTCGGGCTGGACCTGCTCCAGCGTGGCCCGGCTGACCCAGGCCAGCCCGGGATTCTGCCGGGGGTAGCGCGGTTGGCTGGGCGAGATCGCCGTGCCGACGATGGGCAGCTCGATCGGATCGCCCGTGGTGGTGATCCGTAGCGTCGTTCCGACTCGGAGGCCGAGCGCGTCGGCAAAGCTCCGCTCGAGCACGATCCCATCCCCGGGCAGCGTCGAACCCTCGATCGGCACCGGCTTGTTGATGTGAGCAGGGGAACCGATCCCGGCGACCTGCAACCGGTCCGTTGCGCCGACGATGCCGGCGAGCGCCGCCGGGACAGCGTCGTCGCGTTCGGCGACCCCGGGGAGAGAGGCGATCGCGCGCGCGTCGGCCTCGGAGGACACATTCGCGAGCACATGCGCACCGTTGGCCGCGGTGAACGTTCGCTGCCAGGGGTCGCGTGCGGTGGCGCCCACCTCGAGGCTCAGAACAATGGTCGCGGCCGCGGCGCCGGCCAGCAGGATCGTCAGTGCGCTGGCGAGCAGCCTCCGGCGGATCCCCGCGAAGGCAAGCCTGACCAGCGTGGCGGTCATCCCTGGTCGCCACCGTCGAACGGGAAGGCGACCGGTCGCGCGACCTGCAACTCGGACTGATCGGACACCCGCCCATCGCGGAGCATGATCACCCGGTCCGCGGCGGAGGCGACGCGTGCGTCATGGGTCACGAGCAGCAGGGTCTGGCCGCGATCCCGGGCGGCGCGGAGCAGGGCCAGCACCTCACGGGCTGCCACCGAGTCGAGGTTTCCGGTCGGCTCGTCGGCCAGCAGGAGGTCCGGCGTGTTCGCGAGGGCACGGGCGATGGCGACTCGCTGTTGCTCCCCGCCGGACAAGTGGGCGGGAGCGGCGTCGTGCTTCTCCCCGATGCGGAGGTCACTCATGAGCAGGCTCGCGGCGTCCCGGGCATCCCTGCGACGCCGGCCCATCAGGAGGAGCGGTAGCTCGACGTTCTCGATGGCGGACAAGGTGGGCATCAGGTTGAAGAACTGGAAGACGACCCCGATCCTGCGGCGGCGCATCCGGGCGAGCCCGGCCTCGCTCAGCTGATCGATGCGCTCGCCGTCGAGCCAGACCTCGCCCGCGGTCGGCCGATCGAGACCCGCCAGAAGGTTGAGCAGCGTGGACTTGCCGCAGCCGCTCGGTCCCATGATCGCGACGAACTCGCCACGCCGGATCGACAGATCGATGCCGCGAACGGCGAGGACCTCGGCACCGCCGGTGTCGTACGTCTTCACCAGGCCCCGCGCCTCGAGTACAGGTGTCATCTCGGCCCCTCCCGGGTCGGCAGTCTTTGCTCGATCAGGTCGAGCCATTCCAGATCCGCCTTCAGGTGCAGGACCGCGCCCTCCACGAGAAGCTCGGCGGCGGGTCTGTTGCCGTTGGCCGTCAGCACCCCGTCGAGATCCCGGAGCGACTGCAGGTACTCGCGTCGCTGCGCGGCGATCAGCGTCGACGGCTCGGCCAGCCCGGCCGAGGCGAGGATCACGAGCTTCATGAAGAACTCGTCCTTGAGTCGCGTGCCCGGGATCGGCGTCTCGATCCAGCCGGCCAGCGCCGCCCGGCCGGACTCGGTGAGCTCGTACACGCGCTTGCGCCGGCCGTCTCCCGCGACGCTCTGCCCGACCACCAGGCCGTCGCGTTCGAGCCGCGAGAGCGTCGAGTAGATCTGCCCGGCGTTCAGTGCCGGCAGCAGTTCCCCGAACTCCTGCTCCAGCGCTTGCTTGATCTCGTAGCCGTGCCGGCCTTCATCGGCCAGCAGAGCGAGGAACAACGCCTGCATAGATAGCGAGAATATATACCCGCTATCTATAGCGTCAAGCCGACGCCGCTGAGCGGACGTCGGGGGCTCAGCGGACTGGGCCTCAGCGGATGAACTGGTCGACGTAGTCGGCGCCGAGGCCGTTCGCCGCGTAGTGGTCGCGGCAGAGCTGGATCTTGGTGAAGGTGTCCTCGTAGCCGATCTGGTTGCCGTCGTCGTCGACGTAGATCATCGCGCCGGAGATGTTGAAGAAGGTCACCATCTCGGTGGTGTTCTCCGGCACTCGCAGGGTGTGGATCTCACCCGGCGGCTCGTAGACGAACGACCCGGTCTCCGCGACCCAGTCGTGCTCGTCGTACTGCCAGCGGCCCTTGATCACGTACCCGAACACCGCGCTCGGGTGCCGGTGCCGGGACACGATCCCGGCCCGGGTCACCTTCAGCAGGTTGCACCACTGCCCGGTGATCGTGTTCAGCATCAGCGGCCGGAACCACACATCCGGCGCCTGCGGCACCCACAACCGGTCGTCGTCCGGCACGGCCTGGACGGCGATCTCCGCCGGTACGCCGGCCGCGATCGGGATCTGGCTACTCATCCGGTTCTCCTCCTAGTTGCTCTGGTAGCCGCCGTCGACGGGCAGCACCGCGCCCGTGATGAAGGTGGCGTCGGGTCCGGTCAGGAAGGCGATCGCGCCGGCGACTTCCGCGGCGCGGCCCCAGCGCGCCATCGGAGTACGGGAGAGGATCCGCTCAGCGGCGACCGGGTCGGCTTGCAAGGCCGCGGTCAGGTCGGTGGCGATCCAGCCGGGTGCGACCGCGTTGACCCGGATCCCCTCGGCGGCCCACGCGACGGCGAGCGACTTGGTGAGCTGCACGATCCCGCCCTTGCTCGCGCTGTATCCCGGCACCAGCGGGCCGCCGAAGTAGCTCAGCATCGACGCCACGTTGACGATGCAGCCCTTGCTCTCGGCAAGGAGCTCGTGCGCGGCGGCCGCGGCTCGCATCGCGCCGGTGAGGTTGATCTCGACCACCTCGGCGAACACCTCCGGCCGGTGCTCGTCGCCCCGGCGGATGATGCCGGCCGCGTTCACCAGTACGTCGAGCCGCGGGTGTGAGGTGATCAGGTCCTCCAGCGCGCCTGGTGTGCGGAGATCGAGTTCGTGGAGTTCCACCGCCTGTCGGAGCTCGGGTGACGCCGCCGCCGTGTTGAGGCCGGCCGCGATGACAGTGGCGCCGTCGGCGGCCAGCCGTAGCGCGGTGGCCGCGCCGATACCACTGGTACCTCCGACGACGAGCGCAGTACGGGCCATGTCGCTCAGCCTGGTGGTTGCGTGTGGCGGCGACAAGAAACACCCGGAAGCCGGATCGTTGCGATCCGACTTCCGGGTGTTTGAGGCTGTCTGACGTTGCCTACTCGGGTGAGTCCCAGCTGTTGTCGATGCGGCGGTGGTACCGCTGACCGGCCTTGCCGCCGATCACCGCCGCGAGCAGCGTGACGACCAGCACCGCGGCCGCCGCGATCAGGCCGCCCGAGGTGAGCGTGTCGTCCGCGATCGGCACCGTCGGCACGTCGACCCGGTCGAGCACGTTGTACTGCGAACCTGCGAGCGCGCCGATCCCGGCGACCACCAGCGTCACGATCAGGCCGATCGCCCAGACGCCGAGGCCCTGCCGCGCGCCGTCGAACCGCGCGAGCCTGCCGGCGACGTACCCGCCGCTGTAGTAGGCGATCGCCAGCATCACCACGAGCACGGTGCCGGACACGATGCCGATGGTGCCCGCGTTCTCCTCGGCCATCGACCGGTCGAGGGTGACCGCGTAGTCGACCGCGGCCGCGAGGGCGCCGACGATGCCGGTCAGCAGCACGGTCAGGCCGACCGCGATCAGCCAGCCGAAGAACGCCGAGCCGGACTTGAAGCCGCGGTAGGCCGGGTCGACCTCGGCGGTCGCGGACGTCTTGACGTTCGCCCGGTGCGTGGCGGTCTTGTCCACGACCACCGGCTGCTCCGTGGTCGCATCCACCGTCGGCCGCGTGGCTGTTGATCCACCGGTCCTGGTCAGGCTGGTCGCCTTGGGATCCACCGTCGGCCGCTTGGCCGGCTGGTCCTCGCTGAACTGCCTGGGGTGGTTGAAATGCTGCGTGTCAGGGTCGTCCCGATACTGCTGAACCATGTCGCCGTCTCCTCATATCGACAGCCCCGTCTGCAATACCCGTACCCACCCCTCGAACCCTTAAGCAGGCGGTCCCCGCGCCTCAGTCGAGCATGTCGTCGATCTTGTCGTGGTACCGCTGGCCCGTCTTGCCGCCGAGCAGCGCGGCGAGGAGCGGGAGGAACACCAGTGCGGCCGCGGTGAAGAGGCCGCCGGTCAGCAGTACGTCGTTGGACAGCGGCATGTCCGGGCGGTCCACCCGGCCGACCAGGTCGTACTGGCTGTTCCAGTAGGCACCGACGCCGGCCGCGACGGCCAGCAGCAGCAAGGTGATCATCCAGACACCGAACCCCTGCCGGGCCCCGTCGAACCGCGCGAGCCGGCCGGCGACGTACCCGCCGATGTAGAAGGCCAGGCTCAAGGTCAGCACGAGCACGGCAGCGGCGGTGATAGCCACCGTACCGGCCTGTTGCTTCGCGTCCGCACGGGTGTAGTCGAGCACGTAGCCGGCGCCGTAGCTTGCGCCTGCGACGACAGCGGTCAGCAGCACGGCCATCGACACCGTGATCAGCCAGCCGAACAATGCCGCACCGAACTTGAAGCCTGTGTACGCCGGCCGCTCGACCTCCGCCGGTATCTTGGCCGCGGGTTGGTCCGGGACCTGGGTCGCAGTCGTCATGGCCCGACGGGCCGCCGCCCGTGCTTCCTCGTAGCGCTTGGTAGTCGTCGTATCGGTCCCCGGGTCCATCCCGGGCTCGGTCAAGGTACCGGTGTTGCCATAGCTCTGAGCCACTGCAGTTTCTCCTCACGTCCGCCCTGCGGCGGGTCCCTACCCCTCGACCCGCGTCCTCATGCAAGGTCTCGGCAGAATTAACGGTCCCCTGAGCTCACGCCCCGGACGGGTAGCGGCGAGGGGTGAAGACCAGGCGGCCGGCCTCGCGGTCGACCGTACGCGTCTGCGACGAACCGATCAGCAGCAGGCACCGCATGTCCACCTGGTCGGGGTCCAGGTCGGCGAGAGTGGTGACGGTGATCGACTCCGAACCGCCGCCGACGTCGCGGCCGATCACCACCGGGGTCTCGGGCGAACGGTGCTCGAGCAGAAGGTCGCGGGTGGCGCCGACCTGCCAGGTGCGGGACTTCGACGCCGGGTTGTAGATCGCGATCGCCAGGTCGGCGGCGGCCGCGGCGCTCAGCCGGGCGGCGATCACCTCCCACGGCTTCAGCCGATCGGACAGGGAGAGCACGCAGTAGTCGTGCCCTAGCGGCGCTCCGACCCGGCTGGCGACGGCCTGGGCCGCGGTCATCCCGGGCAGCACGTGCACCGCGATGTCGGCGTACTCCGGCTCCGAGGCGACCTCGGTGACCGCGCTCGCCATCGCGAAGACGCCCGGATCGCCGGAGGACACGACGACGACCCGGGACCCCTTGCGGGCGAGGTCGAGGGCGAAGGCGGCCCGCTCGGACTCGACCCGGTTGTCCGAACCGTGCTTGCGCTGGCGAGCACGGTCGGGCAGCCGGTCGACGTACGGGCCGTAGCCGATCAGGTCGTCGGCGGTGGCGATCGCGGACCGGACCTCCGGCGTCATCCACTCCGGCCCGGCCGGCCCGAGCCCGACCACGGTCACCGATCCCTTGTCGCTGAGCGCAACCTGTTCGGTGGTGGGTGAAGTGGTGTTCAGCGGGCTTGGGAGCAGGGCGAGTGAGAAGTAGGGGACGGAGTCGGGGTCCACGTCGGCGAGCGGCGCGGTCCGCTGGGCGTCCGTGGTCGCGCGCTCGACGTACCAGGCCTCGTCCAGGCGGCCCGCGAGCTCGAAGGCCTCGCGGACATTGCCGAAGGTCCGGCCGAGCTTCATCACCGCGGCGGCGTCCGTGTTCCGGAGCCGCTCGGCCAGTACTTCGGGCGGCAGTGTGCCGGGCAGCACGGTAAGGATCTCGTCGCGCTCACACAACGGCCGACCCAGTACTGCGGCGGCCGCGCTGACCGAGGTCACTCCCGGCACGACCTCGCACTCGTACCGATCGGCGAGCCGCTTGTGCATGTGCATGTAGGAGCCGTAGAACAGCGGATCGCCCTCAGCCAGTACGACGACGTCGCGCCCGGCGTCCAGGTGTGCGGCCAGCCGCTCGGCGCACTCGGCGTAGAAGTCGTCCATCGCGCCCTGGTATCCACCGGGGTGATCGGTGGTCTCGACGGTCAGCGGATAGACCAGGTGTTCCTCGATCTGCCCGTCCCGCAGGTACGGCGCGGCCACCGAGCGGGCGATGCTGCGTCCGTGCCGCGCACTGTGGAACGCGATCACGTCGGCGGCGCCGATCAGCCGGGCAGCCTTCACCGTCACCAGTTCCGGGTCACCCGGGCCGAGCCCGACACCCCACAGCCGTCCGGTCATTCTTCCTCGCTCGCGATCGCGTTGACGGCGGCAGCGGTGATCGCGCTCCCGCCGCGGCGGCCCCGGACCACGAGGTACTCGAGGCCCAGGTCGTTGGCGGCCAGTGCTTCCTTGGACTCCGCGGCGCCGATGAATCCGACCGGGATCCCCAGTACGGCGGCAGGCCGTGGCGCGCCGTTGCCGATCAGTTCGAGCAGCCGGAAGAGCGCGGTCGGGGCGTTGCCGATGGCCACCACCGAGCCCTCCAGTCGATCCAGCCAGAGGTCGAGCGCGGCGGCGCTCCGCGTCGTACCGAGCGAGGCAGCCAGCCCTGGGACGGAGGGATCGCTCAAGGTGCAGATCACCTCGTTGTCCGCGGGGAGGCGGCGTCGGGTGACCCCCGCGGCGACCATCGCGGCGTCGCAGAGGATCGGCGCGCCCGAGCGCAGCGCGGCCCGCGCCGAGGCGACCACCTCGCCTGACCACGCCAGGTCGGCGACGAGATCGGTCATCCCGCACGCATGGATCATCCGTACCGCGACCTGCGCCACGTCCGCGGGGAGTTCGCCGAGCGCAGCCTCCGCACGAATCGTCGCGAACGACTGACGGTAGATCTCGGCCCCGTCCGTCACGTACTCGTACTTGCTGCTCACGACCTCGCCTTTCGTACTGCGGTTCGTACTGGAGACAGAGAACTTGCCAGGTCGTCCACCGGGACCCCGTCGACCGAATAGCCACCGCCGGACACCGCGAGGACCTCGAGGTGATCACTGTTCGGGCGCCCGCAGCGCCGTTCACACCCGGACCAGTGCACCGCTCGATGGCCCGGCGCCATCGTGGGTGTCAGCCGCCACGCGTCCGCTCGCACGTCCGCCAACGCCTTCGCGCAACCAGGCCGGCCGGCACAGGCGGTCACCCCGTTCCAGGGCGACTCCGGCTCCACTACCAGCCCAACTGCCTGCAGCCGTCGGACGGCATCCTCTGCGTCAGCCAAGCTGGCGACGACCACAGACCGCCACGGGGTCACCCGGACCTGGCCGGCACCACGTGCGGCGACGACCGCCAGCGCCGACGCCTGCTCTGGCCGCAGACTCCCGAGCGGCACGGTGGCCACGACGGCCCACTGTCCATCTGGCTGCTGGTAGCGCCCCGCCACTAACGGAGCTGCACGCTGCAGTTGGCCGGTTGACTCGTGCACGTCCAGGCGCTTCAGAACCCGGGCCGGGCCGTCTTGCAGCTCGGCCAGACGCCAGGCCTCCGACTGCTGCTCCGCACGCTCCACCAGGAACGCCTCGGCAGCAGTGACCATCACTGCGGGCATCTCTGCCAATGTTGTCTGCCCGCAGACCACTCCGCCCAGTGCCAGCAGAGCCAGTTCGCTGGATACCACCTGCACGGCCACGTCGGCCCGGGCCGAGGAGAGGTCGCCGCGGCCGTCGTCCAGCGCGAAGAGGAACCGGCCGGGCAGCTCGGCGAGACCCGGGCGGTCGCACAGCAGGCGATCCAGCTCAGCCGCGGCGGGCAGTACGTCGTACAGGCTGTTGTGGTCGAGGCCGGACAGTGGCGACGCGAGGATGTTGCGGACGCGTTCGTGGGTGATTGAGGGGAGCAGCCCTGCGGCGTACAGGCGGTCCGAGAGGGTCCGGGGAGCGCCGGGGCGGAGCGCACGGATCTGGAGGTTCGCCCGCGATGTCAGCTCGAGGTTGCCATCGCCCAGTCCGGCGGAGGCCGCGGCGAGGACCCCCAACTGCTCGACGGTCAGGAGCCCGCCGGGTAGCCGGACGCGTGCCAACCCGCCGTCAGCCGCCTGGTGAACCGCAAGAACACCGGGGCAGCGGTCGGTGGAGACCCTTTCGACAGGTGGCACGGCCGTGATGCTACTTGCCGGCCTCCGACTGTGTTCTCGCTCACGTGAGCTCGGTGGGATCAGAGATGCGGGTGGGGGTGGTCGGGGGAGCGATGCTGGAAGGAGAGGATGCCGGGGTTGCGGATGGTGCCGGCCTCGATCTCGATCGCGCGGCTGAGGGTCTCGTCGGCGTGCCAGGCGGCGGGGCCTTCGAGCACCGGGCGGAGGAAGGGCAGCACGGCCTCGCTGATCTCCCAGCTCGCCGAGTTCCACAGGTACGACGGGCTGTGGTCGACGCCGTAGTACGTGATGTGGTCGCCGACGACGAAGGTCGGGTCGGCGAACCCGGTCGGCCGGGCCCAGCTGAACCCCATGCCCAGGTCGCAGGAGACGTCGATGATCAGGCCGCCCGGCGCGAACTGCGCGAGGTCCTCCTCGATCAGGAACGTCAGCGGCGCGTCCGGATCCTGCAGCACGCAGTTCACGATCACGTCGTGCTCGGCCAGGAACCCGGCCAGCGGCACCCTGCCGTCGTCGGTCAGCGCGTGACTGCGGCGCGGATCGTCGTCCTCGGGGTCGTCGTGGTCGAACTGGATGATCCGGGCCGAGTGGATCGGCGAACCGACCGCGGTCACGCCCCGCCCGGTCAGTACGTCGACGTCGTGCACGCCGTGCGCGTTCAAGGCGGTGACGGCTCCTCGCGCGGTCGCGCCGAACCCGATCACCACCGCCCGCAGCCGGCGCCCGTAGTCACCGGTCGAGCCGATCAGCTCGAGCGCGTGCAGGACGGAGCAGTACCCGGCGAGCTCGTTGTTCTTGTGGAACACGTGCAGGCTGAACCGGCCGTCGGCGGTCCAGTGGTTCATCGCCTCGAACGCGATCAGCGTGAGCCCGCGGTCGATCGCGAGCTGGGTGATCTTCTCGTCCTGGACGCAGTGCGGCCAGCCCCAGAGCACCTGCCCGTCCCGGAGCTCGGCGAGATCCTCGGGCTGCGGCTTGGGCAGCAGCACGACATCGGCCCGGGCGATCAGCTCGCCCCTGTCGACGACGCCGGCGACGGACTTGGCCAACTGCTCGTCGGAGATCCCGAACCGGTCGCCGTACCCGGCCTCGAGGAAGATGCGCTGCCGCAGATCCTCGTCGATCCGGTCGAAATGGTGCGGATGGATCGGCAGCCGATGTTCGTTCTCTTTGCGGGAACGGCCGACGACGCCGAGAGTTAACTGGTCCACGAGGGCCCCTTTGGTTACTGCCTGTTTAGCACAGCCCGGCTGGAACCCGCTCCCACGACGAGCACGACCGTTGCCGCTTGTAATCCGCCGCAGACCATCGCGGTAGACACCGAAGTAGCGTCGACGAGCACCCCGCCGAGCAGCGCGCCGGTGGACAGAGTCGCCTGGAACGACGAGGTGAAGAGAACCGTCGCCGCTTCCCGCGTCCCCGGCGCCGCCTGGGCGAACCAGGTCATCGAGCACACCGGCACCGCGCCGTACGCGATGCCCCAGACGATCAGCAGCACGACTGCGCCGGCCGTCGTTCGCCCGAGTACCGGCAGTAGCAGGGTGGCCGCCGCCAGCAGACCCGCACCGGTGGCGAAGGTCGGCCGCAGCTGCCGGGCAGCCGTCGTACCGGCGACGAGGTTGCCCACCAGCCCGGCCACGCCGTACACGAGCAGCAGCGTGCTGATGTGGGCCGCGCCGACGCCGGTGACATCGCGGAGGAAGGGGGTCACATACGTGTAGGTGCCGAAGTGGGCCGTGACGATCAGGCAGGTCACCAGCAACGCGATCCGCGTCTGCCGCCGCCCGAGCAGTTCCCGCAGTACCGCCAAGCGCGTCACCTGCAACGGCGGCAGAGGCGGCACCTGGCCTAGCAGTGCGACCAGTACTGCGAGCGACAGCACCCCCAGTACTACGAACGGCACTCGCCAGCCGGCGTGGTCTCCGAGGAAGGTCCCGCCCGGAACGCCGAGCACGGAGCCGAGGGGGACGGCCGAGAAGATGACTGCGGTCGCGCGGGCGACCCAACGGTCCGGGACCAGCCGTGCGGCCAGCCCAGCGCCGATCGACCAGAATCCGCCGATCGTCAGCCCCACCATCGCCCGCGCGGCAAGCTGGAGCCAGTACGTCGAGGCGGCCGCCGTGAGGAAGTCGGCCGCTGCCAGCACCACCATCAGCGCCACCAGCATCAGCCGGCGATCAAGTCGCGCCGTCCACACCGTGACCAGTGGCGCGGCGACCGCTGCCACCAGCCCGGGCACCGTCATCAACCACCCGGCCCGCCCGGCCGAAACCCCGAAACTGTTCCCCATCGGCGTCAGCAACCCGACCGGCAGGATCTCGGCCGTGACGATCAGGAAGATCCCGGCCGTCACCGCCACCACCCCACCCCAGCGAACGAGCGGCCGCACCGTTTCCGTGAGCACCATGCCGACCACTCCACCGTCCGCAGCAGGCGCATACTCGCGGAAATGCGCCACCTGGCTTCCCTCGAGCACAACGTCGCATTCCCGCCACCCGGCTTGAGCCGAGGCGGTTGGCGGCGTGGATGTCGGTGGGGTGGTGCAGGATCCGGGTATGGCGCTGCGTGATCGTCCCTGGCCGGATCCGCTG
The DNA here is from genome assembly GCF_004342085.1 of Kribbella orskensis. Taxonomy (NCBI): domain Bacteria; kingdom Bacillati; phylum Actinomycetota; class Actinomycetes; order Propionibacteriales; family Kribbellaceae; genus Kribbella; species Kribbella orskensis. The sequence continues at coordinate 107,921 of NZ_SLWM01000009.1, forward strand.
TCGACGTTGGCGGAGTCGGTGGTGGGATTCCTTCAGTTCGTGCACACGACGGCCGTGAACAAGGTGGACGGGTTGGATGAGGCGCAGGCCCGGGCGACGCCACTGGAATCCTCGCCGCTGATGAGTCCGCTCGGGCTGATCAAGCACCTGACCGCGGTGCAGCGACAGCACCTCCAACGGACCGTCGGCGGCCAGGACCTGCCGTCGCTGTGGCGTTCGGACGACCACGACTACGAGTTCCGGATCGGGCCGGACGAGACGATCGCCTCGGTCATCGCGGCGTACGACGAGGAGTGGGAGCGTTCGCAGCGGACCTTGCGCGAGGCCGATTGGAGCGCCGTCGTCCAGAGCTACCGCCCGGTCCGGGTGGAACGGCTCCTCACCGACGTCCTGCAGGAATCAGCCCGCCATCTCGGCCACCTGGACATCGTCCGCGAACTGATCGACGGCGCCAAGGGCGAGTAGCAGTCGGACAACTTCGAGGGGTTACCCCCTCGCGTTGTCGGTTACCCGCCGGGAGAACCGACCGGGGTATTGGGCAAACCGCAGCCCCGGGCGGCGCCCGGCGTACCGAAGGACAGGAAGTAGTCGCCGCGCGGACCACCGCGGCGTACCGCTTGCGCCTGCAACGCCGGCGATTGGTGCCGTACTGTCTGTCGCTCGGTACATCCCACCCCTGAAAACATCCGCCCGACGCCCCGAGACACCAACTGTCCGGCGGTCGGCCAGCCCTCCGGATGTCGGCCGCCACTGGAACGCCAGCCTTTCACCGCAACGCCGGCTGGAAGCCGGTGCGCACCGCGCCTGCTGAGCGTCGGAACGGCTGGGGTGCGCCTCGCGAGAAGGTTCTGCACTTGGATCATCTGTGAGTAGATGATCCCGCAGTAGGATCAGTTCATGGCTGAGACACCGTTGCGGACCGTGCCGGACCTGACCGGGCTGCTGAAGCATGCCGGACATGTGCTGGAGACGCAGTTGACGGCGGCGCTCGCGGAGATCGGGTTGACGCCGCGGATGCAGTGCGTGCTGATCAACGCGCTCGGGCAGGAGCGGACCCAGATCCAGCTCGCCGAGATCGCGTATCTGGACAAGACGACCATGGTCACCACCGTGGATGCCTTGGAGGAGGCCGGTTTCGCGGAACGTAAGCCGTCGGCGACCGATCGGCGGGCGCGGATCATCGCCGTCACCGAGGCCGGCGCCGAGGCGGCCGAGGAGGGTCAGCGGATCGTCGACAAGGTGCATGCCGAGGCTCTCGCGGCACTGGCGGCTTCCCAGCGCGCGCCGTTCGCCGACTCGCTGATCGAACTCGTCAACGGACAACTGGCGACGCCGGTCGAGGCGCAACCGGTCCGGCGGGCTCGGCAGCGGACTTAATCCAATAAGAGATCGTCTGCTACGGAACTATCTGTTAAGGTCGTTCTTGTCCTGCTCTGCTGACAAGGAGACGACCGGTGACCTCAACGACAGAACCAGCAAGCCCACCCTCCGAGCAGAGGTCGGAGCCGCCGCAAGAGGGCTCCGGCGCGCAACAGAGTTCCGGCGCGCAGCGGGCGCGGCTGAGGGCGCTGGCGGTGCTGTGTGCGATGCAGCTGATGATCATCCTCGACGGCACCGTCGTGACGGTGGCGCTGCCGACGATCCAGAGCGACCTGGGCTTCTCGCAGGCGGGGCTCGCCTGGGTGATGAACTCCTACCTGATCGCGTTCGCCGGCCTGCTCCTGCTGGCCGGCCGGATCGGTGACCTGATCGGCAGCAAGCGGGTCTTCCTCGCCGGGCTCGCGCTGTTCACCGCGGCCTCGCTGCTCTGCGGCGTCGCCACCGGCGCCGAGGTACTGATCGCCGGCCGCTTCCTGCAGGGTGTCGGCGGCGCGCTCGCCTCAGCGGTGATCCTCGGCATGATCGTCGGCCTCTTCCCGGCGCCGGGGGAGCAGGCGCGGGCGATGGGCGTCTACGGGTTCACCTCGGCCAGTGGCGCGTCGATCGGCCTGATCCTCGGCGGCGTGATCACCCAGACCGTGGGCTGGCACTGGTCCTTCCTGATCAACGTGCCGATCGGACTCGTCTCGCTGGCGCTCGCAGTACGGCTGCTCGCACCGCAGCGCGGTCTGGGCCTCGGCAAGGGTGCGGACGTCCTCGGAGCCGTCCTGGTGACCGCCGGCCTCTCGCTGGGCGTCTACACAATCGTGCAGACAGCCGAGCCGACCGTCGAGTTGCCACGGACGCTCCTCTTGGCCGCAGCCGCCGTACTCCTCCTAGCAGCCTTCGTACTGCGCCAGGCCCGCGCGGCGCAGCCACTGCTCTCCCTGCACATCTTCCGCAAGCGCCAGGTGACTGCGGCCAACGTAGTGGTGGTCTTCCTGTTCGCGGCCGGATTCGGCTTCCAGTTCATGACGGCGCTCTACTTGCAGCGAGTGCTGGGCTTCGACTCGCTGCAGACCGGCTTGGCGTTCCTTCCGGCTCCACTGCTCGGTGCGGTGATGTCGTTGTTCGTCGCACCTCGGCTCACCGTGCGGTTCGGCAGCCGGGCGCTGCTGCTCGCCGGCCTGGCCGCCTTCCTGGTCGCACTCCTGGTGATGAGCCAGGCCCCGGCCGACGGCAGTTACCTCCTCAACGTGGCGCCGGTTCTCGCTCTGATGGGAGCCGGGATAGGCGTAGGGATCCCTGCGGCGATCATGCTGGCGATGTCCGGCGCCGAACCAGGCGATGCCGGACTTGCCTCCGGGCTGAACAACACTGCGCAGCAAGCGGGAGCAGCCGTCGGCACAGCCGTACTAGCCACCTTGGCCGCGTCGCAGAGCGCAGTACGGGTGTCTGAAGGTGTGGCGGAGGCTGCTGCGCTGAGGGACGGCTACAGCGCGGCCTTCGTGGCCGCGGCCGGCTTCGTCCTTGCTGCGTTGGTTCTGACTGCCACTCTGCTGCGGCCCTCGAAGAAGTGACGCGGGCAGTGCCCGGCGCTGTGGTTGCCTACAGCACCGGGCGCTACCGTTGTCGGCCGTGAGTATGACGAGGAACCCAGACCGGCTGGTGCGGTTCACCGCCGGCCTCTAGATCGCGAACATCGTTGCACTCGGCATCTGCCAGCTCGGCCTCATGCTGATCAGCCGGTTGTGGGACCGGCGCGAGCAGCGCGCAGTCTGAGTCAGAGCCCGGCCCAGAAGTCGCAGTGGTGCTCGGTGCTCAGGTCGATGACCTTGATGCCGCCCTGGTCGGTCGGCGTCAGCTCATTGTTTACTTGCGATTCCTGCGCAATAGATAGGTATCCATGATCCAGCCTTTGCGCCGGCGTGCCTCGGCGCGCACCTCGACGATCTCTTCCGCTACTTCCGCCAAAGGTCCGGCGATGAGCAGTTCGTCGGGCGTGCCGAGGTAAGCACCCCAGTAGATGTCGGCATCCTGATCGGTGTGCTGGGTGAAGGCGGTCTGCGCGTCGAGCATCACCACCACGTCGTCGACGTCGTCGGGCCACTTCTTCGCCAGTCGCCGGCCGGTGGTGATCTGGATCGGCTTGCCGACCTGATTCAGCCCGACCCGGTGCCGCGCCGCGAGCGCCGACACGCTGCTGATGCCGGGGATCACTTCGATCTCGAAGCCGAGTTCACCTCGAGCGAGGATGTCGTCGAGGATCGCCAGCGTGCTGTCGTACAGCGACGGATCACCCCACACCAGGAACGCCCCGACCTGGTCCTCGCCGAGCTCGGCCGCGATCATCCCCGCGCAGACATCGGCCCGGCGCCGCCGCCAGTCGTCCACCGACTCGACGTACGCCGAACTCCCGGCGATCGGCCGATCACCTTCCAGGCCGGCCCTCCGGTCCCGCTCCGGATCCCGGCCGACGACCACCCGGTAGTCGCCGTCGGGCGCATACCGCCGCAGGATCTCCTCCCGCAGGTCCACCAGTTCCTGCTTGACGTCACCCTTGTCGAGCACGAAGAACACATCCACGCGGCGCAGCGCATTGACCGCCTGGACGGTCAGTTGCTCCGGATTCCCGGCCCCGACCCCCACCACCAAGATCTGCTTCACCCCGCGACTCTAAATCGCCATCCTTCACCCCCGTCCGCGCACCCCCACCCCGGCGTTTGCCTGTCCCGTGTTTGCTGCACTGGTGGTTTCGCGAGGACTGTCTGGAGGTGGTTGCGTCTCCGGGCTGCGTGATGGTGCTAGTCGGGGTGGTGTGCGTCAAGAGCGCTTCGCGTCCCTTCGGGATCGGAACAAGTTCCGACTCTTGACCCACCCCACCCCGACCAGGGAAGGAACGCAGCTATCCCGGAGCCGCTGGGGGTGTGGCGACAAGGATCGGGAAGCTCCTCCGCCCAGACGTTCGGGGAGTTGGCTTGCCTGGACCGTCGGGGAGCTCCCTGTGGGCCGAAGGGGAGCAGGAGCCCCAAAACCGGCACTCTGTGCACCACCTGAGCAGATCCCGCGCGCTCGGGACGCTCAGCCGGTGCACAAGGTGGACCTCGGACACCAGGTCTGGATCTCGGACACCGAGTCGGGATCTCGGACACCGAGTCGGGGCCTCGGACACCGAGTCGGGACCTCGGACGCCGAGTCGGGCCCTCGGACGCCGAGTCGGGCCCTCGGACACCAGGTCGGGGCCTCGGACACCGAGTCGGGGCCTCGGACACCGAGTCGGGGCCTCGGACACCAAGTCCGGGCCTCGGACAGGAAATGACCTGTTCCAGGTCCCCATACGGTGTCCGAGGTCCCCATAACCGCACCCCCGGCTGGCACACCCCCGAGATGGTGTCCGCCGTCCCCACAACTGCACGGCACGACGCCGCCGGAGGATCCGGGCCGGGCGGCGGGCTCTCGGTAGCGGACTGTTCGGCCGCTGGCGCCTTGCAAGACGCCAGTCGGCGAACAAGACGCCAGAGGCACCTCCGACCCGAGGCTGACGACCCGAACGTCGGTACGTCGGTCGTCGGGCGCGGGGGAGACTCGGCGTACGGGCGTGGAGCGGGCGATCCGCCGTGCCGCGGGTGCCGCCGGGGCCGTGCCGCGGGGAATCCGCCGGGCCGCGCGTGCCGCGGGGAATCCGCCGGGCCGCGCGTGCCGCGGGGAATCCGCCGGGCCGCGCGTGCCGCGGTTTGGGTCTGGGGGTGGGCCGAGGTCGAAGTTGACGGCGGTTGTGGGGGTTGGCGCCGGGCCGGTGGAGGAGGGGACGGGTTGGCCGTCGTGGTTGTTACTGCTAATTTAGCAGTCAGTAGCTCCGACCTCCTGCCTAGAAGGCTGCGACGCGAGAAGGTGTTCTTTGCCCACAGCGGAAGAGATGCTCAGTACTGCGTCCGTGGTAGCCCTCGGCGGCTGCTTGCAGAAGGTGGCGCCGGACCTGCGGTTCACCGCGCTGCGGGCTGCTCCAGGCAAGCTGGCGGACGCCTCCTTCAGTGAGCGGGGTCAGTTGGTCAGGGACGCCCTGCTGGCGGATCTGCCCGCGGGATTCAAGCCGCTGGCGGAGATCTTCCGCGCTGCGCTGGAGGACGACGCGTTCACCGGCTGGATGATCTGGCCGATCACCGAGGCGGTCGCAGTACGGGCCGTGGAAGCGGAGGAGTTCGAGGCCGGCCTCGGACTGCTCGCCGACCTGACGCCCAGGCTGACGGCGGAGTTCGCGCTCCGCACGGTGCTCACGGCCGACCTCGATCGGACTCTGGCTGTCGTGCAGACGTGGACAGAGCACCCGGATGAGCATGTCCGGCGCCTTGCCACCGAAGGCACGCGACCGCGCCTGCCCTGGGCCAAGCGAGTCCCGCAGTTGCTGGAGAACGTCGAGGCCACCCGGCCGATTCTCGAGGTACTGCGCCGCGACGACTCGGCGTACGTGCGTCGCTCGGTCGCGAACCACCTCAACGACATCAGCCGCTCCGACCCGGCGCTGGCGGTCGAGATCGCGGGCGGCTGGCTGGCGGATCCCGAGGCGACGACACCCCAGTTGGTCCGGCATGCGCTGCGCACGCTGATCAAGGCCGGTGACCCTGGAGCCCTTGCCCTGTTGGGATTCGGGCAGCCGATTGGTCTGGTCGTCGACGGGCCGGTCCTGGCGGTGGCGGGCGTGAGCGTGGGTGAGACCCTGGAGTTCGAGTTCACCGCGCACAACGAAGGCGACGCCGAGATGCGACTGGCGATCGACTACGTCGTCCACCACGTCAAGGCGAACGGCACGCTCGCGCCGAAGGTCTTCAAGCTGACCACCCGCACCCTGGCGCCGGGGGAGTCCATGACCCTCGGCAAGCGGCACTCGTTCAAGCCGATCTCGACGCGCAGGTACTACCCGGGCGAACACGCCCTTGAGCTCCAGATCAACGGCCGAGGCTACGGCCGGTCCACGTTCACCCTCTCGCTGGAAGGCACCCGATGACCATCCCCACCCCTCCCGACCCGACCGCCGCCGAATCCGCGAAGCACCTGCCGCACGCGATCACGACGTACCTGCGCGAGGCCGACCCGGCGCACAAGGCCAACGCCCACGACCTGCTCTCCGCCTTCGCCCTCGACGCGACCGTCATCGACGACGACAAGACCTACCGCGGCCACGACGAGATCCACCACTGGCGCGAAACCGCCGCCACCGAGTACACCTACACGGTCGAACTCACCCACGTGGAGAAGTTCGACGACACCCACTACGACGTCACCAACCACCTGGAAGGCAACTTCCCCGGCGGCGTAGTAGACCTCATCTACCGCTTCACCCTCAACGACGAAAACCTCATCACCACTTTGGAAATCGCCCCCTGACCGAACTCCCCGCTTGCTAGGGTGCGAGCGGGTCGTGACTGGCGTCTCGAGATGGATCAACCATCGGGAAGCGACCCCGTCATCAAGACGTCGTGCCGTGCGCCTGGGCTTCTGGAATCGATCTGGGAGACACGGCATGGTCCAGTACTCCGACCCGGCGCCTCGGCTCGTCGGCATCGTCAACATCACCACCGACTCGTTCTCCGATGGCGGCAGGTTCCTGACCCCTGACGACGCGATCGCCCAAGCGCAACGCCTGCGAGCGGCGGGTGCCGACATCGTCGAGCTCGGGCCGGCGTCGAGCCACCCGGACGCGGAGCAGGTGAGCGCGGCGGAGGAGATCCACCGGCTGGCCGACGTCCTCGATCAATTGATCGCCGACGGCATCCCCGTGTCGGTGGACTCCTTCCGCCCCGACACCCAGCGGTACGCCGCCGCGCGGGGTGCGGCTTACCTGAACGACATCCAGGGCTTCCCCGACCACGACAGGTACGACGAACTCGCGGAACTCCCGTGCCGGCTGGTGGTCATGCATTCGGTCCAACGCCGAGGACCGGCCACCAGGAAGGTGACTGATCCGGAGGACATCTGGACGGAGGTCGAGCAGTTCTTCACCGAACGGCTGGCCGCACTCGAAGCCGCGGGCGTCAGCCGCGATCGCCTGATCATCGACCCAGGTCTGGGCTACTTCCTCGGGAGCAATCCAGAACCATCGGTGGCGATGATGGCTGCGCTCGGGCAGTTGAAGGCGCGCTTCGGGCTGCCTGTCCTGGTCTCACCGTCGAGGAAGTCGTTCCTCCGAGCCCTCACCGGCAGCGATCTCGCCGCCATCGGCCCGGCCACCGTGGCAGCAGAGTTGTACGCCGCGTCGCAGGGCGTCGACTTCATCCGCACCCACGATGTCGCGGCGATCCGCGACGCACTCACCGTGTTCGGTGCTCTGACTGCGCGCAGTCAGAGCACCCCTCGGCGAGATACCGGCCGCAGGACCAGTCGAACTCGTCGTACCCGAAGCTGATCCCGTGCCGCTTGCCAACGGACTCGAGCACACTGAGCGCGGCAGGCACAACCTCGCGGCCGATGCCGTCACCAGGAACAAGGGCGATCCGATAATTGGTCATGCCCTGTCAGACCAGGACAGGGACCCGCGGGTGGTGGTGGTCGTGGGCGGGGTGTTAGGTGGGTGGTGACGATCCGGAAGGGCTTGAGCCATGAAAATCGGTCTGCAGATCCCGAACTACACCTGGCCCAACGGCGCCCCGGCCCTCGGGGCGGAACTCGCGGAAGTGGCGAGCACGGCCGACCGGGCCGGCTTCAGCTCGATCGCGGTGATGGACCACTTCTTCCAGATCCCCGGCGTCGGCCCGGTCGAGAACGACATGCTCGAGGCGTACACCACGCTCGGTTTCCTGGCCGGCCACACCGATAGTGCACGCCTGTTCACCCTGGTAACAGGCGTGCACTATCGCGATCCCGGCCTGCTCGGCAATGCGGTCACCACGCTCGACGTGCTGTCCGAGGGCCGCGCGATCCTCGGCATCGGCGCGGGCTGGAACGAGGAGGAGTCCCGCGGACTCGGCTTCGCGTTCCCGCCGGTGGCCGAGCGGTTCGAGCGCCTCGAGGAGACCCTCCAGTACCTGTTGCAGCTGTGGTCCGACGACGACGGGCCGTTCCAGGGCAAGCACTACCAGGCCGAGCGGCTGCTGAACGTCCCGCAGTCGCTGAGCCGGCCGCACCCGCCGATCCTGGTCGGTGGCGGGGGAGAGAAGAAGACGCTGCGGCTGGTCGCGAAGTACGCCCAGGCCTGCAATCTCTTCAACACACCCGACCTGGAGCACAAGCTCGACGTGCTGAAGCGGCACTGCGAGAACGAGGGCCGCGACTACGACGAGATCACCAAGACCGTCTACCAGACGCTCGACCTCGGCGAGCACGGCGAGAAGAAGGACCAGCTGATCGACGAGCTCGGCCGGCTGCACCGCCTCGGCTTCAGCGAAGCGATCGGCTTCGTCCCCGGCCTCCCGCGCCTCGACCCCCTGGAACGCCTTGGCCTCGAGGTCCTCCCGGTAGCCGCCCTCTTCTGATCACCTGCCTTCTGGAGGGCGGCCACGCGGAGGGTCAGCCGGCGATCACCGCGACGCCGAGGCGGCCGCCGTCGACGTCGAGGACGGTGCCGTGGACGAATGCGGCCTGGTCGCTCGCGAGGAAGACCGCGGCGTCGGCGATCGCCTGCGGCGCGCCGATCCGGCCGTGTGGCGTACCGGTCATCATCGCGGTCGCCGGGTGGTTCGGATCGGTGTGGACGACACCGGGAGCGATAGCGTTCACCCGGACCCCGGACGGCCCGAACTCGGCCGACCAGGCGCGCGTCAGAGTCTCCAGAGCACCCTTGCTGGCGGCGTAAACCGCGCCGACCGGGATGCCCAGCCGCGCCACCCAGGAGCCGAGGTTGATGATCGTGCCGCCGCCGGCCGCGACCATCGCGGGCGCGATCGCCGCGGTCAGGAAGTACGGCGACTTGACGTTCACCGCGTAGACGGTGTCGAAGGTCTCCTCGTCGGTCTCCGTCGTCTTCCCGCCGTCGATCGCGCCGGCATTGTTCACCAGTACGTCGATCCGTCCGCCGAGCAGCCGGGTGGCCGCCTCGGCCAGCTCGTTCGCGGCCGCCTTCGTGCCGTTCAGGTCCACCGCCACGAAGTCCGCCTGGCCACCGGCGGCGCGGATCTCGCCGACCACCTCGTCACCGCGCTCCTTGTTGCGCCCGGCAACCACGACGTGGGCGCCCTCGGCGGCCAGGGCGACGGCGATCGCCCGGCCGATGTTGCTGGTGGCTCCGGTGACCAGAGCCGTCTTGCCTGCCAGTCGCATGGGGTTCTCCTCAGAATCCTAGATTGGACCGTTGGGTCCACAGTAGCGTGTCGATTGGACTGCTCGGTCCAGGGGGTGGGGTCGCGCTAGGCTGGCGGGCATGGAGCGAGTGCTGACCGCCAAGGGGGCGGCGACCCGGCAGCGGATCGTCGAGGGGGCCGCGCAGCTGATCCGGGTCGAGGGGGTTCAGAACGTCGGTCTGGACGACATCCGCGGGGCCAGCTCGACGAGCAAGAGCCAGCTGTTCCACTACTTCCCGGACGGGAAGGCGGACCTGATGCTCGCGGTGGCGCAGTACGAGGCCGGCCAGGTGATCGCCGACCAGATGCCGCAGCTCGGTGACCTCACCACCTGGCGCAAGTGGCAGGCCTGGCGGCGCCGGGTGATCCAAGTCTACGACGCGCAACGGCAGGCGTGCGCCCTGTCAGCCCTGACCGCCCAGCTGGGTACTGCGAACCCGGCCACCAGAGACATCGTCAACGCGCTGACCGACGAATGGCACGCCTACCTGGCGGTCGGAGTACGGGCGCTGAAGGAATCCGGCGAGATCGACGCCCGCGTCGACGTGGCGAAGTCGGCCAGCGCCATCCTGGCCGCTGTCACCGGCGGCGCGACCCTGCTCCAGTCGACCGACCGCCTCAGCTACCTGGAAGACGCCCTCACCGAGGCGCTGGACGGCCTCCGCCGACCTCGCCGCTGAGCAGCCTAGGCGTCCTCGCCGCTGAGGAGCCTAGGCGTCCTCGCCGCTGAGGAGCTCCAGGCGTCCTCGTCGCTGAGCGTCAGCCCTCCGGGACGGGCTTCTTGCCTTCGCGCCATTCGCGTTCGAAGGGCAGCCGCCAGGCCCGCGGCGCGATCAGCTGGTGGATCGCGTTCGGACCCCAGGTGCCCGGAGCGTACGGCTTGACCGGCGGCGGGTCCTCCAGCAGCAGCGTGGAGTTCTCCCAGAGCGACTCGATGCCCTCGGCCGTGGTGAAGAGCGTGTGGTCGCCGCGCATCGCGTCCAGGATCAGCCGCTCGTACGCCTCCAGTACGTCGCCCGCCGTCTCCGTCTCCTGGGTGGAGAACTGCATCGACAGCTTCTCCAGCCGCATCCCCGGTCCGGGCCGCTTGCCGTAGAAGGACAGCGACACCCGCGACGAGTCGGCCAGGTCGAAGGTCAGGTGGTCCGGCCCCTGCGAGCCGACGCCCGAACCCGCCGGAAACATCGTCTTGGGCGCCTCCTTGAAGGCGATCGAGATGATCCGCATCCCCTCGGCCATCTTCTTGCCGGTGCGCAGGTAGAACGGCACGCCGGCCCAGCGCCAGTTGTCGATCCCGACCTGCATCGCGATGAACGTCTCGGTGTCGGAGTCCGGCGCGACCCCCTCCTCGCTGCGGTAGCCGCCGTACTGGCCGCGGACCACGTGCTCGGGGTGGATCGGCAGCATCGAGCGGAAGACCTTGTTCTTCTCCTCCGAGATCGCCCGGGGCTCCAGCGCGGTCGGCGGCTCCATCGCGACGAACGCGAGCACCTGCAGCACGTGTGTGACGACCATGTCCTTGAACGCGCCGGTCGGCTCGTAGAAGGTGGCACGCTGGTCCAGGCCGAGCGACTCGGGGATGTCGATCTGGATGTGGTCGATGAAGTTGCGGTTCCAGATCGGCTCGAACAGTCCGTTGGCGAACCGGAACGCGAGGATGTTCTGCGCCGCCTCCTTGCCCAGGAAGTGGTCGATCCGGAAGATCTGCGACTCGTCGAACGTCTCGTGCACGAAGTCGTTCAGCTCGATCGCGCTCTGCAGGTCGTCGCCGAACGGCTTCTCCATCACCACCCGCGCCCGGTCGACCAGGTCGGCGTCGCGCAGCATCTGGATCACCGAGCGCGCGGCCTTCGGCGGCACCGACAGGTAGTGCAGCCGGCAGGTGTCAGGTCCGAGCGCGTTCTCCGCCGTCTTCACCGCGGCCGCTAGCGCGTCCGGTCCGGCCGTGGTCGGCACATACTCGAGCCGGTCGGAGAACTGCGCCCACTCCTCGTCGGTGATCTTGTGCGTGCCGAAGGTGTCCACCGCCACCCGCGCCCGGGCCCGGAACTCGTCCGACGTGAGCTCCTCGGTCGCAGTACCGATGATCCGTACGTCGGGGGCGAACCTGGACTGCTGCAGATACGCCAGGCCCGGCAGGAGCTTGCGCTTGGCCAGGTCCCCGGTGGCGCCGAACAGTACGATCACGTGCGGTGCGAGCGGCTCCGGATCACGCCGCGACGGCCGCGAACCTGGCGCCGGATAGGCGATCGTCTGGGTACGGGAGTCGGGCATTCTCGGGGTCCTCCTACAGACGACGCCACAAACGGCTTCAGTGTAGGTCAGCGGAGCCGCGCTGCCTCGAAGATCGCCTGGGCGAAATCATCGGTACTCCTGCTGCAGGAGTTCCAGCTGCGCCTGGTCGGCCCAGTCGAAGTACAGCGGGTTGCTGACGGTCGATCCGCCCTGCCACGCGGCTCCCCGGCCGCCGAAGATGCTCAGCTTCACGATGTTCATGTTTTGAAGCTAGGTACGCGGCCGGCCGCTCCGCGCCCGTCAGATGACGCTGGGCTTGTACGTCACTGGCCGGTGAGCGGTCCGAGCGCCGCCGCCAGGTCGCCGCGCGCCCTGATCCCGAGCTTGGGGAAGATCCGGTGCAGGTGCGTGCTGACCGTCCGGTGGGACAGGTAGAGCCGCTGGCCGATCTCCCGGTTGGTCAATCCCTCGGCAGCCAGCTGCGCGATGCTCAGCTCGTGCGGGGTCAGGTGGTCGCGCGCATCCGGAGTACGGCGTGGGCTCGTCTCGCCGGCGGCGCGTAGTTCGGCGCGTGCTCGCTCGCTCCACGGGATCACGCCCAGCGCGTCGAAGGTCTCCCGGGCGGCCCGCAGGTGTACCCGGGAGTCGGCGGTACGTCGATGGCGCCGCAGCCATTCACCGAACGCGAGCTGGACCCGGCCGCGCTCGAGCGGCCAGCCGCTGAGGTCGGCATCCAGGGCCGCCTTGAACAGGGTTTCCGCGTCGTCGCCTTCCGCGAGGACCGCACTGACGTAGCGCAGGCCGATGTGCAGAGCCGGCGAGGTGGTCGAGGCCGCCGCCTGCTGGAGGTCCCGGACGATGTCCTGCATCTCGGCGATCTGCCCGCTGCGCACGGCCGCCTCCGCCAGGTCCGCGACGACGTAGCACCGCAGTGCCACCTGGTACGCCGGGTCGGCTGGATCGTGGATCCGGCGGAGATCCGCGAAGGCATCGGCGTACCGGCCTTCACCGAGTGCTGTCAGGCCCCGGGCCAGCTGAACAGTGGCCAGTACTGGTCTGGCGCCTGCAGCGATGCCGACCTGCTCCGCCTCCGCCGCCAGGCTGGTGGCCGCCTCGTAGTCACCGCGCAGGGCGGCGATCTCGGCCTGCACGGCCACAGCCAGCCCATACATGAACTGCTGGTTGGTCTCCCGGCCGAGCCTCGCCGCCTCCTCCGCGGCGGGCAGCGCCACGGTGAGGTTGCCGAGCCGGGTCGAGCTCCAGGCCTGGACGGCCAGAGCCCGCGTCAGCAGCCCGAGCCTGCCCTGGGGACGCAACCCGGCGACCGCGCCGGCGGAGAACCGCGCGGACAGCTCGAACGCCCCGATCTGCAGCGCCGCGCTGCCGAGGAAACGCTCCACCTGCGGATCGCCGCCCGTACTACCGGCGAGATCCATCAACCCGACCGCGACCGCGGGGGTGAGCACGTCCACCTCGACCTCCGTACCGAGCACTGTCGCGGCGGCGGCCAGCACTTCCGCGACCGAGTCGCCGTCGTTGAGCGAGGCAACCAACAGGCTCGTCCTGGTTGCCGCGGGCAACGTGGCGGCCCGGGTGCCGAAGGCCTGCTCGAGCTGCGCGTTCAACGGCAAGGTGGCCTTCAGCAACGAATCTGGGAAGACCGTGCCGGGCACTCCAGCCGCCTGGCCACGAAGGCGAGTACATCGGCGCTGACCTGGTCCAGCCAGTGCACGTCTTCCGCGATCAGCACCACCGGCGTCTCCGCGGCGACCTCGGCCAGCAGGTTCAGGACCGCCAGCCCGACCAGGTAGAGGTCCGCAACGGCGCTGTCGGCGAGACCCATCGCGCTTTGGAGCGCGTCGCGCTGGGGACCGGGCAGGGTGTCGAGACCCGAGCGGATCGGGTGAAGGATCTGGTGCAGCCCGGCGAGCGGGAGGTGCTGTTCGGCCTCGGCCCCGGTCGTTCTCATCACCCGCAGGCCGGCGGCCGCCGCCAGCGCACCCGCCTCGGCGAGCAACGCCGACTTCCCGATCCCGGCCTCGCCGGACAGGAACAGGGCGGCGCCGCGATCGCGGATTCCGCTGACCAGGTCGGCCAGCAACTTCGACTCCAGCTCCCGCCCGAACAGCGGCAGCCCTGCCACTCCGCCGACCTCGGGCATCGCCCGCCCCCTCCGTGACTCGCCGTCTCTGCTGCCTCAGAGCAGGCTAAAGCCCTTCCCCGGCATCACTCTTGGTGCCGGTGCCGGTGCCGGTGCTGTGGTCGCGGACGAGCGGACCGCCGGTGGCCGGAACGGACTTGGACGGGATTGCGATCGCACTCGAGGCCGCTCTGGTGTCAGCGAACCCGACGGACTGACGGGCAGACTCACGGTATGCGTCGCACGGCGCCCGACCGTCGCACTATCGCGCTGCGCAGGGCGGGCGCCGTTCGGCGCCGTGAGTACGGTGCGGTCAGGCGAGCGCTTTGGCCTTGAGGGACTCGTACTCCGCCTGCGTGATGGTTCCGGAATCGAGCAGCGCCTTGGCGCTCGCGATCTGCTCGGTCGGGGCCTGGGAGGAGCCTGCAACCTGCTGGATGTACTTGTCCTGCTCGGCCTGGCGCTGCGCAACCGCCTGCACCTGCCGCTCGGTCATGCTCCGGCCCCGAACGATGAGGTAGATCAGCGCGCCCACCCACGGCACGAAGATGAGCAGGATCGCCCAACCGGCCTTCGCCCAGCCACTGAGGGATCTGTCGCCGAACAGGTCGAAGAGGCAACGGAACCAGACCACCAGTGCGGCGATCCAGATGAAGAACCAGAAGCTCCACAAGAGAACTTCCCCGAAGTCATTCGTGATTGCGTCCATGGTCGTTCCTTCACGAGGTCGGTCCACGCGCCGTCCGGGTGAGCGCCGCGTCTCAGCCTCCCAGAGGGCGTCGGTTACCGCCAGTGGTCAGCCGCCGAAGATTCAGATGCCTGGGGCCACAAGCGCCGGCGGCCCCCGACAGCTCAGCGCACGTCTCGACCGAGCCCCGAAACGGAAAAATGCCTCCGATCAGTTGATCGAGAGGCATTCGCGGCGGGACGGTGGAAAAGGCGCCCCCGGCAGGATTCGAACCTGCGCACCCGCCTCCGGAGGGCGGTGCTCTATCCCCTGAGCTACGGGGGCTCAGGAACGGCAGAACAGTACCAGGAAATTCGGCCAGGTCTTGCACCGGGGAGACCCTGAACGGTCCCTGGGTCTTCCGCGCGGCGGGATCAACCGTGGGTACCGGACGTCATAGTGGTCGTAAGTCGATAGCACCGAAAGGATTTCTGACAATGGCTACCACCTTGGTCCGTCCGTCCCGCGGTCGCTGGATCGGCGGTGTCTGCGCCGGGCTGGCCCGGAGGTTCGGGACCACGCCGAACGTAATGCGCCTCATCTTCGTGATCAGCTGCATCCTGCCCGGCCCGCAGTTCCTGGTCTACATCGTGCTGTGGATCCTGATGCCGTCGGAGGACTGAGCAGCCGGGCATGAAAACCTGCTCTCCATGAGAGTCGGTTCCCGGCGCCGGGCGAGCGCGTTGGCGGCCGCCGTCGCGGTGGGCCTGCTGCCCGTGGTGAGCGGCTGCCAGGTCGGTCCGGCGCCGCCCGGTCCGGCGGAGATCCGGTCCGGGCCGCCGCCGTGGGACGCGCCGCGTGACGCCGTGTCGTACATCGAGAAGGCCGGCTTCGAGCGGTTGCCCCTCGACTTCAGCGGACCGGCGCCGTACACGGTGAAGGTCGCGGTGACGGTCGACGGGAACGCGATACAGATCCCGGCCGGCATCGGCGTCGACCGGGTCCGGGCCGAGCAGGCCGCGATCCACACGCATGCCACCGACGGTGTCGTCTACGTCGAGGCCAAGACGAAGGCCGAGCGGCCGACCCTGAAGCAGTTCTTCGAGCTCTGGGGCGTCCGGTACGACGGCAAGTGCCTGGGCGACGCGTGCTCGTCGGTCACCGTCCGGGTCAACGGCCAGCCGGCCGCCTGGGACACGAAACTCTCCCGCGAGAGCCTGATCCAGGTGGAAGCCACCGGTTGACGGCAGGAACCTGGCATCACGCCGTACTGCGGCCCCGTGGTGCGGTTGGCTGAACCCATGGCGAAGCACGTGACCATGATCCTGACCTGCGCTCGCGTGCCTGCCGTACCGGGCTGTGGATACTGAGTCAAGGGTTCGGCGCCGGGGCCATTAGGCTGGGCCGGTGACTCCGGAACAGCTCGCTGAGAAGATCCTGCAGGCCCTGACCGCGCTCGTCGACGACGGCACCATCACTGTCGACGGCGGGCTGCCGGGCGAGCTGAAGGTCGAGCGACCCAAGAACCCCGAGCACGGGGACTACGCGACCAATGTGGCGATGCAGCTCGGCAAGCGCTCCGGCATGCCGCCGCGGCAGTTCGCGGAACTGCTCGCCGCCAAGCTGACCGACGACGAGGCGATCACCGAGGTGGAGATCGCCGGACCGGGCTTCATCAACATCCGGGTCGCCGCCGACGCCCAGGGCAAGATCGCCGCCTCGATCGTGGAGGCCGGCGCGCAGTACGGCAGCAGCGACTCGCTCAAGGGCCAGGCGATCAACCTCGAGTTCATCTCCGCCAACCCGACCGGCCCGCTGCACCTCGGCCACACCCGCTGGGCGGCCGTCGGCGACGCGCTGGCCCGGGTGCTGAACGCGGCCGGCGCGGTCGTCACCCGCGAGTTCTACGTGAACGACCGCGGCGCCCAGATGGACAAGTTCGGCGCCTCCCTGCAGGCCGCGGCGCACGGCGAGCCGATCCCCGAGGACGGCTACCACGGCGAGTACATCAACGATCTCGCGAAGCAGATCGTCGCCGAGGTGCCGGACATCACCAAGCTGCCGGAGGACGAGCAGCTGGTCGCGTTCCGCGAGGCAGGGTACGAGCGTCAGCTCAAGGAGCAGCAGAGCCAGCTCGAGCACTTCCGGACCAAGTTCGACGTCTGGACGTCCGAGCGCAGCCTGCACGAGCAGGACGGCGTCGGCCACGCGATCGAGAAGCTCCGTGAGCAGGGCCACCTCTACGAGGCCGACGACGCGCTCTGGATGCGCACCACCGACTTCACCGACGACAAGGACCGGGTGCTGATCCGGTCCAACGGCGAGCCGACGTACTTCGCCTCCGACGCCGCGTACTACGTGAACAAGCGCGAGCGCGGCTTCGAGGTGGCGATCTACCTGCTCGGCGCGGACCACCACGGGTACGTGAACCGCCTGAAGGCGATCGCGGCCTGCGCGGGCGACGACCCCGAGCACAACATCGAGATCCTGATCGGCCAGCTGGTGAAGATCCTCAAGAACGGCGAGGAGATGAAGCTGTCGAAGCGGGCCGGCACCATCGTCACGCTCGCCGAGCTGGTCGAGGAGAGCGGCGTCGACCCGCTGCGGTACACGTTGTGCCGCTACCCGGTGGACTCGCCGCTGACGCTGGACATCGAGGAGATGACCCGGCAGGTCAGCGAGAACCCGGTGTACTACGTGCAGTACGCGCACGCCCGGCTCGCCTCGATCCTGCGCAACGCGGACGATCTCGGGATCAAGCTGGACGAGTTCGACCCCGGCCTGCTCAGTCACGAGCGCGAGGGCGACCTGCTCCGGGCGCTCGCCGAGTTCCCCCGGGTGGTCGCCACCGCGGCCGAGCTGCGGGAGCCGCACCGGATCGCCCGGTACCTCGAGGACACCGCGTCGGCGTTCCACAAGTTCTACGACAGCTGCCGGGTGCTTCCGCGCGGCGACGAGGAGGTCGAGCCGGTGCACAAGGCTCGCCTGACCCTGGTGGGCGCCACCAGGACTGTTCTCGCCAACGGGCTCGACCTGCTCGGCGTCTCCGCCCCGGAGCGGATGTGAGGGCGCGCGAGGTGCGGTCCGGACAGGCCGAGGCAGGGCACCCTCGACCGTCGTGGTTGCGTCCCCCGGAGGATGTCAACGACCTCGTCCCGCAACTGTGGTCGTCGACCGCGACCAAGAACACCGACGGCGCGCTCCAAGTGGGCGGCGTCGACGTGCGCGAGCTGGTTGCGGAGCACGGCACACCGGCCTACTTGCTGGACGAAGCGGACTTCCGCGCCCGGGCCCGGGCGTTCCGCGAAGGATTCAAGGACTTCGCCGTCTACTACGGCGGCAAGGCGTTCCTGTGCACGACCGTGGTGCGCTGGGTGATGGAGGAGGGACTCAACCTCGACATCTGCTCAGGTGGTGAGCTTGCTGTCGCCCTTCGGGCCGGCGCCGATCCCAAGCGACTGGGGTTCCACGGCAACAACAAGTCCGAGGCCGAGCTGGCTCGCGCACTCGACGCGGGGATCGGGCGGATCATCGTCGACTCGTTCCACGAGATCGAGCGGCTGACCCGGCTCGCCGCGGAGCGGGGCGTGGTGGCGCCGGTGATGGTCCGGGTGACCGCCGGTATCGAGGCGCACACCCACGCCTACATCGCGACCGCGCACCAGGACCAGAAGTTCGGCTTCTCGATCACCACCGGCGACGCGTTCGATGCCGTTGCCCGGATCAACGAAACGGCGGAGCTGGAACTGCTGGGGCTGCATTCCCACATCGGTTCGCAGATCTTCGACTCGTCCGGGTTCGAGATGGCCGCTCGGCGGCTGATCGCCTTGCACGCAAGGGTTTCCGACGAGCTCGGCGTCGACATGCCGGAGCTCGACCTGGGCGGCGGATTCGGGATCGCCTACACCACCCAGGATGATCCGTCCGACCCGGCCCAGCTGGCCACCGAGCTCGGCAAGATCGTCGAGCACGAGTGCAAGGCGCTCGACCTCGCGGTGCCGAAGCTGTCGATCGAGCCGGGGCGGGCGATCGTCGGACCTGCGGTCTGCACGGTCTACACCGTCGGCACCACCAAGGAGGTGGCGCTCGACTTCGGCGAGTCCCGCACCTACGTGTCCGTCGACGGCGGGATGAGCGACAACATCCGCACCGCGCTGTACGACGCGGACTACTCCTGCACGCTCGCCAACCGGTACTCCGACGAGGGCCCCAGGCTGTCCCGGGTGGTCGGCAAGCACTGCGAGTCCGGTGACGTCGTGGTGAAGGACGAGTTCCTGCCCGCCGACGTGGCCCCGGGCGACCTGGTCGCCGTACCGGGGACCGGGGCCTACTGCCGGTCGATGGCGAGCAACTACAACCACGTACCGCGGCCACCGGTGATCGCGGTCAAGGACGGCCGGACGCGCGTCGTCGTACGGCGGGAGACCGAGGACGACATGCTCAGCCTGGACATGGGGGCCGAATGACCGAGAACGCGGACAAGCCGCTCGCAGAAGAGAAACAGCCGCTGAAGGTGGCGCTGCTCGGGTGCGGCGTGGTCGGCACCGAGGTGGTCCGGATCCTCACCGAACGCGCCGACGACCTGGCCGCCCGGGTCGGCGCGCCGCTGGAGATCGCGGGCATCGCGGTCCGCCGGGCCGGCCGGACCCGCGACATCGCGGTCGACCCCGCGCTGATCACCACCGACGCGCAGGCGCTCGTCTCGCGCGGCGACCTGGACCTGGTGATCGAGGTGATCGGCGGCATCGAGCCCGCCCGCGGCCTGATCCTGACCGCGCTGGAGAACGGCGCCTCCGTGATCACCGCGAACAAGGCCCTGCTCGCCGAGGACGGCCCGACGCTCTTCGCCGCCGCCGAGAAGTACGAGCGCGACCTGTACTTCGAGGCCGCCGTGGCCGGTGCGATCCCGATCCTGCGGCCGCTGCGCGAGTCGCTGGCCGGTGACGACGTGGTCCGGGTGATGGGCATCGTCAACGGCACCACGAACTACATCCTCGACAAGATGGACTCCACCGGCGCCGGCTTCGACGAGGCGCTGGAGGAGGCCCAGGCCCTCGGGTACGCCGAGGCCGATCCGACCGCCGACATCGAGGGCTTCGACGCCGCGGCCAAGGCGGCGCTGCTGGCCAGTCTGGCCTTCCACACCAGGGTTTCCATCGCCGACGTGCACCGCGAGGGCATCACCGAGGTGACCGCGACGGACATCGCCTCGGCCCGGGAGATGGGCTGCGTGGTGAAGTTCCTGGCGATCTGCGAGCTGGACGAGGCGAGCGACTCGGTCGGCGCCCGGGTCTACCCGGCGATGATCCCGCTGAGTCATCCGCTGGCCTCCGTCCGGGACGCCTACAACGCCGTGTTCGTGGAATCCAAAGCGGCCGGCCAGCTGATGTTCTATGGTCGTGGTGCCGGCGGCGCCCCGACGGCCAGTGCTGTCCTCGGGGATCTGGTGTCCGCCGCGCGCAACCGGCTCAAGGGTGTGCCGGGGGTCGGCGAGTCGTCGTACACCCAGCGGGCAGCCCGTCCGATGGGTGCCACCATGACCCGCTACCACGTGTCGCTGGACGTGGCCGACAAGGCCGGCGTGCTGGCGGCGGTGGCCCACGCCTTCGCCGAGCACGACGTGTCGATCCAGACCGTCCGCCAGGAGGGCAGGGGCGGTGACGCGCAACTCGTGGTGGTCACCCACACCGCCACCGACGCCGCGTTGTCCGCGACCGTGGAGGCCCTGCGCGACATGGACATCGTCCGCGAAGTCAGCAGTGTCATGCGGGTTGAAGGAGACTGATCGCAATGGCGAACCAGCGGCCACACCTGTGGCGAGGCGTGATCGAGGAATACCGCGACCGGCTGCCGGTCTCGACGGACACCCCGGTGGTCACGCTCGGCGAGGGCGGTACGCCGCTGGTGGCCGCGCAGTGGCTCAGCGAGAAGACCAACTGCGAGGTCTGGCTCAAGGTCGAGGGCAACAACCCGACCGGCTCGTTCAAGGACCGCGGCATGACCGTGGCGATCTCGCTGGCCGCGCAGGCCGGTGACAAGGCCGTCGTCTGCGCCTCGACCGGGAACACCTCCGCCTCGGCCGCGGCGTACGCGGTGCGGGCCGGGTTGTTGCCGTTGGTGCTGATCCCGGCCGGCCGGATCGCCAAGGGCAAGCTCGCGCAGGCGATCGTGCACGGCGCGCAGCTGGTCTCGATCGACGGCGGCTTCGACGACTGCCTCCGGATCGTGCGCGAGCTCGGCAAGCACTACCCGGTCGCGCTGGTGAACTCGGTGAACCCGGTCCGGCTGGAAGGCCAGAAGACCGCGGCGTTCGAGGTCTGCGACGCGCTCGGCGACGCCCCGGACCTGCACGTGCTCCCGGTCGGCAACGCGGGCAACATCGCGGCGTACTGGAAGGGCTATTCGGAGTACAAGAAGGACAAGATCTCCTCGAAAGCCCCGCAGATGTGGGGCTTCCAGGCCGAGGGCGCCGCGCCGATCGTGCGCGGTGCGATCGTCGAGAACCCCGACACGGCGGCCACCGCGATCCGCGTCGGCAACCCCGCCTCCTGGACGCTGGCCGAAGCCGCCCGGGACGAGTCGGGCGGCCGGATCGAGGCCGTCACGGACGACCAGATCCTCTCCGCGCAGCGCGAACTGGCCGCTCGGGAAGGGGTCTTCGTCGAGCCCGCCTCGGCTGCCGGTGTGGCCGGCCTGCTCGCGACGAAGGCCGCCGGCCGGCTCGATGGCGGCCTGACTGTGGTGATCACCGTCACAGGTCACGGCCTGAAGGACATCGACACCGCCCTGGCCTATGCGCCGCCCGTGGAGGCTCCGGTGACCCCGGCGGACACGGACGCGGTGGCGCGCGTCGCGGGACTGGCCTGAGATGACCGTCCGGGTCCGCGTCCCGGCGACCAGCGCGAATCTCGGCCCCGGCTTCGACGCCTTCGGCCTCGCCCTGACCCTGTACGACGAACTGACGGTGACCCCGGGTGGTTCCGGTGTCACCGTCGAGGTTGTCGGGCCGGGGGAGGGCGAGGTGGCGCTGGACGAGTCGCACCTGGTGGTCCGCGCGATCCGCGCCGGGCTGGAGTCGCTCGGCGCCGCGGTGCCGGGGTTCACCTTGCGCTGCGAGAACCGCATTCCGCACGGCCGCGGCCTGGGATCCTCCTCGGCCGCGATCGTCGGAGGCCTGGCCGCCGCCTACGGTCTGACCGGCACGCCGCTCGACCGCGACCAGGTGGTGTCGCTCGCCCATCAGCTCGAGGGACACCCGGACAACGTGGCAGCCAGTGTGCTCGGTGGTTTCACCATCGCATGGACCGAAGGGGATGCCGGGCGGGCTGTGCGGTTGGAGCCGGTCGAAGGATTGACGGCCGTGGCGTATGTGCCGCAGACGCGGGTTCTGACGAAGGCGGCTCGCGGGTTGCTGCCCGACGTGGTACCGCATGGTGACGCCGCGGCCAACGCCGGGAAGTCGGCGTTGCTCGTGGCTGCGTTGACGAATCGGCCCGATCTGCTGATGACGGCGACCGAGGATCGGCTGCACCAGGAATACCGGGAGCCGGCCATGCCGGAGAGCCTCGCCCTGGTCCAGAAGTTGCGGGGGAGTGGCCTGCCGGCCGTCATCAGCGGAGCCGGTCCGACGGTGCTCGTGCTGGGCGGCCCAGGTGGGACCTCTGCGGCGTCCGCGCCCGAGCCACCCGACGGCTGGTCGCGCTATGACCTGGGCGTTGATCCAGTCGGCGTACAGGTCTGGTCCGGAGCGGTCTGAGGCGCAGATAGGGTGAGCCAGGAATTATCGGTTCCGGACGCGCGTTATACCTCCCGAGTCACCAGAAGGACCCCCAGTGGTGCTAGTCTCGACTCACCCGATCCCCTCCAGGTGATCGGCGAACTCTCGCCGCAATCGGGCTTTGCTCCCGGCACCCAGGTGTACGTGGCGTCCCCCCGTGAAGGACTTGCGCCGCCTGCGCAGGAGATTTCCGGGGGAACCCAGATTCAGCGAGAGCCGCCACTTTATGCCCGCGTCGCCGTTTCGTCGGTCGCGGGAGATGATTCCGGGCGATGAGCCTTCTGGACATCGTCCATCCGTGTGGGAAGGACCTCACGTGACAGAAACTGTTGAAGCCTCCAACGGAGCCGACGCAACGTCGGCCCCGGGCACCGACGCGACGGCTACCGCCGCGCCGCGTCGCCGCAAGACCGGAGGCGGCCTCGAGGGCATGCTGCTCCCCGAGCTCAAGCAGCTCGCCGGGACGCTCGGCATCAAGGGCACCGGCGCTCTGCGCAAGGGCCAGCTGATCGAGGCGATCAAGGCTGCCCAGACAGGCGGCGGCTCGACGGGCGGTTCCCGCTCGCGTTCGAGCCAGCCGACCCTCGACGAGGCGGCCGCGGAGCCTGAGGTGCGCTCTCCGAGCGCCGAGGCTCCCGCTCAGGAGACCCCGCAGCGCACCGGCAGCCGCCGGACCCGAGCTGCCGCCGTACAGACCGGGGCCGCCGAGCAGAATGGCGCCACTACTCCGGCCATCGAAGCGCCCGCGGCGCAGAACGGCTCCACTCCGGCCGAGACCGTCCAGGTGCCGGAGAAGGCAGCCGAGCAGACCTCCGAGCAGTCCGAGCGTGGTGCCGAGAGCCGCGCCGACCGGGCCGACGGGAGCCGCGACCGCAACCGTGGCCGCGACAACCAGCGCACCGACAACCGCGACGGCGCTCAGAACCGGGACGGCCGTGAGGGCCAGAACCGTGACGGCGCCCAGAACCGCGATGGTGCCCAGAGCCGCGATGGTGCCCAGAGCCGCGATGGTGCTCAGAGCCGCGATGGTCAGCGGGACAACCAGCGTGGCGACCGCGCCGACGGCGGTCAGAACCGCGACGGTCGCGACGGTCAGAACCGCAACGACGGCCGGGCCGACCAGCGCAACGACGGTGGCCGGGACAATCGTGGCGACAACCGCGACCGGCAGAGCGACCGTGGCGAGGAGGGCGATGGCCGTCGCCGTCGCCGCCGGGGCCGCGATCGCGACCGGGGTGGCCGCGACACGGGTGGTCGCGACACCGGGCGTGACAGTGGGCGTGACAGTGGCCGCAACCGCGGCCGCAGCGAGCGCTTCGAGCCGGAGCCGACGATCAGCGAGGACGACGTCCTGGTCCCGGCCGCGGGCATCCTCGACGTGCTCGACAACTACGCCTTCGTCCGGACCAGCGGCTACCTGCCGGGCCCGAACGACGTGTACGTCGCGCTGTCGATGGTGAAGCGCTACGGCCTGCGCAAGGGTGACGCGATCACCGGCGCGGTGAAGCAGCCGTCGGACGGCGAGCGCAAGGAGAAGTTCAACCCGCTCGTCCGGATCGACACCGTCAACGGGTCGGACCCCGAGGTAGCCAAGCAGCGTCAGGACTTCAACAAGCTGACGCCGCTCTACCCGACCGAGCGGCTTCGCCTCGAGACCGAGCCGAACATCCTCACCACCCGGATCGTCGACATCGTCAGCCCGATCGGCAAGGGCCAGCGTGGCCTGATCGTGTCGCCGCCGAAGGCCGGTAAGACGATGGTGCTGCAGGCGCTGGCGAACGCGATCACCACGAACAACCCCGAAGTACACCTGATGGTCGTGCTGGTGGACGAGCGGCCCGAAGAGGTCACCGACATGCAGCGCACGGTCAAGGGTGAGGTCATCGCCTCCACCTTCGACCGGCCGGCCGACGACCACACCACGGTCGCGGAGCTGGCGATCGAGCGGGCCAAGCGCCTGGTCGAGCTGGGTCACGACGTGGTCGTGCTGCTCGACTCGATCACCCGCCTGGGCCGGGCGTACAACATCGCGGCACCGGCCAGCGGCCGGATCCTGTCCGGTGGTGTCGACTCGTCGGCGCTGTACCCGCCGAAGCGGTTCTTCGGCGCGGCCCGCAACATCGAGGACGGCGGCTCGCTGACCATTCTCGCCACCGCGCTGATCGAGACCGGCTCCAAGATGGACGAGGTCATCTTCGAGGAGTTCAAGGGCACCGGCAACATGGAGCTGAGGCTCCGCCGCGAGTTCGCCGACCGCCGGATCTTCCCGGCCATCGACGTGGTCGCCTCCGGTACCCGCCGCGAGGAACTCCTGATGAGCAAGGACGAGACCCAGGTGGTCTGGAAGCTCCGCCGGGTGCTCTCCGCCCTCGACGGCCAGGCCGCCCTGGAACTCCTGATCGGCAAGCTCAAGGAGAGCAAGTCGAACATCGAGTTCCTCCTCCAGGTCAACAAGACCACCCCGTCCCCCAGCGGCCGAAACACCGACGACGGCAACTGAGGCAGGTTCTGGCAGAACGGTCCTCCCGGGGTTGCCCGGGCGGACCGTTTGCCTTCTTGTCTGCCGGGTCCGCCGTACCCCCGGATTCGTCAGTCTGGGACCGCCCATGGCAGAATCGTGTGTTGGTTCCGGTTCACGTTCGTGACGTGCGGGCGACCCGGGCCGCCTTGACTCGAGGAGATCCATGAAGAGCGACATCCACCCGAACTACGTGGCGACCAAGGTGACCTGCACCTGTGGCGCGACGTTCGAGACGCACTCGACCGCGGAGAACGGCGTGATCCACGCCGACGTCTGCTCCCAGTGCCACCCGTTCTACACCGGCAAGCAGAAGATCCTTGACACCGGTGGCCGGGTTGCCCGGTTCGAGAAGCGGTACGCCAAGAAGTAGCGACTTTCCGGCGCCGGTCCACGATCCCTCACGGGTTCGGGGACCGGCGCCGTTGCGTTGTCCGGGTTCGCTGGTTCACGAGTCGCAAGGTCAGAGAGAGGGTGCGGGGCATGTTCGAGGCGGTGCAGACGCTGAAGGCGGAGTACGCCGAGCTGGAACGCCAGATGGCGGATCCGGAGCTGCATTCCGACCAGGGCAACGCGCGCAAGGTCGGCAAGCGGTACGCCGCGCTGGCGCCGGTGGTCCGGACCTATGACGAGTGGCTGCAGACCGCCGGCGACATCGAGGCGGCCCGCGAGCTCGCGCACGAGGACCCGTCGTTCGCCGAGGAGGCCACCAAGCTCGAGCACCGGCGCGAGGAGCTGGCCGAGAAGCTGCAGGTGCTGCTGGTGCCGCGCGACCCGAGCGACGACAAGGACGCGATCCTCGAGATCAAGGCCGGCGAGGGGGGCGACGAGTCCGCCCTGTTCGCGGGTGACCTGCTGAAGATGTACCTGAAGTACGCCGAGTCGCAGAACTGGAAGACCGAGGTACTGGATTCGGCGGAGTCGGATCTGGGTGGCTACAAGTCGATCACCGTCGCCGTGAAGGCCAAGGGGACCCCCGAGCCGGGCGAGGCGCCGTATGCGAAGCTGAAGTTCGAGGGCGGCGTGCACCGGGTGCAGCGGGTGCCGGTGACGGAGTCGCAGGGGCGGATCCACACCTCGGCGGCCGGCGTGCTGGTGCTGCCGGAGGCGGAGGATGTCGACGTCGAGATCGACCCGAACGATCTGCGCATCGACGTGTTCCGGTCGTCCGGGCCGGGCGGGCAGAGCGTCAACACGACCGACTCGGCGGTGCGGATCACGCATCTCCCGACCGGGATCGTCGTCTCGATGCAGAACGAGAAGTCCCAGCTGCAGAACCGCGAACAGGCCATGCGCGTACTGCGCTCCCGGCTGCTCGCCGCAGCCCAGGAAGCCGCCGACCAGGAGGCGTCCGACGCGCGCCGGCTGCAGATCCGGACGGTGGACCGGTCGGAGCGGGTTCGCACCTACAACTTCCCGGAGAACCGGTTCTCGGACCACCGGGTCGGCTACAAGGCGCACAACCTGGACCAGGTGCTTGGTGGGGACCTGGCGCCGGTGATCCAGGCGCTGACCGAGGCTGATCTGGCGGCGCGTCTCGAGGCTGTCGACTCGCAGTGAGTACTCGTACCTTGCTGGCGGAGGCTACGGCTCGGTTGGCCGAGGCTGGAGTGGCTTCACCCGACTATGACGCGGCTGAGCTGCTTGCGCATGTGACAGGTAGCAGCCGGCTTCAGCTTGCGCTTGTTGAGCCGACGGCCGAGCAGGAGGCGCAGTACGCAGTACTGGTGGGTCGGAGGGCTCAGCGGGAGCCGCTGCAGCATCTGACTGGTACTGCGGCGTTTCGGTATCGCGAGCTTGCGGTCGGGCCTGGGGTGTTCGTGCCGCGGCCTGAGACTGAGGTGCTGGTGGGGTGGATTCTCGATCGGCTGGTTGGGGTTGAGGCGCCGCTGGTGGTGGATCTTTGTAGTGGTTCTGGGGCTATTGCTGGTGCGGTTGCTACTGAGCGGCCGGATAGCACGGTGCATGCGGTTGAGTTGTCGCCGGAGGCTTGCGTCTGGGCTCGCCGGAATTTGGCGGGGACGGGAGCGACCTTGCATGAGGGGGATATCGATGGGTGTCTGCCGGAGTTGAACGGGAAGGTTGACGCGGTGATCTCGAATCCGCCGTACATCCCTTTGACTGCTTGGGAATCGGTCACTGCCGAGGTCCGTGACCATGATCCGGCGTTGGCCTTGTGGTCGGGGGACGATGGTTTGGATGAGATCAAGGTCGTGGCGGCGACTGCCGGCCGTTTGCTGAAGCCCGGCGGCTGGTTCGGCTGCGAACACGCCGACGTCCAGGGCGAATCAGCCCCCGCCGTCTTCACCTCCACAACCCTCTTCACCGAAATCCGAGACCAGCAAGACCTATCCGGACGCCCTCGCTTCACCACCGGCCGCCGAATCTGACTCCCGCCCCCGGCCGGCGTCCGGGAGGGCGCACACCAACCTCCCACCCCACAGTCTGGTTCCTGTACTGCGGGCCCGGGATTGGCGCACGTTGGCTCAGTTGGATCAACCCTCGCGGGGCGGCTGATCGGCCCCAGCGCGAAGCACACCCCGGCGCCTCGGGCGCTCACGCGGTGCACAAGGTGCGCCTTCGGCCGCCCGCTGACGGGTCGTTCGCCGGCTGGCGCCTTGTAAGCCGCCAGCCGGCGAACAACCTGCCAGCGAAAGCGTTCGCCGGCGCACACCTCGCGCACCTCGCCGGGCGACTACTCGTAGACGACGTATTCGGGGCGGGGTTTCAGGGAGAGGACTTGGGTGGGGGTCATCAGGGGGCCGTGGCGGGTGTCTTCCTGGTAGAAGAGTTTGAAGCCGGCGTGGATGCCCGGGGGGAGGGTGGGGGTGAGTTTGCGCCAGGTGGTTTCTTTGTCGGTTCGGTGGCCGATGCCGTCGACGGACTTGATGGTGACAACGCCGGGGTGGGGTTTGAGGGCGCGCTCGTTCGTGAGGATCCGGACCGAGAGCTGGTGGAAGACGAAGACCTTTTCGGGGAGCTTGTTCTTCGTCACCAAGGTGGAGAGGTAGGCGGCGATCACGCTCAGTTCGGCGCCGCTGGTGTGGCCGAAGACGCGGCCGGGGACCTGGGTGGGGCCTACTGCCCACTCCGGGTCGAAGGCGAGGCCTACGTCGGGTTCGTCGAGCCAGCGTTCGAGGCGTTTCACCTCGTCCACGATCTTGGCGCGGCCGGGCTGGACGTCGAGGAGCAGCAGCATGCGGTGTTTGCGAGCGACCGTCAGGTAGTTCTGGATGTCGGCGTCGGAGATGCGGGTGCGGTACTTGCCGTCCTTGCCGGGGTGGCCGTTCGCGACCACGGCGATGAGCTCCATCACCGGTTGCGGGGTACGGCCGGCGGCGTAGGACTTCGAGAGCTTCTCGAGCCTGGCGGCCTTCGCTTCGAGGTTGCTGTCGAGCGGGCCGAGCGATGGCGAACCCGGCATCCCGACGTACCCGACCAGTTGGTACTTCGGGAAGATCTGACGGCCGCCGCGGGGGAGTTCACCGTCGGAGGCCGCCGCGGGAGTAGGAGTGGTGGACGGCTCCGGCGTCGGCGTGGGCTGGGCGGCTGGGGCCGGGGTTGTGGGCGCCGGCAAGTCGCTGCAACTGCTCATTGCTGCCAGCAGCATCAACACGGCTGCGGTGGCGACTGGAGCCTTGCGCGGAACGACCACCGGACCAGGGAACCACGCCTCGCCAACTCAGCCACAGCGGAGCGTGTCACCCCGCTACCTGTGCCGTCAGGCCTTGGTGAGGTAGTCGTCGATCTCGGTGAGCAGTGCGGTTTTCACCGAGTCCTCGGCGAAGGACACCCGCACGGCCGTCCGGGCGAGCTCGGCCACGCCGGCCTCGTCGAGCTCCAGCAGTTCGGCGGCGACGGCGTACTCGTTGACCAGGTCGGTCCCGAACATCGGCGGGTCGTCGGAGTTGATGGTGACGACCAGTCCCGCCTCGACCATCGCGCGCAGCGGGTGCTCCTCGTACGACGCGACCGCGCGGGTGGCGAGGTTCGACGTCGGGCTGACCTCCAGCGGGATCCTGTGCTCGCCCAGGTAGTCGACCAGCGCCGGGTCCTGCATCGCGGAGGTGCCGTGGCCGATGCGCTCCGCCTTCAGCGCGCGCAGCGCGTCCCAGATCGTCTCGGGCCCGGTGGTCTCACCCGCGTGCGGCACGCTGTGCAGACCGACGGCCCGCGCGGCATCGAAGTACGGCGCGAACTGCGGCCGCGGTACGCCGACCTCCGGGCCGCCGAGTCCGAAGGCGACCAGGCCGTCGGGCCGGATCCCGGTCGCGATCCGGGTGGTCTCGATCGCGGCGGGGATCCCGCTCTCGCCGGGGATGTCGAAGATCCAGCGCAGCGTCACGCCGAGTTCCTTCTCCGCCGCGGTCCGGGCGTCCTCGATCGCCTCGCAGAACGCCTCGGGCGCGATACCCCGCTGGACCGAGGTGTACGGCGTCACCGTGAGCTCGGAGTACCGGATGTTCTGCGCGGCCATCTCCCGGGCGATCTCGTAGGTCAGCAGCCGCACGTCGTCGGGGGTGCTGACCAGGTCGACCACGGTCAGGTAGACGTCGATGAACTTCGCGAAGTCGGTGAAGGTGAAGTACTCCGCGAGCGCGGCCGCGTCCGCCGGCACGGGGGAGTCGGGGTGCCGCGCGGCCAGCTCGGCCACGATCCGCGGCGACGCCGATCCGACATGGTGGACATGCAGTTCGGCCTTCGGCAAACCGGTCAGGAACTCCCGCGACAAAGTCATGGCCGGGATCTTATGCAGCACTTCCCCCGGGCGGCGCGGAAGCTGACAATCATTTGTCAGGAGTCTGTTCTATGGGCCTGTGGACAGCCCGGCTGGAGTGGGGAGCCCCGCGGGTGGCACGATGCACTGCGTGAGCGAGCGCTTTGACTTCACCGGTGACGAGCTGGCACCGGCCTACCGTGCGGCCGTGGACGCCATCGAGGCCGGCGATCTGGTGGTCCTGCCGACGGACACTGTGTACGGGATCGCCGCCGACGCCTTCAAGGCCGACGCGGTGCAGCGGCTGCTGGACGCGAAGGGCCGCGGCAGGGACATGCCCCCGCCCGTCCTGATCTCGGTGGTCGAGTCGCTGGACGCGCTCGCCACCGACGTGCCGGAAGCGGGCCGGAAGCTGTGCGAGGCGTTCTGGCCCGGGCCGCTGACGGTGATCTGCCACGCGCAGACGTCGCTGATGTGGGACCTGGGGGACACCCAGGGGACCGTCGCGCTGCGGGTGCCGGACCACGAGAACACCCGCGAACTGCTGTCCCGCACGGGTCCGCTGGCGGTCAGTTCGGCCAACCTGAGCGGACAGCCGGCGGCGCTCGACGTGTACGACGCCGAGGCGCAGCTGCTCGACTCGGTCGCGGTCTTCCTCGACGGGGGAGCCGTCACCGGTGGCGAGCCGTCCACGATCGTCGACCTGACCGGCGACGTGCCGCACGTGGTCCGCATCGGCGCCCTGTCGATGGCGCAGATCCGCGAGATCGTCCCCGAGGCGACCACCGACCTCGAGCCGGACGAGAAGCCCGACACCGAGGACGAGCCAACCGAACCGCAGCCCGAGGCGTCCAAGCAGGAGACGACGGACGCCAAGCCCGCCGACGACACTCCGGCAGACGACCTCCCCACCGACGAGAAGCCGGTGGACGAGAGGCCCGCCGAGGACAAGCCGGTGGACGATGAGAAGCCGGCCGATGTGAAGCCCGCCGACGAGAAGCCGGCGGACGATGAGAAGCCGGCCGACGTGAAGCCTGCCGACGAGAACCCGGCGGACGATGGGAAGCCGGCCGACGTGAAGCCTGTGGACGAGAAGCCGGTGGACGAAACGAAGACTGATGTGAGGCCTGCGGACTAGTGCGCGAGTACCTGCTGGTCCTGTTCGTGGCGATGGCCACGACCTTCCTGCTGACCGGCGTGGCCCGGCAGATCGCGCTGCGGTACGGCGCCGTCGCGAAGGTCCGCGCCCGCGACGTGCACAAGATCCCGATCCCGTACTTCGGCGGCGTCTCGATCCTCGGCGGCCTGATCGCCGGTTTCGCGGTCGCCTCCAGCCTGCCCTTCCTCGGCGACAGCCTGCAGGTCGCCCACGACGCCCGGGCGATCCTGATCGGCGGCGTGGTGATCTGCGCCGTCGGCGTCGTCGACGACCTGTACGAGCTCGACGCGATCACCAAGCTGGCCGGCCAGGTGCTCGCCGTCGGCGTCATGGTCGTGCAAGGCATCCAGCTGTACTGGCTGCCGCTGCCCGGTGGCATCTTCTCGCCGCCGCCCGCGCAGCTCGCCGTCCTCACCGCCGGCATCCTGCTCGTCTCGACCAACGCGGTGAACTTCGTCGACGGCCTGGACGGTCTCGCCGCCGGCGTCACCGCGATCGGCGCGGGCGCGTTCTTCACCTACTCGTACCTGCTGAACGTCGAGCAGAACCTCGACCGCGCGACCACCTCGACGCTGATCACGGTCGCCCTGGCCGGTGCGTGTCTGGGATTCCTGCCACACAACTTCTTCCCCGCCAGGGTGTTCATGGGGGATTCGGGCGCCTTGCTGATCGGGTTGATGCTGGCCGCGTCGACGATCAGCCTGACCGGCCAGATGGACCCGAACGCGGTCCCGTACGAGGTCGGCGGCTCGAGCCTGCTGCCCGCCCTGCTCCCGCTGATCCTGCCGATCGCCGTGCTCGCCATCCCCGCGCTGGACCTGACGATGGCCTACGTACGGCGTACCAAGGCGGGTAGGTCGCCGTTCGCGGCGGACAAGCTCCACCTGCACCACCGGTTGATGCAGCGCGGGCACTCGCACCGCCGCGCGGTGCTCCTGATGTACCTGTGGACCGCGTTGATCGCCTTCGGCGTGGTGGTCCTCGGCCTGGTCCTGTACTGGTGGACGGCCCTCCTCGTGCTGGCCGTCACGATCACCGCCATCTTCCTCACCACCGGCCTCCCACGCCGCACCGCGAAACCCCTCGCCAAGGTCTGACCCGCGCGGTGGGGTGAGTTCCTGGACGATCCCGGTACCGAGGTCCTTCCGGGCGTACTGACGATGCCTGCGGGAGCTGGAGGGGGACCAGACCAGTGAGTGACGTGGGCTACCGATAGGGTGTTCGTGTACAGCGGCAGGGTGCTGGTTTTGCTGACTGCGAAGACTTTGTGCTAGTTTTCACAAGCACCAGCGAAGTACAGCTTCACCCCTGACCCCGCCCACCCGACGACCGAGGGCAACAATCCCGGTCGCCAGCAGGACGGAACGACCGGATGGCTCCCCAAGTAGTCAGCCAGAACGAAGCCGGCCAGGCCACTCGGCACCCGGCGCTGGCGATGTTGCGCGGCGCACTCGTCGCCGCCGTGGTCGTCGGCGTGAACGCCGTGGCCGTGGCGACCGTGGCCGCCGGCATCGAGGGCCTGTGGGGTGCGCTGCTGGGGCTGCTGATGGTGATCATCTTCTCCGGCGCCGGACTGCTGGCGCTGCACCTGTCCCGCCGGACCAGCCCGACCGTGCAACTCGCGGTCGCGATGGCTTCCTACACCGGCCGGATCGCGATCTTCGGCGGCCTCCTCGCCCTGGCCCTGAGCTCCGAGAACCTGGCCGAGAACGTCAACCTGACCGCGCTCGGAGTGAGCGCGCTGGTGGTCGTGATGGGCTGGATGGCCGGCGAGATCTGGGCCTGGTCGCGACTGCGCATTCCGATCTACGACCTCGACCACGAGGTGAACAGATGATCACCGTCCGTGACGCCTCGGATAGCCGTTTCCCAGTCGTGATCAAGGGTGTGGCGAACCGCACTGAACACCCCGCTCAGGCCGATATGACCCGGCCTGTCGCCGACTGCTACCGTTCGGGTGCCAATGAGCCAGCAAGAGGATCCGAAGCCGACGCCGAACACTTCCGGCGATGGCTGGCGGGTCCTGTCCTACTTGATCGGCGGAATCCTCATCTACGGGGGAATCGGGTTCGGTCTGGACCGCTGGCTGGGCACCCAGTTCTTGCTTCCGGTGGGCATCGTCCTCGGTGCCGGCCTCACCATCTTGCTGTTGCACTTCCGGTACGGGCAGTCCTGAGCCCTACCGGGTCTGACGTAGTTGACCGCCTTGCCCTGAGCCGCCCTGCCCTTAGCCCGATGGCGAACGACTTGAGCACGACGCGAGAGGAGACCCGGTGATCGCCGGCGTTTCGACCGAGTTCAACCCACCCGGTCCAGAGGACTTCCAGCTGCCGCCCATCATCCCGGGCGTCGACTGGTTCACCAAGCCGGTCCTGGTGGCCGGCCTGTCGGTGGTCCTGATCGTCTGGTTCTTCTACGGGGCGTCCCGTAAGTCCGCGATCGTGCCGAGCAAGCTGCAGTTCGCCGGCGAGCTCGGCTACAACTTCGTCCGGAACTCGATCGCCCGCGACGCGATCGGCAGCCAGGACTACATGAAGTTCGTGCCGTACCTGTGCGGCCTTTTCTTCTTCATCCTGCTGAACAACGTGGCCGCGACGATCCCGCTGGTCCAGTTCCCGACCTTCAGCCACATCGGCTGGGCGTACTCCGCGGCCATCCTGAGCTGGGTCATCTACAACGGGGTCGGCATCCGCAAGCACGGGCTCCTCCGCTACCTCAAGTTGCAGACCATGCCGGCCGGTGTGCCGCTCTGGCTGCTGCCGCTGATGATCCCGATCGAGTTCATCTCGAACATCGTGGTCCGGCCGATCTCGCTGAGCCTGCGGCTGTTCGCGAACATGTTCGCCGGCCACATCCTGCTGCTGGTGTTCGTCCTCGGCGGTGAGTACCTGCTGCTGCACTCCGGCAGCATCGCGCTCAGCGGCGTCGGCGTCATCACCTTGCTGATGGGCCTCGCGATCGCCGGACTGGAGCTGTTCGTCCAGTGCATCCAGGCCTACATCTTCGTCGTGCTGAGCGCGCAGTACATCGGCGGCGCGCTCGCCGACGAACACTGATCCACACCATCCACAGACCCGTACCAACGGAAACCCGGATAGTCCCTATCCGTACCGAAAGGAACACACTGCAATGAACGCTCTCGAGCTCTCCGGCAACATCGCCGTCCTCGGTTACGGCCTCGCCGCGATCGGCCCGGGCGTCGGTGTCGGTCTGATCTTCGCGGCCGTCATCAGCGGCACCGCGCGACAGCCCGAGGCGCAGAGCAAGCTGCAGTCGATCGCGTGGATTGGCTTCGGCGTCACCGAGGTGCTGGCGATCATCGGTATCGCGCTCGCCTTCGTCTTCCGCACCTGATCGCCCCCCTTTCGACTGACAGGATCCAGACATGTTGACGTTAGTTCTTCCGCTGACCGAGGCCGAGGGCCCGAGCCCGCTGATGCCGCATACCGCGGAGATCATCTTCGGCTTCGTCTTCCTGATCCTGCTGGCCATCGCCTTCGCCAAGGTCGTCGTTCCGAAGTTCGAGAAGGCTTATGCCGACCGGACCGAGGCGATCGAGGGCGGGATGAACGCGGCCAAGGTGGCCCAGGCTGAGGCGAAGGCGGCGCTGGACAAGTACAACGCGCAGCTTGCCGAGGCCCGGCAGGAGGCGGCGAAGATCCGCGAGGACGCGCGCGAGCAGGGTGCGCTCATCATCGCGGAGATGCGCGAGCAGGCGAGCACCGAGGCTGACCGCATCGTGACCCACGCCCGCACCCAGATCGACGCCGAGCGGGCCCAGGCCGTCGCCTCGCTGCGTCGTGAGGTCGGCACCATGGCGACCACGCTGGCCAGCCGTATCGTCGGTGAGTCGCTCGAGGAGGAGGCGCGTCAGCGTCGCACCGTCGAGCGCTTCCTGGCGGACCTGGAGTCGTCGGAGTCCGCCCGCCAGGCTGTGGGAACGGACGGCTGATGCGCGGCGGATCGAAGGAGTCACTCGCCCGGGCCCAGGAGGCCCTGGCGGGTGTCACCGTCACCGAGGGGCTCGGCACCGAGTTGTTCTCGATCGCCAAGCTGCTGGACGGGAACGGCTCGCTCCGGCGGGCCCTGACCGACCCGGCTCGTCCGGTGCCGGCCCGTACCGGGCTGGTTCAGCAGTTGTTCGGTGGCAAGATCGCCGCCGAGGCGCTGGAGGTCCTGACGGCCGCGGTGAGCGGCCGCTGGGTGAGCAGCCGTGACCTCGGCAACGCGCTCGACGAGCTGAGCGTCCAGGCTGACATCGCGTACGCCGACTCGCAGGACAAGCTGGACGAGGTGGAGGACGAGCTGTTCCGCCTCGACCGGGTGATCTCGGCCGAGCGGGCTCTCAGCGACAAGCTGAGCGACCGCAACATCCCGGTCGCGGCCCGGCAGGAGCTGATCCACGGGCTGCTGCAGGGCAAGGCGGACGCCGTCACCGTGCGGCTCGCCGAGCGGGCGGTGGACGGCCGTGGCCGGCACTTCGCGACTTCGATGCGGTCGTACCAGGTCGCTGCCGCGGCCCGGCGCAACGCCAGCATCGCGACCGTCCGGGTGGCGGTCGATCTGACCGAAGGCGAACGCCAGAGGCTCGCCGAGGCGCTCGGCCGGCAGTACGGTCGGCAGATCCAGCTGAACGTGATCGTCGACCCCAAGGTCGTCGGCGGCGTCCGGGTGGACATCGGTGACGAAGTGATCGACGGAACCATCGCGGCCCGGCTCGACGAGGCGCAACGGCGCATCGCGGGCTGACCCTAACGACAAAATTTTATGGCGCTAGCGGCCTGTGCTAGTTACGGAAACCTCTAGGGCCAAGACACCAGGCCGGCTAGGTCAAGGAAGCAGGGACGGAAGATAATGGCGGAGCTCACGATCAGGCCGGAGGAAATCCGGGACGCCCTGGATCGCTTCGTCTCCGACTACGAACCGGAGACGGCGACCCGCGAAGAGGTCGGTACCGTTGTCGACGCAGGTGACGGCATCGCGCACGTCGAGGGCCTGCCCTCGGCGATGACGAACGAGCTGCTCGAGTTCGAGGACGGCACCCAGGGCATCGCCTTGAACCTCGACGTCCGCGACATCGGCGTCGTCGTCCTCGGTGAGTTCGACGGCATCGAGGAGGGCCAGCAGGTCCGCCGGACCGGCGAGGTCCTGTCCGTGCAGGTCGGCGAGGGCTACCTCGGTCGCGTCGTCAACCCGATGGGCCACCCGATCGACGGTCTGGGTGAGATCAAGGACCTCGAGGGCAGCCGCGCGCTGGAGCTGCAGGCCGCGGGCGTGATGGACCGCCAGGAGGTCCGCGAGCCGCTGCAGACCGGTATCAAGGCGATCGACGGCATGATCCCGATCGGCCGCGGTCAGCGTCAGCTGATCATCGGCGACCGCAAGACCGGCAAGACGGCGATCGCGGTCGACACGATCATCAACCAGAAGGCCAACTGGGAGTCCGGCGACCCGGACAAGCAGGTCCGCTGCATCTACGTCGCGATCGGCCAGAA
Source organism: Kribbella orskensis (assembly GCF_004342085.1). Classification (NCBI taxonomy): domain Bacteria; kingdom Bacillati; phylum Actinomycetota; class Actinomycetes; order Propionibacteriales; family Kribbellaceae; genus Kribbella; species Kribbella orskensis. The sequence goes on from NZ_SLWM01000009.1 coordinate 144,258, forward strand.
GGGCTCGACGATCGCCTCGGTGCGCGGCGCGCTCGAAGAGGCCGGCGCGATGGCGTACACCACCATCGTGGCCTCCCCGGCGTCCGACCCGGCCGGCTTCAAGTACGTCGCGCCGTACACCGGCTCGGCCATCGGCCAGCACTGGATGTACCAGGGCAAGCACGTCCTGATCGTGTTCGACGACCTGACCAAGCAGGCCGAGGCCTACCGCTCGATGTCGCTGCTGCTGCGCCGCCCGCCGGGCCGCGAGGCGTACCCGGGTGACGTCTTCTACCTGCACAGCCGGCTGCTCGAGCGCTGCGCGAAGCTGAGCGACGAGCTCGGCGCCGGCTCGATGACCGGTCTGCCGGTGATCGAGACCAAGGCGAACGACGTCTCGGCCTTCATCCCGACCAACGTCATCTCCATCACCGACGGCCAGATCTTCCTGCAGTCGGACCTGTTCAACGCCAACATCCGCCCCGCCATCGACGTCGGTATCTCGGTGTCCCGGGTCGGCGGCGCCGCCCAGGTCAAGGCGATGAAGAAGGTCTCCGGCTCGCTCAAGCTGGACCTGGCGCAGTTCCGCTCGATGGAGGCGTTCGCGATGTTCGCCTCCGACCTCGACGCCACCTCCCGCCGTCAGCTGGACCGTGGTCAGCGCCTGGTGGAGCTGCTGCGCCAGCCGCAGTACTCGCCGTACCCGGTGGAGGAGCAGGTCATCTCCATCTGGTCCGGTACCACCGGCAAGTTCGACGACGTCCCGGTCGAGGACGTGCTGCGGTTCGAGCGTGAGTTCCTGGACTACCTGCGCCGGGAGTCCAACGTGCTCGACGGCGTCCGCGAGACCAGCCTGTTCGACGACGACGCCCAGGCGGCCGTGGTGACGGCGCTGGACAACTTCAAGCCCACCTTCCAGACCTCCGGCGGCGAGCTGCTGGTCGGCCGGGAGGAGACTGAGGCGATGGACGAAGAGGACGTCGAGCAGGAGCAGATCGTCCGGCAGAAGCGGGGCTGATCAACCCATGCCAGCCACTCTGCGGCAGCTTCGCGAGCGCCGGGCCTCGGTCTCGACGATCAAGAAGCTCACCCGCGCGATGGAGCTCATCGCGGCGTCCCGGATCGTCAAGGCGCAGCAACGCGCCCAGGCGGCCGGTCCGTACGCGCGTGAGCTCACCCGTGCCGTGTCGGCGGTGGCGACGTTCTCGAACGTCGACCACCCGCTGACCACCGAGAACCCGAACCCGAAGCGCGCCGCGGTGCTGCTGATCACCTCGGACCGTGGCCAGGCCGGCGCGTACTCCTCCTCCGTCATCCGCGAGGGTGAGCGGCTGAACCAGCTGCTCCGCGAGGACGAGAAGGAGATCCTGCCGTTCCTGAGCGGCCGCAAGGGGATCGCCTACTACACCTTCCGGCAGCGCGAGATCGCGCAGTCGTGGAGCGGCGACTCCGACGCGCCGTCGTTCACCCGGGCCCGGGAGATCGCCGACGCCCTGATCGAGGCATTCCTGACCCCGACCGAGGAGGGCGGTGTGGACGAGATCCACATCGTCTTCACCCGGTTCGTGTCGATGCTGACGCAGCGCCCGGACGTCATCCGGCTGCTGCCGTTGGAGGTCGTCGAGGGCGAGGAGGCCCCGGAGCCCGACGACGTACTGCCACTGTACGAGTTCGAGCCGTCCGCGGAGGACGTGCTCGACGGACTGCTGCCGAAGTACGTCGCCAGCCGGATCCACTACTGCATGCTGCAGGCTGCGGCCTCCGAGCTGGCCAGCCGGCAGCGGGCGATGAAGTCCGCGACGGACAACGCGCAGGACCTGATCGAGCGACTGACGCGTGAGGCCAACCAGGCGCGTCAGGCCCAAATTACCCAAGAAATCAGCGAGATCGTCGGTGGCGCGGGTGCGCTGGCCGATGCTTCCGCCGGGAGCGAGTGAGAGAGATGACTGCCACGGTTACCGAGAAAGACAACAGCGGCGCGGCAGGTGCCGTTGGCCGCGTCGCCCGGGTGATCGGCCCGGTCGTCGACATCGAGTTCCCCGCGGACGCGATGCCGGACATGTACAACGCGCTCGAGGTGGACATCACCCTGGGCGACACCACCCAGACGATCACCCTCGAGGTGGCGCTGCACGTCGGCGACAACATCGTCCGGGCGATCTCGATGAAGCCCACCGACGGCCTGGTCCGCGGTACCGAGGTGCGCGACACCGGTGCGGCGATCTCCGTCCCGGTCGGCGACGTCACCAAGGGTCGCGTCTGGTCCGTGACCGGCAAGTGCCTGAGCCAGGACGAGTCCGAGTTCGAGATCACCGAGCGCTGGCCGATCCACCGCAAGGCGCCGGCCTTCGACCAGCTCGAGTCCAAGACCGAGATGCTGGAGACCGGCATCAAGGTGCTGGACCTGCTCACGCCGTACGTTCAGGGCGGCAAGATCGGCCTGTTCGGCGGTGCGGGCGTCGGCAAGACCGTGATGATCCAGGAGATGATCTACCGGATCGCCCACAACTTCGGTGGCACCTCGGTGTTCGCCGGCGTCGGTGAGCGCACCCGTGAGGGCAACGACCTGATCCACGAGATGGAGGACGCGGGCGTCTTCAAGGACACCGCGCTGGTCTTCGGCCAGATGGACGAGCCGCCGGGCACGCGTCTTCGCGTCGCGCTGTCGGCGCTGACGATGGCGGAGTACTTCCGCGACGTCGCCGGCCAGGATGTGCTGCTCTTCATCGACAACATCTTCCGGTTCACCCAGGCCGGTTCCGAGGTCTCCACGCTGCTCGGCCGGATGCCGTCCGCGGTGGGTTACCAGCCGAACCTGGCCGACGAGATGGGCGTGCTGCAGGAGCGGATCACGTCGACCCGGGGTCACTCGATCACCTCGATGCAGGCGATCTACGTGCCCGCCGACGACTACACCGACCCGGCGCCGGCCACCACCTTCGCGCACCTGGACGCGACCACCGAGCTGTCGCGTGACATCGCCTCGCGTGGTCTGTACCCGGCTGTCGACCCGCTGAGCTCGACGTCGCGGATCCTCGACCCGCAGTACATCGGCCAAGAGCACTACGACGTGGCCGTCCGGGTCAAGCAGATCCTGCAGAAGAACAAGGAGCTGCAGGACATCATCGCCATCCTGGGTGTCGACGAGCTGTCCGAAGAGGACAAGATCACCGTCGCCCGGGCGCGCCGGATCGAGCAGTTCCTGTCGCAGAACACCTACATGGCGGAGAAGTTCACCAACACCCCGGGTTCGACGGTGCCGCTGAAGGACACCATCGAGTCGTTCAAGAAGATCACCGAGGGTGAGTGCGACCACATCGCCGAGCAGGCGTTCTTCAACGTCGGCAGCCTGGACGACGTCGAGCGGCGTTGGGCTGAGCTCCAGAAGGAACTCTGATGGCCGAGGACACCGGCAAGCACCTCGAGGTCGCCCTGGTCGCGGCCGAGCGGACGGTATGGGAGGGGCAGGCGAAGATCGTCATCGCCCGCACCACCGACGGTGACGTCGGTATCCTGCCGGGGCACGCGCCGCTGCTGGGTCTGTTGCAGGGTGGCACCGTCCAGGTGCGGACCGTCGACGACGAGTACTTCGTCGCGGCCGCGCCGGACGGCTTCATCTCGGTGGCGAACGACCGGGTCTCGATCCTCGCCGAGAACGCCGAGATGGGGCACGACATCGACCTGGAAGAGGCCAAGCGGGCGCTCGAGCAGGCCCAGTCCATCGGGACCGACTCCGAGGACGAGCAGGAGCAGGTCCGGATCGCCGAGGCCAGGGTGAGGGCCGCCGAGAAGGCGTCCTGACCCTGCCTGTAATAATTGAATATCGTCACAGTCAGTACGGGTTCGGGGTTTGGTGCCAATTCAGCGAGGGCACCAGGAATGAGGTCGGCAAAATATGAGGACAGTCCTCGATGTGGTCGGGGTCTGTCTGCTTGCCGCCGCACTGCTGATCGTCGCTTTCGCGTGCCGTCGTCGCTGGTTGTCCAGGGACGGCGGCACGTTCGATTGCAGCCTCCAGCTCGCCCAGAAGGACCACGGCCGCGGCTGGGCCCTGGGCCTGGCCCGCTACGTCGGTGACGACCTCCAGTGGTTTCGCGTCTTCAGCCTCGCCTGGTGGCCGAAACTCATCGTCAACCGCCGCCGGCTCCAAGGCGTCACCACCCGCCGCCCGATGGGCAACGAGCCCCTGGTCACCTACGCCGGCCACGTGATAGTCGACGCCGAGCTCCATGACCGCACCGTCCACTTCGCCATGACCGAAGAAGCCCTCACCGGCGTCCTGGCCTGGATGGAATCCGCCCCACCCAGCACCGAGACCTACCTCTAGCTGCCTGCGCTTCTTGCCCGGCTTGTCTAGGGTCGGTGTATGACGGGCATCTTGCTGGAGTTGGATCTGACTCGGGGTGTGCTGGAAACGCCGCCGGCATCGCCGGTGGCTGCCTTCCGGATGCGGCATCTGCCGACCTTGCGGGAGTTGGTCGAGGGGCTGCGGAAGGCCTCTCGCGACGAGAACGTGCGCGGGGTGGTGGCGCACCTGAGTGGTCCGGCGTTGTCGTTGGCGCAGGTACAGGATCTCCGGGAGGCGGTGGCGGACTTCCGCGCGTCCGGGAAGACCGCGGTCGCCTGGACCGAGTCGTTCGGAGAAGTCAGCCGGGGGACCGTGCCGTACTACCTGGCGACCGCGTTCGACGAGATCTGGGTCCAGCCGTCAGGGGAGCTGGGGGTCACCGGCGTCTCCGTGCAGGCGATCTTCGTCCGGGGAGCGCTGGACAAGGCCGGGGTGATCCCGCAGTTCGGCAAGCGGCGTGAGTACAAGACCGCCGTGGACACGTTCACCGAGAAGGAGATGACCGGGCCTGCCAAGGAGATGGCGACCCGCCTGGCCGAGTCTGCCTTCGAGCAGATCGTCGAGGGCATCGCCGTACGGCGGCGGTTGGACACCGCGAGGGTGCGGGAGCTCGTCGACAGCGCACCACTGTCCGCTGAAGCCGGGCGTGAGGCCGGTCTGGTCGACCAGCTGGGCTATCGGTCCGACGTGTACGACGCGCTCGAGAAGAGCCTGGGGGAGACCACACCGCTGCTGGTGGAGCGCTACCACCGCCGCGGCCCCCGCACTCTCCGGGATGTGCGCGACAACCTCCCCTGGCCGCAGAAGCCCGTAGTAGCCGTCGTGCGGGTCAGTGGAGCCATCAGTGTCGGCCGCAACTCCGGTGGTGGCCCCATGGGTGGTTCCGGCTCGGGCTCCGACACCATTGGCGCCGCACTGCGCGCTGTAGCCGACGACGAGAAGGTCAAAGCCGTCGTACTGCGAGTCGACAGCCCGGGCGGTTCGTATGTGGCCTCCGACGCCATCCGCCACGAGGTACTGCGCCTGCGAGCCACCGGCCGGCCAGTGATCGCCTCCATGGGCAGCGTGGCTGCCTCAGGCGGGTACTTCGTGGCCATGCCGGCGGACGTGATCGTCGCCCAGCCGGGGACGATCACCGGCTCCATCGGCGTGCTGTCGGGCAAGGGAGTCGTCCGCGACGCGCTGGGCCGCATCGGCATCTCGCAGGAGGCGGTGTCGCAGGGCGAGAACGCGCGGATGTACTCGGCCCAGGAGGAGTTCTCCCCGGAGCAGTGGGAGCGGCTCGAGGAGACACTGGACCGCATCTACGCGGACTTCGTCGCCAAGGCCGCTCAGGACCGCGGGATGCCCGAGTCCGAGCTGGAGCCGTTGGCCCGCGGCCGCGTCTGGACCGGCGCCGACGCCCACGAGCGCAAGCTGGTCGATGAGCTCGGCGGCTTCGAGCGAGCGATCCAGCTCGCCTGCCAGCGAGCAGGCCTCGACCGTGACGAGATCGCCCTCACCGCGGCACCCCATCGGTCCCTGCTGGATCGCCTGCGCCCGCCGGAATCCACCGAGGACCTGGCCGCCACCGCCAAGGCCTGGACCGCGGACGGCCTCACCAGCGCGATCTACGCCGCACTCGGCCTCCCGCCCACCGGAGTACTGACGATGCCCCTGAACTGGCGCCTCACCTAACGCCGGGTCCTGGTTGTCAGCCCAGGCTGAACCGGAACCGGTGGGATCGCGGCTGCAGGTCGTGCGGCGGCAGAATCGGGGCGCCACTGGTGGGGCTGCCGAGACCGTGCTGCAGGGCGTCGAGCGTGAGCCAGATCCGGTCACCGGGCACCAGGTCCTCCGGGTGGTCCGCGGCGGCGAGGTCCGTGATCGTCCAGCGGCGAACGGTCAGTGCGAGCACCGGATCGCCGGCCACCCGGAGCTGCCCGGCAGGTCCGGACAACTCGGCCCACCGGACGTCGCCGCGAGCGCCGTTCTCCTGCGGGTAGAGATACGGAACCTGCAGGTCGTCGATAGTCGCGGTGAACCGCCCGACCCGGCCGGCGGCCCGCGAGTCCGGGTACGCCGGGCCGGGGCCGAGGCCGAACCAGGTGAGGTCCCGGAACCCCGCCGGCAGACCGAGGGTCAGACCCACCCTGGCCCACGGCACCGTCCAGGTTCCCACCGGTTCGACCTCGACCTCGGCGGTCAACCGGTCGTCCACCAGGCTCCACCGGTACGTCGTGACCACGCCGGCGTCGATCGCGGCCGCCCCCACCTTGGTGACCACCGTCAGTTCGTCGCCACTCTTCTCGACAGACAAGGTCCGGTACCGCAACCGATGAAGTCCGGCGTCGGCCCATCTCGTCCTGCGGTCAAGAGTGGTCGCGTCCCAGGTCCGCGCATCATGCTGAGTCGGTGCCCGCCACAGCTCCAGCGGGACATGGCTGACTGGCCACTCGTACAGCCCGACCAGCCGTCCAGTGTGCCGGTCGAACCGCCCGGGCCCGAGAGCGAGTGAGCCGGAGCTCGAAGAGGTGGGTGCCCGCGTACTCGCAACAGGCGGCCTTCCTGTACTCAGCTGTCCCTGACCGAAGGCGACCTCGTGACCTGCTTGCGCCCACGGAGTGTCGGCGGCCAGCGTGGCCCGCACGGTCAGCCACCGCTCGGAGTACAGCCCGGGCAGGTCGAGTGCCTCCTTCGGCAGGTCGACCGTGGCCTCCGCGCCGGACGCCACCACCGGCAGGGCGAGCAGACCGCGCGTCACCACCCGACCGTCGTCCGCGAGCTCCCACTGCAGAGCCAGATGCGAGGTGTCCACGAAGTCGTACCGATTGACCACTCGCAGCTCCCTGGCCTCGGAGTCGACGCTCAGGTGCACCGGCTCGAAGGCCTTGTGGACCTCCGCGAGCACGGGCTGCGGGGTGAGATCCGGGAAGACCAGACCGTCCAGCACGTAGGTCCCGTCGTGCAGTTCCTCGCCGAACTCGCCGCCGTACGCGTACCCGCCACCGGGCCGGCTGATGCCGTGCTCCATCCACTCCCAGACGAACCCGCCCTGGCAGCGCGGATACAGGTGGAACAACTCCTCGTACTCCGGCAACCCGCCCGGGCCGTTGCCCCCGGCATGGGAGTACTCACACAACACGAACGGCATCGCCCGGCGGCGGGCGTCCAGCTCCGCGTCGTTCAGCGGCTCCTCGGCGCGCCGGCCGATCGCCTCGACCTCGGCGTGCGAGGCGTACATCCGGCTGTACATGTCGACCGACGCGCTCGTCAGGTCCCCCTCGTAGTGCACCGGCCGGGAAGGGTCGCGCTGCTTGGTCCACGCGGCCATCACGTCCAGGTTGCGTCCGGTGCCGGCCTCGTTGCCGAGCGACCAGATGATCACGCTCGGGTGGTTCTTGTCCCGCTCGACCAGCCGCCGCATCCGGTCCAGCGACGCCGCCTCGAACTGCGGATCGCCGGCCGGATTGCCGCGCCAGCCGAGCAGGAAGAACCCGTGCGTCTCGTAGTCACACTCGTCCATCACCCAGAACCCCAGCTCGTCGCAGAGCGCGAGCATCCGGGAGTCCGGCGGGTAGTGGCTGGTCCGGATCGCGTTGATGTTGTGCTGCTTCATCACCAGCAGCTCCTGCCGCAGCCGGTGCTCCGGGATCGCCCGGCCGAGGACCGGATCGTGCTCGTGCCGGTTGACCCCGTGGAACAGAACCCGCCGCCCGTTGACGGTGAGGACGCCGCCCTTGATCGCGACTGTGCGGAAGCCGGTCCGCAGGGTCACGGACTCGGCCTCGGTCGCCACCACGACGTCGTACAGCCGCGGGGACTCGGCGGACCACGGCTCGACGCCGGGGATCGGGACCGGTTGCCCGGCCACGGTCGAGACACTGAGCTCCGGGATCCGTACCGTTGCCCCGGGCACCGATTCGACCAGCAGCGTGCCGGTCCCGGTGCGGTGGTCGTAGTCCGCGTGCACGAACACGTCCGGAACCCCTGCGGGCGGTCGAGCGACCAGCGTGACGTCGCGGAAGATCCCCGGCAGCCACCACATGTCCTGGTCTTCCAGGTAGCTGCCCGACGACCACTGGTGCACCCGGACGGCGAGCACGTTCCGCCCCGGCCGCAACTGCTCGCTGACGTCGAACTCGGCCGGCACCCGGCTGCCCCGGGTGACCCCCAGCTCCACACCGTTCAGGTAGACCCGCGCACACGAGTCCACCCCGTCGAAGCGGAGCACGGCGGACGCTCCGGACCACGACTCGGGCAGCTCGAACCCGAGCCGGTGGTCCCCGGTCGGGTTCTCGTCCGGTACGTAAGGCGGGTCGAGCGGGAACGGGTAGGGCTGGTTCGTGTACGCCGGCCGCCCGAACCCGTGCATCGGCCAGCTCGACGGGACCGGGATGGTGTCCCAGCCGGAGTCGTCGAAGTCTTCCCGCTCGAACCCGGCCGGCGCCTCGGCGACCGACTCGGCCAGGTGGAAGCGCCAGGTCCCGTTCAGGCTCAACCGAGGTGCGTCCGAGCGCACCGCGGCGCGTGGCGGCAGAGCGCCGTACCCCGGGCCCGGATCCTCGTAGTACCTCATCGTGCTCCTCCCAGTTGCCGGTTCGTGCCGCGCGATCGGTCCACCGCGTCGTGCCACTCGGCCAGCCTCCGCGCCCGGAGCCCGGGATCGAGAGCGGGCCGGAAGTCGTCGTACGCCGGGGTCAGGCCCGGCAGCTCGGCCTCGGTCCACAGGCCGCAGCCGAGGCCGGCCATCCGGGCGGCACCGTTGGCCGAGAGTTGCCCGTCGGCCGATCGGCGGACGACCCGGCCGCTGAGATCGGCCTGGAGTTGCATCAGCGAGTCGTCGGCGCTGGCACCACCGTCGGCGAGCACGGTCGTCACCGGGGTCCCGAGGGCGTCGACGGCGGCGAGCACGTCCTCGACCTGGCAGGCGATCGACTCGACCGCCGCCCGGGCCAGCTGGGCCGGTGTCGCACCGAGCGTCAGACCGCTGACCAGCCCGACCGCCGAGCCGTCCCACCAGGGCGCACCCAGGCCGGTGAAGCCGGGGACGAGCTGCACGCCGTCGCTCTGCGACGCGGCGGCCAGGGCGATGACCTCGGCGGGACCGAGGCCGAGGAATCCGGCCAGCCAGCGGATCGTCGCACCCGTCGCGCGAATGTTGCCCTCGACAGCGAACCGCGGCGCCGGATCGGCCCACGCGATCGTCCGGCACAGACCGGCGGCGACCTGCACGTCCGGGTCGACCAGGCCCATCACCGACGAGCCGGTCCCATACGTCACCTTGACCACTCCGGGCCCGGTGACCCCGTGCGCGAACAGCGCGGCATGTGAGTCGCCGAGCACAGCCGTGACCGGTACTCCGTCCGGCAGCGGTGCCAGGCCCCGGCAGGTTCCGAGCGGACCGGCCGACGGCGCGACCTCGGGAAGACAGCCGCGGGGAATCCCGAAGAGGTCCAGCAGGTCGTCGTCCCAGCCGGCTGAGTCCAACTCCAGCAGCTGGGTGCGGGACGCGTTGCCCAGCTCGGTCCGGTTGGCGCCGGTCAGGTTGTGCAGCAGCCAGGCGTCCATCGTGCCCAGCCGCAGATGACCCGCCCGAACCGCCCGCGGATCGGCGTGCTCCAGCAGCCAGCGGGCCTTCGACGCCGAGAACATCGGGTCCAGCGGCAGACCGGTGCGGCGGCGGACGAGCTCGGGGACATCAGCCTGCTGGGCCATCCGCTCGACCTCGGCGACGGTCCGCCGGTCCTGCCAGCTGAGGACCGGGCCGGCCGGCTCACCGTTCCGGGAGTCCCAGAGCACGACGGACTCGCGTTGCGTGGACAGGCCGACCGCGACGACCCGCGACGCGTCGTACCCACTGAGGCAGTCGGCGACCGCCCGGTGGACGCTGGCGAGGAGCTCGACGGCCGACTGCTCGACGTGTCCTGGTTCCGGATGCCGCTCGGTGACCGGAGCCCGGCCGGTGGCGACCGCTCGTCCGCGCCGGTCGACCAGGACCGCCTTGGTCGCACTGCTGCCCTGGTCGACGGCCAGGACGAGCGGTTCAGCGGGCGGCATCGGCGAGCACCGCCCGGGCGGCGTCGGCGATCCCGGTCGCGGTCAGGCCGAAGTACCGCAGCAGGAACTCGACGTCCCCCGTGGGGGCGAACACCCCTGGTACTCCGAGCACCCGCACCCGCGTCGGGCAGTACCGGCCGGCCACTCCGGCGACGGCGGCCCCGAGGCCACCGCTGACCGTGGCCTCCTCGACGGACACGATCCCGCGCGTCTCCCGGGCCGCCGCGATGACAGCGGCCTCGTCCAGCGGTTCGACGAACGGTGCGGCCAGCACCCGGGCCGAGACGCCCTCGTGCCGGAGCAGCGTGGCCGCCTCGACGGCCCGCCAGACCAGGGTCCCGGCGGCCACCAGCGTCACGTCGTCGCCTTCTGTCAGTGGAACGAACCGGCCCGGCTCGAGCGTCGTCTCCGGCCCGAACAGGTCCGGCACCGGCGAGCGCGGGATCCGCAGATAGCTCGGGCCGTCGGCCGACGCCGCCCACCGGACCGCCGCCCGGGTCTGGGCGGGATCGGCCGGTACGACGATCGGCAGGTTCGCGATCGCCCGCAACCAGGACAGGTCCTCGATCGAGTGGTGGGTCGGCCCGAGCTGTCCGTAGGCGACGCCCGGGCTCATCCCGCACAGCACCACGTGCCGGTCGGCGTACGCGATGTCGGCCTTGATCTGCTCCAGCGCGCGGCCGGTGAGGAAGGGAGCAGCGGCGCAGACGAACGGGAGCAGCCCGCCGTTGGCCAGGCCGGCGGCGACGCCGACCATGTTCTGCTCGGCGATCCCGACGTTCACCAGACGGTCGGGGAACTCGTCGCGGAACCCGGCCAGGTTGCTGGAGCCGACCGAGTCGTTGCACACGGCAACCACCCGCTCGTCCACCCGGGCCAGCGCGGCGAGCTGCTCGGCGAACGCCTGCCGGCAGTCGAACATGGTCCGCCGGTCGGTGGCCGGGCGGACCGGGGTGGACTCGATCATCGGCTCAGCTCCGCTCGCGCCAGGGCAAGCTCGTCGCGGCTCGGAACCTTGTGGTGCCACTCGACCCGGTCGGTCATGAACGACACTCCGCGTCCCTTCTGGGTGTGGGCGATGACGGCGGTGGGGCGATCCGACCGGACGGCGAACACCTCGGCCAGGGCCGCGTGGTCGTGCCCGTCGACCTCGGCGACCGACCAGCCGAAGCTCCGCCACCTGTCCGCGAGGGGCTCGAGCGCGTTGGTGTCCTCGGTCCGGGCGCCCTGCTGCAGGCCGTTGCGGTCGACCACCGCGGTGAGCGACCCGAGGCGGTGGTGGCCTGCGCACATGGCGGCCTCCCAGTTGCTGCCCTCCTGCAGTTCGCCGTCGCCGAGGATCACCACGGTGCGCGCGGGGCTGTTCCGGAGCCGGGCCGCCAGCGCGGTGCCGACGCCGATCGGCAGGCCGTGGCCGAGTGGACCGGTGTTCGTCTCGATGCCCGGCACCTTGGTCCGGTCCGGGTGGCCACTCAGCGCCGACAGGGGAGCCATGAAGGTGGCGAGCTCCGTGGCCGGGAAGAAGCCGCAGGAGGCCAGGGTCGCGTAGAGCGCGGCCGCGCTGTGACCCTTGCTGAGGATCAACCGGTCCCGGTCCGGCCAGTCGGGCTCGGCCGGCGCGACCGAGAGCACCGAGGCGTAGAGGGTGACGAGGATGTCGGTGACGGAGAAGTCGCCGCCGACATGTCCCAGACCCGCCCGCTCGATCATGGTGAGCACGTCGCGGCGGATCTGGTCGGAGGCGGTGGCGAGCAGCAGGGCGCGTTCGTCCCGGCCGGCGTCGCGGACGCGGTCGCGGAACGCCTGCCATTGCTCGACTTGCGGGCGACTCGAGGTCAACATAGAATACCTATTCACTAGCGCATGGATGTTCCAATTCTGCCGGGCGCTCGCCGGATGCGTCAACGGCGGTCCGGGTGGCGGGTCCGGAACCGGTCGGACATGGCATGCTCTAGCCAGGACTCGAGACAGGGACGGACCAGCATGACGACGGCGAACGCGGGCCGGGCCGGTGCGCGGGCGGGAGCCCAGCGGCAGCCGTCCGCCGACCATCTGCGGTTGCTCACCAAGGTCGCGAAGCTGTACCACGAGCAGGGTGTCCGGCAGCCTCAGATCGCCGCCCAGCTGCACATCTCGCAGCCGCGGGTCTCCCGGCTGCTCAAGCAGGCCGTGATGGCCGGCATCGTCCGGACCGTGGTGATCCCGCCCGGCGGTGTGCACACCGAGCTGGAGAACGCCGTCGAGCAGCGGTACGGGCTGCGCGAGGCGATCGTCGTCGACGCCAGTGGCGAGGACGACGCGCACGTCATCCCGGCTCTCGGCGCGGCTGCCGCCGTGTACCTGGAGACCACCCTCACCGGCGGTGACCGAATCGGGATCTCGTCGTGGAGCTCGACCCTGCTGGCGACCGTCGAGTCGATGACGCCACGGCCGACCCGGGTTGCCGAGGAGGTCGTCCAGATCCTCGGTGGCGTCGGCAATCCGGCCGCCCAGTCCCAGGCGGCGCGGCTGGTCGGCCGGCTGGCGGACCTCACCGGCGCCGCGCCCGTCCAGCTCCCGGTGCCCGGACTGGTCGGCAGTCCGAGCGCGAAGCGGACGCTGATGAAGGACCGTGTGGTCAGCGAGGTGATGGAGGCCTGGTCGCGGCTCAGCCTGCTGCTGGTCGGGATCGGCAGCCTGGAGCCGTCGCCGCTGCTGAAGGAGAGCGGCAACGCCATCTCCGCCGAGGACCAGAAGGTACTCCGCGACCAGGGCGCGGTGGGTGACATCTGCCTGCGGTTTTTCGACGCCGACGGCAAGTCCGTCCGCTCGGAGCTCGACCAGCGCGTCCTCGGTCTGTCCGCCGCGCAGGTGCGCAGCGACGACCTGCGTTGTGTGGGCGTCGCAGGCGGCATGCGCAAGTACGCCGCCATCCGCGCCGCCCTGCTCGGTGGGTGGATCGACGTGCTGATCACCGACCGCACGGTGGCCGAGCAGCTCGTCGCCGACTGAGCCGTCCCACCCTTGACACCTCGCGGGTGCCGTCCTACGGTCACGCTCGGAATATATCCCCATACTCTGAATAGAAATGCGGATGCGATGACGAGTGCACGCGGATACACCGGTGGGATGTGGACCTTCGGACGGATCATCGATCGCTACGCCACCGACGGCTACGGCCCGCTGGTGGGCACCCTGCGGACGATCGAGCTGGCCGCCGCCGCGGGGCTGCAAGGCCTGGATCTCAACTATCCCTTCGATCCCGGCGTCGAGGTGGCCGATGTGAAGAAGACGCTGGCCGAGTACGGACTGTCCGCCGTCTGCGTGACGCCGGTGATCTACGACCGGCGCTTCCGCAGCGGCTCCTTCACCAGCGCCGATCCCGACGTCCGCCGGCAGGCGATCGAGCTCGGCCATGAAGCGGTCGCGGTGGCGGCCGAGCTCGGCGCCCGGTACGTGAAGTTCTGGCCCGGGCAGGACGGCTACGACTATCCCTTCCAGGTCGACCACCCGACGCTGCGCAAACACGCGATCGACGGCATCGGTGCGGTCGCGCGGGCGTTCCCGGACGTGACGTTCGGGATCGAGTACAAACTCAAGGAACCGCGGAACCGGTTGTTCTGGGGGACGGCGCCGGCCAGCCTGCTGGCGATCGAGCAGATGAAGGTGGACAACGTCGGCCTGGTGATCGACTTCGGCCACTCGCTGTTCGCCAAGGAGAATCCGGCCGAGGCGCTCAGCCTCGCCCACGGGATGGGCCGGCTGGTCGACATCGAGGTGGACGACAACTACCGCGAGTGGGACGACGACCTGACAGCGGGATCGCTGCATCTGGTGGAGACGCTGGAGTTCCTGCATGTGGTCCGCTCGATCGGCTGGGAGGGTCCGCTCAAGCTGGACCTCTTCCCGTACCGCGAGGACGCGGGCGAGGCGGTTCGCGAGAGTGTCGCCGCGCTCCGTGAGCTCGAGACCAGAGCTGAACGACTCGACCTGGAGCAGTTGCGGGCGGCGCAGGCGACGCACGACGCGATGGCTGCCCAGCGGGTGGTCCGGGCGGCGCTCTTCTCCTGAGCCGAGTGCTCCGGCGACGACCCGAATCGTGGTCATCGCCGGAGCCGTGGTCCCGGTGTCCCGTCAGCGAGCCGGCCGATCAGGGCGCGTCGATCCACACCGTCATCGGTCCCATCGCCCGGTTCGCCCAGGCATAGTAGGGAATCGCGGTCAACGTTGTGCCGCTCCCGTCGCGCCGTCTGGCCGGCACGGAGACGGTCGTCACCCCACCGAGCAGTTCCGGGCGGTCGGTCTCGACCAGCTCGCCCGGCAGCACCGCGGTCTCGTCCAGGACGACGCCGTCCGGCTGGTCCAGCTGCTCGAAGCAGTACACCAACGGGCCGCGCTCGATCGCCACGCAGCCGCGCACCGAGTCCACCCGGTCGTCCGGCGCCGTACGCCGGGCACGCACCGGCAGGTCGAGCACCACCTCGTCGCCACGCTTCCACCGTCGTTCCAGGGCTGCGGTCCGGCCGACCTCGCCGACCGGTTCCTCGGTCCCGTTGATCGTGAGCTTGCAGCCTTCCGCCCAGGCAGGAAGCCGAAGTCCCAGTGTCCAGGGAGTTTCCGGCGACTCGGTGACGGTGACGGTCACGCGGCCGTGCCAGGGGTAGCGGGTCGTCACCTCGAGGCCGACTGCCGCGCCACCGACCTCGGCCATCACGGTCGCCGGCGCGTAGAGGTGCAGCTGGATGCCGCTGTCGTCCGAGGTCGCGACCAGCTGGTCGAGAGACGCGAGGGTGCGCATCACGTTGGGTGGGCAGCACGCCGTGCCGTACCACGGTTGCCGCCCGGCGACCGCGGAGCGCTGGTCGTCGGCGTACGCGTTGTTCCGCACCTTCAGGGTGTTCACGTAGAAGAACTCGCCGCCGGTCGAGGAGACGCCGGAGATCACCGCGTTGTACAGCGTGCGCTCGAGCTGGTCGGCGTACCTGCTCCCACCCGTTGCCAACAGCAACCGCCAGCTCCACTGCACGCTCGCGATCGCGGCGCAGGTCTCGCAGTACGCCGCGTCCGGTGGCAGCTCGAACGGATCGCCGAAAGCCTCGCCGTACCAGCGGGAGCCGACACCTCCGGTGAGGTAGGCCTGGGTGTCGACCATCGTCTGCCAGGTCTCCCGCAGGGCGTCGAGCAGTTCCGTGTCGCCGGTCTCGACCGCGACATCAGTGGCTCCGGACGCGAGGTACAACGCCCGCACGGCATGACCGCCGAGGACTCGGACGTCGCGCACCGGCAGGTGGTCCTGGAAGTACGCCGGGCCGTGGTGCCCCGGCGGGACCAGCAGGCCGTGACCGCGGGCCTCGACGAAGTACCGGGCCAGGTCGAGGTACGCGGTCGTGCCGGTCGTCCGGTAGAGCTCCACCAGCGCCATCTCGATCAGCGGGTGACCGTCGATCCCCTCGGTGCGGCCGGGGCCGAAGTGGTCCGCGAGCAGGTCGGCGAAGCGGGTCGCGACCGTCAGCAGCGTGCGATCGGCGGTGGCGCGGTACTGCGCGACCGCCGCCTGCAGCAGGTGGCCCGCGCAGTACAGCTCGTGGCCCTTCTCCAGGTCGGTGAACCGGCCGTCCGGAACCGCCAGGCGGATGTGGGTGTTGAGGTAGCCGTCGGCTTCCTGGGCGTCGGCCACGAGAGCGCTGGTGCTGCTCTGCCAGGCGGCGAAGGCCTCCGACGGCTCGCGGGACTGCTCCCAGGCGACGGCCTCGAGCCACTTGTACACGTCGGAGTCGGCGAACGGCCGGCCGGTGAAGCCGTCGGCGACGGGCTCGCGACCGGCGGCGCGACGCAGGTTCCGCAGTGTGCCGGCCTCCTCCAGCCGGTCGCCGGCGGCGGGGATCGTGGCCTTGCGGTTGACGTCCTGGCGCTCCGACCAGAAACCGCCGGTGATCTTCGCGGCGCCGAGTGGCAGCGGCCGCAGCGTCGTGGCAGCGATCGGTGCGACGGCCGCCGACGGGTCGGGCGGCTGCAGTGAGGACATGGCTGAGAGGCACCTTCCTGTCGGCCCGACCGGACGCGTGACCGGTCGGCGGGGCGGGCTGGCCGGGATCGTAGCTGCCGGTGAGACGGCCGGGCAAGAGCCCGTGCAAACGATTGCCGCTGCGGTTTCCACTGGCCGGAGTCGGTCAGTGACACGCCCTTGACACCCCCTCGTAACCTCCGCGACCATGAGTCCGTCATTTCATTCGACAGTGACTAGATATTCATCATTCGTTCCGCCCGGCGGTCCCGCTCCCGTGCCGCCCAGGCGAGAAGTGAGGCGTGAGAATGACCGAGACCTCCACCGACGCGGTCACCGGCTGGACCCGGCGGGGCTTCGTCGGCACCGCGGCAGCGGTCGGCACGGCCGCCACGATCGGCATCGGCGCGGCCCCGGCCGCACAGGCCGCCGGGGCCGTCGCCGGCGCCGCCGAGGACAGGATCCCCGCGTTCCCCGGTGCCGAGGGCGCCGGCAAGTGGGCCAAGGGTGGCCGGGGCGGGTCCGTCTACGAGGTGACCACTCTGAACGACTCGGGTCCCGGGTCGTTGCGCGACGCTGTCTCCGGGTCGGACCGCACGGTGGTGTTCCGGGTGTCCGGCACCATCCAGCTGCAGTCCCAGTTGCTGATCGCCGGCAACAACCTGACCATCGCCGGCCAGACCGCGCCCTGCGGCGGCATCTGTCTGTCCGGGCACTCCACCGGGATCAAGGGCGGCGCGCACGACATCGTGATCCGCTACCTGCGGTTCCGCCTCGGCGACCTGAACGCGATCGCCGACGACGCCTTCAACACCAACGTGCCCGGCTCGGTCAGTCCGGAGATCCGCAACCTGATCATCGACCACTGCTCGTTCAGCTGGGCGGTGGACGAGTGCCTGTCGCCGTACGGGAACTTCGACGTGACCGTGCAGTGGTGCATCGTGGCCGAGGGCCTGGCACTGTCCGCGCACCCGAAGAGCCGGCACGGGTACGGCGGGATCTGGGGCGGCGAGCGGAACAGCTACCACCACAACCTGATCGCCCACCAGGGTGGCCGGCAGCCCCGGTTCGGCTACACCGAGGGGATCAACCTCGAGGTCGACCACCGCAACAACGTCGTCTACGACCACGGCTACACCTCGGTGTACGGCGGGGAGTGGGCCAACGGCATCAACATCGTCGGCAACTACTACAAGCCCGGGCCGAGCACGCTGGCCGACGTCGCGCCGGTGATCCTGTCGGCGAACCGCGGCGGCCAGTGGTATGTCGACGGCAACCACGTCGACGGGCACCCGGACGTGACCGCGCACAACCGGCGCGGGGTCCGCTACCCGATCGGCGGCATCGCCGAGCTGGCCGAGCCGGTGAGATTCGCCGACGAGATCGACGCGCAGACGCCGGCCAAGGCCTACGAGGCCGTGCTCGCCTCCGCCGGTGCGATCCTGCCGCGCCGCGACGCCGCCGACGCGCGGATCGTGAACGACGTCCGCAACGGCACCGGCCGGCTGATCAACTCGCAGAAGGAGGTCGGGGGCTTTCCACCGCTGGTGTCGGCGGAACCACCCGTCGACTCCGACCACGACGGCATCCCGGACTGGTGGGAGAAGGCGAACGGGCTGGACCCGGCCGACCCGTCCGACGCGCAGAAGATCGCGCCGAACGGCTACACCTACCTGGAGAACTACCTCAACTCGATCGTGCCGGACCCGGTCGGCAACCCGACCGTCCGGCTGACCAGCCCGACGCACAACCAGGTGGTCGCGAAACGGACCGCGCCGACTGTCACACTCGAGGCCGACGCCACGGCAGCTCGCGGTGGCCAGTTGGCGAAGGTGGAGTTCTTCGCCGGCGACCAGCTGATCGGCACCGCCACCAGCGTGCCGTACCGGGCCACCTGGACGAACGTTGCTGACGGCACCTACTGGCTGACCGCCCGGGCGACCGACCACAACGGGACGGCGACCCAGTCGGCGGCCGTGCCGGTGCACGTCAACCTGCAGGCCGGTACGCCGGGCTGGACGTCCGCCGCGGTGGGCAAGCCGCCGGTGCAGGGGTCAGGCAGCCTCGACGGCGGGATCCTGACGATCAAGGGTTCGGGCCGGATCCTCGGCCGGACCGGCAACTTCCACTACGTCTACCGCAAGCTCCGGGTCGGCGGCGCCGGCTCGGTCGCCCAGGTCACCGCCAGGCTCGACTCGCTCGCCAAGGTGGCGAACGGGCTCACCGCCGGCCTGATGATCCGGGACAGCCTCGACCCGGCCGCGCCGTTCATGTACGGCGGCATCGGGTTCGGTGTGGCCGGTGGCCTCGGCACCGTGAACGACGACGGCGGCTCGAGCAGTGTCACCGACGACGGCGGGATGAAGGCCCAGGCGATCCGGATCCAGCCGTCCGGACCGGCGCCGAGCGTCGGACCGTGGCCGTGGACCGAGGACGAGTACCTCGATCCGGCCAAGCAGTACTGGCTGCGGCTGCTCCGCCGCGAGCGCCCGCAGGCCGGCGAGGTCGAGTTCGAGGCCTTCATCTCCGAGGACAAGACGAAGTGGGACCGGTTCGGCTACGAGCGCCTAGTGATGCCGAGCCTGACCTTCTACATCGGTTTCGCCGTCGACGGTGGCCGGGAGAACAACGGCCTCGTCGACTACGGCACCGCACAGTTCAGCGCCATCACGGTCGAGCAGTGAACCGACACCAGGGAGTGGAGATGTCCGGAAGTACGCAGGAACGCCGGATCGGCCGGCGCAGGTTGTTGCAGGGCGGACTCGGTCTGCTGGCCGCGGCCACCGTGCCCGGCTGCGGTTTCTTCGACACCAAGCCGGCCGGCGCCGGTGGGCAGGCGGCGGCCGCGGGGGAGAAGGAGGCGCCGGCCCTGAAGGCGCTGGTGGACCAGGGGTCGCTGCCACCGCTGGCCGAGCGGCTGCCGAAGAACCCGCTGGTGATCAAGCCGCTGACGGGCAAGTCCGGCTACGGCGGGACCTGGCGCTCGGCGATGCTCACCCAGGAGGACACCCAGTGGCTGTGGTACGCGACGGCGTACGAGCCCGAGGTGCGCTGGAAGCCGGACCGGACCGGCAAGCCCGGCTATGACGAGATCGAGGCGAACGTCTGCGAGTTCACCGTCGATGCCGAGAGCAAGGTGTTCACCTTCAAGCTGCGGGACGGGCTGAAGTGGTCCGACGGCAAGCCGTGCACCGCGGACGACATGATGTTCGCCCTGCTCGACGTCTCCTGTGACAAGGACCTGCACCCAGACGGCATCTACGACGTCTACCTGTCGCCGGACACCGAGAAGCTGGCCGCGATCGAGAAGGCGGACGAGCGCACCGTGCGGATCACCTACACCGCACCGCAGCCGTCGCTGCTCAGCCAGATCGCCGACGCCACCTTCCTGCGCGAGGGTCCGTACGGGATGCTGCTGCCGAAGCACTACTTCCAGCAGTTCCACAAGAAGTACACCCCGGGCGTCGTGGCGGCCGCCAAGAAGGCCGGGGTCGGCAGCTGGACCGACCTGTTCACCCAGAAGCAGAACCCGTTCACCAACCCGGACCAGCCGACGCTGGCGCCGTGGCAGGTGACGACCGCGCTGGGCAGGGGTTCCGCGGTCACGCTGACCCGCAACCCGTACTACTGGAAGGTCGACGACCAGGGTCGGCAGCTGCCGTACATCGACGGCTGCCGGATCGAGGTGGTCCAGGACGCGCAGGTCGAGCTGCTGAAGGTGATGAACGGCGAGTTCGGCATGCAGTACCGCAACTTCGGCACGCCGCAGAACAAGCCGGTGGTGGCGCAGAACCGGGGCAAGGGCGGCTACCGGATCTTCGAGGTGCCGACCCAGCTGACCAACACGATGATCATCGGCCTGAACATGACCCACAAGGACGCGGCCAAGCGGACGCTGTTCGCGAACAAGGACTTCCGGGTCGGGCTGTCGCACGCGATCAACCGCAAGGAGATCATCGACGCCGTGTACGCCGGCCAGGGCGAACCCTGGCAGTGCGCGCCGCCGAAGTCGTCGCCCTTCTACAACGAGCAGCTCGCCACCCAGTTCCTCGAGTTCGACGTCGCCAAGGCGAACCAGCACCTGGACGCCGCCGGGCTGACGAAGAAGGCGCCGGACGGCCGCCGGCTCGGCGCCGACGGCAAGCCGGTGGCGGTGACCGTGCTGATCAGCGAGTCGTTCCCGGACCATGTCGAGGCGATCGAGCTGGTGAAGAAGCGCTGGCGGGCCGTCGGGATCGAGCTGCGCACCCAGGCGATCAGCGAGGACCTCTACAAGGAGCGGGTGCGGGCGAACGACCACGACGCCGGCAGCTGGACCGGCGGCGCCTTCCTGCTGCCGACCGGTACCGGTGGCGACCACTACTACGTGCCGACCAACGACGGCAGCGCGCGGTACGCCATCACGTGGGCGCAGTGGTACCAGTCCAAGGGCAAGGAGGGCGCCGAGCCGCCGGCCGAGGTGAAGAAGCAGCTCGACCTGTTCACCCAGGGCCGGCAGGAACCGAACGCCGACAAGGCGCTCGACCTCGGCAAACAGGTACTGCAGATCGCGGCCGACCAATTCTACTACATCGGGATCAGCACCGTGCCGAACACCTACGGTGTGGTGAAGAACGACTTCCACAACGTCCCGGACCAGATGGTCGAGGCGGTCGCCCCCGGCCTGTCGCACCCCGAGCAGTTCGCGATCGGGCAGTAGCGTATGGCCCGCTTCCTCGCCCGCCGGCTGCTCTGGATGGTGGTGACGCTCGCGGCGATCTCCTTCGTCACCTTCGTCGTCATCAAGCTGCCGCCGGGCGACTACACCACCACGGTGATCCGCAACGCCGAGGCCCGGGGCCAGGACATCCCCGACTCCCAGATCGCGGAGCTGAAGCGTCACTACGGGCTGGACCAGCCGTTCCTGGTCCAGTACGGCAAGTGGATCTCCGGCGTCGTCCTGCGCGGCGACCTCGGCCAGTCGTTCGCCTGGAACCAGTCGGTGGCGAGCCTGATCGGCAGCCGGGTGCTGCTGTCGATCCTGCTGTCCCTGGCCAGCCTGCTGTTCGTCTGGGCGATCGCGTTCCCGATCGGCATCTACAGCGCGCTGCGGCAGTACTCGGGGGGCGACTATTTCGCGTCCTTCCTCGGCTTCATCGGGATGGCCGTGCCGGAGTTCATGCTCGCGCTGGTGATGATGTACGTCGGGTTCCGGTACTTCGGCCAGAGCGTCGGCGGGTTGTTCTCACCGGAGTACGCCGACGCGGCGTGGAACCTCGGCAAGCTGATCGACCTGCTGTCCCACCTGTGGATCCCGATCGTCGTGGTCGGGGTGGCCGGCACCGCTGGGCTGATCCGGATCACCCGGGCGAACCTGCTCGACGAGCTGCACAAGCCGTACGTCGCGACCGCGCGGGCCAAGGGACTGCCGGAGTGGAAGCTGCTGCTCAAGTACCCGGTCCGGATGTCGCTCAGCCCGTTCTTCAGCACGGTGGGCTGGCTGCTTCCGGGCCTGATCAGCGGCGAGACGATCGTCTCGGTCGTGATGAGCCTGCCGACGTCCGGCCCGCTGCTGCTCGGCGCGGTGAAGAGCCAGGACATGTACCTGGTCGGCAGCTTCGTGCTGATCCTCAGCGCCCTGACCGTGGTCGGCACGATGCTCAGCGATCTCGCGCTCGCCTGGTGGGATCCCCGTATCCGCGCAAGGTTCCAGAAGGGCTAGGACCGGATGCTCCAGCAGACAGAGACGCTCGAGCCCCCGCCGGACCCTGCGCCGGACCGGGCGGGGCCGGAGGTCGTGAAGAGCCTGCGCGACCACGGTGCACTGCCCCAGTGGCGGTTGATGTGGCGGCAGTTCCGCCGGCACAAGCTGGCCCTGATCGGGTTGATCGTGCTGGTGCCGATCTACTTCGTCGCCATCTTCGCCGGCTTCTTCGCACCGGCGAGCAGCAACAGCGCGCACACCGACCTGCCGTACGCGCCGCCGCAGCGGGTGCACGTGTCCACCGAGCACGGCCTGTTCGTCTACGGGTACCAGTCGACGCGGAACCAGGAGACGTTCGAGCAGACCTTCACGGTCGACCGGAACAGGATCATCGACGTCGGCCTGTTCGTGCGCGGCGACGAGTACAAGCTGCTCGGGCTGATCCCGAGCGACATCCACCTGATCGGGCCGAAAACGGCCGGTCAGCCGTTCTTCCTGCTCGGCGCCGACCACTCCGGCCGGGACCTGCTGTCCCGGCTGATCGAGGGAGCCCGGGTGTCGCTCTCGATCGGCCTGGTCGGTGTCTTCGCCAGCTTCCTGCTCGGCATGCTGATCGGCGGCATCTCCGGGTACTGCGGCGGCCGGGTGGACAACGCGATCCAGCGCGTCATCGAGTTCATCATGTCGATCCCGACGCTGCCGTTGTGGATGGCGCTGTCCGCGGCGCTGCCGGCCAGCTGGGGACCTCTCACCCGGTACTTCGCGATCACGGTGATCCTGTCGCTGATCGGCTGGACCGGGCTGGCCCGCGATGTTCGCGGCCGGTTCCTCAGCCTGCGCGAGGAGGATTTCGTGATGGCGGCGCGGCTGGACGGCTGTGGCCGCGGGTCGATCATCTTCGGCCACCTGGTGCCGAACTTCGCCAGCCACATCATCGCGTCGGTGTCGATGGCGGTGCCGCGGATGATCCTCGGCGAGACCAGCCTGAGCTTCCTCGGCCTCGGCCTGCAGGCGCCGGCCGTGAGCTGGGGCGTGCTGCTCGAGGGCGCGCAGAACATCCGGGCCGTGGCGACCGCGCCGTGGCTGCTCACCCCCGGTCTGGCCGTGGTGGTCGTGGTGCTGGCGATGAACTTCGTCGGTGACGGCCTGCGCGATGCCGCGGACCCGTACAAGTGATCGGCGAAGGAGGACAGATGCTCGCTGAGCCCCTGCTGGAGGTGCGCGACCTCAGGACGCACTTCGAGCTCGAGGACGGTGTGGTCAAGGCCGTCGACGGCGTCTCGCTGACCGTACGGCGAGGCCGCACCCTGGCCGTCGTCGGCGAGTCCGGCTGCGGTAAGAGCGTCACCGCCAGGTCGATCCTGCGGCTGGTCGAGCGGCCGGCCCGGATCGTCGGCGGGCAGGTGCTGCTGCACGGCGAGGAGCCGTCCGGCGAACCACTGGACCTGCTGGCGGCCAAGGACCAGCGGATGCGGCAGGTGCGCTGGGCGGACATCGCGATGGTGTTCCAGGAGCCGATGGCCTCGCTCAGCCTGGTGCACACCATCGGCGACCAGATCATCGAGGCTGTCCGGCTGCACGAGAACCTCGGCAAGGCGCCGGCCCGGCAGCGGGCGATCGAGATGCTCGGCCGGGTCGGCATCCCGGACCCGAAGCGCCGGGTCGACTCGTACCCGTTCGAGCTCAGCGGCGGGATGCGGCAGCGGGCGATGATCGCGATGGCGCTGTCGTGCCGGCCGCGGCTGCTGATCGCGGACGAGCCGACGACCGCGCTGGACGTGACCACCCAGGCGCAGATCCTCGACCTGCTGCAGGATCTGCAGCAGGAGCTGGGGATGGCGATCATGCTGATCACCCACGACCTCGGCGTCGCGGCCCAGGTCGCCGACGAGGTCGCCGTGATGTACCTCGGCGAGGTGGTCGAGCACGGTCCGGCCGAATCGGTGCTGACAGCACCCAAACACCCCTACACCCGGGCCCTGGTCCGGTCGGTGCCACGGCTCGGTCAACGCGGCGCCGGCCGGCTGGAGGCGGTCCGCGGCACCGTGCCCCCGCCGTAC
Organism: Kribbella orskensis; assembly: GCF_004342085.1. Lineage (NCBI taxonomy): Bacteria > Bacillati > Actinomycetota > Actinomycetes > Propionibacteriales > Kribbellaceae > Kribbella > Kribbella orskensis. Next base: position 168,350 of record NZ_SLWM01000009.1, read on the forward strand.
GAGCGGCCGACGGGATGCCGGTTCCACCCGCGCTGCGACCTGTTCATGGCCGGCTCGTGCGACCAGACCGTGCCGACCCGGGTGCGCAGCGACGACATCGACGTCGCCTGTCTGCTCTACGACGTCGAGGAGGACCTGTGAGCGAGACCGAAGAGAACCTGCTGACCACCGAGGGCCTGGCCATGCACTTCCCGCTGAGCGGCGGGTTCCTCGGCCGCAACCGGGGCGTGCTGAAGGCGGTCGACGGAGTCGACCTGACGATCCGCGCCGGCCGCACCCTCGGGCTGGTGGGGGAGTCGGGCTGCGGCAAGACGACCCTCGGCCGTTGCATCGTCCGCGCGTACGAGCCGACGGCCGGCGCCATCCGGTACCGCGGCGCGGACGGCGCCGAGGTGGACCTGGCCGCCCTGTCCGAGAGGGAGCTGAAGCCGTACCGGGCCGAGGTGCGGCTGATCTTCCAGGACCCGCACTCGTCGCTCGACCCGCGCAAGACGCTGCGTGACCTGATCGCCGAACCGCTGCGGGTGCACGGGCGCGGCAGCCGGTCGGAGATCGACGACCAGGTCGCCACCCTGCTGCGGCGGGTCGGGCTGCGGGCGGAGTACGCACACCGCTATCCGCACGCCTTCAGCGGCGGCGAGCGGCAGCGGGTGGTGATCGCCCGGGCGCTGGCGCTCGACCCGCGGCTGGTGGTCGCGGACGAGGCGGTCAGCGCGCTGGACGTGTCGGTCCGCGCGCAGATCCTCAACCTGCTGAAGGACCTGCAGGACGAGTCCGGGCTCACCTACCTGTTCGTCTCCCACGACCTCGGCATCGTCGAGCACGTCGCCGACGACGTCGCGGTGATGTACGTCGGCAAGGTGGTGGAGGTCACCAGCACCGACGACCTCTACACCCGGCCGCTGCACCCGTACACCGAGGCGCTGCTGAGCGCGGTGCCCGATCCCGATCCCCGGTCGCGAGGGAAGCGCTCCCGGATCGTGCTGCACGGCGAGATCGCGGACCCGTCCCGGACGCCGCCCGGCTGCCCGTTCCACCCGCGCTGCGGTTACGCCGAGGCGCGCTGCCGGACCGAAGTACCTCAGCTGCGCGAGGTGGGCGGGCGCAAGGTCGCCTGTCACCTCGCCGAGCAGCTGGAGCTGAAGGGTGTCGCCGAGGCCGTCACGGTCTGACCGGCAGGCACCACCGCCCCGAGAAGAGTCAGCAGAGAGGCTCACCATGTCCGAAGTTCAGAACACGCCCGGCCACGGCGAGGGAAAGGACCCGAGCGCGCCCCCGTCGCCCGGTCTGTCCCGCCGCGGTTTCGTCCGTAACAGTGCGCTGCTCGGTGGTCTCGCGGCGCTGGCCGGCGGACTGCCGGTCGGCACCGCGGCCGCGGCGACGACCAGCTCGACCTCGGCGACGCCGCGGGCCGGGGCCGGGTCGGCGCAGGGCAGCGTCGACATCCCGAACCGGTACGGCAAGCCGTTCTCGGTCGCCGACGACGAACTGTTCATCTTCGCCGCGAACTTCAAGCCGTTCGAGCTCGGCGGTGACGACGCGGGCCGGGAGGCGTCCCGGTACTTCAACCTCGTCCTCGGCGACGCGATCCGGGCCAGGTTCCCCGCTGTGAAGCTCAAGTACGCCACCTGGGACTACCCGATCCGGTACGAGGACATCGCCAGGGCCGGCCGGTTGCCGGACCTGATCATCGAGGACCCGCGGACCCGGATCGACCGTGACCTGGAGCCGCTCGGCTGGGTCGCCGACCTGACCGCGGACGTCCAGCAGGCCGGGATCGACCTGGCCGCGCTGAACCAGGGCGCGGTCGAGCAGGTGAAGTCCCGCTCCGACGGCGGCCTGTACGGTGTGCCGCTGTTCATCGACGAGCACGTGATGCTCTACAACAAGCTCATCTTCGACAAGTTCAAGGTCAAGTACCCGTCGGCCGGCTCGACGTACGACGACATCTACCAGCTGGCGAAGAAGCTGACCCGGCAGGACGGGATCGACCACTACAAGGGCTTCATGCAGCACCCGGACAACTACCTGGCGCTGAACCAGCTCGGCCTGTACCCGTTCGTCCCCGGCGCGTCGGAGCAGCCGGCGCCGGCGGACGTCAAGGTCAGCCTGACTACCGCGGAGTGGAAGCAGGTCGCCCACACCATCAACCAGTTCCTGCAGCTGCCGGGCAACACCTTCACCACCGTCGACGACTTCTTCAAGGGGGACATGAGCTTCCCAGGTCACCTGGCGATGGCGGTGCACACGCTGTCCAAGCTGAACGCGTACGCGCTCAGCCCGCTGTACGTCGAGGAGGACGACGCGGAGGACTACGCGGAGTGGGCCAAGGCGGTGAAGATCGGTGTCACCTCGATGCCGGTGCTGTCGAGCGGCTCGAACGCGATCTACCAGCCGAACACCCGGGCCGCGTTCATCCCGCCGCAGTCGCCGAAGAAGGCGCAGTCGCTGGAGATCATCAAGTACCTGGTCTCCGAGGAGATCCAGACCCGGCTGTCGTCGTACGGCGTCAAGGCGGTGCTGCCGACCGACGCGGTGAAGAACGCGTTCGGCACCGCGATCCCGGAGCTGAAGAACATCGACACCTCGGCCGTCTACTGGGGTGAGAACGCGATCGTGAAGAACTACCAGAACACCGAGTACTGGGACATCCCGCTCTACAAGGTGTTCCGCCAGCACGTGCTGATCGACGGCATGGACGTCGACTCGGCGCTGACGGTGGCCGAGCAGCGTGACATCCCGGACTACATCCGGGCCCAGGCCGCCGCGGGATTCACGTGGTGACGACCGATCCGAGGTTCGACGGCCGCCTCCAGGAGGCGGCCGCCGGGCCGGACGTCCGGGAGGCGCTGCTGCCCACGCTCCATCCTGGCGACAGCCACGCGGCCACGCTGGTCGAGACGCAGGCCGGCGACCTGCTGTGCGCCTGGTTCAACGGGCCGGGCGAGGGCGAGCCGGAAACGCGGATCGTGCTGTCCCGGCTGCCCGCGGGGGCGGACACCTGGACGGTGCCGGAGGTGATGTCGGACGATCCCGAGCGGTCGGAGCAGAACCCGCTGTTGTCCGTCGCGCCGTCGGGCGAGGTCTGGCTGCTGCACACGTCCAACGAGCCGCACGACCAGTCGTCCTCCCGGGTACTGCGGCGGCTGTCCTCGGACGGCGGGCTGACCTGGGGACCGAGCGAGGTCGTGTTCGACCGGCCGGGCAGCTTCCTGCGCAACCCGATCGTTGTCCTGAGCAACGGTGACTGGCTGCTGCCGGCCTACCACTGCGACAGCGACGGCGAGGCCAGCGTGGTCCAGCTGAGCTCGGATCAGGGGAGCGGCTGGACCTCGGTCGAGATCCCGGACGGGCTCGGCCAGGTGCAACTGAGTGTGGTGGAACTGGCTCCCGGAGAGTTGCTCGGACTGTTCCGCAGCCGGGCCGCGGACCGGATCCACCGGTCGGTGTCGAAGGACTACGGCCTGACCTGGTCGGCGCCGGAGAAGACGACGCTGCCGAACAACAACTCGGCGATCCAGGTACTGCGCCTGGCGGACGGCCGGCTGGTGCTCGTCTTCAACGACTCCAGCGCGGAGAGGGACCAGTTCCGCTGGGTGCCGGACGGCAAGGGCGGGATCCGCCGCAAGACGCTGCGGACCCCGTTGACGCTGGCCTTGTCCGAGGACGACGGCGCCACCTGGCCGTACTGGCGGAACCTGCAGGTGCAGGACGAGGAGTACCGCGACAACGAGTTCGGGTACTCGTACCCGACGCTGCTGCAGACGAATGACGGCAAGCTGCACGTCGCGTACTCCTACCTCCGCAAGACGATCAAGCACGTCGTGCTGAGCCCGGAGTGGATCGAGGCGGGAGAGCGGTTGCCATGAGCAAAGGTATGACCGGGCCGGTGACGGCGTCGGCGGAGAAGGTCGAACGATGGGCGGTGCACGAGCTCGCCCTGCCCGGACCGGCCGGCGGCAACCCGTTCGCCGACGTGGAGCTGCGGGTCTCGTACCGGTACCGGAACCGGGTGGTGACGGTCGACGGGTTCTACGACGGCGACGGGGTCTACCGGGCCCGGTTCATGCCGGATCGCGAGGGCCGCTGGGAGTTTGTCACGAGCAGTTCCACGCCGGAGCTGAACGGCCATCGCGGTGAGCTGTCGTGTGTCCCGCCGGGCCCGGGCAACCACGGGCCCGTCGGGGTGCACGGCGCGCACCACTTCGCGTACGCGGACGGCACGCGGTACGACTGCATCGGGACGACCTGCTACCACTGGACGTACGAGTCGCAGGAGGTGCAGGAGCTCACCCTGGCCGGACTCCGCGGCTCGCCGTTCGACAAGGTGCGGATGTGCCTGCTGCCGACCGACGGCATGCGCCCGGAGCGGCTGCCGTTCGCCGGCACCGAGCCGGGCGAGGTCGACGTCAGCCGGTTCGATCCCGAGTTCTTCCGGCACCTCGAGGGCCGGGTGGCCGATCTGATGGAGCTGGGTGTCGAGGCCGACCTGATCCTGTTCCACCCCTACGACCGCGGTGTCTGGGGGTTCGACCGGATGACTCCGGAGCAGGACGCCCACTTCCTGCGCTACGTCGTAGCCCGGCTCGCGGCGTACCGCAACGTGTGGTGGTCGCTGTCGAACGAGTACGACTTCAACCACGACAAGACGATCGCCGACTGGGACCGGCTGCTCCAGCTGGTCCAGCGCCTCGACCCGTACCAGCGGCTGCGCTCGATCCACAACGGCACCAAGATGTACGAGATCTTCTCGCCGTACGACTTCGGCAAGCCCTGGATCACGCACCAGAGCGTGCAGCACTGGGACGGCGCTGAAGTGGGTGCCTGGCGGTCGTGCCCGAAGCCGGTGGTGATCGACGAGATCGGCTACGAGGGCAACGCCGGCCGCCGGTGGGGCAACCTCACCGCGCAGGAGCTGGTGCACCGGTTCTGGCAGGGCATGACGCTCGGCGGGTACGTCGGTCATGGCGAGTCCTTCGTCGATCGGGAAACCCGCGCGTGGATCTCGGTCGGAGGCCGGCTGTACGGCGAGAGCTCGCCACGGCTCGCGTTCCTCCGCGACTTCATGGCCGGTCTTCCCCGCAAGGCCGACGGCGACGTGGACGGCACCAGGTGCGTGCTGCACTACCTCGGCGACCGGCAGCCCGCCTCGGTGGAGCTCGAGCTGCCGGGCGACGCGCAGTACCGGGTCGAGCTGATCGACACGTTCGCGATGACGGTGGAGGAACTGCCGGGCCGGTTCAGCGGCCGGTGCACGATCCCGCTGCCCCAACGTCCCTATCTGGCCTTGCGAGGGGTGCGATGACGGTATCCGAGGTGGAGCGCTGGGGTGTCTTCGAGACCTCGGTGGACGGCGGCCCGGTGGCGGTGGAGTTCCGGACCGCCGACGGCGACGCGGCGTACGTCGAGTCGTTCGACGGCGAGGACGGGCGGCAGCTGGTCCGCTTCATGCCGGACGTCGAGGGGGAGTGGACCTACGAGCTGGCCGGAGTTCCGGAGCGGTTCGTCTGCACCCCCGCATCCGAACGCAACCATGGACCGGTCCGCCGGGTCGGCGCCGACCTGCGCTGGGCGGACGGTACGCCGTACCGGCCGTTGACCACGACGTGGTTCGACCAGCCGGGTGCGCCGGATCGCTGGACCGAGGCCTGCCGGGCGATCGCGGCGTCACCGTTCGACCGGGTGCGGCTGCGGGTCCGGCGGAACGACCTGGCGCGGCTCGACGCGCGAACGCGGGAGCTGCTCGCGGCCGGCATCGGGGCGGAGCTGGTGATCTCGGAGACCGACGAGTTGTTCCTCCGGGAGCTGGTGAACCGACTCGCCGCGTACCGGAACGTCACGTGGTGCTTCGACGACGGCGGCGAGCGGCGGGACTGGCGGCGCGAGGCCGAGCTGGTCGCGGAGTACGACTCCGGGCGCCATCTGATCAGCGTCCACGGCGCGCCGGTTGCCGTCGATCCCGGGCCGCCGTGGCTCAGCCACCTCAGCGTGCCGCTGGAGAACCTTCGGGGGGTCTCCGCACTGCGGCGCGACTATGGCAAGCCGGTGCACGTGGATTCGTGCGGGTACGAGGGCAACGGGGCAGAGCCGGCGACGAGTCTCACCGGCCCGGAGCTGCTCACCCGGATCTGGGAAGGTACGGTTCGCGGCGCGCAGGTGGCCCACGGCGAGTGGTACGTCGACGCCGAGGGCGGGCCGTGGTCGGGCGGTGGATCGCGGCCGGCCGGTGTGGTCGCGCAACGCCTGCGGCTGCTTCGGCAGGTGCTGGCCGAAATGCCCGACGGCGTCGAGCCGATCGAGGACTACCGGGACGCGCCGACGCTCGCCGTGCCCGGCAGCTACTACCTGCAGTACCTCGGGGAGCACCGGTTCCCCGAGCGCACCTTCAGCCTGCCGGAGGGGACCTACCGGGTGGAGGTCCTCGACGTCTGGAACCACGCGGTCCGGCGCTTCCACGAGACGGTGACCGACACGTTGACGGTTCGGCTGCCCGGCACGCAGTACCAGGCGGTCCAGATCCGCCGGGCGAGCTGATGGGCGCTCTGGAGGCGAACGGACGGACCGCGGAACTGGTCAGGACACCAGCGGGGGTCGTACTCCGGCTCGGCCTGACGGGTGTGGATCCGGCGTACGTCGACCGCTCGGTGGCCGAGCTGCTGAGCTGTTCGGCGGGCCGGCCGTGGCAACCGAATCCACTGGAGCCCGAGGGCTGGTGGATCTCCCGGCGGGGTCGTGAGCACAGGGCCGGGTGCCGGTCCGGGCCGCTCGCGGTGGAGCTCCGGCTGGCGTTCGACAGCGCTGCGCGGTTGTCCGTCGAGCTGCGCTGGCGCAACACCGGTCATCGCCGGCTGGGCGATCTCGCGGTCGGGCTGCTGCTCGACCTCGGTCGGTTGACCGACAGCCAGATCACCGTGCCGGGCCTGCTCTACAACGACAACCCGTCCGCCGATCGGGCCCGCCCGGTACCGCGGGTCGGGCCGGCGCCAGGTGGCGGGTTCGTCGCCGAGGAGGACCGGCTGCCGATCCCCGGCGTCAACCTCGAGTGGCGGACCGGCCGGGCGCGGCGCCGGCTCAGCGTGTTCTCGCAACCGGTAGCACGGCACTCGTCCGACGGCGTGGTTCGCTACGGCTCGCTCGGCGTCATCCGGCGCGAGGGCCCGGTGATCGCGGCGCTGAGCGGCGTCCTGATGTTCGACGGCAAGCAGGACGTCCGGTATGTCAGCAAGGCGGAGACGGAGACGACCGGCGACGGCTACCTCACCCTGCTGCCCGGCGAGTCCTACGACCAGCACCTGGTCGTCGACTGGGGACCACAGGAGCACCGCGGACATGCGTTCCGCCACCTGGTCCGCACCGGCCGGTCGCTGTTCGCCGAACCAGGCGCGAAGCCGCTGGACCTGGACGAGATCGTCGCGCGCAAGACCCAGGCGCTGGACAGCAGGTGGTTCCGAGCCGGGACCGTTGCCGGGTACACCAAGTTCAGCGAGGTCGCCGGCAACGGCCCGGCCAAGGCCCGGCACTTCCTCTACGGCTGGACCGGGCAGGCGCTGAAGCTGGCGTGGTGCGACGCACGACTCGGGTTCGACTGTGGTGACCAGGAGCGGATCGAGCGGTGCCGGGCGGCGGTCGGGTTCTACCTCGCCGGGAGCTCGACCGGGACGCCAGGGCTGCGGCACAACGCGTACCAGCTCGGTGGCAGGAGGTGGACGAGCTTCCGCTGGGGCGGGCGGCCGATGGTGTCCAGCCGGGCGTACGGCGAGACCGTCGCCGACCTGGCCGAGATCGTCACGCTGTTCCGCGCTCACGGCGAGGTGGTGCCGGACGCGTGGCTCGCCGCGCTGACCGAGGCGCTGGACTTCTTCCGGGCCGGGCTGCTGCCGGACGGCACCTTTCCGATCGGCTGGCGACTCGACGGATCCCCGGCGGCCGCCACGGTCTCCGCCGCGGGAATCCCGTGCGTGCTGGCCGCGCTCAAGGCGGTCCCGGTCCTGGACGATGCCGGGCTGTTGCCGCAAGCAATCACCTGGCTGAGCCGCTACCACGACCAGCACGCCCGGACCTTCGACCGGCCGTTCGCCCGCTCGACGCTGGACGCCGCCTGCGAGGACAAGGAAGCGGGGATGTACTACTTCCTCGCGGCGTACGAGTCGTTCCGGCTGACCGGGGACGAGCTGTTCGCCGGGTGGGCCGAGGTCGCGGCGGACTGGCTGCTCACCTTCGTCTACGTCTGGTCGCCCGAGCTCGACACCGGGTCGCCGTTGCGCGAGGCCGGGTTCAGCGCGGTCGGCTGGCCGACGGTGAGCGTGCAGAACCACCACCTCGACGTGTTCTTCCCGACCGCCGAGCTGCTCGCGTTCGGCGCCGGCACCGGCCGGCCGGAGTACGTCGAGGCCGCGTGGACCGCGATCGGGGCGATGGGGCAGGGGATCGCCGGCCGGCCGGGCGAGTGGGGCTTCGAGGTCGTCGGAGAGCAGGGCGAGGCGTTCTTCCAGACTCACTGGCAGCGGCGCGGGACCAGCAACACGTGGAACCCGTCCTGGGTGATCGCTCTGGTGCTCGCCAACGCGCTGCGGATCAGGGACCACGGATGACCGACCACCCGATCACGGAGTACGGCGCTCGCCCGGGCACCGACTGTACGGCGGCACTGGACCGGGCGATCCGCGCGTGCCGGCTGTCCGGCGGGCGGGTGGTGGTGCCGGCCGGGCGGTTCCGGACCGGAGCGATCCGGCTGCGCAGCAACATCGAGTTGCACGTCGCGGTCGGGGCGACGCTGCAGTTCATCCCGGATCCGGCGGCCTACCCGATCGTGCGGACGCGGTGGCAGGGGATCGAGTGCTACAGCCACTCGCCGCTGATCTACGCCTGCGACGAGGTGAACGTGGCCGTCACCGGTCTCGGCACCCTGGACGGCGGGGCGTCGCCGGACACCTGGTGGCGCCGGACGAAGCCGGTCGACGACTGGCAGCGGCTGCTGCGGATGGTGGCCGACGAGATCCCCGTGGAGCAACGGGTGTTCGCGCCCGGGCACGGGTTCCGGCCGAGCTTCATCCAGCCGTACGCGTGCCGCCGGGTGCGGATCGAGGACGTCCGGATCGTCAACGCGCCGATGTGGGTGATCCACCCGGTGCTCAGCACCGAGGTCGTGGTCCGCGGCGTCACGGTCGACAGCCGGGGACCGAACAACGACGGCTGCAACCCGGACTCGTGCCGGGACGTGCTGATCAGCGGGTGCTCGTTCGACACCGGTGACGACTGCATCGCGCTCAAGTCCGGCCGCGACGACGACGGCCGCCGGGTCGGGCGAGCCTGCGAGAACGTGGTGATCGAGGACTGCCGGTTCGGCTCGGGCCACGGTGCGGTCACGATCGGCAGCGAGACCAGTGGCGGTGTTCGCAACGTCGTCGCCCGCGACCTGCGCACCGCCGGTCCGGGCCTGGACCACGCGATCCGGATCAAGACGAACTCGCACCGCGGCGGCGTCATCGAGAACATCCGCATCCAGGACGTCGTCGCCGAGTCGACCACCGGCGCCGCGGCCGTTGTGGACGTCCGCCACGCCGACGAGGCGGTCACCGGCCGGCACCACCCGACCGTCCGCGGGATCTCCATCGACGGCCTGGTCGTCCACAGCGCGCCCCTCCTGCTCGAAGTCCGCGACGCGCCGCTGTCTCCAGTCGGCCTGACCCTGTCCTCAGTAGGCGCGGAAGGCTTCGAAGAGATCCGCTGAACCGACCTGCCCGCCCTTCAGCACCACCTGTAGCCCGTCCAGAAACTCCTGGCCCGCGATCGTCCGGCACACCGCGGTCCCGGGTCCGAACCCATCGGTCGACTCGAGCTCCACAGCGGTGATCCCAAGCTCCCGCAGAACCCGCCCTGAGGTGTCCCCGCCCGCCACCAGCACCTTCCGCACTCCGGTGCTCCGGGCAACCGTTCGGACCACCGTCGCCAACCCGCCGGCGAGCGAAGCCAGCGCCGCAGTGCCGGCACGGTCGGTGGCCCGCCCGGTGTGCACCACCACCCCGGAGACACCGGCGCGCAACGTCTGCCTGGCCACTGCCGCGACTCTCGACGGATCGTCGTCCAGCCGCAGCGAGACCCATCCGGCAGCGATCGCCCGCTCGATCTGCTCCGCCGTCCGCGCCGACTGACTCCCGGACACGACAAGCACCTGCTCCCCAGGCCGAGCCCCAGCCTCCCCAGCCCTAGCTTCCTCAGTTCCAGCCCCGGCCGGTCCGCCGCGGGTCAGTGCGGTGGCGTGGGCTCGGGAAAGGCCGCCTGAGCCCATCGTGAACAGCGGCTCGTCGTTGCCGGCGGCAAGGATCGCCGAGCCGACCCGATGCAGATCGGCGTCGGTGAGGGCATCGAGGACCACCACGTCCTCCTGGACCCGAGGATAGCGGTCGGCCAGGTCGGCGTACGTGGTGAGGTCGAGGGAGCCGATCCGCAAGTCGGTCTGGGAGGTCAGGTGGAGTCTCAGGTCGGACTCGTTCATCGGGGTCGCCGGGTGGTTCGCCATCGTCGGCTGACGGTCGAGGCGGTGGATGCGTCCGGCCTCGGCGGCGAAGTGGTGGCCGAAGACCGTGTACCGGCCGAGCTCGGGTTGGGCGGCGAGAACAGGGATCGGCGCCGTACCGAAGAGCGAGCGGCCTACTTCGAGCGCACGACCGAGGCTGCCGAGCCCGGGTGAGGAGTCGGCGGTCGAGCAGATCTTGTACTGCACGACCCGCGGCGCCAGGGCGCGCAGCGCCGTCAGGATCGGCCCGATCTCGGCCTCCTGCTCGGCCGGTCCCAGCGACCGCGCGATCCCGGCGACCCCGATCGCGTCGTACCGCGTGGCAAGGGTCCGCAGCTCCTCGGCGGCGGGCAGCTCGACCAGCAGTGCCGAGCGCAGACCGAGTCGCTCGTACTGGACCAGCGCGTCGGTCGAGCCGGTGAAGTCGTCGCCGTAGAAGGCCGCCTCAACCACGAGCGGCACCGAAGGTCTCGAACGCACGACGCAGGGCCGGCACTTGCTCGGCGGTGGCGGCGAGATCCCCGCCGTCGACAGCGCACTGCCAAGCCGCCCGCATCGCCGCGACCCCGGCGCCGGCGCCGTCCGGGTGACCGTGGATTCCGCCGCCCGCGAGCACCAGCAGATCCGTCGTACCGGTTCGGCGATAGGTCTCCGGCGCCAGGCCGGCCCATTGCCCGGACGACAGCACCGGCAACGTCTCATACCCACCGAACAACGGTTGCCGGACCGCTTCGATCGAGCGCAGGAACCTCGTCGTCGGTCTCGTAGAACTTGTTCGACAACCCGTTGGTGTGCAGGTGATCCGCACCGGCCAGCCGCGCCAGCTTGGACCAGGCGACGAAGTCGATGCCGAGCTGCGAGGCCCTGGTGTAGACGCCGGTCATCGCGCGGTGCCCGTGGATCGGCAGCTCGCAGCGTTGCCGCAACCAGGCCAGCCCGGTCGCGCCGATCAGGTTGACGCACACCATCACGCAGGTGCCGCCGGCGTCCCGGACCAGGTCGTGGTTCGCGGCGAGCCGGTCCAGGTCGTCGGTGATGTTGAACGCGTACATCGGCCGCCGGCCGGTCCGCTGGGCGACCCGGTCCAGTTCGTCGGTGACCACTGCGACCCGGTCGGCCAGTGGCGAGTGCGGCGGGTCGCCCATCAGCTCGTCGTCCTTGATGAAGTCGATCCCGGCCTCAGCCAGCTCGCGGACGACGACGCGCAGTTCCTCGACCGGCAACCCGATGCTGGGCTTGACGATCGTCCCGAGCAGGACGCCGTCCGGCCGGTCCAGCACCGCCCGCGTCCCGGCCACGCCGTACTGCGGGCCCGGGTACCGCTCGGCGAACGCGTCGGGGAGGTCCAGGTCGAGCAGCCGGATCCCGGCGATCTGCCGGAGCTCGAAGAGGTTTCCGGCGACGGCGGCGAGCAGATTCGGCAGGGACGGACCGAAGTTGTCCAGGCCGAAGGCGATCCGGATCCGGGCGCTCCGTCGCCGCCCGTCGTCCGGGTGCATCGCTCCCGGCAGGTCGGCGTTGCCGGTCGGCTCCAGCTCCTCGATGGATTGCACCCGGGCGGCGAACCGGTCACGCAGCTCGGCGGTCTCCCGGGCGACGGCCACGAACGTGCCGGTCGACTGCTCGCCCGCGATCGTCGCGGCCGCGTGCTCCAGCGGCAGGTACGACTCCACCAGGTACGTGGCGACGACGTCCTCGCTCATCGGGCCGGGTCGATCTGGATCTTGAGGTGGTCCGCGCCGGCGCCGATGGCGACCAGGACCTCGGGCGCCCGGTCCAGTCCGACGACGTCGGTGATGTACGGCCGGACGTCGAGCACCCGCTGGTTCACCAGGGCGGCGGCGGCGCGGAAGTCCGCCGGCGTGTAGATGGTGGAGCCCTGGATGGTGACCTCCTTGAGCACCACCGGATTCAGGTCGACGGTGAGCGGTCCGGCGAACATCGGCAGCAGCACCACCCGCCCCCGCGGCCGGCACAGCGACAATGCTTCCTCCAGACACCCCGGGTGACCGGACGCGACCATGACCACGTCGAACCCCTCGCCACCGGTGGCTTCGGCGCCGACCCGGACCAGGTCGGCGGTCAGCGGGTCGAGCACGTGGTCGACGCCGCGGGCGATCAGGAAGTCCCGGTTGTGCTGCTTGATGTCGCTCACCAGCACGATGCCGGCGCCACGGAGCCGGCTGACCGCGGCCACCAGGCTCCCGATCGCACCCCCGCCGAGCACCGCCACGGACTCGCCGGCCGTGATCCCACCCGATCCGGTGGAGTGCCAGGCCACGGCGACCGGCTCGATCATCGCGCCCTCGTCGAAGCCGATGCCGTCGGCCAGGGGGATCAGGACGCGCGCAGGCGCAGCGAAGTACTCGCTGAGCATGCCGGGCCAGCCACCGCCGGGGACTCGCTTGTGAGCGCAGAGGTGTGGCTGGCCGGCCTCGCAGCGGGTGCAGTCCCAACACGACAACGCCGGCAGTACGGCGACGCGGTCGCCCACGCCGAACCTCCTCTCGCCCGGTGGCACCGAGACGATCTCGCCCGCGCCCTCGTGGCCGAGCACCACCGGTGGTCTGCGGAACGGGTGGTCGCCGCGCCAGGTGTGCAGGTCGGAGCCGCACAGACCGACCGCCCGCATCCGGAGCAGGATCTCCTGGTCCGGGCCGGGAGTGTCGACCTCGACCACCGAGACCTGCCTGGGCTGCTGCAGCAGCGCTGCTCTCACGGGCGTCCTCCTTGTCCGGATCCGGACACGCGCGGGCCCGGAATCGTCAAGAAAACAAGGCAGATCCGGGCCGCTGCGTGGTTGGGCCGTTGACATCGTACCCCGATCGGGTAAAGGTTTTCCTCATGGCGATGATCCCGGCGACGCTGCTGCTGGAAGAACGGGCCGCTCTGGCGATGAACGCGGTCGTGGGCCTGGCCGACGACGATCAGGACGGCATCCCGTTCTTCAGCGCGAACCTGCTGGCCCGGCCGGCCCGGCTGGAGCACGGCGACTGGGACTACGGCTCCAGCCACGGCCGGCTCACCGACGCGATCCTGCTGGCCCGGCAGATGACCGGCAGCAAGGATTGGGAGCCGGGGTGGGACGCGGTCGCCGACCGGTACCGGCAGACCCTGCTCGCCCTGCTCGGTGCCGACGGGCTGACCTATCGGCGGGAACACCCGCGCGGTCACTGGAAGGCGAACGCCAACCTGATCGACCAGCGGGCGACCCTGCTCGCGCTGACCACGACCGTGGTCGCCACCGGTGACCCGGTCGCCCGCGCGGCCGCCGACCGGCAGGTCGCGGCGCTCAAGCGGATCGCGATCAAGGAGCGCGACGTCTGGTTCTATCCGGCCTCGGAGTACACCGCCGCCGGCTGGCCGTCCTCGAACGCCGTCGACCTGCACCTGGCACCGGACCCGGCGTCCTTCTCCGGCCGGCTGATCATGCCGCTGCTGCGCTATCACCAGGCGACCGGCAACCCCGACGCGCTGGAGTTGTGCGAGTGGTTCGCCCGGCTCGTGGTGGACAAGAGCGGCGTCTTCCTTCCGGACGGCAGCTTCAACGCGGCCCGGGTGTTCCGCAGTGGTCACTTCCACACCCGGGTGGGCACGCTGGAGGGACTCGCCCGGCTCGCGCGGCACACCGGCGACCACGGCCTGACCCAGTTCGTCCGGCGTAGCTACGACTGGGTGCTGACCCAGGCCACCGGCTTCGGCTGGACGCCGGGCGACCTCGCCGACCAGCGGTACGAGCACGAGACGTGCTCCCTGGTGGACCTGATCGGACTCGGTGCGACGTTGGCGGGCAGCGGGCTGACGGAGTACTGGCCCGTGGTCGAGCGGTTCGTCCGCAACCACCTTGCCGCATCGCAGTTGCTGGACGTGAGCTGGGTGGAGTCCGCCTCGGACCGCTCCGGCGACGTACCGGGCTGGCGGACTCAGGTCGACGTCGGCGAGCGGGTGCTCGGCGCCTTCTGCGGGTACGGCGCGCCGAACGACTACGTGTCGGACGTGCCGCTGGGCCGCGGCCACACGAACGACGTCCAGGCCTGCTGCGTGGGCTCCGGGGTGCGAGGTCTGTTCTGGGCCTGGAACAGCGTCGTCACCGGTGACCGCTCGGTGGCCCGCGTCAATCTGCTGCTGTCCAGAGCGCACCGGTTCGTCGACGTGCTCAGCCACCTGCCCGTCGAGGGCAAGGTCGAGCTACTGGTCAACGAACCCGTCGAGGAGCTGCGGGTCCGGGTGCCGGACTGGGCCGGGTACGCCCGGCTGACGCTCCGGCGCGACGGCGGCGCGCACGACGGCGCGGACGACGGCGAACGGACCGGCGCCGAGCGGATCTGGGCGCCGGACGGGTATCTCTCGATCCCGCGGCCGAGACCGGGCGAGCGGATCGTGGTGACCTTCCCGATGGCAGCGCGAACCACCACCGAACTTGCTGCAGGCAACGAATTCCGGACCGGCTGGCGGGGCGACGACGTGGTCGCGATCGACCCGCCGGGCCGGTCCAGGCCGATGTACGGCGACCGGCCGGAGCACGCCGGCGGTCTGCGTGACTACGAGATCCACCGACCCGAGACGGAGTGGTCCTGGTGACAACAGGCTGGGTGCTGACCGATCCACCGACCGTGCCGGCGCTGACGCCGTACGACCTGCGCTGCGAGCATCTGGCCGAACCGCTGGGCATCGGCTCCGCCCGGCCGCGGCTGAGCTGGCGGCTGGCCTCGCCGGTCCGCGGTGATCGGCAGGAGGCGTTCCGGGTGCGGGTGGAGCGCGACGGCGTCCAGGTGTGGGACAGCGGGTGGCGGTCGGAGCAGGCGACGTCGGTCGACCACGGTGGCGCGCCGCTGACCTCGCTGACCGACTACACCTGGCACCTCGAGGTCCGCGATGCCGCCGGCGCCGCGACGGGCGCGTCGGCGACCTTTGCCACCGGCATCTTCCACCCCGGGGAGTGGCAGGCGCGCTGGATCGAGCACGACTACGAGACCGAGCCTCCGTTCGAGCCGCCGGTGGACAAGGTCGAGCCACGGTCGGAGCGTTCGGCCACGCTCGCCGCGCCGCGGTACCTGCGCCGGTCCTTCGACCTTCCGGCGCCGGTCGTGCGGGCTCGCGTCTACGCGACCGCTCACGGCCTGTACCAGCTGAACGCGAACGGCCGCCGAGTCGGCGCCGACGAGCTGACCCCGGGGTGGACCGACTACCGGTACCGCGTGGCGTACCAGACATACGACGTCACCGACCTGCTGCACGAAGGGGAGAACGTGCTCGGCGCGGTCCTCGCGGAAGGGTGGTGGTCGGGGTACGTCGGGTGGGACACCCGGAGCCAGGCGCACCACTACGGCAAGAGGCCGCGGTTGCTGGCCCAGCTCGTCGTCGACCACCCGGACGGAACGCGCACCGTCATCGGCACCGACGCCGGCTGGCTGGAACGGACCGGGCCGCTCAGGTTCGCTGACCTGCTGATGGGAGAGTCGTACGACGCCCGCCTGGAGCTGGGGGACTGGTCGAGCCCGGGCCACGTGCTCGGTCAGGGCTGGGAACGAGCGGGCGAGGCCGGGGCGGACGTCTCCACGGTGGTTGCCGCGAGCACCGAACCGGTCCGGGTGATGGAGGACCTGCCGGCCGTCTCGGTCGATCGGCGCGGCCCCGGCCGGTACGTCGTCGACCTCGGGCAGAACGTCGCGGGCCGGATCAGGCTGCGGATCCGTGGAGCGGCCGCCGGCGACCGGATCCGGCTGCGGCACGCGGAGATGCTGGAGTCCGACGGCGAGGTTTACACCGCGAACCTGCGGACCGCCGACGCGACCGACTACTACGTCAGCGCCGGCGCGGACGAGGAGACGTTCGAGCCGGCGTTCACCGTGCACGGGTTCCGGTACGTCGAGGTCGACGGCTACCCGGGCGACCTCACGACCGCGGACGTGACCGGGCGGGTGCTGCACTCGGACACCCCGGTCGCCGGGCGGTTCGAGTGCTCCGATCCGGGCGTCAACCGGCTGCTCGGCAACATCCGCTGGGGCCAGCGCGGCAACTTCGTCAGCGTGCCGACCGACTGCCCGCAGCGCGACGAACGTCTCGGCTGGACCGCCGACGCGCAGATCTTCCTGCCCACGGCCGCGTACCAGGCGGATGTGCAGACGTTCTTCGCCAACTGGCTGGAGGACCTGGCGGTCGCGCAGACCCCGGACGGCGCGGTGCCCGACGTCATCCCGCACCTGATCACCGGCCGGCACGGCACGCCGGCGTGGTCCGACGCCGCGACGATCGTGCCGTGGACGCTCTACCGCAGCTACGGCGACGAGCGAGTACTGCGGCAGGCGTGGCCGTCGATGCGGCGCTGGGTGGACTTCGTGCACACCGCCAACCCCGGCCTGATCTGGCGCAATCGCACCGGCGGCCACTACGGGGACTGGCTGCAGGTCGGCGTCTGCACCGATCGCGACGTGCTGGCGACCGCGTACTTCGCCCGCAGCGCCGAACTCACCGCCGCAACCGCCCGCGTCCTCGGTCTGCGGGACGAGGCCGCGGCGTACGGCGAACTCCGCGATCGCATCGCCGCCGCGTTCGTGGCGGAGTTCGTCGATGCCGAGGGCAAGGTTCGCGGGGACACCCAGACGGGGTACTTGCTGCCGTTGGCGTTCGGGTTGCTGCCGGAGGACCTGGAGCAGGAGGCGGTGAAGCACCTGGTCGCCGACCTGGAACGGCGCGACCGGTCGCTGACGACGGGGTTCGCGGGGGTCGCGCTGCTGTGCCCGGTCCTGGCCGGGTACGGGCAGCTGGAGCTCGCGTACGACCTGCTGCACGACGACCGGTACCCGTCCTGGGGGTACTCGATCCGCCACGGTGCGACCACGATCTGGGAGCGCTGGGACGGCTGGACCGAGGAGCAGGGATTCGGCCCGGTCGCGATGAACTCCTTCAACCACTACTCGCTCGGCTCGGTCGGTGAGTGGCTCTACAGCGGTGTGGCCGGCATCGACCAGGCGCCGTCGTCGGTGGCCTTCCGGGACCTGGTGATCCGGCCTCGTCCGGGTGGCCGGCTCGACTGGGCGCAGGCGGCGTACGACACGCCGTCCGGCCGGGTGACCACGCGGTGGGAAGTGGCCGACGGGACCGTCAAGCTGGACGTCGGGGTGCCGCCGGGGACGACCGCGACCGTGCACGTCCCGACCGCTGACCCCACGTCGGTACGGGAGTCGGATCGTCCGGTCGCCGGACAGGAGGAGATCGACGTCCTCGGCCCGGCCGACGGTGTTCTGGTCTGCCGGGTCGCCTCAGGTCGTTATCGCTTCGCGGCCGACGCCTGAGACCGGCGCCGGCGCGGTGCGGGGCCGGTCGAGCCACGGACGACGAGCTCACCGGACAGGTGGGTCGCGCCGGCCGCCGGGTCGCTGCTGAACCGTTGCCAGGCCAGCCGGCCCAGCTCGACCGTCGACACGGCGAACGTGGTCAGGCCGGGATCCATGTGCGCGCTCATCGGCGCGTCGTCGATCCCGGCCACCGACAGCTCACCCGGTACGTCGATGCCGAGCTCGCGCAACCTGGTGAGGACACCCAGCGAGACGTGGTCGTTGAACGCGATCAGTGCTGTCGGCTGGTGCGTCAGCGCCTCGTCGACCGCCGAGTACCCGTCCCGCATCGCCGAACCGCAGGGCACCGGGGTCACCGTCTGCTTCAACGCCTCCGCGACCCGGAACCCCCGCTGCCGTTGCCGGTCGGACCATGCGTTCGGTGGACCCTCGAGGTACACGATCCGCTGGTGCCCGAGCGATGCGAGGTGCTCGCACAGCAGCCGGATCCCTTCCTGGTAGTCGACCACCACGGCCCCGATCGACGGGTGCCGCAGGATCCGGTTGATCAGTACCAGCGACCGGCTCGCGGCGGCGACCTCCTTCAGCCGGGGTGTACTCATCCGCGGTGCGCACAACAGCAGACCGTCAACCCAGCGGGCCAGCTCCATCGCCGACCTGTACTCCCGGTCCGGGTCCTCGTCGCTACCGGCGACCAGCGTGTGGTGGCCGCCCTCGGCGGCCTCGGCCGCGACGCCCTTGAGGATCTCGGCGAAGTACGGGTTGGCCAGGTCGGGGGCCACCACGCCGATCGTCTGGCTCCGGCCGCGCAGCAGCGTCTGGGCGGCCGGGTTCGGCCGGTAGCCGACCTCGCGGGCGGCGGCCCGGACCCGGTCGGTGACCTCGGCAGACACCGGCTTCCCGCCGCTCATCACCCGGGAGACGGTCGCCGTCGACACCTCGGCGATCCGGGCCACGTCATGGATCGTGGCCCGGCCGGGGGACAGCGCACCACCTCTGGACGACTTGCTCACCGAGTCATTGGACCATGGTCGGCCGGACCGGCGTCGCAGGTCACCCAACCGGTGCGTCCAGCACCACCGGCTCGCCGTTCTCGATCACGTCTTCCAGCACCAGACCCTCGACGTGCTCGACGACGCCCGGCTGGCTCGTGGTGCCGAGGTCGACGTGCCGCAGCCGGACGCCGACGATGGGCGCATCGGCGTAGCCGCGCAGGTTGAGGCCGCGGCGGGCGGTGCCGACGGTCAGGTCGGAGACCTCGAGGTCGGCCACCCGCGGATTGAAGCCGTGCCCCGGGCCCTCCTCGTAGTTGAAGTTCACGTCGATCACCGACGACCCCACCTGGCCGATTCGCAGCTCCCTGGCGTGGAACCGCTCGATGAAGCCGCCGCGGACCGAGTTGGTCTTGAACCGCAGGGCGATGTCGAGGTTCGGGCTGGACAGGTCGCAGTCCCGGACGAACACGTTCCGGACCCCACCGGTCATCTCGCTGCCGATCGTCACGCCGCCATGGCCGTCGCGCATCGTGCAGCCCTCGATCAGCACGTCCTCCGTGGGCACGTTCACCCGGCGGCCGTCGGCGTTGCGGCCGGCCTTGATCGCGATGCAGTCGTCACCGGTGTCGAACGTGCAGTCCCGGATCACCACCAGCCGGCACGACTCGGGGTTGCAACCGTCGTTGTTCGGCCCGTGCGACCGGACCGTCACGCCGCGGACCACGACATGGTCGCTGAGCGTCGGGTGGATCTCCCACATCGGTGAGCGCACGATCGTCACGCCCTCGATCAGCACGTTGTGGCACCGGTACGGCTCGATGAACGACGGTCGCAGGTAGCCACCTTCGCCGAACCGCCGCTGCTCCACCGCGACGCCCTGCTCGGCCTGCTCGAACAGGAGCGCCCGCGCCTCGGCCTGGTGCGGGTCGCCCGGCTCCCAGCCGTCGTCGCCGGAGCCCTTCCAGGGCCACCAGTGGTCGAGGTCTGCCTGACCGTCGAGCGTGCCGCTGCCGCTGACGGCGATGTTCTCCTGCTCGAAGGCATAGATCAGCGGGGAGTAGTTGTAGAGCTCGACGCCCTCGAACCGGGTCAGGACCAGCGGCAGGTAGTCCGACGGACGAGTGCTGAACAGCAGCGTCGCACCATCGCTCACGTGCAGATCCACGTTGCTCAGCAGGTGAATCGGGCCGGTCGGCCAGCTCCCGGCCGGAACCACGACGTGCCCGCCACCGGCTCGGTGGCAGGCGGAGATGGTGGCGGCGATCGCGGCCGTCGCGTCCTGGCCGGCCACGGCGCCGTGGTCGGTGATGTCGTACCAGCGCCGCGGGAACCGGGGACCGCGGACGGTCGCCGCGATGTACGCCGCGCGCGCCCACGGCTGGTTCGGCCCGGCCACGCCGGGGCGTGGTCCGCCGGTTGCCCGGGCAACCGGTGCGGCCGCGGCGCTCGTCGACTGCAGGCCCAGCAGCCCGAGCCCGGTCGCACCGACGCCGCCGAGGAAGGTTCGTCGGGTCTGGTCGGTCATCGTGGTCTCCTCACCAGCGGGGCGGAATCCCTGTAGCTGCAGGGGTGTAAACCTTTTCCTATTTCAGCGGACTACTGCTGGTCAAGGTCTTGACGTGCCTGGTTCGCACTGCGACGGTAGCCGGGAAAAGGATTACCTGCCCGCCGCCCCGGGGTACTCCGCGGTGGCCTGTGCGAGGGAGACCGTCGTGCGTCAGCTCCGCCTGTACCTCGTCAGCCTGTGCCTGGCCGTCGGCCTCACCGCCGGCGCGCTCACCGGGCCCGCCGCCGCCGCGACGGCCGCCGCGAACCCCGCCACGTTCGGGCCGTTCGACCCGCGGATCGAGTTCCAGGGCCACTGGGCGAGAGACGACGACCTCGCGACCACGGTGAACTCGGGCTCGTTGTTGCGGTTCCGGTTTACCGGGGACCGGCTCGGCGCGTGGTTCGAGACCGAGTCGATCACGGTGCCGGCGCAGCTGTACGTGTCGGTCGACGGCGGCGAGGCGCGGCTGGTGAAGGTCGACGAGGAGCACAAGGTGTTCGCCGAGGGGCTCGACCCGGGCGTCGTACACACGGCCGAGATCGCGGTGAAGGACGTCGACGAGTACGAGAACCGATGGCTCTCCCCGGTGCAGTCCGGCGTGGTGCTGTCGAAGATCGAGCTCGCACCGTTGGCCCAGCTGGTACCGCTGCCGACGACCGCCGACCGGCGGCTGGAGTTCTACGGTGACTCGATCACCCAGGGTGTGATGGCGTTGTGCCCGCGGCTCGGGATCGACTGCGCCGACGGGACCAAGAGCTACGCGCACCTGGTGGGCAAGGCGTTCGGCGCCGCCACGAACCAGGTCGGCTTCGGCAAGCAGGGCATCATCCAGCCGGGTCACGGCAACGTCGGCACCGCTGCGGAGTCGTTCGGGTTCCACCTGGCCGGGTTCCCGGCCGAACCGTTCGACCCCGGTGCGGTCGTGGTCAACTTCGGCACCAACGACGCGCCGTACCCGAGTGAGGAGTTCGCGCCGAAGTACCTCGCCTACCTGCGCCAGGTCCGGGCCGCGAACCCGCAGGCGCTGATCCTCGCGTTGCGGCCGTTCAACGGGACGCACGCCGCCGACATCAAGGCCTCGGTAGCGCAGGCGAAGGACCGGAAGACGGTGTACGTCGACACCGCGGGCTGGCTGAGCCCGGGCGACTACAACGGCGGTTCGCACCCGAGCGTGCAGGGCCACCAGCTGGCCGCGGGCCGGCTGGTCAAGGTGCTCGAGGAGCTCACCGGCTGGCGGGCCTCCCGGCCCGGTGATACGGCTTCACCGAAGCTAGCGCCGATCGGGATGGCGGCCGCGACGTGTGCGGACACTCAGCTGCGGTTGACGTTCGACGGTCCGCTCGAGCTCGGGTTGAAGGGCAAGCTGCAGATCCACCAGGTGGGCGGTGAGGTCGTCGACACGATCGACCTTGCCGACGCCGCGACGTACCAACGAACCGTCGGCGGCGCCCGCTCGGACTACGGCGAGCTGCACAAGTGGACGTATCAGCCGGTGGTGGTCGACGGGCGGACGGTCTCGATCCACCCCCACCAACGGCTCGCCGCGGGCCGGGGGTACTACGTGACCGTGGAGCCGGGGTTCTTCGTCGGGCATCCCGGCATCACCTCGCCGGTCGAGTGGACGTTCCGTACCCGGCACGACCCGAAGGTCGGTAGTACCCGGCTCACCGTCGACAGCCGTGGTGGTGCGGGCTTCTGCACCGTCCAGGGAGCCGTCGATTTCGTGGCGGAGGGCAACGACCACGAGGTGCGGATCGACGTCGGCCCGGGCCGGTACCGCGAACTCGTGTACGTGCCGCAGACCAAGCCGCACGTCACCGTCGTCGGCGCCGGAGCCGGCCGGACCGAGATCGGCTACCCGAACAACAACCTGCTGAACGGCGACTACGCGATGGCGAACGTGCCGATCGACCAGGCGTACTGCCCGCGCCGGGTGCTCGCCCAGCCGGACCGGTTCAACTGCTGGCGCGCCGCGATGGGGGTCGACGCCGACGACTTCTCGATGGCCGACGTCACGGTGCGAAACCTGACGCCGTACCGCGGGTCGCAGGCCGAGGCGTTCCGCGGCAACGGTGAACGGATCGTGCTCGCCCGGGTCCGCATCCTCGGCTACCAGGACAGCCTCCGCCTGCAGGGCAAGGGATTCGTGACCGACAGCTACGTCGAGGGTGACGTGGACTTCGTCTGGGGAACCGGCGGCGTCTTCGTCCAGGACTCCGAGCTCAAGGCCCTGCACGCGGGGTACTACAACCAGGTCCGCAACTTCGACAACGGCCCCGGCAACGTCTTCGTCCGGGTCCGGCTGACGCGCGGTCCCGACGCACCCGACGACAGCGTCTACCTCGGCCGGGTCGAGCTGAGCCGGTTCCCGACCAGCCAAGTGGTGTTCGTCGACTCCGCGATGGACAGCCACGTCAAGACGACCGGCTTCCAGGTCACCAGCCCGAACGACTGCGCCGCGGCCGGTCAGCTGCGGTTCTGGGAGTACGGCAGCACCGACCTGGCCGGCCGGCCGATCGACACCAGCGCGCGGCTGGCCTGTTCCCGGCAGCTCACCGTCGACGAGGCCGCCCCGTTGCGCGACCCGGCGAAAGTGCTCGGCGGCTGGCGCCCTGTCGTCCCGACTTCCCGCTCCGAAAGGTGAAACGATGTCTGCACTGAATCGCAGGTCCGTGCTCGGTGCCCTTGGCACCCTCGCGGCCACGACCGCCACCGGCTGGACCGCGACCGCCGCCGCTGGTCTGAACGCTGCGGGAGGCGCTGTGTCCGAAGGCCCGACCGGCGTCCTTCCGCACCCCGCACCACGCCCCGTCGCCCCGGTGAACGCGGAGATCGCCGCCGCCCACAGCGCGGCGTACAGGACTTTGCCGCAGGTGGTGGTCGACGTCGACGTCGAGGACCTGATGAAGATCCACACCGCCGAGGATGCGGAGGCCTTGCGTCCACAACTGGTCGCGCAGGTGTGGAAGGACACCGGCGTCATACCTGCCACGCTGCCCGAGGTGCGGCGCGACATCGGTACGCCGGCCGAGCTGCCCGCGTTGACCGGTGTCCGGCGGTACGACCGGCTCGAGGTGGCGATGCGGTTCGGGTACGTCGCGACGGTGTTCCTGGTGGAGCCGGTACACCGTACTCATCGCCGGATCGCGTTCTACCACAACGGCCACGGTGAACCGCTGGACACGTTGCAGCGGACCACACAGGGCCTGCTCGACCACGGGTACACCGTGCTGCTGTTCGCCATGCCGTTCTACCACTGGAACCCGAAGACCCTGCAGGATCCGGTGGATCCGATGGTGCGGCAGCAGCCGTCGCACAACGACCTCAACCTGTGGGAGTCCGCGGAGTACTCGCCGCTGGCGTTGTTCCTCGAGCCGTTGGCAGTGGCGATGAACCACGTGCAGGCGACGTACCGACCGTCCTCGGTCCAGATGATCGGCCTGTCCGGCGGCGGCTGGGCGACCACGATCTACCCGGCCCTGGATCCGCGCATCACCCGCTCGTACCCGACGGCCGGCTCGTTGCCGTTCTTCGTCCGCCCGGGCTCACCGAAACCCAGCCCGACCCGCGGCGACTGGGAGCAGCGCCAGGACAAGCAACCCGGCTTCTACGGCCTGGCCGACTTCCCGGACCTCTACGCCCTGGCCGCCGTCGGCCGTAATCGCCGGCAGCTGCAGATCCTCAACCGTTTCGACGAGTGCTGCTTCAACGGCGTCGGCCACCGAAGCTACGAAGCCGCCGTCCGCCAACGCATCGCCGTCATCGGAACTGATGCCGTCAGCAACGAGTCGAACGGCCACTGGGAACTGCTGGAGGACGCCACCCACGGCGACCACACGATCAGCCCGTACGCCCTCTCCGTCATCCTCTGGGACCTCGACGTCCACTGCGCCCAGCTGCCCTGAGCCGACTCCCCTGGGTCCGGGGTGAGAACACCGACCGGGGACCTCGGACAAGATGTTCGCTGTCCGCGGTCCCCGGTCGGGTGTTCGGCCTCAGAGGAGGTCGGCGGGGGTGGTGACGGCGTGGCCGTTCACGGTCACGTTGTGGAGGGTGAGCTCGGCGTGCTCGATGGTGCTGGGGGAGTCGACGGCGGTGAACGTGCAGTCGATCAGCCGGAGGTCCTGGACCGGGGAGCGTTCGTAGCCGCGGACGTGCAGGACGTTGCGGGCCCGGCCGACGGTGACGTTGCGGAGCTCGACGTTGCGGACGATCGGGGTGAGCGGCCCGGTGTCACCTTCGCCGCGGTGGAAGTTGCACTGGACGACCTCCTTGCCGAGGTCGGAGATCGTCAGGTCCTTCAGGTAGATGTTCTCGGCGAAGCCGCCGCGGATCGAGTTCGTCTTGAGGTACAGGCCGAAGTACAGGCGTCGCTGCCGATGGCACACTCGCGGACGAAGAGGTTGCGGACACCACCGGTCATGTCGGAGCCGACGGTGATCGCGCCGTACTTGACCGTCAGCGTGCACCTCTCGATCAGGATGTCCTCCGACGGCACACCGACCCGCAGACCGTCCGCCTCGCGGCCGGACTTGATCGCGATGCAGTCGTCGCCGGCGGTGATGGTGCAGCCGCGGATCACCACCGACCGGCAGGACTCGACGTCGACGCCGTCGTTGTTCGGGCCCTCGGTGTCGATGGTGACGTCCTGCACGGTGACGTTGCGGCACAGCACCGGGTGGATCTCCCAGAACGGCGACCGGACGATCGTCACGCCCTCGATCAGCACGCCCTCGCAGTCGTACGGCTGGATGAAGCTCGACCGAAGGTGGTAACCGGGTCCGTACACCCGCTCCGCCACCGGTACACCGTCCGCTCCCTGCTGCCGCAGCATCGCGAAGTCGTCGTCGCATCGGTGGAACCAGCCCCACCAACTGTCCCAGTCCGCGCCACCGTCGAGGGTGCCGGCCCCGGTCACGGCGATGCCGGTGCAGCCGTTCGCGTAGATCATCGGCGAGTAGTTCAGCACCTCCACGCCCTCGTACCGCGTCTGGACGACGGGCAGGTAGTCCGCCGGGTCCGTGCTGAAGAGGAGCGTCGCCCCTTCGGACACGTGCAGGTTGACCCCGGACCGCAGGTGCACGGCACCGGTCAGGAAGGTCCCCGGCGGCACCACCACCCGGCCCCCGCCGGCCGCGGAGCACTCGTCCACCGCCGCGCGGATCGCCTTGGTGCTGTCGGTCGTCCCGTCGCCGATCGCGCTGTACGCCGTGATCGGGTAGTTCCGGTCGGGGAAGACCGGCGGTCGGATATCGGCCAGGATCCGGTCGACGTCGTCCCACCCGCTGGTTGCCGCCGGCATCAGAGCAGCTGGGCCGGATCGGTGATCGGCTGCCCGTTGACGAAGAAGTTCTCGAACGACAGGTCGACGTCCTGGATCGTGCTGGCCGCGTCGATGCTCGTGAAGGTGCAGTCGATCAGCCGGAAGTCCTGGATCGGCAACCGGGGGTACCCGGTCATCGAGAAGGCGTTGCGGGCGTGGCCGACGGTGATGTTGCGCAGTTCGACGTTGCGGACCCGCGGTGTGAGCGGACCGGTGTCGCCCTCACCGCGGTAGAAGTTGCAGGACACGACCTCCTTGGTGAGGTTGGAGATCTCGATGTCCTTGAGGTACACGTTCTCGGCGTAGCCACCGCGGACCGAGTTCGTCTTGATGTAGAGGCCGAAGTACTGGTACCCGCTGCCGATCCGGCAGTTGCGCACGAACACGTTCCGGACCCCACCGGTCATCTCGCTGCCGATCGTGATCGCGCCGTAGCGGATGTTCATCGTGCAGTCCTCGATCAGGATGTTCTCCGACGGCACGTTCACCCGCAGCCCGTCGGTCCCGCGGCCGGACTTGATCGCGATGCAGTCGTCGCCGACGTCGAAGGTGCAGTTGCGGATCACCACGTACTGCGAGCACTCGGGGTCCACTCCGTCGTTGTTCGGGCCGCGGCTGTCGATATGCACGTTCTGCACCGTGACGTTGCGCGACAGCACCGGGTGGATCTCCCAGAACGGTGACCGGAGCAGGGTCACGCCGTCGATCAGCACGTTGCGGCAGTGGTAGGTCTCGATGAACGCGGCCCGCAGGAAGTGACCGGCGCCGAAGATCCGCTCGGGCACCGGGACGCCGCGGTCGGCCAGGTCGGTCAGTGCCTGCGCGTCCGGACCGGACGGGCCGACCCAGGACCACCAGGTCTCCCAGGTCGCCTGCCCGTCGAGGGTGCCGGTGCCGGTGACGGCGATGTTGTCGCAGTCGCGGGCGTAGATGAGCGGCGAGTAGTTCATCAGTTCCATGCCCTCGAAGCGGGTGAGGACCACCGGCAGGTACTGCGCCGGGTCGGTGCTGAAGAGCAAGGTCGCGCCCTCGGACACGTGCAGGTTCACGTTCGACCGCAGGTGGATCGCGCCGGTGAGGAACGTCCCGGCGGGAACCACCACCCGGCCACCGCCGGCTAGGTGGCAGGCTTCGATCGCGGCCCGGATCGCGGCCGTCGCATCGGTGCTGCCGTCGCCGACCGCGCCGTACGCCGTGATCGGGAAGTCGCGGTCGTGGAACCTGGGCGGCCGGGTCTCCCGCAGGATCTCGCCGACGTGCCCCCAGCCGGGGCCGCCATGGCCGTCCGGGCCGAGCGGCGCGGTGGCGTCCGGAGTACCGGCCGCAGCGGCGGCGGCCTGGCCGGCGGTGAGGGCGGCCGCGGTCGGCAGCAGGGCAGCGCCGGCAGTCATCCGGAGGAAGTTCTTGCGACTGAACTTGTCTTGCACCACGTGTTCTCCTCGTGTGGTCGGGGCGGTCAGTTGTCGACCCGGACGCCGTTGATCCAGACCTGGTCGAGGCGCAGCCGTTCGACGTACTGGATCGAGTTCTCCTCCTCCATCCCGTCTAACCGGCAGGCGTGCAGCCGGATGTCGCGGAGCGGGTCGGTGGCCAGGCCGAGCAGGTTCAGGGCGCGCGGGGCGCCGGCGGCGGTCAGGTGGCTGATGGTGATGCCGTGCAGGTCCGGCGGGAAGTCGCCGGCGGTGACGTTCGCGTAGTTGAGGACGATCTCCACCACGGAGTCGGCGGCCTGGCCCACGGTCACCCGGCGGACGTCGAAGTTCGCGATCGTGCCGCCGCGCTGCGGGTTGCTCTTGATCCGGATCGCCCGTTCCAGCCGCGGGCTGCTCATCCGGCAGTCCCGGACGAAGACGTCGGAGACCCCGCCGGTGGTCTCACTGCCGATGGTGACACCGCCGTTCCCGTCGGCCATCTCACAGTCGCGGACGACGGCGTACCGGGTGGGGACGTTCACCCGCCGGCCGTCGGCGTCCTTGCCGGCCTTGAAGGCGATGCAGTCGTCGCCGGTGGAGATCGTGCAGCCCTCGATCAGGACGTCGGTGCAGGACTCCGGGTCGATGCCGTCGTTGTTCGGTCCGTGCGGGCTGTCCACGACCACGCGGCGCACGGTGACGTTGCGGCACAGCACCGGATGGATGTTCCACATCGGCGAGTCCTTGACCGTGATGCCGTCGAGCAGGACGTTCTCGCACCGGTTGAACTGGAGCAGGTTCGGCCGCAGGTAGTGCCCGGCGCCGAACACCCGCTGCTCGACCGGTACGCCGTCCGCCGCCATCGTCAGCAGCAGCGTCTTGTCCGGGCTCTCGTTGGGCGGTGGGCCGCCGGTCCAGTCCCACCAGTGGGTGGCGTCGGCGCGGCCGTCCAGCACACCGGCGCCGGTGACCGCGATGTCGCGCTGCCGGTAGGCGTACACCAGGGCCGAGTAGTTGTAGCACTCGGTGCCCTCGTACCGGGTCGGCACCACCGGGAGGTAGGCCGCCGGATCCTGGCTGAACGCCAGCCTGGAGCCTTCGGCCAGGTGCAGGTCCACGCCGCTGAGCAGGTGGATCGCGCCGGTCCGGAAGTCGCCGGCGGGGACGAGGACGTGACCGCCTCCGGCCTCGTGGCACGCCCGGATCGCGGCCCGGATCGCGGCCGTGCAGTCGGTCGCGTCGTCGCCGACCGCGCCGTACCGGGTGATGTCGAACCATCTGTCCGGGAACCGCGGCGCCCGGATGCGCCGCAGGATCCGCGCGACCTGGTCGTCCGCCGCCTTCTCCGCGGCGGCAGCGGATCCGGCCGGTTCGCCCGCTTCGACGGCGGCGGCCGGGGCGGTGCCGCCGCTGAAGAACAGACCTGCCGCCACCGCGCTGCCCGCCACCAGGAAGCCCCGGCGGCCGTAGCACGGGTCTCCCACCGTGCGGTCTCCGTCGTCGGGACCGGGTGCCTGGCGGGGTTCCTGGCTCATGGCTGTGCTCCGTTCGGACGGCAACAGTGCAAACGATTGCACAAGATCGTGCACCGGGCCGTGCGGTGTGTCAACGGCTCGTTGCGACGAAGTCTTGACCGGTCCGGAATCTCTTGGATACTTGCGTGCAAAGGTTTACCCGTCGAAAGGTTCCGCCCATGAATCCCAGCCGCCGCCGGATCCTCGGCCTCGGTCTTTCCGGACTGGTTGCCACCGGCATCGGATCCGACCTGCTGACGCCGGCGCCCGCCGCCGCGCTGAGCGACCGGGAGCAGTCGGTCCGGTCCCGGATCCGGCCGCCACGGTTCCCGGACCGGTGGTTCCCGATCACCGAGTACGGCGCGACCCCGGACCACGCAGGCGAGGGAATCGCGCAGGCGATCAGGGCGTGCCACGCGGCGGGCGGCGGACACGTGGTGGTACCGCCGGGGGTCTGGCAGACCGGCGCGATCCACCTGCTCAGCCACGTCGACCTGCATCTGCAAGAGGGGTCGACACTGCGGTTCAGCACCGACCCGGTCGACTACCTGCCGGTGGTCCGCACCCGCTGGCAGAGCGTGGAGGTCTACAACTTCTCCTCGCTGATCCGGGCCGAGGACCAGACCGACATCGCGATCACCGGCTCGGGTGTGCTCGACGGCGCCGGCGACAACGAGCACTGGTGGTACCTGATCGGCAGTGGCCAGTACGGTTGGCACAAGGGACTGCCGAACCAGCGCGCCGACTGGGGCGAGCTGGAGCGGATGAACAACGAGCAGGTCCCGCTGGAGCAGCGGGTGTTCGGCGAGGGGCACTACCTGCGGCCCAGCTTCATCCAGCCGTTCCGCTGCCGCAACGTGCTCATCGAGGGCGTCACCGTGCGGAACTCGCCGATGTGGACGATCCACCCACTGGAGTGCCACAACGTCACGGTGAAGGACGTCCGGGTGCACAACCTCGGACCGAACGG
The DNA here is from genome assembly GCF_004342085.1 of Kribbella orskensis. Classification (NCBI taxonomy): domain Bacteria; kingdom Bacillati; phylum Actinomycetota; class Actinomycetes; order Propionibacteriales; family Kribbellaceae; genus Kribbella; species Kribbella orskensis. The sequence goes on from NZ_SLWM01000009.1 coordinate 197,927, forward strand.
CGACGGCTGCAACCCCGAGTCGTGTACCGATGTCCTGATCCGGGGCTGCACGTTCGAGACCCACGACGACTGCATCGCGGTCAAGTCCGGCCGGGACGCGGACGGACGCCGGCTCGGCCTGCCGTCGCGCGGCATCATCATCGAGGACTGCACGTTCCTGAGCGGTGGCGCCGCGGTGGCGATCGGCAGCGAGCTGAGCGGCGGGATCGAGGACGTCTTCGTGCGCCGGCTGCGGATGCCGGCCGACCCGGCCGCCGACGAGGCGTTCCAGCAGTGGGTGCTGTGCGTGAAGTCGACCTCCACCCGCGGCGGGTACGTCCGCAACATCGACGTGCGCGACGTCGACTGCCAGGCCTGGACCTACCGTCCGCTGGAGATCACCTTCAGCTACCAGGGCGGCGGGGACCAGTCGCTGTTCCCCGAGGTTTGCGACATCCGGTTCGACCGGATCTGGGTCGCCCGGGCGGAGCGGGCGTACCGGATCGTCGGCGCGGAGACGATGCCGATCCGCTCGGTGGCGGTCACGAACAGTCGTTTCGGCGTCGTCGAGGCGGAAGCTGTCGTACAGTACGCCGACGACGTGAAGATCCGGAACGTGCGGATCGGCGACACCCGGGTGGGGTGACGGCACCCCGCCCCGGAACGGGCGAGAGGTGACGGTGGCGGAGCGTGGACGGGTCCGGCTGATCGACGTGGCACGCGCGGCGGGCACGTCGGTCTCGACCGTGTCCCGGGCGCTGAACGGCTCCGACCGGATCTCCCCGCAGGTGGTGGCGCACGTCCGGGCGGTGGCCGACGAGCTCGGCTACCGCGCCGACCGGCGGGCGCAGGAGTTCAAGCTCGGCCGTCCCCGCACCGTCGGGGTCACCGTGCCCGACCTCGCGAACCCGTTCTTCTCCGAGGTGCTCAAGGGACTCGGCGCCGCCGCCCGTGCGGACGGTCATCGGCTGCTGATCGGCGAGAGTGGCGAGGATCCCGCCGAGGAGCTGCGGCTGGTCGAGGAGCTGGCGGACCATTCCGGCGCGCTGGTCCTGTGCAGTTCACGGCTCACCCGTGCGGGTCTGGACAGGGCCCTCGCGCTGCCCGTGCCGGTGGTGTGCATCAACCGCACGGTGAAGAATGCGGGGGTGGTCGCGATCGACTACCGCGCCGCCAGCCGGTTGCTGCTCGAGCACCTGACCGGACTCGGCCACCGCCGGGTCCTGTACGTCGGTGGTCCGGCCGCGTCCTGGTCCGACGCCGAGCGCCGGCGGACGCTGCGACGCACGGCGCGCTCGCTGGACGTCACGCTGGACGAGATCGACGGCGGCTGGTCCGGTCATCACGGCTACGGGGCCGGCCCGACCGTACTGCGCAGCCGGGCGACCGCGGTCATCACCTTCAACGACCTGGTCGGCGTCGGCTTGCTCAGCTGGTTGCACGACAACGGCGTCGAGGTGCCGGCCGAACTGTCGGTGACGTCGTACGACGACATCCCGATCGCGGCGTACTCGCGGCCGCCGCTCACCTCGTTGCGCAACGAGCGGGCGCGGCTGGGCGAGCTCGCCTGGCGGCAACTGGCCGGGCGGCTGGCCGGCGAGGAGTGGCCGAGGCCCGATCTGCTCGCGCCCGTGCTGGTGGTCCGGGCGAGCACCGGACCGGCCCGCCGACGGGTCCGCATCCGCGCGCACTGAGCCGGTCGTGCGCCGGCGGGTGACCGAGCTGCTCGCGGGAGCGTGGAAACCCTGTCAACAAACGTTTGCACGCGACCTCACCATGCGGACAGCCCGGTGACCCCAGGGGCCCGATGGGTTAGGTTCGGGGCATGCTGCCGTCACGGGTTCTGCTGGGGACGGCGTACTACCCCGAATACCTGCCCCGCGCGCTGGCCGGCCGGATCGACACCGATCTGGACCTGATGGCCGCGGCGGGGATGACCGCGATCAGGGTGGGCGAGTCGGTCTGGTCGACCTGGGAGCCGCGCGACGGCGTCTTCGACCTGGACTGGCTGCGGCCGGTGCTCGACGGTGCCGCCGAGCGCGGCGTCGGCGTCCTCCTCGGGACCCCGACTTACGCCGTACCGCCGTGGTTGCAGCGTGCCCACCCGGAGATCGCGGCCGAGCGCCGGACAGGTGAGCGGGTGCCGTGGGGAGTACGCCAGGAGGTCGACTATCAGCAGCCTGCGTTCCTCTTCCACGCCGAGCGGGTGATCCGCCGGATCGTCGAGCACCATCGCGATCACCCGGCGGTGATCGGCTACCAGGTCGACAACGAGCCAGGGTTGCTGCTGCCGCACAACGAGAGCACGTTCCAGGCGTTCGTGGCCGGGCTGCGCGCGGAGTACGGCGATGTCGAGACACTCAACGAGGCCTGGGGACTCACGTACTGGTCGCACCGGCTGAGCGACTGGACGGAGCTCTGGCGGCCGGACGGCAACAGCACCCCGTCGTACGACCTGGCGTGGCGGCGGTTCCAGGCGAGCCGGACCACGGACTTCATCGGCTGGCAGGCCGACCTCGTCCGGGAGTTGCGGCGGCCGGGGCAATTCGTCACGACGTGTCTGGCGTACGGCCGGGCCGCGGTGGCCGACGTCCCGCTGACCGGGCGGCTCGATGTTGCGGCAGGCAACGTCTACGTCCACGTCCAGGACGGGTTGGACCGGCCTCCCGGACCGCAGCGGTTCGAGCCGGGCTGGTTCGGTCGCAGCGTCGCCGAGCTGTACCTGTCCGCGGACCGCATCTACGGCTCACGGCACGAGCCGTTCCTCGTCACCGAGACCAATGCGACGTCGATCGGCGGCTCCCAGCTCAACCACCCGCCGTACGACGGGCAGCTTCGGCAACTCGCCTGGGCCCTGGTGTCCCGGGGCGCGCGGATGATCCAGTACTGGCACTGGCACTCGATCCACCACGGCGCGGAGACGTTCTGGGGCGGGATCCTCGGGCACGCGCTGCAGCCGGGCCGGGTGTACCGCGAGATCGCTGCGATCGGTGCCGAGCTCGAGCAGGCCGGTGCGGAGGTCGCCGAGCTGCGGCCGGATGTGGACGTGGCGGTGCTCTGGTCGACCCAGAGCGACTGGGCGTTGCAGTTCCAGCCGCCGCTGGCGCATCCCGGCGGCACCCCGGACCCGGCGTCGTACCGCTCGATCGTCACCGCGTTCTACGCCGGCGTGGTCGACGCGGGGCTGCGGCCGGGGATCCTGCCGGCCGAGCATCTCGGCGACCCCGCCGCGCTCGCCGCCCGGCTGCCCGTCCTGGTCGCGCCCGCCTTCTACATCGCCTCCGACGACGAGCTCGACCTGCTGGCGGAGTACGCACGGGCGGGTGGTCACCTCGTCGTCGGCCCGCGCACCGGGTACGCCGATCCGGAGGCGCGAGCGCGGACCGAAGTCGCGCCGGCGCGACTCCGGGAGGCGGCGGGCGTCCACTACGTGGAGTACGAGAACCTGCTCCACCCGCTGCCGGTCCAGGGCACCGAGGTCGCGCCTGGCGCGGAGGCGACGCGCTGGGCCGACGATCTGTTCGTGGAAGACGCGGAGGCGATGGCCTGGTACGACCATCCAGGTGGTGGACGCCGTCCGATCGTCACCACCAAGCGGTACGGCAGTGGCCGGGTGACGTACGTCGGAACCGTGCCGAACCCCGTTCTGGCCGCCTCGATCGCCGGTTTCGCGGCCGGATCCGCGCTGGTCCGGTGGAGCGATCTCCCGGACTCCGTGACGGTGCTGTCCGCAGTGAATCCCGTCGGCAGGCGGCTCTGGTTCCTGCACAACTGGTCCGGCGACCCGGTCGACGTGACCGCGCCGATCGCGGCGACCGACGTACTGCGCAAGACGCCGGTGGCACCCGGTGAGTCGATCCACCTGGCGGCCCGGGACGTCCATGTCCTGAGAGCGGAAGCCTGATGTACTTCGAGGATCTGGTCCCGGGCACCGGTCGCCGTGAGCCCCGGGCCTGGTTGCGCTCGTCCGCCCCGGTGATCAGCCTGAACGGGCGCTGGCGGTTCAAGCTGTCGCCGGGGCCGGCCGAGGCGCCCGCCGACGTGATGTCATCGGACCTGGTCGACGACGACTGGGACGAGCTGGCCGTGCCCGGGCACTGGGTGCTGCAGGGCCACGACCGGCCGCGGTACACGAACACCGCCTTCCCGTTCCCGATCGACCCGCCGCGGCCGCCGGCCGCCAACCCGACCGGCGACCATCGGCGCTGGTTCGACCTGCCGGCGAGCTGGCCTGGCGAGCGGGCGGTACTGCGCTTCGAAGGTGTCGACTCCTGCTTCAAGGTGTGGCTGAACGGCGTCGAGCTCGGGACGTCCAAGGGCAGCCGGTTGCCGAGCGAGTTCGAGGCCGGTGCCCACCTGCGGCCGGGGCGGAACCTGCTGGCGGTCCGCGTCCACCAGTGGTCCTCGGGCAGCTACCTGGAGGACCAGGACATGTGGTGGCTACCAGGAATCTTCCGCGACGTGACCCTGCGCAGCCGTCCGGCCGGCGGCGTCGAGGACGTCTTCGTGCACACGGGCTTCGACCAGGTCAGCGGCGCGGGCACGCTCCAGGTGGACGGCGTCACCACCGACCCGGCGTACGCCGTGCGCGTGCTGGTGCCCGAGCTCGGCCTGGATCTCGCGGCAGGGGGGCCGGTGACGATTCCAGGCGTCGAGCCGTGGTCGGCCGAGGTCCCCAAGCTGTACGACGCGACGGTGGTGGCGCCCGGCGAGACGGTCGAGCTGCGCATCGGCTTCCGGACCGTCGCGCTCGAGGACGGCCGGCTCACCGTGAACGGCCGGCCGATCTTCTTCCGTGGGGTCAACCGGCACGAGCACGACCAGTACCGGGGCCGCGCCGTCAGCGAGGACACCATGCGGCAGGACCTGGTGCTGATGAAGCAGCACAACATCAACGCGGTCCGGACCGCGCACTACCCACCGCATCCCGCGTTCCTGGAGCTGTGCGACGAGCTCGGGCTGTGGGTGATCGACGAGTGCGACCTGGAGACGCACGGGTTCATCTACACCGACTGGCAGGGCAACCCGGCCGACGACCCGGACTGGGCGCCGATGATGCTGGACCGGATGCGGCGGATGGTCGAGCGGGACAAGAACCATCCGAGCGTGATCATCTGGTCGCTGGGCAACGAGAGCCACCGTGGCCGCAACTTCGGTGAGCTGGCGAAATGGACGCGGCAGCGCGATCCGGGCCGGCCGTTGTTCTACGAGCGGGACCGCAGCTACGAGTTCTCCGACTTCTACAGCCTGATGTACACGCCGATCGACGAGCTGGAGCGGATCGGCACCCGGACCGAGGATGCGCCGGCGGAGACCGCGGCCGATCCCCCGCTGGAGGCCCGCCGCCGGGCGTTGCCGTTCGTGCTCTGCGAGTACGCGCATGCCATGGGCAACGGTCCGGGTGGGCTGGCGGACTACCAGCGGGTGTTCGAGAGGTACCCACGGTTGCAGGGCGGCTTCGTCTGGGAGTGGATCGACCACGGCATCCTGTTGCCCGGGGCCACCGATCATGTCTACGGCGGCGACTTCGGCGAGAAGGTGCACGGGGGGAACTTCTGCATCGACGGCCTGCTCTTCCCCGACCGCACGCCGTCGCCCGGACTGACGGAGTACAAGAAGGTGATCGAGCCGGTCCGCATCACCGGGCCGGATCCGCTCCGGATCGAGAACCTGCAGGACTTCGCGACCCTGGACCACCTGACCTTCGGCTGGACCGAAGAGCTCGAAGGTCAGCAGGTAGCCGCCGGAACACTCACGGTGCCGAGCATTCCAGCAGGCGCGTCGGCCACGGTGCCGCTCCCGGGAACCCTGGTCACAGGAGCGCCGGCCGGCGGTGCGGGTGAACGCCTGCTGACAGTCAGCGCGGTCCTGGCCAACGACGAGCCCTGGGCGGCGGCCGGCCACGAGATCGCGTGGACCCAGTTCGCCCTGCCCAGCAATGGCCTCCCGCGAGGCTCGTCTGCCCCCACTACTCAGCGCCCGGCGCGGTCTGCCCGTCGCGCGGACGGGCGGGTGGTGTTGGGGACCGGCGTGTTCGACCCGCGCAGCGGCTTGTTGGTGGAGCTCAATGGGTTGCCGGTAGACGGGCCTCGGCTGGATCTGTGGCGGGCGCCCACTGACAACGACAACGGGCAGGGTGGGAACAACGCTGCCGTCAGTGCGTGGCGGGCTGCCGGACTGGATCGGCTCGGGCATCGCGTCGAGGCGGTCGAGGTGGAGGAGACCGAACTGGTGGTGCGGAGCCGGGTGGCGCCGGACGGACTCGGGCTCGCCGTGCGGGCGACGTACCGGTGGACGGCGGTGGGGGAGAGACTGACACTCACCGTGGACGTGCAGCCCGAAGGTGGCTGGGACGGGCCCGGCGGGACGATCAAACCGGCCTGCGAGAGCTGGCCGCGGTTGGGACTGCGGATGGCTCTGCCGCGGTCGCTCGACCGGGTGCGCTGGTTCGGCGGTGGGCCTGCTGAGGCGTACGCCGACAGTCGGCAGGCCGCGCGGATCGGGCGGTACTCCGCGACTGTGGACGAGCTGCAGACGCCGTACGTCGTCCCGCAGGAGAACGGGTCGCGGATCGACGTCCGGTGGGCCGAAGTCTCGGATGCCGAGGGCAACGGAGTACGCGTGGACGGGGCGCCGGTGTTCCAGCTGACGGCGCGGCGGTGGACGACCGAGGACCTCGAGCGCGCGCGGCACCGCAGCGACCTGACGGCGCGAGATCGGGTCTACCTCAACCTCGACCTGGCCCAGAACGGGCTGGGCAGTGCGTCGTGCGGCCCGGGAGCGTTGCCGCAGTACGTGCTCGCTCCCAGGCCGCGGACCTTCGCCGTGACGTTCAGCCCGCTCAGCGCGGGGTGACGAAGGTGATGTAGGTCGAGTTGCCCTTGTCCTCGACGCCGGAGTTGGCGCCGAGCTGGACTTGTCCGGCCGGCACCTCTCGCTTGAACAACACCAGCCGCTGGTCGGTCGTGCCGACCGTCTCGCCGGTCCGGGTGAACGAGCTCAGCCACTGCGGCCACCAGACACCCTCACCGCGCGGGTCGAAGGCGACGTACACGGTGGCCGGGCGGCTCACGTCCAGGGTGAGGTAGCTCGCGGCTGTGCTCTTGGAGTCGTCGTTGGCGCCCGGGATCAGCGCCTGCCCAGTCAGCTGAGCTGGCAGATCCGTCACTGTGTAGCTGCGGTCGACGTAGATCGGCGCGCCGGTCTGAGCCTTGACCAGGTTCTGCAGCTTGTCCGGCGTCCGCACGGTCACCAGGTCGCTCTGCAGCGGCGGCTCACTCCTCGATACGCCGAGCATCCGCGTGCCGACCGTCTTCACCGACTCAGCCTGCTCGCCGGTCAGCGGTGCGAACGCGAACGAGGTCAACGGTACGGCGACCCGCTCCACGACGTAGGAGTGATTCGGGACCAGCGGCACGGTCACGACCTCGTCCGTGGTCGGGGCGATCACCGGCCGCCCAGTGTTCTCGTCGACGACCCTGACCTGCTGGCCCGTCCACGGGTTGCGGACGCGCAGCGAGTCCTTGCTGCCGGCCTGGATACCGACCACGCTCGGCACGCCGTCCTTGACCTCGGTGCTGATCCGGTGACCGCCTTCGATCTCGACCGAGCCGGCGACGTCCCAGTCACCCGGCCAGGCCGGAGCGACGTGCACCACGCCGTCGTACGCCTGGACCAGCGCCTCCTGGAGACCAGTGGTGAGGACGCCGCCCCACTCGTTGTAGAAGCTCTGTTGCCGGACAGCCTCGCGTCCGGTCCGGTGCACGGTGAAGCCGTTCGGGAAGATCTGGAAGTCCTGGATGCCCTTCAGCAGCAGGCGTTCGACCTCATCAGCCTGGCCGAGCCGGGCGGCCCAGGTGCTGTCCATACCCCAGTCTTTGTCCTGCGGGTAGACGCGCTGCCGGTACGTCGCCTGCAGCAGGCCGGACGTCTCGTCGAACAGCCCCCACGGCCAGAGCGCCTCCAGCTCGGGGTTCTGGGTGTTCTGCGGCTCCTCGTCGGTGCCGGACCACGCCAGCACCTGCTCGCCACCGCGCTCGACGGTCCGGAACGGCGGCAGCTTGGTCACCGCCTCGCGAAGCCGCATCGCCAGAGCACGGTCGTGGTGGGCGTTGGCAAGATCGGCGACGATCGGGAAGATCACGCGCATCCCAGCCAGGTCCGGCGTCGGGTCTGTGGTGTCCCACTGCACCTCCAGCGCGTTGACGTGCTCGAGATGGAGGTAGCCGTCGGCGCCCGGTTTCAGCACCGACAGGTGGAACTCGGCGATGTCACGCATCAACGGATACGCCCGGTCGAGCAGGCCGCGATCGCCGGTGAAGCGGTACTGCTGCCAGATGTTGTTGACCAGTTCGGGTCCGCTGCTGAGGATCCGCTTCACCCAGCTGGGCTCGGTGGTGTTGTCGCAGCCGTCGGCGGTTCCGTCGTACCGGAGGAACTCGGGCACGCAGGTGCCCTTCGCGCCAACCCAGTGGGTCCGGGTCCACTCCTTCATCAAGGCGGCCCGGTCGAGGTAGAAGCGGAAGTAGGGCGCGTTGAACTCCGCGATACCGGCGCCCAGGTTGGCCGACACCAGCATCCGCAGGTTGAAGTGCCAGTACGAGTCCTGGGCCCAGTCGGCCTGGTCCTTGGCCGAGGAGAACATCCGGACCACCGCGCCGTGCGTGCTTGGTACGGCGGACCTCATCGACGCGGCCATCGTGTACAGCTGCAGGGTCCGCAGGTTCTCGACGTACTCGCCGGAGCCGTCGGCGGAGGTGATCCGCAGCGGTGCGGCCTTGGCCCAGAACGCGTGCCACCACGCGGTGTGCCGCTGATCCGGCTGCGGGTCGTCGGCATCCCGCACTGCCTTCTGCGCGGCTGCGGCGACGTCACCGCCCTGGTACGCCGGGACGGCGACGACGAGGCGGAACGAGCCGTCGGAGTTCGGGCGGAAGGTGAGCCGGACGGTCAGCGGGTCGACCACCTCGGCCGAGACGTCGCGTGCCCGGGCCGTCACCGCGGCCACGGCCCCCGTCGTACTGCCGGAGGCAGTGTCGTGGAAGGTCTCGGCGAGCGCGGCGACTGCCTTCGCGGCGGCGGCTTTCGGCGTACGACCGTCCCAGAGCTTGAGGTCGGCGGTCTGCTCCTTGGCCGGATCGGCGCCGGTCACCTCGAGAACGAACTGGTCGGCGTCGGCGCGGACGTACGAGCGGGCCGACATCCCGCCGCCGCGCTGGACCACCTGACCGTCGTACAGGGCGAGCCGGCCGGAGTAGTCGGCGGCGCGCATGAGCGGGTCGAGACCGGGGACGACGAGCCGGCCGGCGGACTTGAGCTCGGGGAACGTGTCCACCCGGTTGAGCTGGGCGCTGTATCCCTTCTCGGCCCAGACGGCAGCACCAAGCGTTCCGTTGCCGATCGGCAACGCCTGGTACGCGCGCCAGGCCGGTCCCTCCTGGACCAGGTCGGAGCGCGACACCAGGCCGGCGGGGTCGGTCCGCAGCGCACCGTCGTGCCACGCGGTGGTGGCACTTTCGACCGGTGCGGCCCGGCCGGAAGCGGCGGCGAGTGAACCGGTGCTGACGGCGAGCACGGTGACGAGCAGGGGAAGAGTCCATCGAACTGGCTGCATCACGGGAACCTTTCGGGTGGGCGGACCGGGTTCGTGAGTCTTGACCAGACAGGGTGCGAACGGAGCGTGTGCGAACGTTTGCACACCTCAATCGACTGCACGATAAACCGGCCCCGACGGGCTGGCAAGGGCGTCCGCCACGGTGTCGCTGAGCGCCGCCCACAGGCCGGCCGGCAGCGGTTGCCGCCAGAGGCCGACGTTCTCGCTGACCTCGGCGGCTGTCGCGCACCCGATCAACACACTTGTCACTGCCGGGTGGGTGGCGGGGAACCGCATCGCCGCGGCCTTCAGCGACACGCCGTGCTCCGTGCAGACCGCGGCCAGCCGCCCGGCCGTGGCGACGATGCGGGCGGGTGCCGGGCGGTAGCCGTACGTCGGCCGCGCGGCCGGGTCGGCGAGGATGCCCGAGTTGAACACACCACCCGCGATCACGGCGACCCCTCGCTGCGCGGCCGCCACCAGCAGGTCGTCGGCGGCGGACCGGTCGAGCAGGGTGTAGCGACCGGCGATCAGGACCGCGTCGACGTCGGTGTCGCGGACGAAGCGGGCCGGCATCGCGGCGCTGTTCATCCCGATGCCGATGCCACCGATCACGCCCTGGCGGCGGAGACCGTCGAGCACCGGGTAGGCCTCGTCCAGCGCCTGCCGCTCGTGCTGGTCGGGGTCGTGCAGGTGGACCAGGTCGACGTGGTCCAGGCCGAGCCGGGTCAGGCTGTCCTCGACGGAACGGGCGATCCCGTCCCGGCTGAAGTCGTACTCGACCAACCGGGCGGTCTCGTCGACCACCCGTCGGCCGGCCTTGGTGGACACCCGGTACGACGACCTCGGCAGCTCGGCGAGCACCGCGCCGAGCCTGCGCTCCGCCGCCCCGGCGCCATACAGCGGAGCGGTGTCGAAGTAGTCGATCCCGGCCTGCACGGCCGTCTGGACGGCCGCGCGCGCTCGCGCCTCGTCGTCCGGCTCGTCCCCGGCCAGCGGGGCGGTGCCCAGCCCCAGCGGGCCAGGCGCCACGCCGGACGCCGGCCGGCGGGAGTGGGTGCTCCCGCCGGCCGGCTGCTGCCAGTCGTTGCCGTCAGCAATCGTCATGCCCGCGGCTCGATCAGGTACTCGACGCCGGCCGCGGTGCGGAACTCGACCACGCCGTCCTCGGGGCGGGCGAACGCGACCGGGCCCTTGGTGGACTTGATGTCGACCCGGCCCGAGGTGCGGAGCCGGAGCCGGTTGCCGAGCAGGGACTTGATGCGCGCACTGGTCAGCTTGCCGCCGGACCAGGCCAGCTCGACCTCGAAGCCGCCGCGAGCGCGCAGCCCCCTGATCCTCCCCTCACCGAAGGCCGGCGGCAGGCAGGGCAGCAACGCGACCTCACCGGAGTGGCTCTGCAGGAGCATCTCGGTGAGCCCGGAGACGCCGCCGAAGTTGCCGTCGATCTGGAACGGCGGGTGCAGGTCGAACAGGTTCGGCGCCGTCCGGCCGGGTGCGATCAGCTGGGTCAGGTGCTTGTAGGCGTTGTCGGGCTCGAGCAGCCGCGCCCGCAGGTTCAGCTTCCACGCCAGTGACCAGCCGGCCGTCACCGCCGGGCCGCGCAGTTCGAGGGACTTGCGGGCCGCGTCGGCCAGCTCCGGCGTACGTCGTGGGGTGATCTGGTCGCTCGGGAACACGGCCCACAGGTGGGAGACGTGCCGGCTGGTCTCCGTGGCCGCCTCCTCCCAGTCGATCAGCCACTCCTGGATCTGGCCGAGGTACCCGATCTGGATCGGCGGGAACTTCGCCTGCGCCGCGTCCGCGCGCCGCACCATCTCGGTGTCCACGCCGAGCAGCCCGGCCGCCTGGCCGAACACCTTGAACAGGTCGTGCAGGATCTCGACGTCCATCGTCGGGCCGGCGCACATGCTGACCCCGACGTTGTCGTAGTCGTGGTGCTTGAGCTCCGGCGAGTGCGACGGGCTGGTCACCAGATAGCCCGTCGCGGCGTCGGTCTGCAACTGGTCCAGGAAGAACTCCACCGAGCCACGCAGCACCGGGTAGTACCGGCGCAGCATCTCGAGATCGCCGGTGTACTCGAAGCGCTCCCAGAACAGCAGCGACAACCAGGCGCCACCGGTCGGCCAGACGCCGTAGTACGCGAAGTCGACCGGTGCGGTGCCCCGCCAGCCGTCGGTGTTGTGGTGGGCCACCCACCCGGGCGCGTCGTACATCTGCGCCGCGGTCCGGGCACCCGACTCGGCCAGCTCGCCGATCATCTGGAACAGCGGGTCCCAGCACTCGGCCAGGTTGGCCGGGCCGGCCGGCCAGTAGTTCATCTCGCAGTTGATGTTCAGGGTGAACTTCGACTGCCACTCGGGCAGCATCTTGTAGCTCCAGATGCCCTGCAGGTTGGCCGGCTGGCCCGGGCTCCGGGAGCTCGAGATCAGCAGGTAGCGGCCGAACTGGTAGTACAGCGCGGCCAGCTGCGGGTCACCGCCGTTGCGGAAGGCGACGATCCGCTGGTCGGTCGGCAGGGCGATCGCGTCCGAGCTGCCGAGGTCGATGTCCAGCCGCCCGAACAGCCGGCGGTAGTCCTGGACGTGTTCGTGCCGGAGCTGCCCGTACCCCGCCTGGCCGGCCGCCGTGAGCGGCGCGGACGCCTTGGCGACCTGGTCGTCGCTGACGTCGAGGTAGTTGCGGTAGCTGGTCCCGATCGACAGCAGCAGGGTGACAGCGTCGGCGCCCGTCACCGTCAGCTTGCCGTCGGCAACGGTCGTGCCGCCGCCCTCCGCCACTGCACGGAGCAGGGCGCAGAACTTCACCGAGCCGGCGAGCCCTTCCGCCTCACCGCTGATCCCGTTCAGCGCGAGCGTGCTGCCGTCGGAGCGGTCGACCGTCGCCTGCTGCGGCGTGGTGAACGTGGCGCCGAACGAGATCGAGCCGGGCCGGTCGGCCGTCAGCCGCATCACCAGCACCTGAGCCGGATGGCTCACGAAGAGCTCGCGGGTGTGGCGGACCCCGTCGGCCACGTAGCTCACCGACGTGATCGCCGTGGTCAGGTCGAGCTCGCGCCGGTACGCCGAGACGCCGGTCTCGCTGATCCCGGGGAAGGTGAGCTCGAGATCACCGACCGGCTGGTACTGCATCTGCTCGGTCGGGCGGCCCATGAAGTGCTCGTCGGCGAGGTTCTGGGCGTCGAGGTACTTCTCCTCGGCGATCAGCCGGCGGATCTCCGGCAGCACCTCGCGGCCGACCGGGTCGTCGTACTGGTGCGGGCCGCCGGCCCAGACCGAGTCCTCGTTCAGCTGCAACCGCTCGGTGGCGGTGCCGCCGTAGACCATCGCGCCGAGCCGGCCGTTGCCGATGGCAAGCGCCTGCAGCCACTCGGTGGCGGGTTGCTGGTACCACAGTTTCAGGGGGTTGGTGTCACTGCCGGTGCTGTCGGCGGTCGGACCGGCTGCCTCGGCGGTGGCGGTCTCGCTCAGGGCGCCGGCGGCCAGTGCGGTGCCGGCGGCGGCGCCGGCGGTCCGCAGGACCTGTCGTCTGGTGTATTCGTTCATGGGCGGTCTTCTCCCTGGGGTCGGGCGGGCGGGGGAGTCTCAGCGGCCCAGCCGGTAGACGCGCTGGGCAGTGCCGCGGAACACGTCGTTGTGTGCGGCGACGGGAAGCAGAGCGGTGGTACGGCGGACCGTCTCGGCGCGCGTGGTCCGCAGGGTGCAGACGGGCCAGTCCGATCCGAACAGCAGCCGGTCGCTGCCGAAGAGGTCGAGGGCCACGCCGAACACGTCGACGGCGTCCTGCGCCGGCAGGTGACCTGTGACGCCGGAGAGCTTGACCGCGACACCTGGTGCCTCGGCCAGAGCGCGCATCCCGGTCACCCAGGAGTTGTCGGCGGTGGCGGGATTTCCGAGGTGGTCGAGCACGAGCGTTGCCTCAGGTACTGCGGCGGCCAGGCGGGCCGCTCCGATCAGCGCGGCCGGGCGGAGCAACAGGTCGACTGCGAGCCCGGCTTCTGCCACGGCGCGGACGCCGCGGACCAGCGCAGGGTCGGTGAGCGCGTTCGGATCGGTCTGGTCAGCAGGCGGACAGCGGATACCCACCAGCCGTGCTCCGCCGTTCTCCGCGTGCTTGACGACAACCGCCAACTGGTCGGCGAGGTCGTCGGCGAGAAGGTCGAGCCAGCCGACCACCCCGAGGACCGCCGGGGTCGCGGCGGCGAGATCGAGCAGCTCGATGACCTCGGCGGGATCCGCGTCGGCCTGGACCAGGATGGTCTGCGGCAGCTCCCCACCGGAGGCCTCGGCGAGATCCGTCAGCGAGTAGTCGCGGCGTAGCGGATGACCGCTGGGCAGCCAGGGCAGCCGACGGCGCCTGGTGTTCCACACATGGACATGGGCGTCGAGCGGGGGAGGACGCGTCTCAGTCATGGCGCACCGCCGGCCGGGTGATCGAGCTCTCGCCCCTGGCATGGGCGGCGAACAGCCGGACAGCGTCCTCGGGGTCGTTGCCCGCGAGGGCGAGGACGAGGTCCAGGTGGCGGCGGGCCATCAGACCCCAGTCGCCGGCGTACATCGCGTTCGAGACCACCTGCAGGCTCCACAGCGCGGGCTCGAGCGTTCGCCAGACCCGGAGCAGCATCGAGTTCCCGCTGGTGGCCAGCACCTGCCGGTGGAACCGCAGGTCGGCCTCGCGGAAGGCGCCGATGTCGTGGTGCTCGGCGGCCTCGGTCATCAGCCGGACCTCGGTCCGCAGCAGGTCCAGTTCATGCTCGGGGACGCGGCCGGTCGCGCGCCGGGCGGCGGCGGACTCCAGCAGCACGCGAACCTCGCGGGCCTCCCGCGCCTCCACCTGCGAGATCTCGGTGACGAAGTTGCCCAACCGGGGCTGGTAGGTGACCAGGCCCTCGTGGGCGAGCCGCCGGACCGCTTCCCGGGCGGGCGTCTGGCTGGTGCCGAGCACCCGCGCGATCTCGGACTCCACCACGCGCATCCCGGGGGCCAGCTCGCCGGACAGTATCCAGCCGCGGATCGCCTCGTAGACCCGCTCCGAGAGCAGTTCGTTCTCGGTCGTCTGGGCCGGGACGGGCTGGGTCGACCGCAGCGCCAGGCCGCCGCCGCTGCGGTACCCGAGGCGCTCCTCGCGACGCCGCCGGACCACGGTCGACTGGGACACGCCGTACGCCGCGGCCACCTCACGGGTGGGCGGCAGCCGTTCGTCCGCCTCGTCGCCGATCCCCTGGTCGGTGGACCTCGCCCGCGGCCTGGCAGAGGAACCGTCGGCGGCCGACCGGCCGGTCGGTTGTGCGGCCTGTCCGGAACCGGCCATCGATCCGGCCGTCACCGCGCCGAGCCGGACCCGGTCGACCATCCGAGGCCGGCCGCTGCGCATGCCGTCGTCGAGACCTGCCATCCCCATCCGGAGGAACCGGCGGCGCCACTTGCCGACCGTGCCGGGGGTGACCGCCAGCGCGTCGGCGACGTCCTTGTTCGACCGGCCCTCCGCGCAGACGAGCACGATCCGGGCGCGCTGGCGCATCGCCGGGCTCGCGGCGGTCCCGGTGGCGAGGTGGTTGAGCGCCGCGCGCTCAGCCGCCGAGAGGCTCAGCGGTGACTTGGGTCGTCCAGCATCGGGCATGGCTGCATAGTGGTCCCCCGGCGGCCGGTCTGTCGAGAGGGAATGGCACGGACTTCTGACTCAAACTGTCCAGTTTGCCGTTTAAAGATTGACACTTCTGCGCGATCCCTTGCATTGTCCATCGCTAGTGAGGCCTGGCTCGCCCCGGAGCTGGGACATCGGTTGGAGGACCCATGACTCGTTCAGTGCGCCGAGGTCTCGGCGTCGTTCTCGGTGCCGCGATCCTGGTGGGCGCGGCAGCCTGCGGAGGTGGAGGCTTCGAAGGCGAGGGCTCCTCCGGTGGCAGTACCGGCTCCGTCCGGATGCTGGTGAACATCACGCCCAACCTGACCAAGGGGTACTGGGAAGAACTGGTCAAGCCGTTCGAGCAGGCCAACCCCGGTGTCGACGTGAAGATCGAGGCACCGACCGGGCAGGGCGTGAAGGACAGCCTTCCGCAGCTGCTCGCTGCCGGCAACGCCCCGGACGTGGTCGAGACCCTGATGGCCGACAAGACGCTCGCCCCGCAGATGCTCGACCTGACCGACCAGGCGTGGACCAAGGACACCCCGCTGGCGCAGGAGGCCGCGCTCGACGGCAAGGTCTACACGGTCGGCGTCGGTCAGCAGGCCCAGTCGCTGGTGTTCTACAACAAAGCCGCCTTCGCCAAGGCCGGCATCAGCGCGCCGCCGAAGACGCTCGACGAGCTGACCGCGGCGATGGGCAAGCTGAAGGCCGCCGGCTACCTCCCGCTGCAGACGGCGGGCGACTACGTCACCGGGTTGCAGTTGCTCCAGCTGAGCGACCCGACCATCGCCTCCGCGCACCCGGACTGGTACCAGAAGGTGCAGCGCAAGGAGCTCACCGTCGGCAAGACGATGCTGCCGCTGCTGCAGCGCTACGAGTCCTGGATCAAGAGCGGGTACGTCGACAAGAACGCGCTCGGCCTGGACGACGTGAACGCGCAGACCAGCTTCCTGTCCGGCAAGTCCGCGATGTACATCATGGGCAGCTGGTTCGTCCGGACCGCCGAGGCGGCCAAGCCGGCCTTCGACCTCGGGGTGTTCCCGGCGCCGACCGACGGCGGTCAGGCCCACCCGGGGCCGCAGGGCGTGACGATGGCGGCGCCGTACATGGTGCTGAAGTCGACCGAGCAGCGCGACCTGTCGCTCAAGCTGGTGCAGTTCCTGGTCACCGACAAGACCGCCGTCCAGAGCCAGCTGTCCCAGGACGGCAACTTCCGCAAGGGCTTCACCGACGGGCTGAGCCCGCTCGGCCGGCAGGTGCAGACCATCCTGGACGACGCGCCGAAGCACGTCGCCCAGGGCGAGGGTTACGGCGCCAACACACTGCCGCAGGGCTTCAACTCCGAGTGGAACAAGGCCGTCCAGAGCCTGTACGTCGGCAAGAGCGCGCAGGACGTCGCGACCCGGATCGACGGTTGGATGGGGTCGAAGTCGTGAGTTCGACCGCAGCAGCCGCTCGTCTGCGGGACCGGTTGACCACCGCGAGCATGGTCGGTCCCGCGCTGCTGCTCTTCGTCGTCATGCTCGTGGTCCCGGTCGGTCTCTCGATCTATCTGAGCCTGACCGACTGGGACGGCTACAGCGCCAACCCGGCCTTGGTCGGGCTGCGGAACTACCTGGACCTGGCCCGCCGTGACGAGGCGGTCCGGGCCGGGTGGGTGACTCTGGTGATCGCTGGCGTCGGCACCGTACTGCTGAGCGTGCTGGGCCTCGGCTTCGCCCTGCTGGTGAACGCCGCGTCCCGGCTGAACGCGTTCTTCCGGGTCGTGCTGTTCTACCCGCACGTGCTGAGCGCACTGGTGGTCGGATTCCTGTGGAGCGCGGTGCTCGGCACCTCCGGCGTGGTCAACGGCTTCCTGACCACGCACGGCGCCGAGGTGCTGCCGTTCCTGTCGAACCCGACCTGGGCGCTGGCCACCCTGATCGGTGTCCTGGTCTGGGCCGGTTTCGGCGTCAACGTGGTGCTCTACCTGGCCGGTCTGCAGACGGTGTCGCGGGAACTGCTGGAGGCCGCGCGGATCGACGGCGCCTCACCGCGGCAGACCTTCCTGAACGTCACGCTGCCGGCCCTCGCGCCGGTCGTCACGGTCAACCTGGTGCTGTCGCTGGTGAGCCTGCTGAAGACCTACGACCTGGTCGTCTCGTTGACCGGCGGTGGCCCGGCCGGCTCCACCCAGACCGCGGCGTACCTGATCCTGTGGGACTCCTTCCACAACAACGCGCTCGGCTTCGGCTCGGCCCAGTCCGTCGTCCTGATGGTGGTGACCGCCGGTCTGGCGCTCACCGTGGCGCGGCTGCGGTCCCGCGCGGACCAGGGGGTGAAGTCATGAGCGTCATCCGGCTCGCCAGGGTCCGCACCACCGTGGCGCGGCCGGCGCCGGTCCGACTCCGCGGAACGGGGCGGATCGTCTTCCTGATCCTGACCAGCGTGCTGATGCTGGTGCCGATGTACCTGCTGGTGGTGAGCGCGTTCAAGTCCCAGCAGGACATCCTCGCCCACCCGTTCTCGCTGTCACCGGACCTGCTGACCACCGAGTACCTGCAGAAGGCCTGGAACAATCCCGACTTCGACATCGTCCGGGGCTACGCCGTCACCGCCCTGTTCGTGGTCTCGGTCAACCTCTTGTCGATCGCTCTGGCCGGCCCGGTCTCGTACGTGATCGCCCGCCGGACCGAACGCCGCTTCCGGATGCTCCTGCTGCTGTTCGTGGCCGGCACCTTCATCCCCAGCCAGGTGCTGGTGATCCCGGTCGTCTACACGCTGAAGTACCTCGGTCTGATGGGGACCATCCCCGGGTTCGTGCTGTTCGAGACGACGTTGACACTGCCGTTCTCGATCTTCCTCTACGCCGGCTACATCATGACGGTGCCGGCCAGCCTGGACGAGGCGGCCGCGGTCGACGGCGCGGGCAGGCACCGGATCTTCTGGTCGATCGTCTTCCCACTGATGAAACCGGCCGTGGTCACCATGGTCATCCTCAACACCTTCTCGGTGTGGAACGACTTCGTGAACCCGCAGATCATCCTCGGCCCGGGCAGCGGCCTCTACACGGTGACCACCGGCGTCTACGCCGCGGTGAGCCAGTACTCGACCGACTACACGGTCGTCTTCCCGACGTTGCTGCTCGCGGTGGCGCCACTGCTGGTGGTCTTCGTGCTGCTGCAGCGGCACGTGATCAGCGGCCTGACCGCGGGGGCGACGAAGGGATGACGACGATGATCGGAACAACTGCGGTCGCGGCCCCGCCCCGGGTGGTCGCGCAGACCCCAGTGGGCACCCCACCGGCCTGGGCGATCATGCAGCGCCGGCTGTTCGACGTGATGGACGAGGGCTGGTGGCTCTTCCGCGAGCGCTACTGCCTGCCCGACGGCAGTCTGCGGTACGCCGGGGAGGTGCCGAGCCGCGACGGCGCGGACGACTTCTACGAGGCGTTCGTGAACTGGCCTGTGCTCTACCAGTTGGGGGGCGCCGACGACCTGCTCGACGTCTCCAAGTGGCACTGGGAGGGCGTCACCCGGCAGCTCACCGACCTGGGGTTCCTGGTCGACGAGTTCGAGCGCGGCTACGACTGGTTCCACCTCGGCGAGTCGATGATCTTCTTCTACTCGCTGTGTGCGGCGGACCCCGGCGACGAGGTCTTCCGGGACCGGGCGTACCGGTTCGCCGAGCTCTACCTGCCCGGTTCGCCGGCCGCCAACTACGACCCTGCCACCCGGACCATCCGCGCACCACACAACGGGGCCGGGGGACCGCGCCGGGGCATCAACGACGAGTGGCGGTCGTTCGGCGCCGGCCTGGCCAGCATGCGTCCGTTCGGGCTGCCGCTGGCCGGTGTTCCCGGGATCCGGACCTGGACCGACCTCGAGGACCCGGCCAAGGCCGACCTGATGGGCGCGGAGATGGTGCGGCGGCTCGGTGCCGGCGACGTCGCGGTGAACCTCGCGGCGACCACGCTGACCGCCAACGCCTGGCTGTACGACCACAACGACCGGTTCGCCGCGTGGACGCTGGAGTACCTCGACGCCTGGCAGCAGCGGGCCAAGGAGAACGGCGGCGTCCTCCCGGACAACGTCGGTCCCAGCGGCGTGGTCGGCGAGCTGCACGACGGACGCTGGCATGGCGGGAACTATGGCTGGGCCTGGCCGCACGGTGTCTACAGCGTCGGCTCGGCAGCCTGCGTCGCGGCCGTGAACGGCGCACTCCTGACGGGTGACCCCAGCAGGCTCGATCTCGCCCGGCAACTCCTGGATCACCTGTACGAGCGCGGTATCACCGGCACCGTCGACGGCACCGAGATGAGCATCCGCGACCGCTGGCAGGCCGAGCTCGGCGACGACACCGCGACCCCGACCCTGCTGATCCCCAACCGCTACGGCGAGGAGGGCTGGTTCGACTACCAGCCCCCGCAACTGGGACTGCCGGTGTGGCTGTGGCAGGCGGCGTTCGAGGCGCCGGACCGCGAGCGGCTGAACCGGCTGCGGGAACGCAGTGGCTACGACTGGCGGACCGTGCGGGACTTCCGCAACAAGGAGGACGCCGGGCACGAGGCACCCTGGCTGGCCTACCTCGCCGGTGACAACCCGGGCTACCCGGAGGCGATGCTCGGCGTCGCGCTCTCGCAGGTGCAGCGCCGGATGGACCTGATGGAAGCCGACCGCACCGATCCGGCCGACATGCACGTCCACCACTGGCAACGGCACAACCCGGTCGCCACCGAGGCCCTGCTGCAGCTGACCACCGGGACGCCGCAACTGCTCTACAACGGCGGTCTGCTGCCGCTGCGGATCCTGTACCTCGATCCCGACCGGGGCCGGCCCGGACTGCCGGCCGACGTGGCCGCACTGGTCGACACGGTCGAGCCGGACCGCACCGGTCTGCAACTGGTGAACCTGTCGGCCACCCAGACCCGGCGCGTCGTCGTCCAGGCCGGCGGTTTCGGGACCGAGCGGATCGACCGCGCGACGGTGACGACCGCGACCGGCGAGTACCCGGGCCCGGCCCCGGCGTACACGGCGCCCTCCCTGCGGGCCGGCACCGAGACGATCGTTGTCGACGGCAACCGCCTTGAGGTGACGCTGCCGCCGGGCCGGACCATCCGGCTCGACCTGGAGCTGACCCGGAACGCCTACCGGGCGGCGCACCTGGCGCCGGCCGCCGACTGACCTGACCTTTCCCGATCACGCCATCACGAGCACGAGGAGACAGATCTTGAGCAGCGGTACAGAACAAGCCCCGGCGGCGCCCGTCTGGGACCTGCCGGTGCGCGGCGACACCCCGCCGGCGCCGGATGCCGGCCTGGTGTCGCGGCTGTCCGCCATCGGCTCGGCCACCGCCTGTGCCCGGTTGCACGGACAGGGCATCCGCCGGACCTTCGTCGACGGCCCGACCAGCATGTTCCCCGGCAAGAAGGTGGTCGGCCGGGCGCTGACACTGCAGTTCATGCCGCAGCGCGAGGACATCGCCGACGGCCAGACACAGGAGTACATCGAACGCAGTACGGCGTTGTGGGCCGTGCTCGACGAGGTCCAGCCCGGCGACGTGCTGGTGGTTCAGGCCTACGGCAGCCACACCACCGGCTGCTTCGGCGACATGCTGGTGCGCTACTTCAAGCTCCGCGGCGGCGCCGGCATCGTGGTCGACGGCCGGATCCGCGACGTCCCGCGGGTCTCGGAGCTCGACGTGCCGATCTGGTCCACCGGAGCCACCCCGCACTACGCGTCGCAGTCCGAGCTGTTCCCGTGGGCGTACAACGTCCCGGTCGCGGTCGGCGGGGTCCTGACCCTGCCCGGAGACCTGGTGGTCGCCGATGACGATGGCGCCGTCGTGGTACCGCGGCGGCGGGCCGAGTCGGTGGTGCAGGCCGCGGCCGAGCACGACGCCTGGGAGAAGTTCAGCCGGCGCCGGATCGACGAGGGCGCACCGCTGCGCGACTACTACCCACTGAACGAGAAGACCCGGCTCGAGTACGAACGCTGGCGCACGGAGAACGGCAACCACGCCGTCGGCGCCGAGTGAGGCCGGACCCATCCCCCTTTGAGAGGACCCGCCCATGACCAAGCAGTGGAGACGACGACGAACGGCGGTGAGCGCCGGCGCCGGGGTGGTTGCCATGGCCCTGGTGACCGTGGCAGCCGTCAACCTCGGCGCCCAGCCCGCCGGTGCCGCCAAGTGCGAGAGCTTCTGGGTCGCCCCGAACGGCGATGACGCCGGTAAGGGCACCGCCGAGGATCCCTGGCGCACCGTCACCCAGGCCCGCGACCAGATCCGGGCCAAGAAGCTGAACGACAGCGCCAAGATGGGCTGCGACATCACGGTCAACCTCAAGGCCGGCGACTACCCGGTCTCGAGCACGATCCAGTTCGACCAGCGCGACTCGGGCGCGAACGGCCACAAGGTGGTCTACCGCAGCGCCGACGGCCCGGGTAAGGCGACCCTGTCCGGCGCCGAGGAGATCAAGGGCTGGGAGCCGTTCAAGGACGGCATCTACAAGGCCAAGGTCGACCCGTCGAAGCCGTTCTACACGCTGTTCGAGGACGGCAAGCGCGCCACCAACGCGCGGTACCCGAACCGCGGCTCCGACGACACCTGGTCGCCGTACCTGACGTCGATCCTGTTCGAAGAGGACAAGATGGACGTGCACAACTGGCTGTGGGGCAAGCCGGGTGACTGGGACCCGGCCTGGGACATGAGCCAGGCGTCGGTGACGATCTGGTCCGGTGGCTCGTGGAGCTGGTTCACCGACACGATCCCGCTGCTGGACACCAACTTCAAGAAGACCCAGACCACGCTGAAGTACTGGACCCGCTACGCGATGGTCAACAGCCGCGGCGGTTCGCGGTACTTCTTCCAGAACTCGCTGAGCTTCCTGGACCAGCCGGGCGAGTACTTCATGGACTTCAAGGCCGGTGAGGTCTACTACAAGCCGCGCGGCGAGACGATGGACGGCGTCAAGGTGCTCCGCCCGACCGTGAAGACGATCCTCGACCTGGCCGGCTCCTCGGCGCAGGACCGGTTGCACGACGTCAGCTTCGACGGGCTCGGTCTGCAGTACTCCGACTTCGTCAGCTGGTACCGCAACGGCTGGGTGGCCGGCGGTGACTCGGGCGACGAGCACCGGTACCCGGAGTACGACCGGCAGATCGAGCTGCCGCGGAACAGGTTCGGCGCGGTCCGGCTGACCAACACCAGCAACATCGACCTGACCAGGCTGCATCTGTCCGACACCGGGTTCACCGGGATCTACCTGCTGTTCGCCAACGACCACGTGAAGATCTCCGACAGCCTGCTGGAGAACATCGGTGCCGACGGCATCAAGGTGGAGGGCGGCTGGCCCGGCGAAGGTGACCTGAGCAACCATCACACGATCAGCAACAACTACATCTCGAACATCGGCGAGCTGGTGCCGGGCGACGCGGCCGGGATCGAGCTGATGGACACCGGCGACAACACGATCTCGAACATCGTGGTCAGGCACAGCGCGCGGTACGGGATCAGCCTGGAGTCGCGGCCGGAGGTCAAGGACGGCGACCAGTACACCGACGGCAACTCGTTCAAGTACATCCGGCTGGAGGAGACCGGCCTGGACAGCGGTGACATGGGTTCCTTCTACAGCTACGGCGTGGGCAACCAGGAGCCGCACCCGATCCGGAACACCGTCGACCAGATGGTGATCGGCGACGTGATCCCGGACCCGTCGATGCCGGACGCAGGCGGCACCCGGGGCGTGCACATGGACGCCGGTGGCTGCGGCTATGCGTTCAGCAACGTCCAGGTCGGCAGGGTGACCGACCAGAAGTACCAGTCCTACCAGTGCAACCAGGTGACCAACGCCGACTGGGTGGCCGGCTTCGACGCCTCGAAGATGGAGTACGACAAGATCGGCGTGCTGCCGGCCTTCCCGTACGACGTCCCGAAGAACTGAGCTTCACCAGGGGCGCGGCCACCGCGGCCGCGCCCCTTTCCCGGACCTGTGGGCAAAGGTTTACCCACAGGTCACCCGCCCCGGAGAAGGGAAGTCCGAGATGTCACCCCAAGGCAACAAACGCAGACTCGGCGTCGTGCCGGGTATCGCCCTCGGCGTCGCGGCCGGTCTGGTCCTGCCGGCCCTGGCGTTCGCCGGGGGATCGGCTGTCGGTGCACCGGCCGCCGACACCGCCGGCCCCGGCTGTCAGTCGTTCTGGGTCGCCCCGAACGGCAGCGACGCGGCGAACGGGTCCAAGGCCAAGCCGTGGCGCACCGTCGAGCACGCCCGCGACGTGATCCGCACCCGGGACCTGACCAGGGACCTGCGCTGCGATCTCGTCGTCAACCTGAAGGCCGGGACCTACCCGGTCGCCAGGACCATCACGTTCGACGATCGGGACTCGGGGTCGAACGGCCACCAGGTCGTGTACCGCAGCGCGGACGGCCCGGGGAAGGCGGTCTTCGAGGCCGCCGAGGAAGTGACCGGCTGGGAGCCGTACAAGGACGGCATCTACAAGGCAAAGGTGGATATCGACCAGCCGTTCTACACGCTGTACGTCGACGGCGAGCGCGCCACCACCGCGCGGTACCCGAACAGGCGGTCCGACGAGGAGTGGGCGCCGTACCTCGAGTCGGTCCTGATCGAGCCGGAGAAGGAGGCTGTCCGCGACCAGGTCGGCTACACCGAGGGGGAGTGGGACGAGACCTGGAACCTGAACAGTTACACCGACTGGCCGGCCCAGCTGATGATCTGGTCGGGCGGCTCGTGGAGCTGGTTCACCGACACCGTGCCGATCAAGAACGCGGACTGGAAGGACAACAAGGTCATCCTGGACTACTGGACCCGGTACGCGATGATCAACTCCCGGGCGGGTTCGCGGTACTTCGTCCAGAACTCGCTGGATCTGCTCGACGCCGAGGACGAGTACTACCTCGACTGGGCCACGAAGGAGCTGTACTACAAGCCGCGCGGCGGCACGATGGACGGCAAGAGGGTGCTCCGCCCGACCCAGACCCAGGTGCTGTCTCTGGCCGGTGCGACGCCCGAGCGCCGGCTGCACGACCTCGCCTTCGAGGGGTTGGGGATCGAGTCCACCGACTTCATGCAGTGGTACCGGTCCGGCTGGATCAGCGCGGGCGACTCCGGCCAGAAGCACAAGTACCCGGAGTACGACCGGCAGATCGAGATGACGCGGAACCGGTTCGGCGCGGTGACGCTGACCAACACCCGCGATGTCGAGCTCACCGGGCTGCACCTGCGCGACACCGGCTACCACGGTGTCTACCTGCTGTCCGCCAACGACCACGTGAAGATCTCCGACAGTCTGCTGGAGAACATCGGTGCCGACGGCATCAAGGTCGAGGGCGGCTATCCGGGTGAGGGCGACGTGGCTCACCACAACACGTTCAGCAACCTCTACATCGACCACGTCGGCGAACTGGTGCCGGGCGACGCGGCCGGGATCGAGCTGATGGACACCGGCAGCAACGAGGTCTCGCATGTCGTCGTCAAGCACAGCGCGCGGTACGGCATCAGCCTGGAGGCCCGTCCCGAGGTGAAGGACGGCGAGGGGTACGCGCTGAACAACAAGTTCTCCTATATCCGGTTGGAGCAGACCGGTCTGGACAGCGGCGACATGGGTGCCTTCTACACCTACGGTGTCGACAACCAGGAGCCGCACCCGGTGCAGAACACGGTGAAGCAGATGGTGATCACCGACGTGATCCCGGACGCCTCGATGCCGGACAGCGGCACCCGCGGCGTGCACATGGACGCCGGCGGCTGCGGCTTCAGCTTCACCGACATCGAGGTCGGCCAGGTGACCGACGACAAGTACCAGTCGTACCAGTGCAACGAGGTGACCAACGCGAACTGGGTGGCCGGCTTCGACGCCACCAAGATGGAGTACGACAAGATCGGCGTGCTGCCCACTTTCCCGTACGACGTGGCGGGGCGGTGAAGGAGATGCGATCAGCTGCTGGATTGGTCATAGGTGTGGTTCTCGGTGTAGTTGGCACAGGTTCAGCTCTGGGAGCAGGTCCGGCCGAGGGATCAGGGGAGTGTCAGTCGTTCTGGGTTTCGCCCAGTGGGAACGACGCGACCGCGGGAACCGAACGGAAACCGTGGCGGACGATCGAGCATGCCCGGGACACCATCCGGGCTCGAGGGCTCAACCAGCGGATGTCGTGTGAGCTGGTGGTGAATCTGAAGGCCGGCACGTACAAGGTCGACAAGACGATCACCCTCGACGACCGTGACTCCGGGTCGAACGGGCATCAGGTCGTCTACCGGAGTGCGGACGGTCCGGGGAAGGCGGTGTTCGAGGCATCCACCGAGGTCACCGGGTGGACGCCGTACAAGGACGGCATCTTCAAGGCGCCGGTCGACGTCGACCAGCCGTTCTACACGCTGTACGTCGACGGCGAGCGCGCCACCACCGCGCGGTACCCGAACCGGCGGTCGGACGAGGAGTGGGCGCCGTACCTGCGCTCGATCCTGTTCGACCCGACGAAGGAGGCGGTCCGGGACCAGCTCGGGTTCAACGCCGGTGACATCGACCCGGCCTGGGACCTGCGGCTGGGTACGTCGTGGCCGGCCCAGGTCACGGTCTGGTCCGGCGGCTCCTGGTCGTGGTTCACCGACACCGTGCCGTTGCTGGACATCAACTACACCAAGCGGCGGACGACGCTGATCTACCCGGCCCGCTACGGGTTCATCAACTCCGGCGGCGGTTCGCGGTACTTCGTCCAGAACTCGCTCAGCCTGCTGGACCAGGCCGGCGAGTACTACCTCGACTACGAGGCCAAGCAGCTGTACTACAAGCCGGCCGGCGGCACGATGGACAACGTCAGGGTGCAACGCCCGACGCAGACCCAGGTGTTCACTCTGGCCGGTACCTCGGCCACCCGGCGGCTGGAGAACCTGACCCTGGACGGGCTGGCGATCCGGAACACCGACTTCATGGAGTGGTACCGGTACGGCTGGGAAGGCACCGGCGGCTCCGGCTTCAAGCACAAGTACCCCAAGTACGACACGCAGATCGAGCTGCCGCGGAACCGCTGGGGCGCGATCACCCTCACCAACACCCGCGGAGTCCGGTTGACGAATCTGCACATCTCGCAGACCGGCTTCACCGCGATCCAGTTGTTGTTCGCCAACGAGCGGACCACGGTCTCCGGCAGCCTGCTCGAGCACCTCGGCAACGACGGCATCAAGGTCGAGGGCGGCTACCCGGGCGAGGGCGACCTGGCCGGCCAGAACACCTTCACCAACAACTACATCCACCACCTCGGCGAGCTGGTCCCGGGGGACTCGGCCGGCGTCGAGATCATGAACAGCGGTGGCAACGAGGTGAGCCACACGGTCGTCGAGCACGGCGCCCGGTACGGCATCAGCATCGAGTCGCGACCGGAGATCCCGAACGCCGACAACTACACCGGCGGCAACACCGTGCACCACGTCCGGCTGTCCCACCTGGCGAAGGACAGCGGCGACACCGGACCGTTCTATGCGTACGGGGTGCGCAACCAACCGCCGTACACCCCGGACGCGTCGGTCTCGCAGCTGATCATCGACGACGCGAACGCGGACCCCTCGATGCCGGACGCCAAGCCGTACGGCGTGCACATGGACTTCGGCGGCTGTGGGTTCGCGTTCTCCGACATCAAGGTGACCAACACCGAGAGCGACCCGTACCACGGTCCGTCGGCCGGCCCGTGCGACACGTTCGAGAACGTCAGCTGGGAGGACGGGTTCGACGACACCCGGATGCGGTACGACGAGATCGGCGTGCTGCCGTCCTTCCCCTACGAGAAGCCCTGAGGTCCCGGTCAGAATCATGGATACACAACGTTTCAAGGGAAAGGTCGCCCTGATCACCGGAGCCGCCTCCGGGATCGGGGCGGCCACCGCCCGGCGGATCGCCGCCGAGGGCGGCACTGTCGTCGCGGCTGACCGCGATGGGGTGGCGGCCGAGGTACTGGGCAAGGAGCTCGGCGGCCGCGGCTACCGCCTGGACGTGACCGACCCCGACCGCACCGAGGAGGTGGTCGGGGCGGTGACGGCCGAGCTCGGCAGCATCCATGTCCTGGTCAGCGCGGCCGGGGTGGACGTCTGCGACACGGTGCCGAACACGACGCCAGAGCAGTGGCGGACGATCCTCGACGTCGACCTGACCGGCGTCTACCACTCCTGCCGGTCAGTGCTGCCCGGTTTCATCGCCCAGGGTGGCGGTGCGATCGTGACGATCTCGTCCGCGATCGGCACCGTCGGCGAGCGGAACCGGTCGGCGTACTGCGCGGCCAAGGCGGGCGTGGAGAACCTGACCCGGGCGATGGCGCTGGACCACGGCCGGGACGGAATCCGGGCGAACTGCGTGGCGCCCGGCCTGATCGACACCCCGCTGATCCGCAACGGCAAGGTCGGCGGTGAGGACGACCCCGGCGCGATGCAGGCGATGGTCGACCGGCACCACGCCCTCGGCCGGATCGGGCAACCCGAGGAGGTCGCCGCCGCGATCGCCTTCCTGGCCAGTGACGATGCCTCTTTCATCACCGGCGCGGTGCTCCCCGTGGACGCCGGCTGGACCGCACAGTAAGGAACTGCGACGTAATGGGAATCCTGGACGGCTACCGGGTGCTCGACCTCTCGGTGGCGATGGCGGGGCCGCTGGCCGCGATGCGGCTCGGCGACCTCGGCGCCGACGTGGTCAAGATCGAGCCGACCTCCGGCGAGTGGCAGCGGCACACGGCCGCCGGGGGAGCGACCGGAACCGAGGTGAACGCCTCGTTCCTGTCGCTCAACCGGAACAAGCGCAGCCTCGCGGTGAACCTCAAGAGCGACGAGGGCCGCGAGTTGCTGTACGAGCTCGTCCGGACCGCGGACGTGTTCCTGCAGAACTACCGTCCCGGGGTCGCGGCACGGCTCGGCGTGGACTACGAGACGCTCCGGCAACTCAGGCCCGACCTCGTCTACGTGTCCGTGTCCGGCTACGGCGAGACCGGGCCGTACGCCGGGTGGCCCGGGCAGGACCTGCTGGTCCAGGCGATGAGCGGGGCCCTGTTCAGCGCCGGCCGTCCAGGTGAACCACCCGTCGCCGCGCCATACTTCCTCGCCGACGCGGTGACGGCGTACAGCGCGTTCGAGGGAGTGCTGGCCGCTCTGCTGCACCGCGAGCGCACAGGTGACGGGCAGCTCGTCCAGGTGAACATGCTCGACGCGGTGATCGCGTTCCAGATGCAGGAGCTGTCCGTGCACACCGTGGGCGGGGTTCCACAGACCCGGTCGGAGCAGGTCCACGCGCACAGCTACATCCGCGCGCCGTACGGGATCTTCAGCACGCGCGACGGTTATCTGTCGTTGGCGTTCGCCGACCTGTCCGTTCTCGCCGAGGTGCTGGACGCGCCGGAGCTGAGCGGACTGGACGCCGAGCGGGACGGGTTCGTCCGGCGGGACGAGATCTCCCTGGCCGTCTCGAGCGCGTTGCGCCGGCAGCCCACGGAGTACTGGCTGGAGAGGCTGCGCGAGCGGGGGATCTGGTGTGGGCCGGTGTACGACTACGCCGCCGTGCAGGTGGATCCGCAGGTGCGGCACAACGGGTCGTTCGTGACGTACGAGCACCCGACCGAGGGAACGGTGACGACGCCCGGCTTCCCCTACAAGTTCGGCCGGACGCCGCCCGAGGTCCGGCGACCGGCGCCGTTGACCGGAGAGCACACCGACGAGTTGCTGACCGAGCTGGGCGTGACCGACGAGCGGCGCAAGGACCTGTCGGGCCGCGGGATCGTGGTGTCGGAATGACGGTCGAGCTCCGGGGCCTGACCTGGGATCACCCTCGCGGTTACCGCCCGCTGGAGGCGTTCGAGGCGGCCGGCGGAGCGCCCGGGGTCCGAGTGCACTGGGATCGGCAGCCGCTGTCCGGGTTCGAGTCCACGCCCCTGGCGAAACTGGCGGAGCGCTACGACCTGCTGATCGTCGACCACCCTGGCCTCGGTGCCGCCATCGAGGCCGCGGCGGTGCTGCCGGTCGAGGATGTCTTCGGTGCCCGGGATCTGTCCCGGTGGCGGGCTGCGTCGATCCCGCCGACCTGGGAGAGCTACCGCTTGCACGGTTTTGGCTGGGCGCTGCCGCTCGACGCTGCCGCCCAGGTCTGCCTGCTGCGGCCGGACCTGCTCAGGGGTGCACCACCGACGACCTGGTCCGAGGTCCTTCAGTTGGCCGACCGCGCCGGGATCGTGCTCTGCGTTGCCCGGCCGCACGCCGGTCTGGCCCTGCTGGCGATGGCCGGCGACCGGTCGCACCGCACGCTGCTCATCCGGGACCGGGCGGCACGAGCACTGGACCTGTTGCGGGCGGTCTGGCGGCGCAGCGATCAGCGGGCCGCCGCCCTGGACCCGATCGAGATCCACGAACTGCTTGCTGCCAGCAACGATCTGGTGTGCTGCCCGCTGGTCTTCAGCTACGCCGCCTATGGCCGGAGCACCGACGGACGTCAGCCGCTCGGCTGGGCGCCGGCGCCACGGCTGACCGGTTCGGACCGGCACGGCGGAAGCACCCTCGGCGGCACCGGCCTGGCGGTCACCCCTCGGGCATACGACCGGGTCCTGTCGGTGACGACCTACGTCCGCGCGCTGCTCGACCTCACGACCCAGGCCGGGATCGTGTCGTCGGTCGGCGGGCAGTCGGCGACGGCCGCGGTCTGGCAGTCGGCCGAGGTGGACGCCGACTGGAACGGGCACTACTCCGCGACCCGCGCCACGGTGGAGTCGGCGTACGTGCGGCCGCGGTTCGACGGCTGGATCGCGTTCCAGGACGAACTGTCCGAGCGGGTGCGGGAGTTCCTGCGAAGTGATGCCGACCCCGAAACCACGGTCGCCGGCCTCGAAGCGGACTACCGCGCCCGGGTGCCGGACGCGCTGGAGGTGGGATGAGCCATGGATGACGGTCAGGTTCTCTTCGAGCAGGACGGTCACGTCGGGCTGCTGACGCTGGACCGGCCGGCCAAGCTGAACGCGGCGACCCGGGCGATGAGCGAGCAGCTGCTCGAGCTGATCCCGCGGATCGACGCCGACCCCGACGTCCGGGCGGTGGTGCTGACCGGGGCGGGGAAGCGGGCCTTCTCCGTCGGCAGCGACATCTCCGAGCTCGACCGGTACGACGGCCCGTGGCACTTCCGGAACCGCCGCGACTACTGCGACGCGTTGCGGGCGCTGCGGACACCGGTGATCGCGGCGGTCAACGGCTACGCCTTCGGTGGTGGGCTGGAGCTGGCGCTGTCCTGCGACATCCGGCTGGCCGCCGAGCGGGCGACCTTCGCGGCGGCCGAGATCAAGCTGGGCTGGATCGGTGGTGGCGGAGTGACGGCGCTGCTCGCCGCGAGTCTGGCCGCGAGCGACGTGGCGATGATGCTGCTGACCGGTGACCCGATCGACGCCACGGAGGCGCTGCGGATCGGCCTGGTCAGCCGGGTGCTGCCGGCCGACGAGTTGTTGCCCGCGGCCACCGAACTCGCGCACCGGATCGCGGCCCGGCCGCCGATCGCCGCCCAGGCCGCCAAGGCCAACCTGCGCGCCGCGCAGTCGATGGGCCTCGAGCCCGCCATCCAGTACGAACGCGAGCTGCAGGCCGTGGCGATGGGCACCCAGGACGCCGCGGAGGGCCGGGCGGCCTTCGCGGCGAAGCGAACCGGCAGCTTCGAAGGACGGTGACCCATGCCCACTGAGCTCGCACCCGGTGTGCACCGGCTGGCGACCGACTATCCCCACGTCTGCGGCCTGCCGTTGTGGCTGCACGTCATCGACGCGGGCGACGAGCTTGTCCTGCTCGATGCGGGGATCGCCTCGACCCCGGAGGCGGCGACAGGTCCCGAGCTGAAGAAGCTGGGCCACGACCTCGCCGACCTGACCCTGGTCGTCAACAGCCACGCGCATCCCGACCACATGGGCGGCAACGCGATCCTCAAGGACCGCAGCGGCGCGCGGCTCGCCGCCCCGGCGGCGGAGGCCGGTTGGCTGGAGGACAACGAGACCCTGGTGTCCGAGCTGTGGGGATCCGACCCGGCGGCGATGGACCTCGACGAGCGGGAGCGGGCCGAGCTGTTCGAGATGCTCGGTGACCGGGTACGGATCGACCTGCTGCTGCGTGACGGCGACCTGCTCCCGAGCGGTGATCGCCGGATGCGGGTGATCACCACCAGCGGACACAGCCCCGGCCACATCGCAGTACTGGATGAACGGTCGCGGACGTTGTTCTCGTTCGACGACGTGCAGGGACGTGGCCAGCGATATCTCGACGGCAACGTCTGGCTGGCGCCGCTCTACACCGACGTGGAGCGGTACGTCGGTGGCCTGCAACGCCTGCTGGAGTTGGACTTCGACGCCTTGGTGCCGTCGCACGGCGACGTGCTGACGGCGGATCAGGGGCGGCAGAAGGTGGAGCAGAGCCTGGAGTGGGTGCACGACGTCCACGAGTTCACGACCGCTTCGCTGCGCCGGAAGGGATCTTTGACGGTGCGGGAACTCGCCGGTTCGATCGGCACCGAGCTGGGCGACTTCGGCGGGATCTGCTTGCAGACCGTCCGGATGGCGCGGGCACACCTCGAGCTGCTGGGCCGCCGGGGTGGCGCCGAGCCGCGCTGGCACCACCCCGGCTGACCGCGCTCAGGAACAGCGCAGGGTGTCGAGATCCGCGGCGTTGCCCATCGCGAAGTTGCCTGCGTCATTGGGGTGCAGGCCGTCGCCTCCGTTGTAGGCGGCCTGCAGCCTGGCCGGTTCGGCGGGGTCGCGGGTGGCGGCGTCGAAGTCGACCACCCCGTCGAACTCACGGCTGGTGCGGATGAACTGGTTGACCTTCTGCCGCTCGGCCTCCTTCTCCTCGGTGAAGACGAACGAGCCGCCGACCGGGGTGAGGGTGCCGCCGACGATGCACCGGCCGCTCGCGTGCACCCGGGCGATCAGTTGCCGGTAGCCGTCGATCAACTCGTCCGCGGTCGTACCGGCGTAGATGTCGTTGATGCCTTCGAGGAGCAGGACCGTCCGTACGCCGGGCTTGGTCAGCACGTCCTTGTCCAGCCGGGACAGCGCGTTCGCTCCGGCGCTGCCGGCCTTGGCGACACCGTTGAGCACCCGGTTGCCGGAGATGCCCTCGTTCGAAACTGCCAGCCTGCGGTGCTCGGGGAGGCTGCTGTACCGGTCGGCGAGGACGTCGGGCCAGCGGCGGTTCTCGTCGATCGTGGTTCCGACCGACGAGGTGATCGAGTCGCCGAGCGTCGCGACGGTCTGGACCTGCTCTGGTGCGCGGACGATCGCGGCGTTGAGGAAGAACCAGGCCGAGGACTCCGTCTGGTACGCGGTCGCCGACTCGTCGGCCGCGTGGTCACCGGAAGCCGACTTGTAGCTGTGCTGCATGGCGCGGTTGTGCGCGGTGATGATCCCGCTCGTCCCGACCACGTGTGCGCTCACCGTCAGGCTCTGCTTCGGCGAGACCTTGCCTCGCAGCGGGTCGCTGACGGCCATCGAGCCGGGAGGGATCCGGACCGACGTCTTACCGCCGAACGTCAACTGGCGGCTGGATCCAGGGACCACGGCAGCACCGGACTGCTGTCGGCCGACATAGATCGAGTCCAGCACCAGCGGCTGGTCGCCGTTCGCGTTGGAAAGCCGGATCCGCAGGTCGTCGCCGCCGACGCTGGTCCGCAGGATGTTCCGCACGGTGACGTCGCTGAGAGTGCCGCCGGCGACGTCGTCGCCGGCGCCCCACGTGGTCACCAGATGCGTACCGCCGGAAGCCGCGAGGTCGGCCGGTCCCGCCGAGTCCGGCGCGGCGACGTACCCGGCCGCCGCCGTCGCCGTCACCAGGATGCTTGCGCCGATCCGGCGCAGGGAGGAAGTAGTCATGGTGACCAGTCAAGAGTGAATAGATATCACCGCAATGCCTGACCGAAGCCGTTGCGACGAACGGCTTGATTGCCGAGCCGAGCGGTCGCGTCACACCGACAGGGGCCGCGCCGTCACTTGCCGCGGTCACCGCCCGGGACCCAGAGGACGTCGCCGCCGGAGGAGAGGTTGGCCACCCGACCGAGGATGAACAGCAGGTCGGACAGCCGGTTGAGGTAGGTCAGGGCGAGCAGATTGACGCTCGGGCCGTGCGCCTCGACGGCGACCCAGCCGGCTCGTTCCGCGCGGCGGACGACGGTCCGGGCGACGTTCAGGTAGGCGGCGCCCGGCGTACCCCCGGGGAGGATGAACGAGCGGAGCTTGGTCAGGCGGCCGTTGTACTCGTCGCACCAGCCTTCGAGCCGGTCGATGTAGTCCTGGGTGATGCGCAGCGGCGGGTACTCCGGGTTCGCCGCGATCGGGTTGCACAGGTCCGCGCCGACGTCGAACAGGTCGTTCTGGATCCTCGTGAGCAGCACCACCAGGCTGCTGTTCAGGTGCCCGGCCGCGATCGCGACGCCGATCGAGGAGTTCGCCTCGTCCACCTCGCCGTACGCCGCCAGCCGCGGATCGGTCTTCGTGGTCTTGCTCATGTCGCCCAGGCGGGTCTCGCCGGCGTCACCGGTCCGGGTATAGATCCGCGTCAAGTTCACAGCCATGTCACGGCACTCTACGCAAAGCCCAGATCTCGGAGCGGATACAGTCGCCGGGTGGAACGGTTTCGGATTGCGGGTGAGGCACGGCTCGAGGGCTCGGTCGAGGTGGCAGGCGCGAAGAACAGCGTGCTGAAGCTGATGGCGGCGGCGTTGCTGGCCGAGGGGACGACGACGCTGCGGCAGGTGCCGAGCATTCTGGACGTCACCTTCATGGCTCAGTTGCTGGACACCCTGGGCTGCTCGGTCAAGGTGGATGCCGACGAGACGAGCGCCACGATCGCCGTACCGGCCGAGATCGGCTACCAGTGCGACTACGAGCTGGTTCGTAAGCTGCGCGCGTCGATCTCGGTGCTCGGACCGCTGCTCGGCCGCTGCGGCCGCGCCGAGGTGGCCCTGCCGGGCGGCGACAACATCGGCTCCCGCGGGCTGAACATGCACGTCGGCGGGCTGGAGGCGATGGGCGCGAAGGTGCACATCGAGCACGGCTTCGTGATCGCCGAGGCGCCGCAGGGACTGCACGGCGCCGAGGTCTGGCTGGACTTCCCGAGCGTCGGCGCGACCGAGACGATCATGATGGCAGCGGTGCTGGCCAAGGGCATCACAGTGATCGAGAACGCGGCGCGGGAGCCTGAGATCCAGGACATCGCCGCGATGCTGGTCGAGATGGGCGCGCAGATCGACGGCGCCGGCAGCTCGCGGATCGAGGTGACCGGCGTGCAGGGTCTGCTCAAGCCGGTCGACCACGTCACGGTGCCGGACCGGATCGTGGCCGGGAGTTGGGCGTTCGCGGCCGCGATCACCAAGGGCGACGTGACGATCGCGAACGGTCACGCCGAGCATCTCGAACTGCCGCTGGACAAGCTGCACAAGGCCGGCGCCGAGATCACCGTGCTGAACCCCGGCTTCCGGGTCGTGATGCACGACCGCCCGAAGCCGGTCGACGTGGTCACCCTGCCGTACCCGGGCTTCGCGACCGACCTGCAGGCGTTCGTGATCGCGATGAACGCCCTCAGCGACGGCGCCGCGATGGTGACGGAGAACCTGTTCGAGGGCCGTTTCACCTTCGCCCAGGAGTTGACCCGGCTCGGCGCGCAGATCCAGACCGACGGCCATCACGCGGTGGTCCGCGGCATACCGCGGCTGTCGGGCGCGCCGGTGGTCGCCAGCGACATCCGCGCGGGTGCCGCGTTGGTGATCGCGGGCCTGGCGGCCGAGGGGGAGACGCTCGTCTCCGCCGCGCACCACGTGCACCGCGGCTACACCGACTTCGCGGGAAACCTGCGCCGCCTCGGCGCCGACGTCACCGTCGAGCCGGACGACGCCGAGCTCTACTGGAACTGAACCACCCCGTTTCCCGATGATCCGACGCCTTGACAAGCTGAGCCAGCTTGCTAATTGTTAGCGATATGGCTAATGAAATCGTGCTCTGCACCTACCGGACCCGGCCGGACAAGGAGCCGGAGTTCAAGGCCTTGCTGAGCAGGCACTGGGCAACGCTGCGCGAGCTGGGGTTCGTCACCGAGGTCGAGCCGGTGGTGCTCCGCGAGCTCGGGCAGCCGACCTACGTCGAGATGTTCACCTGGGTCGACGGCGGGTTCGACCAGGCGCACGAACATCCCGACGTGCTGGCCCTCTGGGAAGCGATGGATCCGCTGCTCGAGGACCGGGACGGACGGCCGAAGTGGGAGTTCCCGCACTTCGAGCCGGTCCGGTTCTAGCCGGTGGTCAAACCTTCTCGGGGGGCTCAGGATCTCCGGGACCTGGATCTGGTCTTCGCTGCCCTTGCGCACCAGACGCGGCGCACGATTCTGCTGGTGTTGCACACCCGCGGTGGGGTGATGACGTCCGGCGAGATCGCCTCCCGGTTCGACTGTGCCTGGCCCACCACCAGTCGGCATCTGGGGGTATTGCAGGAGGCCGGCCTGCTCGCAGTCGAACTCCGCGGCCGCGAACGGGCCTACCGCCTGGACAAGGACCGCCTGAACGCGGTCGCCGGTTCCTGGCTGGAGCGGTTCCACTAGGTGGTGGTCTAGGGTCGGTCGCATGACTGACCGCCTGATCAAGCCCGTCGGCCGTGGTTTCCTCTTTCTCGACTCGCATCCGGTCGGCTGTGCCGAGCTGGTCAAGGGCCTGACAGAGCACGTCGAGGCTCGTAAGCCTGAGCAGCGGCCGGTTGCGCTGGTGATCGGTTCCAGCTCCGGGTACGGCCTGGCGGCGACTCTGGCCGGGCTGGCTCGGTATGGGATCGACGGGATCGGTGTCTCCTTCGAGAAGGCCCCGACCGTACGTCGTACCGCCACTGCCGGCTGGTATCGCACGGCAGCCACTGCGGCCTACGCCGAGGACCAGGGCAGCGACTTCCACTTCGTCAACGCGGACGCGTTCGCCGACACGACCAAGTCGGAGGTGCTCGACCTGCTGCAGGAGAAGTTCGGGGGAGTCGACTACCTGATCTACAGCGTCGCCGCGCCCCGGCGGGTCGACCCGCGCACCGACACGACGTACCAGTCGGCGATCAAGGCGATCGGGCAGTCCGCGCAGACCAAGAGCCTCGCGTACGACGATGGCCAGCCGGTACTGCAGGAGGTCGGGATCGAGGTGGCCACCGACGAGGAGGTGGCCGAGACGGTGGCCGTGATGGGCGGTGAGGACTGGGCCCGCTGGGTGGACGCGCTGGAGGAGCGCAAGCTGCTCAAGGACGGGTTCAGCACGGTGGCTCTGACTTACATCGGTTCGGAGTTGACCGGGCCGATCTACCGCCAGGGCTCGATCGGCGCGGCCAAGGCCCACCTGGAGCAGACAGCCCTGGCGCTCAGCAAGCGGGACGATGTGGAGGCCCGTACGTCGGTGAATGGCGCCGCAGTCACGCAGGCGTCGTCCGCTATCCCGGGGATCGGGCTGTACGTGAGCCTGCTGCACAAGGTTCTCGGTGAGCAGATGCAGACGCCTATGCAGCAGTCCATCGCGTTGTGGGACCAGCTGACCGGTGAGAAGCCGCTGGACCTCGACGAGGACGGCCGCATCCGCCTGGACCGCTGGGAGTTGGCCGACGACGTGCAGGCCGCAGTACGGGCCCAGTGGGACGCCGCGACCCAGGAGACGATCGCGGACGTCGCCGACACTGAGTGGTTCTACAGCGAGGTCCGTCGGCTCTACGGGTTCGACGTCGCCGGTGTGGACTATGAAGAGCCGTGTGAGGTCGAGGTGGAGTGGCCGGCTAGGTCCTAGCCCTGTACTGACGCATCTTGTTCCGGCTGCCGCAGAGCGCCATCGTGCACCAGCGACTGCGGCCAGCCGGGCTGCGGTCGTAGTAGACCCACCGGCAGGTGTCGGCCGCGCACGCCTTCAGCCGCCGCCAGGTGCCGTCCACCACGGCCCCGGCGATGTCGGCAGCCATCCTCGCGACGAGCGCATCAAGGCCGCTGAGGTCCGCGGCCGGCTGAACGACAGCGCTGCCGTCAGCGCCCAGAGTGAGCCATAGCGGAGCCCTGACCAACCGCCGCTCCAGTACTGCGCCCGACGCCGCCGACACGTCCACACCGGCATGGGCCTGGCATACATCCCGCACCGCCTCGCGGAACTCCAGCACCTCCGCCAGGTCGTCTGCGTTGAACGTGAGCCGCAACCCGTGCTCGGCCGCGAAGGACGCCAGGTCCGCGGGGGAGCGCAGCTGATCGCGCTCCAGCTCCAGATCGACCGTGTTCGCCAGGTCCTGCACGAGCACCAGCGGCTCGGGGGCCGGGGTGCGCGCGCCTGGCTGAATCATGGTTGCGAGGTTACCGCCATCGGGGCATGATTCGGTAACGCTGTTACCGGATGAGGTGGAGGTAGGGGTAACGATGGTGAGGAAGGACCGGGATTTCCGGCGTTTCTGGACAGGGCACACGATCTCGGCTGTCGGCACCCAGGTGACGGCTGTCGCGCTGCCGCTGACGGCCGCGCTCACCCTGGACGCGGGCGCGGCCGGCGTCAGCGCGATCGCGACGGCGACCTATCTGCCGAGCGCCGCGCTCCCGTTGCTCGCCGGGCATTGGCTGGAGCGCCGGCGCAAGCGAGGCGTCATGGTCGCGGCTGACGTGCTCCGGGCCGCGGCGGTCGCGGTAGTCCCGATCGCCTGGGCGCTCGACAGCCTCAGCCTGCCGCTGCTGGTGATCGTCGGCTTCGTCGTCGGAGCCGCGAGTGTCGTCTTCGACATCGCTTCCTTCGCGTATCTCCCGGACTTCGTGGCCGAGCAGGACCTCCCGGCGGCCAATCGAGCACTCCAGGGGTCGACCACTGCTTCGCAGGTCGGTGGTCCCGGCATCTCGGGCCTCCTGGTGCAGCTGCTGGGGCCTGCCCTGGCCCTACTCGTCGATTCCGTCTCCTATCTCGCCAGCGCGCTAGGAGTCGCAGGTGCCCGGAGGCCGGAGGTCCGACCGGCTGCAGCCGAGCAGAAGGCGAGCCTGTGGGAGGGAGTGCGACAGCTCAGGGTGAGCCCGTTCCTGCGCTCCCTCACAGTGCATGCCGCGGTCTACAACGCCTCGGCGCAGATCTTGGTCGTCAACCTGGTGATCCTGGCGGTGAAGGACCGTGGATTGTCGGCAGGCGGATACGGCCTGGCCTTGAGTGCCGGAGGAGCAGGTGCCTTCGTCGGGGCGATGCTCGGCCTGCGCCTGGCCGGCAGACTCGGCTACGGCCGCGCCTTCGGGGCCTCGCTCGTCCTGTCGACTGGTCTGCCGCTCCTGCTCGCACTGCTGCCGGGCCGCGGCGTGCTGTTCGGAGTACTGCTGGGTGCCGTGCAGTTCGGCGCGGGCATCGGTCTCGGCAGCGCGAACGTGTTGTCCGTGACGATTCGCCAGCTCCTCATCCCGCGCAGCACGCTGGCGCGAAGCAACGGCGCCTACCGCACCTTCACCTTCGGCGTTCTGCCGATCGGAGCGGCCTTGGGCGGCGTCCTGGGCGCCAACTTCGGGACCACCGCCGCAGTCGCCATCGGGAGCGTCGGCATCGCCCTGTCGGCGCTGCCCATGTTCGCCAAGGAGATCCGCCGGTTGCAGACGCCTGTAGCCACAGCAGCTTGAACGCCGTGGCTACATCAGCTTGAACGCCGTGGCTACATCAGCTTGAACGCCGTGGCTACATCAGCTTGAACGCCGTGGCTACAGCGGCTTGAACGACACCAGTTCCAGGACGAGGTCGCCGGCTTCGTCGGAGGCGTCCAGGTCGACGGTGGCGGTGATGCGCCAGTCGTGGTTGCCCTCGGGATCGTCGATGATCTGCTGGACCTGCCAGTAGCCCGGGTGCTCCTCGACCATGAACAGCGCCGGACCACGGGCTGCCGGGCCGGTGTTCAGTACGCCGTGCTCCGCGTAGTACGCAGTACCGGCTTCGGCCCAGCGGCCCGCGTCCCAGCCTGACTCGGCGTCCAGCTGGCCCAGCTCGGCCCAGCGGTGCAGTGAGACGAGCTCGACGCGGCGGAACATCGCGTTGCGGACCAGCACCCGGAAAGCCCTGCTGTTCAAGGTGATCCGGCGCGGGCCCTGCGGGACGGGGGCGACAACCTCCGCGGTGGTCGGGTTGGTCAGCTCCTCCCACTCGTCGAGCAGACTGGAGTCGGTCTGCCGGACCACTTCGCCGAGCCACTCGATCAGGTCGGTGAGGTCCTCGTTCACCTTGTCCGGCGGCACGGTCTGCCGGAGCGCCTTGTACGCGTCGCTCAGGTACCGCAGGACGATGCCCTCCGAGCGCGCGAGACCGTAGTACTGGATGTACTCGCCGAACGTCATCGCCCGCTCGAACATGTCCCGGACCACGGCCTTCGGGGACAGCCCGGCCTCGGCGATCCACGGGTGCGTCTGCCGGTACATCTCCAAGGTTGCCTCGAGCAACTCTTCGAGCGGCTTCGGCCAGCTGATCTCCTCGAGCAGCTCCATCCGCTCGTCGTACTCGATGCCGTCGGCCTTCATCGAGTTCACGGCCTCGCCCTTGGCGTGGTGCAGTTGCGCCATCAGGATCGCGCGGGGGTCCTCCAGCGTCGCCTCGACCACCGACACCACGTCCAGTGCATACACCGGGTCCTCGGGGTCGAGCAGGTCCAGCGCGGCCAGCGCGAAGGTGGACAGCGGCTGGTTCAGGGAGAAGTCCTTCTGCAGGTCGACCGTCAGCCGCAGCGTGCGGCCGTTCTCGTCGGGCTCGTCCAGCCGCTCGACGACGCCCGCCGTCAGCAGCGTGCGATAGATCTGGATCGCCCGCCGGATCAGCCTGAGCTGCGCCTTCGAGTCCTCATGGTTGTCCTGCAACAGGTGCCGCATGCTCGCGAGCGCATCGCCGTCGCGGGCGATCACGTTCAGCAGCATCGCGTGGCTGACCCGCATCCTCGACTGCAGCGGTTCGGGCTCGGCGGCGACGAGCCGGTCGAAGGTGTCCTCACCCCAGGTGACGAAACCCTCCGGCGGCTTCTTGCGCTGGACCCTGCGTTGCTTCTTCGGGTCGTCGCCGGCCTTTGCGAGCAACCTGACGTTCTCCACGACGTGATCCGGCGCCTGGACGACGACCGTGCCGGACGTGTCGTACCCGGCGCGGCCCGCGCGGCCGGCGATCTGGTGGAACTCGCGCGCCTTGAGGATGCGCTGCCGGCGTCCGTCGTACTTGCTCAGAGCCGTCAGCAGGACGGTGCGGATCGGCACGTTGATCCCGACGCCGAGGGTGTCGGTGCCGCAGATGACCTTCAGCAACCCCGCCTGCGCGAGCTGCTCGACCAACCGCCGGTACTTCGGCAGCATGCCGGCGTGGTGGACGCCGATTCCGTGCATGATCAGCCGCTGCAGCGTCCTGCCGAAGCCCGGGCTGAAGCGGAAGTGCCCGATCAGCTCCTTGATCTTGTCCTTCTCTTCCTTCGTACAGACGTTGATGCTGGTCAGCGCCTGGGCGCGTTCCAGGGCAGAGGCCTGCGTGAAGTGGACGACGTACACGGGAGACTGGTGCGTCATCAGGAGTTCGGCGAGCGTCTCGTGCAGTGGCGTGGTGACGTACTTGTAGACCAGCGGCACCGGTCGCTCGGCCGACGAGACGATCGCCGTCGACCGGCCGGTCCGCCGGTTCAGGTCGATCTTGAACCGCTCGACGTCCCCGAGCGTCGCCGACATCAGAACGAACTGGGCGTCCGGCAGTTCCAGCAGCGGCACCTGCCAGGCCCAGCCGCGGTCCGGCTCGGAGTAGAAGTGGAACTCGTCCATCACCACCTGGCCGACGTCGGCGGCGGAACCCTCCCGCAGCGCGACGTTCGCGAGCACCTCGGCGGTGCAGCAGATGATCGGGGCGCCGGCGTTCACCGACGCGTCGCCGGTGAGCATGCCGACCTTGTCGGCGCCGAAGATGTC
The DNA here is from genome assembly GCF_004342085.1 of Kribbella orskensis. Lineage (NCBI taxonomy): Bacteria > Bacillati > Actinomycetota > Actinomycetes > Propionibacteriales > Kribbellaceae > Kribbella > Kribbella orskensis. Next base: position 239,032 of record NZ_SLWM01000009.1, read on the forward strand.
ACAGAGGGCGAAGAACTTCTCCGACACCAGCGCCTTGATCGGCGCGGTGTAGAAGGTCCGCCGGCCGTTGGCGAGGGCCGCGAAGTGCGAGCCGGTGGCGACCAGGCTCTTCCCGGAACCGGTCGGGGTGGACAGGATCACGTTCGACCCGGTCATCACCTCGATCAGCGCCTCCTCCTGCGCCGGGTACAGCGAGATGCCCTGCTCGCCCACCCAGGTGGCGAAGGCGTCGTACAGGGCATCGGGATCGGTGGAGTCCGGCAGCTTCTCGGTGAGCGTCATCGGTTCCATTGTCCCGTACGCGGCCAGGGCAGCCGGACCGGGCGCTGCAGCGGCAGAGCTGCGGTCAGAGCTGCGGAGTCAGAGCTGCGGAGTCAGAGCTGCGGAGTCAGAACAGGGCGCCGATCAGGTCCGCGGGGTCCCCGGAGGCCGGCCAGTCGCTGACCTGGCCGTCGCCGAGCTCGACGATCCGCCAGGCGCCGTCGGTACGCCGTACCAGGTCGACCGTCACGAAGGGGAGCGACAGGTTCGCGACGAGTGGTTCGACCTCGACCAGGTCGAGCCCGCCGGGGAGCTGGTCGGGGGTGTCCGGGTGCGGGGTGACCAGGGCGCAGCGACCGCCGATCCACCAGGTCCGCGCCTCCGCGCCGGTGAACTCCTCGAACCGCCGCAGCACGAACCCGCCGGTGAACGCGTCGCCCCGGAGCTCCAGGAACCGCTCGGCGACCCGGCGTACGGCGGCCCGATCCGCGACGTCGGGGATGAACGCGGCCTCGTCCCAGTAGTGCTTCATCGACTTCACGAAATCCCGCAGTACTGCGGGGCCGCCGCCGAGGTGGTCGGCCACGGCATCGAGTCCGGCGAGATCCAGCCCGTCGGTCCAGGCGGACTCCGGGGTCAGGGGACGCAAGGCCCGGTACCAACCGGGGAGCTCGTGGGCGACGCGGTACTCCTCGCCGTTGGTCCGCAAGGTGACTCCGCGCGCGTCGAGCGCTTTGGCCATCCGCTCGTACTCCTCGGCGGACATCATCCAGCCGCGGTAGACCGCGTCGTCGCCCATCGGCACTCCCGCGACCGCCTCGTCCGGCCGGTCCAGCGCGTCATGGTCCATCCGCGCGACGGTGATCCCCAGCTCCCGCGCGGCAGCGGCCTGTGGCGCGAAGTGCGGATCCACCCGGCGCGGGTTCAGCGGGTCCCCCGGTACCAGCAACATGCCTGAATTGTGGCTGGCCCGGTCCGTCCGCGCCTCCTGTTTCCGCGCGTTGCCCGGCGACGGCCAAGAGCCCGGTCAGCGGATTGCGGGCGAGGGGGGTTTGGGGGAGTCGTCGGTCCAGCCGGATTCGAGGACCACGCTCGCGCCGCGCTTGATGCCGGTCGTCTCGGAGCTGAGCAGCCGGCCGGTGGTCGGTTCGATGATGTAGCTGGTGCCGCCGTCACCGAACACGGTCTTGCGGGCGGTCGGTCCCTTCACCGAGGACGGCCACGCCATGGTGATCCGGGTGCCGCTCCGGCCGATCGGGTCCTTGACGTTCTCCTTGTACTGCGTGCCAGGTAGCTCGGACAGCACCCGCAGCGCGGCACCCCGCAACTTCGGGGGCGACGGCATCTCGAAGAGCAGTCGCCCCGCCGCGTTGAACACCACGTAGTCGATCTCGCCCGCCGAAGCACCCGGCTCGGCGCCGCGGGCGAGCACCGCGCGCAGCTTGACCGGATCGGTCGGCAACGCCTGGATCTGCTGGGCGGTGACCGGCTTGATCCCGCTCAGGTAGTACCCCGGCGGCACCTCCGCGAAGGTCATCTTGCGGATGGTCGGCTCACCCGCCGCCATCGTGACCGGGTCCACCTCGTGGTCGAGTTGCCACGACTTGGGCGAGCCCTGCGCCTTCCACCTGGCTGTGTCGGCGGGTGTTGCCGGGCGCGCGCCGAGGTCGACCCAGCCGAACCAGGACTCGACGCCCTGCTTCATCGGCATCCAGCTCTCGGTGATGTTCCGCCGCTCGAGGTGGTACTTCTTGCCAGGGGCACCGACCTCGGTGGTCGCCCGCATCTGCAGGCTGCGGACGCGGTAGTACTTGCCCGACACCTTCGCGTCGACCTCTTGCCTGACCGCGACCGCCATCAACACCTGGCTGGCCGTCATCAGCCGCGGCGTCGGCGTCACGGTGCTCGGCACCGGCGTGGCGTCCGGACCTGAGCCGGGGGACAGGATCAACGGCGTCGCCAGCGCGGCGAGCGCCACGGCCGCCGCCGTGGCGGTCAGCGCCACCCCGACCCGACCAGACCGGGCTGCCGCGTGCCACCGATCGCGCCGCCGACTCATCACCGCTCCGGGCGCCGTCGCCGCCCCGCGCGCCGTTGCCGTCTGGCGAGTTGCCGCCGCCTCGCGGGCCAGCGCCTGGACCTGTTGCCGCGCCTGCGCGGTCACCTCGGCCGATGGGCCGGGCTGCTCGGGGTACGCCGCGCGGATCTTGTGCAACTCGTCCATGTCAGTCCCCGTCGCGATCGGCAGTCGGGTCGGTGTGGCCGAGGTTCTCCCGGACCACCCGCCGGGCCCGGGACAGGCGTGAGCACACCGTCCCGTAGGCGATGCCCAGCGCGGCCGCGACCTCGTCGTAGGAGAGTTCCCCGAGCGCCACGAGCATCAGTACTTCGCGGTCCCTGGCGGACACCTTCGCCAGCGCTGCCGCGAGTTGCCCACTTGTCGCCTGCGCGGTGACCTGCTGGGCGACCCGCTCCTCGTGGCTCCCCGACGCCGTCGGCAGCGGCAGCCTGGCAGTGGCACGCCAAGCCCGTACTTCGTCGCGGCGGTGCCGGCGGATCAGGTTGGTGGCGATGCCGTACAGCCAGGCCCGGACCACGCCGCTGCGGCTGTCGAACCTCGCTCGCTGCCGGAAGGCGATCAGGAACGTCTCGGACGCCAGATCGTCGGCGATGTCCGTGCCCAGCCGGCGAGCGACGTACGAGTGGACCTGCGGGAAGTAGCGGTCGAAGATCAGCGTGAAGCGATCCGGTTCGCGGGCCGAGGCCTCCAGGATGGATGCATCCTCGTACGGCGCCGCCGTGGCAGGCGCAGTCGGGGTCGCCAGGGACCGGCCGGGCAACGCGAGCGTCGCCAGGGCGAGGTCGGGCGTCATCGAACTCCTCACGCTGGTGCCTCCGGCGGGACCTCCCGATCCGGTGGCGGCGGTGCCACCCTCCGGTTCACCTTGTTCTTGTCCGATGTCCCCAGACCCCTTCTCGTACCCCTCGATCCCCGGGGTCAAGACGCGCGGGAGCGCTCTCCGGATGACACGCCCGGGGAGCGTTGTGACGAAAAAAGTGCGGTCAGCTCACGAAGTGGGCGCGATCACGCCCAGCATGTGAGCAAACCGGGCTCAGCGAGCCTTCAGGAAGCCGCGGGCGGCGGCTTCGTCGGCCGGCCAGACGTAGACGGACCAGCCGTCCTTGGTCCGGGCCGCGGTCGCCTTGACACCGAAATCCTTCAGCATCGACACGCTGACCCGCGCCTCGTTGTAGGTCCGGACGGTGTGGACGTCGACCAGCAGTCCGAAAGTGTCGCGTTCAGCCGGTGAGTAATCAGTACGGCGCACCAAGGAGCCGCCCTTGGCCTTGGAGAAGGCCCAGCGGGTCAGCAGCACCATGCCGCCGGCGAACGCGATGGCCACCAGCGGGAAGAGGAAGTACTGGTCGGCGAACACAGACACCATTGTCTCGCGAAATGGAAGGTCTCGACCCCTTGGCAACCTTTCGGGTCGCCAGGGAGTCTTTACCAACACACGCTGCAGCGGCCGACATTCGGGGGTCGCCGGAAGAGCGGAGGGCGCGGACATGCTTGCACCGACCCATGACGCAGTACGAAGCCAGGAGAACATCGTCCGGCTGTCCGGACTGCTGGACGTCCGCTCGGTCGGCGACGTCCGCCAACTCCTGAACGACCTGATCGACAACTCCGCGGGCGACGTGATCGTCGACCTGGGTGCCGTCGACGCGATGGACGCCACCGGCCTCGGCCTGCTGGTCGCCACCCACCGCCGCACCCAACTCCTCGGCCGCCAACTGGTCCTCCGCCACCCGGTCCCGTCAGTCGTCCGCATCCTCGCGGTCACCCGCCTGCACCGGATCCTCAACGTGGAGCGGCTGCCCCTTCCCATCTCCGCCTGACAGCCCCTCCCGGGGCGGAGTCTTCGTTGTGACCTAGGCCGCTGGTGACACCCGTCACGAGGTAGGGACTCACAAGGGCACACAGTCCTACTCTCGGGTACATGACGACCGAGAAGGACCGGGGTGGTGGGGCGGGGAGGGCATTTGATCGCCCCTGGGTGATGCGGACGTATGCCGGCCACTCGTCGGCCGCGGAGTCGAACGCACTCTTCCGGCGGAACCTGGCCAAGGGCCAGACGGGGCTCTCGGTGGCGTTCGACCTGCCCACCCAGACCGGGTACGACGCGGACCACCCGCTGGCCAAGGGCGAGGTCGGCAAGGTCGGCGTACCGGTCGCGCATCTGGGTGACGTGCGCGCGCTGTTCGACCAGATCCCGCTCGCGCAGATGAACACCTCGATGACGATCAACGCGACCGCGATGTGGTTGCTCGCGCTCTACCAGGTCGCCGCGCAGGAGCAGGGCGCGCTGCCGGACGAGCTCACCGGAACGACCCAGAACGACATCGTCAAGGAGTACCTGTCCCGCGGTACGTACGCCTTCCCGCCGGACGCGTCGCTGCGGCTGTCGACGGACCTGATCGCCTACACGGTCTCGAACGTGCCGAAGTGGAACCCGATCAACATCTGCAGCTACCACCTGCAGGAGGCCGGCGCGACCCCCGTGCAGGAGTTGGCGTTCGCCCTGTCGACGGCGATCGCAGTACTGGACCGGGTGCGGGACGGCGGACAGGTGCCGGCCGAGCGGTTCGGTGACGTGGTGCAGCGGATCTCGTTCTTCGTGAACGCCGGGGTGCGGTTCATCGAGGAGACCTGCAAGATGCGCGCGTTCGTCCGGCTCTGGGACGACGTCTGCCTCAACCGGTACGGCGTGACGGACGCCAAGGCGCGCCGCCTTCGCTACGGAGTACAGGTGAACTCGCTCGGGCTCACCGAGGCGCAGCCCGAGAACAACGTGCAGCGGATCGTGCTGGAGATGCTCGGCGTGACGCTGTCCAAGAACGCGCGGGCCCGGGCAGTTCAGTTGCCGGCCTGGAACGAGGCGCTCGGGTTGCCCAGGCCGTGGGACCAGCAGTGGTCGTTGCGGATGCAGCAGGTGCTCGCCTACGAGTCCGACCTGCTCGAGTACGACGACATCTTCGACGGGTCGCACGTGATCGAGGCGAAGGTGGACGAACTCGTCGGCGGCGCGCAGGCAGAGATCGACCGGGTCCGGGCGATGGGCGGCGCCGTGGTCGCGGTGGAGTCGGGCTACCTCAAGCAGGCCCTGGTCGCGTCGCACGCCGAGCGGCGGCAGCGGATCGAGTCCGGCGAGCAGGTGGTTGTCGGGGTCAACAAGTTCGAGAACACCGAGCCGTCGCCGTTGACCGCCGACCTGGACGCCGCCATCCAGGCGGTGGACCCCGAGGCCGAGGCGGCCGCGCTGAAGTCGCTGCAGGAGTGGCGTTCCCAGCGCGACAACAAGGCCGTCGAGGAGGCGCTCGGGAAGTTGCGCGAGGCCGCGAAGGGCACCGAGAACCTGATGCAGGCGACTCTCACCTGCGTCCGGGCCGGTGCGACGACGGGGGAGTGGTCCGGAGTACTGCGGGAGATGTTCGGCGAATACCGTGCGCCGACAGGGGTTTCCGGCTCGGTCGGGGTCTCCGGTGGTGGCGAGGCGATCGCGGCCGTGCGGGCGAAGGTGACGTCGACCTCGGAGGAGCTCGGCGGCCGGTTGCGGTTCCTGGTCGGCAAGCCCGGTCTGGACGGCCACTCGAATGGCGCGGAACAGGTCGCGGTACGGGCTCGTGACGTCGGCTTCGAGGTGATCTACCAGGGGATCCGGCTGACCCCCGAGCAGATCGTCGCCGCGGCCGTCGCGGAGGACGTGCACTGCGTCGGCCTGTCGATCCTGTCCGGCTCACACATGGAGCTCGTGCCCCAGGTCGTCGCAGGCCTCCGCGAAGCCGGCCTCGAGGACGTCCCGGTCGTCATCGGCGGCATCGTCCCCGACGCCGACGCCCGCACCCTGCTCGGCGCCGGCGTAGCCGCCGTCTACACCCCCAAGGACTACGACCTCACCGGCATGATGTCCAGCGTCGTCGAAGTCATCCGCCACGCGAACCATCTCTAACCCTGCTGCTTCTCCGCGATCAGGTCCGCGACCGCCTTCGGGATGGTGGTCTCGAAGTCGAGCAGCTTGACCCAGTCCGGGGTGACGGTGATCCGGACCATCTGGTCGTACAGGGCCTTCACGCCGGCCGTCCATTCCTGGTGCTGGTCGGCGGTCATCACCTTGGCCCCGGCGATGATGTAATCCTCCGGTACGCCGTCCTCCAGCTTCAGCTCGGTGGTGCCGCGGATCAGCAGGACCTTCGGCGGGAAGCCCTCGGTGTCGATGGTGAGCGCGACCCGGGGGTTCTTGCGCAGGGCCTTGACCTTGGCGGCCTTCGGCACGGTGAAGATCTGCAGGCGCTCGCCGTCGAAGAGGAAGCCGATCGGCACGACGCGCGGGTCACCGTCCAGGCCGACGTAGGAGAACCGGGCCGGGATGGCGCCGGTCAGCAACTGCTGGGAGTACGGCTTGGCCAGGATCTCGGCGATCTCGGTGCTGTTCACGGTGTGCTTCCTCTCGTCTGCTGGACTTGCTTACATCAGGGGGACGAAGCCGACCGCACCATCTCTACATCCTCGGCAGGCCTTTTCAGCGATTCGAGTTTCAGCGATTCGAGTTTCAGCGGATCGTGGCGAAGGCCCGGACCGGAAAGGTGCCGAGACCCTCGATCCGGGGAGCGGTGGCGGTGAAGGTGGCGCCGAGGGGCGGGACCTGTGCCAGATTGGTCAGATGTTCGACGATCGCGACACCCGCGCCCAGCAGCAGGCTGTGCGCCGGGCGCGTGCCGTCGGTCATGTCGTCGATGTTGGCCGCGTCGATCCCGACCAGCACCGCGCCGCGCTCGATCAGCCACTCGGCGCCGTCCCGGGTCAGGAAGTGCGCGTCCTCGACGTACTGCGCGGTGCCGAAGCGCGCGTCGTCCCCGGTGTGCAGCAGCACCGCCTTCCCCTCGACCTCGTACGGCGTGAGCGTGACGGCGTCGATCGTGAGTCGGCCGCTGTCCTCCACCCGCACGACGACCGCCGGCAGGTCGATGGTTCGCTCGAGCGTGTAGCCGGTGAGGTCGTGCCCGTCGCGATACCGGTGGAACGGGCTGTCCAGGTAGGTGCCGGTGTTCGTCACCATCGAGATCCGGCCGATGTCGAACTCGGTCCCCGGCGCGTAGATCTCCCGCGATGCCTCCCTGGTCAGGTGTTTGCCGAGCTCCGGCCCCGGGAGGTTCGGCAGCGTCACCATCCTGTCCCGGATCACGTGACTCAGTTCCACGTACTCCGGCCGCCCGCCGATCGGCGTACCGGCGGCGGCCGGGCCTCCGCGCGTGCCCTTGTGGGCGGCCTCGACGATCTCCAGTTTGTCGAGCACGACGTCACCGGCCATCAACAGCCCGAGCGAGTCGAGGAACAGCGTGCCGACCTCTCCGGGCGTGACGTCCGGAGACGGGACGTCGACGAAGAAGCCCTGCGCCTGCAGACCGCCTCCGTTGGTGAACGTGACTGTTGCGTCGAACCGCGCGCGGTAGGTGCTCATGGTCATCATCCTCACCGATCCTGGGCTGCCGTGGGGCCGGACCTCTCCTCATGATGACTCGCCGCACGTTGCTCACCGCCGGCGCGCTCGCCGGCCTCGCTGGGCTGACGGGTGCCGGCGGACTCGCTGGGTGTGGAGCCGATCCAGAAGACTCGAGCGCGGGGTCAGGTGCGACGTCGGCAGGGCCGGTCGACGTGCGGTACGGCGACGACGACTCGCAGGTGGCCGAGCTGCATTGGCCGGCGGGGGATGGCAAGGTGCCGGTCGCGGTGGTGATCCATGGCGGGTTCTGGATGAGCGGGTACGGGATGGAACTCGCCACGCCGCTCGCGAAGGACCTGGCCACGGTGGGGATCGCGGGGTACGCGATCGAGTACCGGCGGATGGGGAACGGCGGCGGATGGCCGGCGACCTTCGAGGATGTCGCCGCGGCCATCGATGCTCTGAAGGATCACCCTCGGGCTGATCTCGACAAGGTTGTCGCGGTCGGGCACTCCGCTGGTGGTCACCTGGCCGTTTGGGCCGCGAGTCGCCCGGGCCTTCCTGCGGGAGCACCGGGTGCCTCGCCGCGTGTAGTACTGGTCGGTGCGGTGTCGCAGGCCGGCGTACTGGATCTGGTGAACGCCTACGACGTCCAGCTTGGTGGGGACGCGATCGCATCGTTCGTCGGTGCGACGCCCGAGGAGGATCCGGCACGCTACGAGCTGGCGTCGCCGTACGAGCGCTTGCCGTTGAAGGTGCCGGTCGCCTTGGTGCACGGGACCCGGGACGGGCAGGTGCCGCTCGACCAGAGCCGCCGGTACCGCGCGGCCGCCGCGAAGGCCGGGGACGACGTCAAGCTGACGGAACTGCCGGACATCGGGCACTTCGAGCTGATCGACCCCTACCACCAGGCATGGTTGACGTGCCGGGCGGAGACGAAACGGCTGCTCGGACTGACCTGAGGAGGAGTCATGCCGGACCGAGTCGAGACCGCCCGCCAGTTGATCACCGACAACCTGTACATGGCGTTAGGCACGGCTGACGAGAGCGGTACTCCGTGGGTGAGTCCGGTCTTCTTCACACCGCATGAGTTCACGGACTTCTACTGGGTCTCCTCGCCCGACACCCAGCACTCGCGCAACATCGCCGGCCGGCCCGAGGTGAGCATCGCGATCTTCGACACGCATGCCGTCGTCGGGACTGCCGAGGCTGTCTACTGCAAGGCCACCGCTCAGCAGGTGCCGGACGAGGAGCTGGAGGCAGCCGCCGCCATCTACAACAGCAAGCTCCCGGACACGCGCGCTTTCCCGCCCTCCGAACTGGTCGCTCCGGCGATCTTCCGCCTTTACCGCGCCACCGTTCACGAGCACTCGGTCCTTGTGCGCGGCGGCGATCCCGAACTCGGCAAGGGCCACGACTCCCGGCTGGTCATCACCCTTCCTTGAGCACCGAGTCCTTCCGCTCTAGGTGAGGTTCGGCAGGAGTTGGCGGAGGGCTTCGGTGGTGTAGGTGTGGAGGCTGGTGCCGTACGAGATCCGGGTCGCGCCGAGGGCGATCAGCTCGGCGGCGGTCGGGCCGTCCGGAAATGCGTGGGCGTTGACCGGGCCGCCGATCTCCTCGACCAGCGTCGGGAGGACCGGCAGCGGAGCGACGATCGGGTAGACGCAATCCACTCCGGCACGCCGGTAGGCCCGGCCGCGGGCGATGGCCTCCTCCAGGTTCTTGTTGACCAAGAAGGTGTCGATCCGCGCGTTGATCACCAGATCCGCTCCGGCGACCGCCCGTACTTCGGCCAGGTAGTCCGCCTGGCGCTGGACCTCGACCATCTCCCGGTCGAGCGAGTCCTCGAGGTTGCAGCCGACCGCGCCGGTCTCGAGCACCCGCTCGACGAACTCCTTCGGAGGCAGCCCGTACCCCGCTTCCAGGTCCGCGGTCACGGGTACCTCGACCGCCCGGGCGATCCGGGCGACCGCGGCGAACATCTCCTTCGGCGGAGTCAGCTGCCCGTCGTCGTACCCGATCACCCGCGCGACCGCTCCGCTGCTGGTGGCGATCGCCGGGTAGCCGGCCTCGGCGATCGCCCGTGCGCTGACCGGATCCCACGCGTTCGGCAGCACCAGGGGAGTAGGTCCGTGGTGCATCGCCCGGAAGGCTACGGCGGTCATGGCCGTCAGCTCGGGTTGTAGTGGCCGGGCTCCATCCGCCCGGTGACCCCGACCCGGGTCCAGGCGTTGATGGTGATGATCAGGCCGATCAGCTGGGCGAGTTCCTTCTCCTCGAAGGCGTTCGCGGCGATCTCGTACACGTCGTCCGGGACATGGTCGACGCTGATCAGGGTGATCGCCTCGGTCAGCTCCAGCGCGGCCTGCTCCTTCTCGCTGTAGAACTTCCGGGCCTCGCGCCAGGCGCTGAGCAGGTACAGCCGCTGCTCGGAGTCGCCCTCGTGGCGGGCGTCGATGGTGTGCATGTCCAGGCAGTAGGCGCAGCCGTTCAGCTGGGACGCGCGGATCCGGACCAGGTTCACCAGGAGCGGGTCCAGTCCGGTGGTGGACTGCGCGTCGAGGGCGATCAGGGCCTGGTAGAAGTCGGGCGCGTGGGTGGCGATCTTGACTCTGCGGTGGGTCGCTGTGCTCATGACAACCACGGTAGGCGTGAATCGGCCCAGGTGTATGGTCCACTTCCATGGAAGATCCAGGGGCCAATTCCGTGCCGGCGGCTGATGCGGCAGAGGCGGTGGGGACGGGAGCCGACCTGCATCTGGACCTCGGAGCGAGGCGTGGACGAAATGACCTGATCCAGGCCCTGCACGAGTCGATCCGGAGCGGCCGCCTGGCGCCGGGCACCCGGTTGCCGTCGTCGCGATCCCTGGCGAAGGACCTCGGGATCGCCCGCAACACAGTCGCCGACGCCTACGGCCAGCTGGTCGCCGAAGGCTGGCTGACCGCCCGCCAGGGCTCCGGCACCCAAGTCGCCGACCGCACCACCTACGCCGACCGCACCACTTTCGCCAACCGTACGACCGTCGCGGACCGCACCTCCGTCGCCGACCGCGCCACGTCCGCTGACCACGGCGCCTCTACCAGCCAGTTGCCGACGGCAACCGAGTGGCGGTACGACCTGGCGCCCGGGTCGCCGGATGTGTCCACCTTTCCGCGCAGTGAGTGGCTGGCGGCGGCCCGGAAGGCGTTGCCGGCGGCACCCAACGAGGCTTTCGGGTACGGCGATCCGCGCGGGCGGATCGAGCTGCGGCGGACGATCGCGGACTACCTCGCCCGGGCGCGCGGAGTACGGGCTGATCCGGAGCGCATCCTGATTTGCTCGGGGTATGTGCAGGCGCTGAATCTGCTGAGCGAGGTGCTCGCGTCGCAGGGCGCGACCACGATTGCCGTCGAGGAGTTCGGCTACGACCTGCACTGGGACGTGATCCGGTCGCGCGGCCTCGACCCGGTCCCGGTGCCGGTGGATGAGCAAGGAGTACGGGCTGATCTGCTCACGGGCCAGGCCGCGCTACTTACTCCGGCGCACCAGATGCCTCTCGGAGTTCCGCTCGCTCCGGACCGGCGTACGGCGGCTGTCGAGTGGGCGCGCGAGACGGGCGCGATCCTGATCGAGGACGACTACGACGGGGAGTTCCGGTACGACCGGCAGCCCGTCGGCGCCTTGCAGGCGCTGGATCCCGAGCGCGTGGCGTACACCGGTACCGCGAGCAAGAGTCTCGCGCCCGGGCTGCGTCTCGCCTGGATGGTGCTGCCGGAACACCTGATGGAGCCGGTGCTCGCCGCGAAGCGCACGGCGGACCTCCTGACGGCCACGTTGGACCAGTTGATCCTCGCGGAGTTCATAGCCGCCGGCCACTACGACCGCCACGTACGCCGTGCCCGCCTCCACTACCGCCGCCGCCGAGACCACCTGGTCGAACTCCTGGCCGTCCGTGCCCCCGCAGTCAGAGTGGCCGGCATCTCGGCCGGCCTCCACGTGCTGCTCGACGTAAAGGGTGAGGCGAAGGACATGGTCGACCGTGCGGCCAGACAAGGTCTGAAGGTGGCCTCGCTCGACAGCTACCGGTTCAAGTCGGACCCGTCTGCTCGCCAGGCTCTGGTGGTCGGCTACGGCACCCCGCCAGACCATTCCTACAACGGAGCCCTGGATCTTCTATGCCAGGTCCTGGGTGTCTAGAGCCCGGGCCAACGCACTGATGTCACCCGGCCCGACTCGGCAGCAGCCACCCACATAGGTCGCGCCGGCAGCCGCCCAACCGTGCGCAAGCGTCGCGCTGGATGTCGCTCCACCGGTCCAGCGACGACCACCTGCGTCCCACTCCTCCCCGCTGTTCGGATAGGCGACAGCCGGCTTCCCTGTCACCGCGACCGCGGTCTCCACAGCAGCCTGTACGTCGCCCGGCGCGCAGCAGTTGATGCCAACAGCAACAACCGCCGTACTCCGCCCAGCAACCGCGAAGGCATCCTCCAACGGTTGCCCGGCTCGAGTGCGGTCGCCCTCGATAGAGTAGGAAAACCAAGCAGGAAAGGCCAATTCGTTCAACAGCTCGACCAGTACCTCCGCCTCGTCGACGTCCGGAATCGTCTCCACCGCGAGCAGATCGGGGCCAGCGGCAACCAGCAGTTCGAGCCGCGCCAGATGAAACTCGCGCAGGAAAGCACGACTCACCCCATAGCGACCCCGGTACTCCGACCCGTCGGCGAGCACCGCTCCATAGGGCCCGACAGACGCCGCCACGAGCCGCCGAACCCCATCGTCAGCCAGCGAATCCCGCACTTCACGCGCGAGAGTCACGCTGCTCCCGATCAACCGCTCAGCCTCATCGCGCGGGACCCCAGCGCGCTCGAAGCCGCTCACACTCGCCTGATAGCTGGCGGTGGTCGCCACAGCGGCCCCGGCGTCGTAGTACGAGCGATGCACGGCCGCGATCTCGCCAGGCGCGTCTCTGAGCAACCGGGCCGACCAGAGGGCGTCGGACAGATCGTGGCCGCGGTCCTCGAGGGCGTTCGACATCCCGCCGTCCAGGACGACAGTCTGCATGGTGGTCAGCCGGCCTCGCGGACGAGGTCGAGGACCTCGTCGGCGCAGCCCCACGACAGGGTGACGCCGGCGCCGCCGTGGCCGTAGCAGTGGATGATCCTTTGAGGGCCGGCGTGGACGGCTTCGCAGCGGACCGCGGGGCGGGCTGGGCGGAGGCCTACTCGGTGGCGAAGGATCTTGGCCTTGCGGAGTTGGGGGATCAAGTCGGTCGCGCGGGCCAGGAGTTGTTCCGCGGTCTGCTGGTTGACGGAGAGATCCCAGCTGTCGGGTTCGTTGGTGCCGCCGACGACCACGTCGTTTTCACGCGGCACGACGTACGTGAGGTCCCTGGGGTTGCGGTCGGCGATGAGCCATTCGGTGAGACCGGGCTGCTCGACCGTGAGGACCTGGCCGCGCACTGGGGTCACAGTCGGGTCGCTCGCGGTCAGGCGAGCTCCGAGGCCGGCAGCGTTGACGACCACGTCTGCCGCGGTGGGGAGGGCCGAGAGTGCGGCGCGGGTGAGCGTTCCACCGGCGGACTCGAGGCGCTTCACCAGGTAGGGCAGGTAGACCGGCATCTCGATCACCGGCGCCGTGAACGACCAACCGTCACTGAAGCCGGGCGGAGGCGACCCGACCCGCTCCAGATCCGGTACTGCGCTCGCCCAGACCGGGGTCGGCCTCGGATCGACCAAGTACTCGCGGCCCTGGCGGAGGCGGACCGAGGGCTCGGACTCGGCGAGCTTGCTGAACTCTTCGTACGACGCGCGCGACCACGCGGCCACCCGGTCCTCAGGCGCGGACAGGAACGGGTACCAGATCGCTGCCGCGACCGCCGAGGTCGTCTCCAATGGCAGGTCCCGCGCGAACACGGCGACGTCGTACCCGGACTCGGCCAGCCGGACGGCACAGCTGAGCCCGATCACGCCGGCACCCACCACGATCACGCGCATCTCCGCATTCTGTCCTGGCCCGGCCTCACCCGCCAGTGGGAGCCGTTGTTGCCGAAGGCACCTGGAGACGGTGACGGGTGTTCGAGAGGTGGACCCGGGCGGCGGCGCGGGCGCCCTCGGGGTCGGAGCGGGCGATCGCGTCGTGGATGTTCTCGTGCTCGACGATCACCCGGGTGAAGTGCGCTTGGTCGGCCACCGAGTACGACTGGTCGAGCCGGGTGCGCGGCAACATGATCATCATCGGGCCGAGGGATCCCAGCAGTTCGCTGTAGAAGCGATTCCCGGAGGCGGCCGCGACCTTCAGATGGAAGGTGAAGTCCGCCTCGACCACCTTGCCCGGCCGAGTACGGCGAAAGTCGTCCAAGGCCCGGCCGATCGCCTTGAGCTGATGCTCGGTACGCCGTACCGCCGCGAGCCCGGCAGCCTCGACCTCGATCCCGATCCGGAAGTCGAGCAGGTCCAGCACATCGCGGTGCGAGCGGACCCGGGACGTGTCGAGCGAGAACTCGCGAGCCGGCTCCGGCAGGTCGAGAACGAACGAGCCGCGGCCCTGGAACGTCTCCACCAGGCCTGCCGCCTGCAGGCGGGAGATCGCCTCGCGCACCACGGTGCGGCTGACCCCGAACTCGCTCACGAGCGAACTCTCGGGCGGCAGTTTCTGCCCGGGCTCGATCTCCCCGCCGAGGATCCGCTCCCTCAGCCGCTCGACCAACTCGTGCGCCAGCCCACGACCGGTCTCCCGATCCAGCTCGCTCATCGGATCCCGAACTCGCAGGAGTCGACGGTCCACGCCTCACGCTGCTCGCTGGTGGTGAAGCCCAGCCCGGGCCGGTCCGGCACCAGCATCCGCCCGTCCACGGTCTCCAGCCGCTCGTTGAACAGCGGGTCGAGCCACTCGAAGTGCTCGACCCACGGCTCCCGCGGGTACGCCGCCGCCAGGTGCAGGTGGATCTCCATCGCGAAGTGCGGCGCCACCTGCAGACCGTGGTGGTCCGCCAGCGCCGCCAGCCGCAGGAACGGCGTGATTCCACCGATCCGCGGTGCATCGGGCTGGAGGATGTCCGCGGCCCGCGCGTCGATCAGCCGGACGTGCTCGGCAACGCTGGTCAGCATCTCGCCGGTCGCGATCGGGGTGTCCAGGTCGGCCGCCAGGTGGGCATGCCCTTCGGCGTCGTAGGCGTCGAGGGGTTCCTCGATCCAGACCAGGTCGAACTCCTCGAGCGCGCGCCCGACCCGGAGCGCAGTACTGCGGTCCCACTGCTGGTTCGCGTCGACCATCAGCGGGACGCCGGCGCCGAGGTGATCGCGGACGGCCCGGACCCGGGCCAGGTCCATCCTGCTGTCCGGCTGGCCGACCTTGAGCTTGATCCCGCCGATGCCGGCGGCCAGGGACTTCGATGCGCGCTCCTTGACCTCCTCGATCGGCGCGTGCAGGAATCCACCTGAGGTGTTGTAGGTGCGCACCGAGTCGCGATAGGCACCGAGCAGCTTGGCCAGCGGCAGTTTCGCGCGCTTGGCCTTCAGGTCCCACAGGGCGATGTCGATGGCGGCGATCGCCTGGGTGGCGACCCCGGACCGGCCGACCGACGCGCCGGCCCAGAGCACCTTCTCGTACACGCGGCCGATGTCCGACGGATCCTCGCCGAGCAGGTTGTCCGCGACCTCCTTGGCATGGGCGTACTGCGCCGGTCCGCCCGCCCGCTTGGAGTAGCTGAACCCGATCCCGTGCTGGTCGTCCCGGGTGGCGATCTCGGCGAACAGCAACACGATCTCGGTCATCGGCCGCTGGCGCCCGGTCAGCACCTTGGCATCGCTGACCGGGTGATCGAGAGGAAGGACGACGGAGGACAGGCTGACGTGGCGGATCCGATCGTTCATCGACTCATCATACAAGTAGCCAGCTTGTGTGATGAGTTTGCCGCTCAGTGGGCACTGCGGTCGCCTTGATATCTGCGTAACAACAGGGACCATCTTCGGAAACATCTGCCGGGAAGGCTGCTGCTCGGCCGACACCGTCGTCGCGCAGTGGCCGCTTCGCGCGCGCCTCATCTGGCCACCAGCGGAAGGAACCAGCGATGGACCTGTCGGAGACGGCACGGCGCAGCCTGTTCGACGCACTCGACACCGACCGGGCGAACGTGGTCTGGAAGTGGAAGTTGCTCGAGGAGCTGAAACAGTCCGGGCTGCAGAGCGACGATCCGCGGGTCGAGCGTGCCCTGACTGGAGCGCTGAGCGGTGCGCTGACTAACGGCTCCGGCTTCGAGCCCGGGCAGCCCGAGTGGCTCGATTTCGAACAGTTCTCGAGGGCCGTGCAGGAGCCGGTGATCGGGCGGGCATTGCAGGGCGAGCTGGCGGTGTCGCCCGCGGAGTTCGCGGAACTCACCCGCGGCATCGAGCAGATCTATGCGGACCTGCTGCCGGACCGGTCCGGCGAGGTCGCGCAGTACATCCCGACGCTCCGCGACGCCGACCCGGACAAGTTCGCGATCGCGATCTGTACGGCGGACGGCCAACTGTTCCAGATCGGCGACACAGGCCTCGGGTTCAGCGTGCAGTCGACCTCGAAGCCGTTCAGCTACGCCATGGCGCTGGAGCAGTTCGGCTCGGCGGAGGTGCACAAGTGGGTGGGCCAGGAGCAGAGCGGCGGAACCTTCAACGATCCCAGGTTGTCCCTGGATGCGGCCGGGAAGCCGCAGAACCCGATGATCAACGCCGGAGCGATCGCGACCCTCGCGCTGGTCAGACCTCAGCTCGAGGTGTCCGAGCGGTTCGCCCAGGTCGAGCAGACCTGGACCCGGATGATGGGCCGCTCGCCAGGGTTCGACCACCGGACGTTTCTGGCCGAGCGGGACACCGGGCACGGCAACCGTGGTCTCGCCAACCTGATGGCGGCCAAGGAGATGCTCAATGTGGACCCGACGGACCGGGACGCCCCCCAGAAGGCGGCCGAGTTCTACTTCGCGGTCTGTTCGCTCGAGGTCGACACCAGAGGGCTGGCGGCGGCGGGGGCCACCCTGGCCAACGGCGGCGTCGCGCCGTACACGGGTGAGCGGGTGTTCTCCCAGGAGACGGCCGGGCGGGTCCTGTCCGTGATGGGGCACAGCGGTATGTACAACGACTCGGGCGAGTTCTCCGGCCAAGTCGGGCTGCCGGCCAAGAGCGGCGTATCGGGCAACGTGATGATGGTGGTGCCGGAGAAGCGGCTCGCGGTCGTGACGTTCTCGCCGCGGTTGGACGCTGCCGGAAACTCAGTGCGCGGACGCGAGGTCTGCCGCCGGCTGGTCCAGGACTTCGGTCTGCACCCCTACGCGCAACTGGGCGGCGAACGCGGGAGGCAGCACGACGCGACAACTGAGGCAGCCCGGCACGCCTTCGGTGGCGTCGCGAAGGCCGGCAGTGCGAGCGGTGCCATGACGACCGGCTCCCGGGCCGCAGCCACGACAGCTTCGCCGGCGGCCAGTCAGCGCAGTGCCGGACCGGAGCTCCGATAGGCGGAGTCGCAGGCCGTAACAATGCGCTTGTCCCCGCGGCGCTGAGCGCGGCGGGGACAAGCGCATGGTCGTTGTGATGGGCCGGCGGTCCGGTGGCTACTCGACGGTGACGGACTTGGCCAGGTTGCGGGGCTTGTCGACGTCGTGGCCGAGCGCGACCGCCGCGTAGTACGCGAGGATCTGCAGCGGGATGGTGAGCAGGATCGGGTCGAGCTCCGGCTCGTTCTTCGGTACCACGATCACCGCGGCCGCGCCGGCCGGGATCTCCACGCCCGGGTGCGTCACGACGTACAGCGGGCCCGAGCGGGCGGCGATCTCGTGCAGGGCGCCGATGTTGCGGTCCAGCAGCTCGTCGTCCGGGACGATGGCGACGCTCGGCACGTCCGGCGAGATCAGTGCCAGCGGGCCGTGCTTCAGCTCGGAGGTCTGGTACGCCTCGGCGTGCCGGTAGGAGATCTCCTTCAGCTTCTGGGCGCCTTCGCGGGCGACCGGGTAGCCGCGGGTCCGGCCGACGAAGAACAGGCTCTCGTGCTTGGAGAGGCGGCCGGCGATCTCGGCCAGCGACTCCTCCTGGTCGACGATCGCCTGGATCTGCGCGGGAATCTTCTTCAGGCCCTCGATCAGCCGGCGGCCGTCGGCGGGGGAGACGTCGCGGATCCGGCCGAGGTGGATGCCGAGCATCGCGAACGCGACCGCCATGTTCGTCAGCGCCTTGGTGGACGCCACCGAGACCTCGGGACCGCCGTGCAGGTAGACGCCGCCGTCGACCTCGCGGGCGATGCTGGAGCCGACCGCGTTCACCAGGCCGATCACCCGGCCACCCTTGCGCTTGAGTTCCTGGACGGCCACCAGCGTGTCCAGGGTCTCGCCGGACTGGCTGACCGCGACGTACAGGGTGTCGCGCTCGACCACTGGGTTGCGGTAGCGGAACTCCGAGGCAGGCTCGGCGTCGGCGGGGATCCGGGCGACCTCCTCGATGAACTGCGCGCCCATCTGGCCGGCGTAGTACGCCGAACCGCAACCGAGGATCTTGACCCGCTTGATCTCCCGGGCCTCGCGGGCGTCCATGTTCAGGCCGCCCAGGTGGACGGTGTGGAAGCGCTCGTCCAGCCGGCCGCGGATGGCCCGGCCGACCGCGTCCGGCTGCTCGTGGATCTCCTTCATCATGAAGTGCTCGTGCAGGCCGCGCTCGTACTCGTCGGCCTCCCACTCGACCGTCTTGGCGGTCTTGGTGGTGGGCGCGGCGTCCTGGGTGAAGGTGCGGTAGCCGTCGGCACGGACGGTGGCCAGCTCGCCGTCGTCCAGGTAGACGACCTGACGGGTGTAGCGGATCAGCGCGGCCGCGTCGGAGGCGACGTGCATCTCGCCGTCGCCGATGCCGAGAATCAGCGGGCTGCCGTTGCGGGCGACCACGATCCGGTCCGGGAAGTCCAGGTCGATCACGGCGATGCCGTAGGTGCCCTCGATCCGGCGCAGGGCGGCCATCACCTTCTCCTCGAGCGTGTTGCCCTCGGCCTGCTCGATCAGGTGCGCGAGCACCTCGGTGTCGGTCTCGGAGCGCAGCTTGACGCCGGCTTCCTCCAGCTGGGCCCGCAACGCGCCTGCGTTGTCGAAGATGCCGTTGTGCACGACGGCGATCCGCTCGTTGCCGCTGGCATGGGGGTGCGCGTTGTCCTTGCTCGGACCGCCGTGGGTCGCCCACCGGGTGTGGCCGATGCCGAGCTTGCCGCCGAACCGCTTCGGCAGCGAGGCCTCCAGCTCACGAACCCGGCCGGCGTCCTTGTGCACCTTCAGCTCGCTGGACCCGAGTACGGCGACACCGGCCGAGTCGTAGCCGCGGTACTCCAGTCGCGCCAGTCCGTCCACCAGGATGGGCGCGGCCGGCTTGGTGCCGACGTACCCGACGATTCCGCACATGTGTTCATGCCTTTCGGAGGTTGTCGTGGAAAGGCCCGCCGTGCCGGCGGGCTCACGGGGTGATGTCGCCGTCAGCCGTAGACGATCCGTCGTAGCTGCCGGGTGGAGAGTTCGGGAGAGCGCACCGGCCAGTGCCGCAGCTCGGTGCCGAGCCGGGCGAAGATCTCGTCGTTGCGGGCACCGTAGGTCTGCAGTTCGCGGTGCCGGCGCCGGACGTACTCTTCGGTGGTCTCGGTGAAGTAGGCCAGGACGTCGGCGACCACCCGCCGCGCGTCGTCCGGCGGAAGTCCGGTCGTCCGGCTGATCTGATCCGCGAGTTCGTCTACCGGACCCGCCGCCGCCTCACTGATCACCCGTCAACTGTGCAGTGTCTTAGGGGCCAACGCCAAGGTCTTGCCCGAAATCGGGCAAATTTCGCTGTTCGGGCAGGAAGTGGCCAGACCGGGACCGGGCGTGGACGCTACTCCTGTCACCCCGCCCGAGTGAAATCGACGCGCCCGGTCCCGGTATCCGGAGCCAGGGGAACGACTGCTTTGTACGGGCGACTTCTCGGGGCAGGAGTTCGGCCGACCCGTCGACGTTCCCTTCGACTGGGAAGGCCCTGTCATGCACCGATCAACCGTCGTGGTCGCGATCGCGGCCCTCGCACTGGCCACCGCCGGCGGCACCACCGCTACCGCCGGGCAGGCGGCCACCACTCCACTCCCGGGCGGGTCGATAGCCCTGTCCGGAGCTGACGCCGGTACCTTCGCCATACCGCCGGGGATGGTGAAACTCTGGACCGCCGACCGGGCCGGCGGCGGTACCCAGACCCGCTACCAGCAGATGGTCGGCGCCGCCAGGGTCCTCGGCGGCCAGTTGACCGTGCTGGCCGACAAGTCGGGCCGGACCACCGCCGTGGTCGGCGCGTACTTCCCGGGCCTGAAAGCCAAGAACAGTGCCTCGGTGTCGGCCGCGGGCGCCCGCGGTATCGCGGCGAAGCGGGTCGGAGCCGCAGGCGAGTGGTCGTCCGCCCTGCGGATCGATCCCAGCGACGGGCGACTCTTCCACCAGGTCGTGACCCAGCGCGCGGATCAGCGCTGGGTGCAGTGGGTCGACGCCACTTCCGGCGCGGTCAAGAAGCAGTACGACGCAGTCGCGCACGGCGACGGGACCGGAGTGAAGGGCGACCCCAAGACGTTCTCCACCATCCAGGTCGGCAGCACCTTCCTGCGCTCGGCCGACGGCCGCCAGGAGACGTACGACGCCGGGAACATGCAGGTGCGGGGCACGATCATGACCGACAGTGACGACCACTGGAACTTCAACAAGCCGAAGTTCCTGTCACCCAGCCAGGCGCCGGGCGTGGACGCGCACTACTACACGGCCGTGGTCGACGACTTCTACGCCGATGTCTTCGGGCGGAACAGCGTCGACGACAAGGGCATGCCGCTGATCTCGACCGTGCACTTCGCGAACCGCTACTGCAACGCGTTCTGGAACGGCGTGCAGATGACGTACGGCGACGGCGACGGAACCAGTTGCCTGCCGCTGTCCGGCGGCCTCGACGTGGTCGGGCACGAACTCACCCACGGCGTCACCGAGTTCACCTCGAACCTCATCTACGAGAACCAGTCCGGGGCGCTGAACGAGTCCTTCAGCGACATGATGGGCAACACGATCGAGTTCTACGCGGCCCAGAACCGCCGGGACCCGGCCGGGTCGCCGGATTGGCTGATCGGCGAGGACGTCATCAAAGCACCGGACATCGTACTGGCCTTCCGGAACATGGGCGATCCGCAGGAGGACGCCGATCCGGACCACTTCAGCGAATTCATCGTGACGACGGCAGACAACGGTGGTGTGCACTCCAACAGCGGCATCCCGAACCATGCCTACTACCTGGCCGTCAACGGCGGCAAGAACGTCGGCTGTGGCGGGAGCCTGAGCGGTCACACGCACACGGCGGACTGCGACGTCACGGTGCCGGCGATTGGACTGGACCGAGCCGCGCAGGTCTTCTACGACGGATTCACCAGCCTGCCGGAGTTCGCGAACTTCTGCGACGCCCGCAACTCCCCGGTCGCAGTAGCGGGATCGAGCCGGGCCGCGGTCAGCGCCGCCTGGGCAGCAGTCGGCGTCCACTCCGGTTGCACGCCTGCCACTCCGCCGCCTCCGCCCTGCCTCAGCGACCCAGATGCCACCGTCCCGTTCGGGTCGCCGCACCCGTACGGCAACAACGGCGACTGCACCTGGACCTATGACAACGGCACCGGTGGGTTCGCGTTCCACTTCAGCCTGCTCGACACGGAGAAGAACTTCGACTTCGTCATCGTGTCCGACGGCGCCGGTAACGAACTGGCCCGCTACACAGGCCAGGATCGCAACGGTGCGACCTCACCGTGCATCACCACCCCGACCGGCTCGGTCCGCCTCGTGACCGACCAATCCGTGGTGGCGCAAGGCTTCACCGTGGACGCGGTGGTCGCCTGCTGAGCACCTTTCGTCAAGTCCGGTGAGGACGGCCGACCCACCGTCCTCACCGGGACCCGTGCAGCCACGTGTCACCGACGCTGAACCGTTCCTGTCAACGGGCCGGGCGGGTCAGAACAGGCGCAGTACGTCGGATTCCATCCCGCGGAGGGCGTCGTAGTCGACGGTGACGCATTCCAGGCCGCGGTCGGTGGCGAGGAACTGGGCCTGGGGCTTGATCAGCTGGGCGGCGAAGATGCCGCGGACCGGGGCGAGCAGCGGGTCGCGGTTCAGCAGTTCGACGTACCGGGTGAGTTGTTCCACGCCGTCGATCTCACCGCGGCGCTTGATCTCGACGGCGACGTGCCTGCCGTCCGCGTCACGGCAGAGCAGGTCGACCGGGCCGATCGCGGTCGGGTACTCGCGCCGGACCAGGGTGAACCCCTCGCCGAACGTGTGCACGTGCTCGGCCAGCAACTCCTGCAGGTGCGCCTCGACGCCGTCCTTGATCAGGCCGGGGTCGAGCCCGAGCTCGTACGACGAATCGCTGAGCACCTCCTCGAAGGTGATCCGCAGTTCCTCGCCGGCCTTGTTGGTGACGCTCCAGACGCCTTCCTCCTCCGTCAGCCTGCACGGGGGAGACATCCAGTTGAGCGGCTTGTACGACCCGCCGTCGGCGTGGATCAGCACGGACCCGTCCGCCTTCACCATCAACAGCCGCGGCGCCATCGGCAGATGGGCGGTCAACCGGCCGGAGTAGTCCACTGAGCAACGAGCAATCACCAGGCGCACGAAGAAGCACGGTAGTGCACTCGGCGGGCGGGGTTGATGGCGCGTGGGGTGTGTTGCTGAGAAGCTGCCGGTATGAAGCCGAAGATCAGCCTGCAGGCCAGAACGGAGTACGAGGCGGTCGCGGTGGGGCTGGAGCCCGCCGGGGTGGTGCAGGGCAGCATGTTCGGGATGCCGTGCCTGAAGATCGAGAAGAAGATGCTCGCCGGGCTGTACGGCGACGCGATGACGTTCAAGCTGCCGCCCGAACCGCGCGAGGAGGCACTCGCGCTGGCCGGCGCCGAGCACTTCGACCCCGGCATGGGCCGGCCGATGAAGGAGTGGGTGGTCGTTCCGCTCGAGCACGCGGCCAGCTGGCCCAGGTTCGCGGAGCAGGCACTGGAGTTCGTCCGCGGATGAACCTGATGTGCCCGGCGCGGCTCATCGTCCTGCCGCCCGCCTACCGAGGCAGCCTGACGGGCGAGCGGATCGCCCGGGTCTACGCGAGCGCGGATGTGGGGGCGCCGGCCGGGCTGCTGGCCGCGAACCTGGGGGTCCAGCTGGTGGCGCTGCCGTCCGGGCCGGGCGACGAGGTGCTCCGAGAGATCGCGGACCAGCATCGCGGTGAGACGGTCGCGGTGATCGCGCCGACCCTGGACCTGCCGATCGCGCTGCCGGCGGGCCGGGTGGTGATCGAGCACGACGGCGACGGGTGGTCGATCCTGCCGAGCGCCAACGAGGTCACCCTGGCCACCTATGAGCAGGCGGCGGACCGGTTCCGGGAGTCGATCCCGCGTGATCCCAACGGCCCGCTGCTCGAGCTGCTCGACCTGGCCGGTGACCGGCTCCGCCCGGGCGCGACCGTCCTGGAGCTGGGGAGCGGGACCGGACGGGATGCCGTGGAGCTGGAGGAGCGCGGCTATCGCGTACGGCGTACCGACGCGGCCTGGTCGTTCGTCGAGATGATGCGGGCGGACGGGTTCGAGGCAGGCCGGCTGAACGCGTTGGTGGACGACTTCGGCGGGCCTTATGACGTGGTCTTCGCCGATGCCGTTTTCCTGCACTTCGACCCCGACCAGCTGGCCGTCGTACTGCGGAAGGCGCGGGAGGCGGCGGGTCTGCTCGCGTTCACCACGCGCGAAGGTGATGGCGACGAGTGGTCGAACCGGTATCTCGATCTCCCACGGCACTTCACGATGTGGCAGGAGGAACCGTTGCGGCAGTTGCTCACCGACACCGGCTGGACCGTGCTGCACCTGGAGCGCCACCAGTCGCGGGTCGGCGGCTGGTTCTACGTCCTGGCGACCGCGTGATCCGGGCGGGGATCCTGCTGTGCACCGAGCTGGGCGTCGCGGCGATCGAGCGCGTCCGGGAGGGGAGGACGTACTACGTACTGCCGGGCGGGCAGGTCGAGGAGGACGAGAATCCGGTGGAGGCCGCCGCCCGGGAGGCCTACGAGGAGCTCGGGGTGATCGTGAAGATCCGAGGGCTTGTCGCAGTGGTGCACTTCGGGCTGAGTACGCAGCTGTATTACCGGGCCGAGATTCTCAGCGGCGACTTCGGGTCCGGCACGGGAGAGGAGATGTCGAGCCCGGCCGAGTCGGAGAGCGGCAGCTACCGGGCCGTGTGGATCGAGCCGCGGCAGCTCGCAGTACAGGACGTGCGGCCAAAGCTGATCGCCGCCGCGTTGGAGGCGGCGCCGGACCCGGAGCGGCTCCTGGACGCCTGGGAGAACACTCCGGCGGTCTTCGAAGAGGTGTGAGGTTGCCCTCGCTGGTGACACACCTCATGTCCAGACCACTGTGGCGACTGGCACACTTCGAGCCATGGCGCGCGATCTGAAGACGGTGGGAGTTGTCGGTCTCGGCACGATGGGTGCCGGTATCGCGGAGGTGTTCGCCCGGCACGGGCTGAGCGTCGTCGGCGTGGAGCGCGACGAGGAGGCGGTCGAGCGCGGCCGCGGGCACATCCAGCACTCGACCGACCGGGCGGTGAAGCGCGGCAAGCTGTCGGTCGAGGACCAGCAGGCGCTGTTCGACCGGGTCACCTTCGCCACCGAGATCGAGGCGCTGGCCGACTGCGACCTGGTGATCGAGGCCGTGATCGAGCGGCTCGAGCTGAAGCGGGAGATCTTCTCCGCGCTGGACAAGGTGGTCCGCGACGACGCGATCCTGGCCACCAACACCTCCTCGCTGTCGGTCACCGAGATCTCCGTCGCCACCCAGCGCCCGCGCCGCGTGGTCGGCATGCACTTCTTCAACCCGGCGCCGGTGCAGGAGTTCGTCGAGGTGATCAGGACCGTCGTCACCGAGCCGGACGTGGTCGAGGACGTGCTCGCGCTGGCCCGCCGGCTGGACAAGGTGCCGGTGGTCGCGGCCGACCGGGCCGGCTTCATCGCGAACGCCCTGCTCTTCGGCTACCTGAACCACGCCGTCTCGATGGTCGAGTCGCACTACGCCACCCGCGAGGACGTGGACGCGGCGATGCGGCTGGGCTGCGGTTACCCGATGGGCCCGCTGGCGCTGCTGGACCTGATCGGCCTCGACACGGCGTACGAGATCCTCGACACGATGTACAAGCAGGGGCGGAACCGGCTGCACGCACCGTCCCCGATCCTCAAGCAGATGGTCACCGCCGGGCTGCTCGGCCGGAAGGCGGGGCGCGGCTTCTACACCTACGAGGCGCCCGACTCGCCGGTCGTCGTCGATGACGATCTGACCCCGCGCGCCGATGCCGGCGACACGCCGATCCGGCCGATCCGTCAGGTGGGCGTGGTCGGCTCGGGGACGATGGCCGTCGGCATCATCGAGGTCTGCGCCAAGGCCGGGTACGACGTGCTGTACGTGGCCCGGGGGACCGAGAAGGTGGACCGGGTCCGGGCCGGGCTCGAACGCTCGCTGGAGAAGGGTGTCCAGCGCGGCAAGCTCTCCTCCGACGAGCGCGACTCGGCGCTGACCCGGATCACCGGGACCGCCCGGCTCGACGACCTCGCGTCGGCCGATCTGGTGATCGAGGCCGTGGTCGAGGAGCTCAGCGTGAAGCAGGCGCTGTTCGAGACCTTCGACGAGATCTGCAAGCCGGGCGCGATCCTGGCGACCACCACGTCGAGCCTGCCGGTGATCGACCTGGCGATGGCGACCAAGCGGCCGGCGGACGTGGTCGGCCTGCACTTCTTCAACCCCGCGCCGGTGATGAAGCTGGTCGAGGTGGTCAGCACGGTCAGCACCTCGCCGCAGGTCGCCGACAGCGTGGCCGCGCTGGCAGTTGCCGCAGGCAAGCACCCGGTCCGCTGCGGCGACCGGGCCGGCTTCATCGTCAACGCCCTGCTCTTCCCGTACCTGAACGACGCGGTCCGGATGCTCGAGGCGCACTACGCCGGCGTCGACGACATCGACGCCGCGATGAAGCTCGGTTGCCGCCTCCCGATGGGCCCGTTCGAGCTCCTCGACGTCGTCGGCCTGGACGTGTCGCTCGCCATCCAGCGCACCCTCTACCTGGAGTTCCGCGAGCCCGGCTTCGCCCCCGCCCCGCTGCTGGAGCACCTGGTCACTGCCGGATACCTCGGTCGCAAGACGTCCCGCGGCTTCCGCGACTACACCAGCTGAGGGCGGGCCCGCGCCGTCCAGCCGGCCGGCGGCGCGCAGGCCTGGTGCTCAGCTCAGTGCAGGGTGAGCGAGGTTTCGCACTCGAGGCGGGACAGCTTCTCCGGGTTTCGGACGTAGTAGATGCCGGTGACGCGGTTGTCCTCGATCCGCAGCGCGACAACGCCGTCGAGCTCTCCGTCGAAGCTGAACAGCAGTGCCGGGCTTCCGTTGATCACGGTCGGTTCGGTGGTGAGCGTGCCGCCGATCTTCTGCATGCTTCCGACGAACATGCGGATCACCTTCTCCACGCCGACGATCGGCTGCAGCGCGTTCAGTTTCAGCCCGCCACCGTCGCTGACCGCGACCACGTCGGGCGCGAGCACGTCCAGCAGGCCCTGCAGATCGCTGGCCTCGACCGCGCGCTGGAAGGCCTCCAGCACCGCCTTCCCTTCGCTCCAGGAGACCACCTTGCGGGGGCGCCGGGCGTCGACGTGCGCCCGGGCGCGGTGCGCGATCTGACGTACGGCCGCCGGACTCTTGTCGACCGCCGCCGCGATCTCGCCATAGCTGACATCGAACGCCTCGCGCAGCACGAAGACGGCGCGCTCGGTCGGCGAGAGCGTCTCGAGGACGAGCATCATCGCCATCGACACACTCTCGGCCAGCTCGACGTCCTCGGCCGCGTCCGGTGCGGTGAGCAGAGGCTCGGGCAGCCAGGGACCGACATACGCCTCCCTGCGCCGTTGCAGGGTGCGCAGGCGGTTGAGCGACTGGCGGGTGGTGATGCGGATCAGGTATGCGCGCTGATCGCGCACCTGATCCAGATCGACCTTGACCCAGCGCAGCCAGGTCTCCTGCAGCACGTCCTCCGCGTCGGCCGCCGATCCGAGGATCTCGTAGGCGACGGTGAAGAGCAGGTTTCGGTGGGCAACGAAGGCCTCGGTCGCAGGGTCGGCTTGGTCGCTCATCTCGGCACTCCTCAGGACGGTCGACCGGCGTCCGCCGGTGCCTTGCCGGCCTTGGCCCGCAGTACCTTCTGGCGTTGGCGGTCCTTGAACCAGAGATCGAGCTGGCCCGGTCGGCGCGCCTCTTGCTTCAACTGCCAGACGGTGCTCCAGCACACAGCCTCCTTGAGCGTCGCCATGGACCGGCCGCCCTCGTAGTACGCCCTTGTCACAGCGTCGTTCTTCCGGGCGAGCTGGACGACTCCGGCGCGGCGTCCCAAGCTGATGCACTCACCGAAGAACCCGACGCTGAAGTTCTTCGGCTGCTTGCCGGCGATCCGGCTCAGCACGGTCTCGGCGGCCTGTGGGCCCAGCTGCATCGCGGACTGGCAGCTCATCCGCACCGGCAGGTCCGATGGTGCCGCCGAGTCCCCGGTGGCGATGACGCGTGCGTCGTCGACGCTCGTGAGCGTCTCGTCGGTGAGCAGCCGCCCCAAGTCATCTGTGCTCAGCCCGCTGCGGGCGGCCAGATCGGGTACGCCGAATCCGGCGGTCCAGATGGTCACAGCGCCGGGCAACTCGCGGCCATCGGCGAGCTCGACCGCATCAGGGGTCACGGCCGTCACCGTCGCGCCGGGGCCTTCGAGCACGGTCACTCCGAGCTTGGCGAGCCGCCGGGCCACCGAGCGCCGAGCACGCGGATGCAGGTAGGGCCCGAGGACCTCTCCGCAAACGAGCGTCACCTTCCGGCCCTGCTCCGCCAGCTCGGAAGCGGTTTCAAGGCCGGTCGGCCCGGCTCCCACCACCGTCAGCGCGGCCGATGCGGGCGCGGCGTCGAGGACCGGCTGCAGCCGCTGTGCTTCTTCCAGGGTGGCGATCAGGTACGCGTACTCCGCCGCGCCGGGCACAGTGGGGACGGCGCTGCCGCTGCCGACGGCGTAGATCAGGTAGTCGGAGTCGAGGCTGCCGCCGCTCGCCAAGGTCACCCGACGCCCGGCCGCGTCGATCCGGGTCACGGTGTCGACCACCAGCCCGACGCCGCCGGCCAGGACCTCCTGGTAGTCCACCAGCGCGTCGTCGGACCCGGTGACGAGCTGGTGCAGGCGGATCCGTTCGACAAAGGCCGGACGAGGGTTGATCAGGGTCACTTTCACGCCGCCGCGCCGCGTCAGGCGGTTGGCCGCCATCACGCCGGCGTATCCGCCGCCGACCACGATGACATCGGTGTTCTCGGTCATGGCAACTCCTTCGTTCCAAGGTGCGACATTTAAGACACCGGTTCTCCGGCGGTTGTGACAGAGCTGATCCCCGGAGCTGACAAACTCCCGGGAGTGGAGTTGCGAGTAGAGCGTCGGAGTCCGCCGCAACCGCGGTCACTCAAGGACGACGCCGGTGGACAGTGGGTCCGGCGCTGGACCGGTGACGACTGGTTCGCGGCAGCGGATGCCTGGGTGCGGGGACGCCTGACGGACGCGGGGATCGTCGTGATCGGTGCTCCGGTGCCGTACAAGATCCGCTTCTGGGCGGCGGTCTGGTGTTACTCGACCGATCACGGCCTGTTCTGGTTCAAGGAGAACAACCCGGGGCAGTCGTTCGAGGCTGCACTGGTGGCAGCGATGGCCCAGGCACTTCCGCAACACGTGGTCGCGCCGCTCGCGATCGAGCCGGGGTACGGCTGGATGCTGACGGCGGACCAGGGTCCGACACTCGACGACCAGGTGCCGGACGCGGACCGCCTGCCGCTGTGGCGCCGGCTCGTCACCGAGTACGCCGGGCTGCAGCGCGCCACGATCGGGGTCGAGGAACGCTTGCTCGCCAGCGGGTTGACGTCGCTGGCCCCGTCGCGGCTGGCCGATGCGGTGCATGGCGTGGCCGACTGGTTCGATGCGCTCGGCAACGATCACCCGCTGCGACTGGACCGGGCCACGCTGGGCGGCGTACGGCAGGCTGGTGACACCCTCGCCGGATGGGGTGCGAGGCTGACCGGCGCGGTCCCGATGGCGCTGGACCAGAACGACCTGCACGTCCACAACGTCTTCGGCGCGCATCCCACGGCGCCGTTCCGGTTCTTCGACTTCGCCGACGCGGTCTGGGGTCACCCCTTCGCGACGGTGGCATCTGTGCGAGCCGCAATGGTCGGCCCCGACGACAGCGACACCTGGGCGGAGGACGATCCGAGGTTGGACCAACTCACCGACGCCTACCTGGGGGAGTGGTCGGACCTGGCACCGCTCGACGTCCTGCGAGCGGAGCTGGCGGTCGCTGGTCCGTTGCACGCGGTGCATCGAACGGTGTCCTGGCACCGGTTGCTGGTGCATGCCGACGAACTCGAAGCGGCAGCCTGGGCCGAGTCACCCCGGTTCTGGCTGGACGAGGTGATCCGCCTCTTCGCCGCTCACGGCTCGGCGTCGGCATAGTCGCCGCAAGGACCGCCTCCGATGGCGGCAGGGATGGAGACGGTACGCCGGTCCGGGCGGACCAACGGGTCGTAGAAGGCGGCGATCTCAGTACTCGCCTCGGGGATGTAGTGGAAGATCAGCGAGCGGCGGAAGCGGTCGGGGCTGGTGTTCGGGCGGGAGCCGTGGACCACGCTGCCGTGGAAGAAGAGGACGTCGCCTGCGCGCATCCGGGTCTGCACCTTCTGCATGCCGTCGGGGATCGGTACTTCCACGTCGGTGAAGGACTCGGTCAGGTCGGCCGGCTCCGGGCAGACGAGTTCGACCTGGTGGGAGCCGGGAACGACGGCCAGGCCGCCGTTCTCGGCGTCCACGTCGTCGATCGCGATCCAGGCGGCCAGGCAGGTCTCGGGGTGGGCGCGGAGGAAGGTGTTGTCCTGGTGCATCGCCTGACCACGAGCGCCCGGTGGCTTGAAGTAGAACATCGACTGGGCGCCCAGGGCAGGGCCGATCAAGGTGGTCACCACATCGAGGATCCGGTTGTCGAGGATCAGCTCAAGCGCTAGCCGGCCAGCCTCCACGTCGGTCCTGCGGTGCGGGTGGACGAATCGCGGGTACTGCGCGAGCGGGTCCTCTGCCGGCACCCCGTCGTCGATCGCCAGCGAGTGGTCCGCGGCGACCTGTGTCATGTAGGCGGACTTGATCTGCTCGACCTCGATCTGGCTGAGCAGGCCGGGGACCTGCACGATCCCGTCCCGCTCGTACACCTCTGCAACAGTGCTCGTCATACCTGAAAGCATCCGCCAAGCCCGCGGGCGTGTGGATAGTCTATCGAGCTGTGAACCTTCGAGATCCTGCTACGCCGGACTCCTTCATCCCGACCGTACGCCGGTTGCTGGCCGGCGAGTTCGACGAGGGCCCGGGGTACGCGACCTACCGGCGCCGCGGGACCACCGACTGGCTCCTGTTCCACACCGTTGACGGCAAGGGCCGCATCGGTGCGCCTGGTGAAGACGTGATCGCCCGACCGGGCACCACGATCCTGATCCAGCCGGGAACCCGCCAGGACTATGGCACAGCCACCTCCACTCATGGCACATCCCCGCAGGCAGCACGGCGCGGTCCGCAGTACGCCGGGATGCCTGACCCGGGCCGGTCCTCGGAAGGGCGCTGGCACTTTCTCTTCGCGCA
The DNA here is from genome assembly GCF_004342085.1 of Kribbella orskensis. Classification (NCBI taxonomy): domain Bacteria; kingdom Bacillati; phylum Actinomycetota; class Actinomycetes; order Propionibacteriales; family Kribbellaceae; genus Kribbella; species Kribbella orskensis. The sequence continues at coordinate 269,509 of NZ_SLWM01000009.1, forward strand.
TTTCCATCCCAGGCCCGACTGGCTGCCGCTGCTCGACTGGCCGCCTGTTGCCCCGGGCATCCTTCGGCTCTTCCCCAGCCTCACCGTCGCGGACCGCATCGCCCACGCCCTGTCCGATGCGGTCCGGCATCAGGACAGCGTCCTCCCGCAGGGCGAACCGCTCGCCTTCAACGCCCTCGAAGCGGCGCTCCTGTGGTGCGATACCCAGAACCCCAAGGCCGCCCGGCTCGACGACCGGCTGCTCCGTGCCATCGAGTTCGTCGACCGCAACCTGCGCGGAGACCTGACCGTCGCGACCCTGGCCCGCGCGAGCAACCTGTCCGTCTCCCGCTTCGCCCACTTGTTCCGCACCCAACTAGGCGTCGCCCCGCAGCAGTTCGTCGAACGCCGCCGGCTCGACGCAGCCTGCCGCCTGCTCGAACTGACCACCCGTCCCGTCGCCTCCGTAGCCGCCGAGACGGGCTTCACGAACCCGCTCTACTTCTCCACCCGCTTCCGCCGCCACACAGGGCTCAGCCCCACGGAGTACAGGCGTCGTTGACTTTTCTGCCCGCGCAGCTCCTGGAGAACCCGGCGGAAACCGCACGCAGGAATTCCTCCGCCGGATCTGGCTCTGACAGGGAGCCCGTACCGAACGACAGGTAGTGGTCGTCGACGCGGCGTGAGTCGTCGCCGGCCGAGGCGGTGGCGCCCCGCAGTACGGGGACCAGCCCTGCAGTACGGGAACCGCTACCTGTCGTTCGGTACGGCGTTCAGCCCAGGGGGTTGAGTTCCTCGAAATCGGCGTCGCCCATCACCCGGCGTACGGTGATCGGCTGCTCCAGCGGTACGCCACCCGGGCCGGGGACCTGCGAGACCCTGGCCGCGATCTCGATCGCCCGCTCCTCGGACTCGACGTCCACCACCTGGAACCCCGCGAGCATCTCCTTGAACTCCACGAACGGCCCGTCCGTCACCACGGGCGCGTTCACCCCGTTCGACGTCACCACCTTGGCCAGCTCCGGCCCCGTCAGCGCCTGCAGATCCACCAGCTCACCGCTGGCCCGCAGCTCGTCGTTCAACGCACCGTAGTAATCCATGTGCGCCTTGATCTCCTCCGGCGCCCACTCAGTCATCGGCGTGTCGATCGCCCCAGGGTTGTAGTCCACAATCAGCAAAAACTTGGTCATCCCTGACTCCCATCAATCCTGCCCGCCATCCGGCGAGCTCTCATCCGGGGGACGAAGCCCGTCGGCCGTCCTCTACATCACCGGGAAGACAAATAGGTGAGCACCGCCATCACGCGGCGGTTGTCGTCCTCGGACGGCGGTAGGTCGAGCTTGGCGAAGATGTTGTTGGTGTGTTTGCTGACTGCTTTCTCGGTGACGAAGAGGGCGCCGGCGATCGCGGCGTTCGAGCGGCCTTCGGCCATCAGACCCAGTACTTCGGACTCGCGCGGGGTCAGCCGGCCGATCGGCTCGTCGCGGGTGTTGCGGGCCAGGAGCTGGCCGATCACTTCCGGGTCCATCGCGGTGCCACCGGCTGCCACCCGGCGGACCGAGTCCAGGAACTCGGCGACGTTGGACACCCGATCCTTGAGCAGGTACCCGACCGCGCCGCCGCCTCCGGTCAGGAGTTCCCGGGCGTAGAGCTGTTCGACGTACTGCGACAGCACGAGGATCGGCAGGCCGGGGACCTGGCGGCGGGCCTCGATGGCCGCCTTCAGACCCTCGTCGGTGAAGGTCGGGGGGAGCCGGACGTCGACGACGGCCACGTCCGGCCGGTGCTCGACGAGCGCCGGGACCAGCCGGGGGCCGTTGTCGACGGCTTCGACGACTTCGAAGTCGTGGGCTTCCAGCAGCCGGATCAGGCCGTCCCGGAGGAGGGCGTGATCTTCAGCGATGACGACTCGCAAGGCAACTCCATGATCACGGTGGTCGGCCCGCCGGTCGGGCTGGCCACCGTCAACGTACCGTCGAAGGCGGCCAGTCGCCGCTCGATTCCGTACAAACCGCCGCCGGGTCGCACCGTGGCGCCGCCCACACCGTCGTCGCCGACGAGGATGTGCAGCCGCTCCTTCTCATGGCTGAGCTGGACCCAGGCGGTGGTAGCCGCCGCGTGCTTGAGCACGTTCGCCAGCGCCTCGGCCACCGCGAAGTACGCCGCGGACTCGACCGGCGCGGGCGGCCGGCCCGGCAGGTCGATCGTCACGTCGACCTTGAACGGCAGGCTCATCGCGAGCGCCTTCACGGCCCCCTCGAGCCCACGGTCGGCCAGCACCGGCGGGTGGATCCCACGGACCAGATCGCGCAGCTCCGACAGCGCAGTACTGGCGGATTCGCGGGCCTCGGTCAGCAGGGCGGCCGCCTGGGCGGGGTCGCGGTTGACCATCTCCTCGGCCATGCCGAGGTTCATGCTCAGGGCGGCCAGCCGGGCCTGGGCGCCGTCGTGCAGGTCGCGCTCGATCCGGCGCAGCTCGGCCGCCTGGGTGTCGACGGTCTCGGCCCGGGACTCGGCCAGCTCGCGGACCCGGATCGCCAGCTTGGCGTTCTCGGTCGGACCGAGCAGGGACTGGGCCAGGTAAGCGTCCGCCTTGAGCAGCCGCTCGCCGGCACCCGTCCAGATCAGGAAGGCGAGCAACCCGAACGGGACCATCAGGAACGCGGTGGCGACGTTGAGCGTGAACAGCCCACCGAACGGCTCGTCGAACACACCGTCCGGCGTCACCCAGACGAGGAACGGGTAGATCAGGTAGAAGACCGAGGCCAGGAAGAGCACCGCGGACAGCAGGGTCAGGGTGAAACCGATCACTGCGTTCACCAGCAGCCACGCGATGTCCCGCCAGGTGGCCGGGTCACTCAGCGTGGTCCGCAGCCACATCAGCACGCCCGGCATCGGCGGCTTCTTGTACGGGCGCTGGATCGGCGTACCGGTGAAGCTCGCGAGCAGGGTGCGGTGGCAGTTCGCGAACCAGCGGGTGCAGGGCACGAACACCAGCAGCATCGGGATGCCGACCCAGACCGCGATCAGCGGGACCGCGACCACGTTCAGCACGAAGAAGGCGATGCCGAGCTCGGCCAGGATCGCCAGGCCGAGCGCGATGAAAGGCTGCGCCAGCCGTGGGAACCGCATCGGCGGCCTCGGGGCCGCTTGCGCCATCGTCATGCTCTCTCTCCCGTTCTGAGCTCAGTATGAGCCGCTCACCGGACACCGCGGCCCGGTGATCACCATCATGACGGAGAGTCAGTCCGGGCTCAGTGGTGTTAGGCCTACCACCCGCGGGACCCTGCACCCCGGCATACCCGGGTAGTTGCACTCATGTTTTCGCCGACTGGGGCATCGAGGCTGGATGCACTATGGTGGCCGCGGCTGTACGCCTAGGCCTCCCCACCGCTGATGAGATGAGGAACCGATGGCACAGCCCATTGCCCTTGCGCCTACCCGTAAACGCCCAGCCGGTAAGGGCAGCGACTTCGCCCCGTTACTGCGGGAGGTCAAGGAAGCAGGACTGCTGGAGCGGCGTACCGCGTCGTATGTGATCGCCATCACCCTCAACGTGATCCTGCTCGCCGCGACCTGGGCCGGCGTCATCCTGCTCGGCAACTCGTGGCTGCAACTGCTGCTCGCGATCCCGCTGGCGATCCTCACCACCCGCGCCGCGTTCTTCGGCCACGACGCCGGTCACCAGCAGATCAGCAGCTCCCGCAAGCTGCACGACGTGCTCGGCATGCTGCACGGCAACCTGCTCTGCGGGATGAGCTACGGCTGGTGGAACGACAAGCACAACCGGCACCACGCGAACCCGAACCACACCGACAAGGACCCGGACGTCGGCGAGGGCATCCTGGTCTGGACGCTGGAGCAGGCCGAGGGCCGCACCGGCCTGTACGGCTGGCTCACCCGCAACCAGGCGAAGATCTTCTTCCCGCTGCTCACCCTGGAAGGCCTGAACCTCAAGGTCTCCAGCGTGTCCTTCCTGATCGGCAAGCGCCGCTGCCGCGAGGCCCGCGTCGAGCTCGGTCTGATCGCCGCCCACCTCGTCCTGTACTTCGGTGCGCTGTTCCTCATCATGTCGCCCGGCAAGGCAATCGCTTTCGCCGCGCTGCACCACGCGCTCTTCGGGCTGCACCTCGGCAGCGTCTTCGCCCCGAACCACAAGGGCATGGAGATGCCGGACAGCGACACCGACTGGGGCCACCTGGAGAAGCAGGTGCTGACCTCGCGCAACGTCCGCGGCGGCCTGGTCGTCGACTGGATGATGGGCGGCCTGAACTACCAGATCGAGCACCACCTCTTCCCGAGCATGCCGCGCGCCAACCTGCGGCTGGCCCAGCCGATGGTGCAGGCCTACTGCGACCGGATCGGGATGCGGTACGTGAACACCGGCGTGATCGAGTCCTACCGGATGGGTCTCGGTCACCTGCACGACGTCGGTGCCGAACTGCGCGCTGAAGGTTGAGTCGAGCAGCACTCGCGGTAGCCGTTCTCGCCGACGGTGATCCTCCTTTGCGGAAAGGGGGAATCCGGCACTCCGTGAGGAGCGGCGAACCGGTGGCGGATCGGTCGTGTCGGCGCTCTCCTCGGAACGCGCTCTGCGGCATCTGCAGGTGCTGTCCGAGGAGATCGGCCCGCGGATCGGCGGGACCGCGAGCGAGAAGCGCGCCGCGGAGTACCTGGCCGGCCAGCTCGACCGGTTCGGCTACGGGACCCGGTTGGAGCCGTTCCCCGTGGCGGACAAGTTCCTCGCTCAGATCGGTGACCCGCGCAACCTGGCCGGCTTGGTTAGCTAGCTCACAGGCGGGCTCCCGGCGGGGGCTGGGCTGGGGTCGGCAGCTAGCCTTGGTGACGTTATGGCGTCCCGGAAGAAGAAGCCCTCGAAGCACGTGCGGCCGGTCAGTGATCGGCCGTTGATGGGTGGGCACCAGGTCCGGGAGAGCCGTTCGGACGGCGAGTGGATGGTCCGCCGGGTGAGCGGGTCAGCGTCCAACAAGGCCTACCGCTGCCCGGGCTGCGACCAGCAGATCCTGCCCGCGACGCCGCACGTGGTGGTCTGGCCGGAGAACCCGAGCCTGCTCGCGGCGATCGGCGGCGGTCAGTCGCTGGACGAGAGACGGCACTGGCACACTGCCTGCTGGCAGCGCCGCCGCTGATCGTGCCTGTGCTGCCAATGTTGCTGTTTGCCGTCGATGTTGCTGTTGTCGCCTGGTCTGTTGTCGCCTGGTCAAGGGGTGTGTTGATGAAGCTTCCGGTCACGTCGTACGGCGAGAGCGGGTCGCCCGTCGTGGTCATGCACGGGCTGTTCGGGTCCAGCCGGAACTGGATGACCGCGGCGCGACGACTGGCCGCCGAGCACCGGGTCTTCGCGTTCGACCTGCGCAACCACGGCACCTCGCCGCACACCGACACGATGAGCTACCCCGAGATGGCCGAGGACGTCTACGAGACAATCTCCTCCCTCGGTGTCGGCCCGGTCGCGCTGGTCGGTCACTCGATGGGCGGCAAGACCGCGATGCTCACCGCGCTCCGGCATGCCGCGGTGGTGGAACGACTGGTGGTGGTCGACGCAGCGCCGGTCAGCTACCCGCCGGCCTTCGTCGAGTACGCCCAGGCGATGCGCAACGCCGACCTGTCGTCGGTCCAGCGCCGCGCTGACGTCGACGCCCAACTGGTCGATGCCGTACCCACGCCGGGGACACGCGCCTTCCTGCTGCAGAACCTGATCCTCGACGACCAGGGCGCTCGCTGGCGGCCGAACCTCCCCGTGCTCGAGGCGGCCCTCCCGGCCATCTCCGCCTGGCCCGAGGACGAGTCCGGCCGGTACGACGGGCCGACGCTCTTCATCTACGGCGGCAAGTCGGACTACGTCCAGCACAACCACCGAGCGACGATCGAGCGCTATTTCCCGCAGGTCCAGTTCGCCGAGATCCCCGAAGCCGGCCACTGGGTCCACGCCGAACGCCTCGACGACTTCCTCGCCACCCTCACCCCCTTCCTCCCCTGAGGCCGAGGCCTCCGGTCCAGGTGTTCCCGCCCGTAGGTTCGCCTGGTGGGGCAGCGCGAAGGACCACTGGCAGGTTGCTCGGTCAGTGACGCCTTGTAAGACGCCATCCGTCGAACAGCCCGCCATCAGGCCGCCTGAGCTGCAGACTCGAACGCATTACAGGCGTACACCCGCTCCTGCTACGCGGTACTACGAAGCGTCGGCCTTGCGGATCCAGACTTCTCGGATGATGAGGAGTACGGCGGCGGCGGTGGGGATGGCCAGCAGGGCGCCTACTACGCCGAGGAGGGCGCCGCCGAGGAGGGCTGCGATCACCGTGACGGCGCCGGGGATGTCGACGGCTCGGCGCATGATGCGGGGGGCGATCAGGTAGTTCTCGATCTGCTGGTAGATCACGCCGTACACCAGGCACGCGATGCCGGTCCACAGACTGTCGGTGAAGCCGATCGCGGCGACCAGGACGACACCGATCAGGCCACCGACCATCGGGATGAAAGCGGTGAACATGACCACGATCGCGAGGGCGAGCGCGTAGTCGTTCAGGCCGATGATCTCCAGGAACACGAACATGAAGAAGCCGGCGCACGCCGCGACCAGGAACTGCCCGCTGACGTAGCCGCCGACCCGGCCGAGCACCTCGTCGCCGAGGATGGCGACGCGCTGGCGGCGGCTGCTCGGTACCAGGCTGTAGGCCGCGCGCTTCACCGACGGCAGCGAGGCCAGGAAGTACAGGGTCAGGATCAGGATGGTGAACGCGGAGAACAGCGCGTTCGCGACCACCTTGCCGACACCGAGGACGCCGCCGAACGCGCGCTGCGCCAGCGCCGGGTCCTGGATGTAGTCCTTGGCCTTGGTGATGAAGTCGTAGCGGTTGTTCAGTTCCTCCAGCGTCCTCGACTTGGTCAGCAGGTCGAGCCAGTCCGGAGCGTTCCTGATCAGGTTGTTGATCTGCTCGCTGACGACCGGCACGATCGCGAAGCCGACCCCGGACACCGCCAGGATCATCAGCACGAAGACCACCGCGACCGCGAGCCCGCGCTTCAGGCCGCGGCGCATGAACCACTCGACCAGCGGGTTCAGGCCGACGGCGATGAACATCGACACGACCAGCAGGATGAGCACCGACTTGGCCTGGCCGAGCGCGTTCCACAACCCCCACGCGACCAGGACGCCGAGCGCCGCGAAGAACCCGAAGACGAACGGGTTCGAGCGCTGCAGCGGGGGACCGGGCCGGCCCATGCCGACGTCCGGGTGACGCTCCTCGATCAGCATCTCGCCGACCAGGTTGCCGTCATCCGGGCGCGCCACGCCGTCCGCCCGCTCGGCAACCTCGGCAGCCTCGGCAGAACGGTCGGCTACCTCGGCGGACCGGTCGGCCAGTTCGGCGGACTTGCCCGCCTCGGTGGCCGAGGTCTCCGCGAGCTCGGCGGACTCGTCCGCGTGTTCCGCGGACTCCTCGGCGTCGTCCGCCGCGGCTTCTGCCTCCGCTGCGGCGGCCTTCGCGTCGCGAGCGGCTTCCTCGATCTCCCGGATGTCGGGAGTCGTCTTTGTGGAGTTGTCGTCGCCGGCTGGCGTCACGTCTGGTCCTTCGGCGATCGAGCCGCGCCGGTCTTCACGTTCTTGCTGTCCACCTCGACGTCTTCAGCCTCGTCGTCAGCAGAGTCGTCGGCCTTGTCATCGGCGTCAGCGTCAGCATCGGCCTCGTCCGCGGTCTTGTCGGCGGCAGCGTCGCCGGTCCGAGCCTCCGGAGCCTTGAACGGGCTGTCGTCGACCGGCGTGGTCCGGGTCTCCTCGTCGGCCAGATCCGCGAGCCGGAACTCGTCGATCCTGGTCGCGTCCCGCGGCTCGTCGTCGACCGCCGCGTCGGCCCGCAGGTCGTCGATGCTGGACGCGTCGACGCGCAGGTTGGAGTCGATCCGGGTCTCGTCGACCCGGGCCTCACCCGCGCCGGTGCCGACGAACGGGCTGTCGCCGGTGAACGGGTTGCCGCGTCCGAGATCGCCGTCATCCTCGGCCGAAGGCGCCTCGACACCACCGCTCCGCGAGTCAGCGCTGTACGACGAGCCGGTGGCCGGCGTCTCGCCGTACGTGCTCGTCGGAGCCTCGTACGAGGTGCTCGGCGCATCGTACGAAGGGGCCGGAGCACTGTACGAGCTGTCCCCGGCCGGGGTCGCGGAGTACGGGCTCTCGGAGTACGTGGTCTCGGTCGGCGGTGAGAACGGGCTGCTCTTGGCCGGTCCGTTGCCGGCGGCAAACGGGTTGCTGAACGGGACGCCGGTCTCGGAGTCGAGCTCGGCGGCCTGCCGGGCGATGTTGCTGGCGATGTCGTTCAGCCCGGCGATCTGCGCCAGGATGCCGTCGCGGCGCTTGGCCAGTCGCTCGGTCTCGCGGGCGATGATCGTGCGGGACCGCTCGGCGTCGTCCGCCGCGCTGGCCAGCTCGGACTCGGACCTGGTCCGCGCGGTGGTGAGCAGCTGCTCGGACTCGCGGCGGGCGCGGGACAGGGTGCGCTCGGCGGACTCCTCCGCCTCATGCCGGATCTTGCGGGCCTGCTCGGTGGCTTCGGCGACCCGGCGCTCCGAGGCCTCGGCGGCCTCGCGCATCTGGGTGGTCAGGTTGTCCGTGTCGGCAGCGATCTTGGAGTGCTTGTCGGCGAGCTCCTTGGCCTGCTGCTCGCGCTCGTCGGCCAGTCGCGCCCGCAGCGCCGCGGACTCACGCTGGATCGCGGTCCGGATCTTCTCCGCCTCGTGCAGCGCGCCGTTCTTCATGGTGCTGGACTCGGACTCGGCGGTCAGCTGCAGCGTCTCGGCCTTGCGGCGAGCGGCCGCGAGGACCTCGGCCGCCTCGGTCTCCGCGGTACGGCGGATCTCGGCCGCGTCGCCTTCGGCGGTACGACGCATGCTGTCGGACTCGTTCAACGCCACGGTCCGGATGTCCTGCGCCTCGCGTTCACCGGTCGCCCGGGCGGCCGCGGCCTCCTTGGCCGCGGCGGCGCGCAGCTCGTCGGCTTCCCGGCGGGACTCCTCGAGCGCCTCGGATGCCTGGTCCTGGGCGAGCCGCAGGATCTGCGCGGCGCGATCGCCGAGTCCGGCGTACGAGGGGTTGGCGCTGGCCTCCAGCTGGTGCTTCGCCTCGTCCAGCTGGCGCTGCAGCGGGGCGGAGTTGTTCAGCGCATCGTCCAGACGGCCACGTGCGTCGGCGAGCTGCATCTCGAGCGCGCGGACATAGTCGTCCACGGCCTGTTTGTCGTACCCACGCCGACCGACGGGGAAGCCCCCGGCAGCGGTCGCCGTACGGTCGAAGAACGGCAGGCTCGACTCGTCAGCCATCCCAAAGAGTCCCTTCTGGCGGCGCGGATGAATCCCCCACCTTAAAGCCTGTCAGAGGTCGGTTACACCACGCCAACCGGGTGCACGCCGCTCGGCCGGGGGAGGCTCGGCGAACTGAACCCCGAACTGTTACCCACAAAGACACGGACCACCAGCGCCTGCCGATTGTCCGTGGTCGGGAGCGAGAGGTCAGAGGTCGCGCGGGAGCCGCGGATCAGCGGTCGCGGAAGCGGTTGATCTCGGCGAGGTGCTGCTCGCGGAGGTCGGTGTTCCTGACGCCGAGGCCTTCGGTCGGGGCGAGGGTGAGGACGCCGACCTTGCCCTGGTGGAGGTTGCGATGCACGTCGTAGGCGGCCTGGGCGGTCTCCTCGAGCGGGTAGGCCCGGCTCAGAGTCGGGTGCACCATGCCCTTGGCGATCAGCCGGTTGGCCTCCCAGGCCTCGCGGTAGTTGGCGAAGTGCGAGCCGATGATCCGCTTCAGGTTCATCCACAGGTAGCGGTTGTCGTACTCGTGCATGAAGCCCGACGTCGACGCGCAGGTGACGATCGTGCCGCCGCGTCGCGCGACGTAGACCGAGGCGCCGAACGTCTCGCGGCCCGGGTGCTCGAAGACGATGTCCGGGTCGTCGCCACCGGTCAGCTCGCGGATCCGGGCGCCGAACCGCTTCCACTCCTTCTGGTCCTGGGTGTGCTCGTCCGCCCAGAACTTGTACCCCTCGGCCGACCGGTCGACGATCAGCTCCGCACCCATCGCGCGGCAGATCTCCGCCTTCTCCGGCGACGACACCACGCACACCGGGATCGCCCCGCCGTTCAGCGCGAACTGCGTCGCGTAGGAGCCGAGTCCGCCCGACGCGCCCCAGATCAGGACGACGTCGCCCTGTTTCATGTCGGCGCCGTTGGCCGACACCAACTGCCGGTACGCCGTGGAGTTCACCAGTCCCGGGCTCGCGGCCTCTTCCCAGGTGAGGTGTTCCGGCTTGGGCATCAACTGGTTCGACTTCACCAGCGCGAGCTCGGCGAGTCCGCCGAAGTTCGTCTCGAAGCCCCAGATCCGCTGCTCCGAGTCGAGCATCGTGTCGTTGTGCCCGTCGGGTGATTCCAGCTCGACCGACAGGCAGTGCGCGACCACCTCGTCGCCCGGCTTCCAGGCGTTCACCCCGGGCCCGGTCCGCAGTACGACGCCGGCCAGGTCCGAGCCGACCACGTGGTACGGCAGGTCGTGGCGGGCGGTCAGCGGGGACAACTTCCCGTACCGCTTGAGGAAGCTGAAGGTCGACACCGGCTCGAAGATCGAGGTCCAGACGGTGTTGTAGTTGATCGCGCTCGCCATCACCGCGACCAGCGCCTCACCCGGGCCGAGCTCGGGAGTCGGTACGTCGTCCAGGTGCAGGCTCTTGCGCGGGTCCTTCTCCTGGGTCGGCAGGCCCTCGAACATCCCCGTCTCGTCCGCGTGCACGGTGATGCCGCGATAGTGCTTCGGTACTTCGAGCCGCGCGAACTCCTCCGCGGGGGTGTCGCCGGCCAGGATCGCGTCGAGGATCTGCTTCACGTCGTACCTCCGGATAGGTGGAGCCGTGGGAAGCGAAACGGTGACCCGGACACTACCGACGAGTATGCCCTGTGTTGAAGGGTTGTGTGATGGAGGTCGCAGCCGTTGAGACGACTGTCACTTTCTCAGTCCACTGGTGTCAGTGGTCTTATCCCGGTGAGTGCTTTCGATGTCAATCGAGCCGGGTGTGCAGGCGCACCTGGGTGAAGCCGCCGCCGGAGCGGATCTGGACCAGGTCGCAGAGCTGGTTGGCGAGCCAGACGCCGCGTCCGCCGACGCCGTCGAGCGGGGGCAGCACCCGGCCGACGAGCAGGTCGTCGATCCGGCCGTGGTCCTCGACGTCGCAGATCAGCAGGCGGTCGCAGATCCACAGCGAGAGCGTGCCGCGGCCGCCGCCGAAGCGGATGGTGTTGGTGCAGATCTCGTGCAGCGCCAGCGCCAGGTCGTCGATCCGGTCGAACGACAGCCCCTGCGCCTGCGCGGTCCGGTTCACCCAGGCCCGGATGCCGGTCAGGTCCGTCAGCCCGAACTCCTTGCGCTCGGCGTACGGCGGCGCGGCGGGCAGTGGCGTACGGAAGATCTCCCGGGCGACCTCGGCCCAGCTGGCCTTTTGGCGCCACTCCCCGTCGTGCTCGAACACAAGCGGGTGGTTGTCGGTGGGGTCCAGATCGCGGGAGAGGACGGAGGCGTCGTACGGGCAGCGGAGGCGAAAGGGGCCGGCGTACTCGAACGCGACGTTCAGGAGCGCTTCGTGCAGCTTCGCCTCCTCGAACTCGGCTTCGTTGCGACCGACGTACGCCGGTTCGCCGATACCGCGAACGGCGCTGTCGGGGTGCTTCACCAGCAGCTCGCGCCACAACGGGATGATCCGGGCGGGGTTCCGGCCGACGGTGGTGATGTCGACGAACGTGACCTCGTCCGCGTCGGTGCCCAGGTCGTCCCGCAGCAGCTTGATCTGAGACTGGGGGAGGGCAGCCAGCACCACCTCGCCGGACTCCAGACCGTCGCGGACGAAGGACGCCGTCTGGCGCACGAACTCCTCGTCATCGATGTAGACGAAGGCGTCGTGCTGGAACCCGGCGTGACCACGGTGTTGACGTTCGGTAGCGCTGTCGATCAGCACCTCAACAGGGTAATCCGCAATGGACCACTCGGCGTGCCGAGAACACCGGAAGAATGTCACGTTCTGCGACGGTGATCGGCCAACTCCGTTCCGTGGCGGAGTCGACGTGACGCTGTGTTGTCCACGAGCCGGTGGGGCCCGGGCGTTCGGGTCAGTGCGCGGCGGACGCGGCCGGCTCGACGAGTTCCACCAGTACGCCGCCGGCGGATTTGGGGTGGATGAAGTTGACCCGGGAGCCCGCGGTGCCTCGCTTCGGCTCGTCGTACAGGAGTTGCGCGCCGCGCTCCCGCAGTACGGCGGAGACCGCGTCGAGGTCGCGCACCCGGTACGCCAACTGCTGGATGCCCGGGCCGCGCTGCTCGATGAACCGCGCGATCGGGGCGGAGTCCGACAGTGGGGCCAGCAGCTGGATCGACGAGCCGCTCTGGCCGACCGACAGCATCGCCTCGCGGACGCCCTGCTCCTCGTTGATCTCCTCGTGGGCTACCGTCATGCCGAAGGTCTCGGCATAGAACCGCACCGCCGCGTCGAAGTCCGCCACGGCGATGCCGACGTGGTCGATCGCCTCGAACAGGGTCTTGGTGGCCGTGAGGTGGTCCATAACCGTCAGAGTGACCCAGTCCGGAGAAGTAATCCAATGACTGTGGTCGATGCGACACTGGTTGGTCCGATGTATGTGACGCACGACATCTACCGGTTGCTGCTCGGACCGTCCTGGTCACGGGTGGATACCGCGCGTCTCGAGCGCGCCGCGGACGACCGGATCGTGCTCGTCACCGGTGCTTCCTCGGGGATCGGCGAGGCGACGGCGGAGCTCCTCGGCGCGGCTGGAGCCACCGTCCTGCTCGCCGCGCGCCGGGCGGATCGCCTGGAGTTGGTGCGGGATCGGATCACCGCGGTCGGGGGCCACGCGGCGGCGTACCCGGTTGATCTGGCGGATCTCGACGCGGTGGATCGGCTGGTCCAGGACGTGCTGGTGGACTACGGGCGGGTCGACGTGGTGGTCAGCAACGCCGGCAAGTCGATCCGGCGGTCGCTGGCGGACACCACCGATCGGTGGCACGACGTGACCCGGACGAACTCGGTCAACTACCTCGGCCCGGTCCGGCTGCTGACCGGGCTGCTGCCGCAGATGCGGGCTCGGGGGACCGGCCAGGTGATCAACGTGAGCACGCTGAACGTGGACCTGCCGGCCGCGCACTGGGCCGTCTACAGCGCCTCGAAGACGGCGTTCGAGACGTGGTTGCGCTGCATCGCGCCGGAGATCCGGGTGGACGGCGTGGCGACCAGCTCGATCCATTTCCCCTTGGTGCACACGCCGATGAGCGCGCCGACGTACGGACCATGGGTGCCCGGCCTTACGGCCGCCCAGGCGGCGGAGGTGATCGGGCGCGTTCTGGTGACGCGTCCACGAGTGCTGATCCCGTGGTGGACAAGGGGCGCAGCCCTCCTCACAACGCTTGCCCAAGGCCCCTATGAAGCGGCCACCGCGGCGGTACTGCGGATCGCCCGGAGCAGGTGATGGCCGCCGCCCGGTCCCGAGCCTTCGTTCCGGCGATCGGGCGTCTGGCGCGGTGGGGTCGGGTAGCTGCCGAGGTGACGATCGGGCTGGTGCGGTTGGTCCGGGCGATCCCGCTCGGGCGGCCGAGCACCTACCGGATCATCTGGCGGGACGGCCTGACGATCAGCGCGCTCGTCTCGATCGCCGCGGTCAAAGACCCGACAGGGATCGCCTTGATCGACGACGACGGTCCTGTGAGCTATTCGGAGCTGGACCGGCTGGCTGACGCGCAGGCCTACGAGATGGTGCCGAACGCCCGCTATGCCGTCTCCGACGCCAACCACCGCTCGTTCGTCATCGCGGTCTGCGGTGCCTTGCGGGTTTGCGCCGATGTGGTGCTGCTCGACCCGACCGTCCCTGGCCGTCAGCCGTTGTCAGCCCTGCAGAGAAGCCGACCGCGGAAGGGCCCGGGCCGCGTGGTGCTGCAGACCTCGGGGAGTACCGGCCAGGCGAAGGAGGTCGAGCGAGGTGATGTGCGGCTCGGGCAGGCGGTGCCGGTGACGTCACTCGTGCGGTGGCTGCCGTTGAAGGCGGGTGCGCCGATGGTGGTGACATCGCCGCTGTGGCACGGGTTCGGCCTCGGATTCCTTGCGCTGGGGTTGGCGTTCGGGATGCCGGTGGTGGTCGGCCGGCGGGTCGACGCGGCGAGGGTGGCCGCCTATCTGAAGGAGAACCCGGGCTGCGTGCTGGTCGGCGTACCGCCTGTGCTGGCGCGGGTGGAGCGAGCAGGCGGGGCGGCCGAGGTGGCTGCCGTGGTGAGTGGGGCCGGGTTGTTGCACCCGTCCGTGGCGGCTCGGCTGACCGCGTCGTACGGGCCGGTGCTCTTCAACCTCTACGGATCGAGCGAGGAGGGCTGGTCCACGATCGCCCGGCCGGTGGACATCGAGGCGGCACCCGGAACCATCGGGCGGCCCGCGGCCGGAGTACGTGTTGCCGTGCTGGATGACGACGGCCGGCCGCTCCCGCCGTACGAGGTGGGACACCTGTGCGTCTCCAGCAGGCTCGAATTCGAGCAGTACTCCGGGGGTGGGAGGCGGCCGCGCCTTGGTGGGCTGGCGGATTCGGGGGATCTCGGTCATCGCGACGAGGCCGGGCGGTTCTTCGTCGACGGGCGTGCGGACGACATGGTGGTCACCGGCGGCGAGAACGTCTTCCTCACCGAGGTCGAGGACGTCCTGCTGCGTCATCCGGCGGTCGCGGAGGCGCGGGTGGACGGAGTACCGGACGAGGAGTTCGGCGCCCGCCTGGAGGCTTCCGTCGTACTGCGGGCTGCCGCGACCGCCGACGAGGTGATCGCCTTCGCGCGGGAGCGGTTGGCGCGGGCGAAGGTGCCGCGCAAGGTGACGTTCGTGGAGTCGCTGCCGGCCACCTCGACAGGGAAACCCGGCAGACGTGTGACCTGATCGACAGGCGCGTACCAGTGCCGTCGCAGGTATCGTGGCGGCATGTCTGACACCACTCGTAGCTCGCAGAACCAGACCGTCATAGTGGCCGGTGCGCGGACCCCGATCGGGCGGCTGCTGGGTGGCCTCAAGGGCTTCACCGGCGCCGAGCTCGGCGGCTTCGCGATCAAAGGCGCCCTGGAGAAGGCCGGCGTCACGCCGGACCAGGTGGAGTACGTGATCATGGGCCAGGTGCTGCAGGCCGGCGGCGGTCAGATCACCGCCCGCCAGGCCGCCACCAAGGGCGGGGTGCCGATGTCGGTGCCCGCGATCACCATCAACAAGGTCTGCCTGTCCGGCCTGAACGCGATCGCGCTCGCCGACCAGCTGATCCGCGCCGGCGAGTACGACGTGGTCGTGGCCGGCGGGATGGAGTCGATGACGAACGCGCCGCACCTGCTGCCGAAGTCGCGCGAGGGCTTCAAGTACGGCGACGTGACGATGCTCGACTCGATGGCCTACGACGGGCTCTGGGACGCCTTCACGGACCAGCCGATGGGCGCGCTCACCGACCAGGCGAACACCTCCGGGCTGAAACTGACCCGCGAGGAGCAGGACGAGTTCAGCGCCCGGTCGCACCAGTTGGCCGCGGAGAGCTGGAAGAACGGCGTCTTCGCCGACGAGGTGATCCCGGTCGAGGTGCCGCAGCGCAGGGGCGACCCGCTCGTCGTCGACACCGACGAAGGCGTTCGCGGTGACACCTCGGTCGAGGTACTGGCCAAGTTGCGGCCGGCCTTCGGCAAGGAGGGCACCATCACCGCCGGCTCGGCCTCGCAGATCTCCGACGGCGGCTGCGCTGTGGTGGTGATGAGCAAGGCGAAGGCCGAGGAGCTCGGGCTGACCTGGCTGGCCGAGATCGGTGCGCACGGCTCGGTCGCCGGACCGGACTCGTCGCTGCAGAGCCAGCCGGCCAACGCGATCGTGAAGGCGTGCGGCAAGGAGGGCATCGACCCGGCCTCGCTGGACCTGATCGAGATCAACGAGGCGTTCGCCGCGGTCGGCATCGCCAGCGCCCGTGAGCTGAACGTCGACCTCGACAAGGTGAACGTGAACGGCGGCGCCATCGCCCTCGGCCACCCGATCGGCATGTCCGGCGCCCGTCTGGTTCTCCACCTCGCCCTGGAACTCCAGCGCCGCGGCGGCGGCACCGGCGCCGCAGCCCTCTGCGGCGGCGGCGGTCAGGGCGATGCCCTGATCGTCCGAGTCCCGCAGCAGAACTGATCCCAACCTCCGTCCGGGGAGATGGTTCGAGTCGTCCGGCAGAGAACTGACCGGACGACTCGCCCGGAGCGTGTCGTTCGCAGGTCCCGGGCCGGGAAGCGGGGCGGAGGCAATAGCTTGGGTACTAGGAATGACCCCGAGAGTTGGCTGAAGAGCTGCTCGTGAGCTGACAGTGAGACGATGCCCCGACGGACTGCCCCGGTCGCCGAGCTGGTCGAGCGAGCGCGCAACCGCGACTCCCGGTCCGTTGCCCGGCTGATCTCATTGGTCGAGGACGAGTCGCCGCTACTGCGTGAGGTGATGGCCGCGCTCGCGCCTCATGCCGGCCACGCGCACATCGTCGGCATCACCGGGTCACCCGGGGTCGGGAAGTCCACCTCGACCTCGGCACTCGTCTCGGCGTACCGGGCGACCGGGAAGCGGGTCGGAGTACTGGCTGTGGACCCGTCGTCGCCGTTCTCCGGCGGCGCGCTGCTGGGGGACCGGGTCCGGATGCAGGACCACGCGACCGACGCCGGGGTGTTCATCCGGTCGATGGCATCGCGAGGTCACCTGGGCGGTCTGGCGTGGACTACGCCGCAGGCGCTGCGAGTGCTCGACGCGGCCGGTTTCGACGTCGTACTGGTCGAGACGGTTGGCGTCGGTCAGTCCGAGGTCGAGATCGCCGGGATGGCCGACACGACCCTGGTCCTGCTCGCGCCCGGCATGGGTGACGGGATCCAGGCGGCCAAGGCCGGCATCCTCGAGGTCGGCGACATCTACGTTGTGAACAAGGCGGATCGCGACGGCGTCCAGAACGTCACCCGCGACCTGCGCGCCATGCTGGCGCTGGCCGAGCGGACCCCGGACTCCTGGGTGCCACCGATCCTGAAAACCGTTGCCTCGCGCAACGAAGGGATCGACGAGGTGGTCGCCGCGATCGAGGACCGGCTGACCTGGATGCGCGGCAACGGCGTCCTGGTCGAGCGCCGTCGCTCCCGGGCCCGGGACGAGGTCGAGGCGATCGCGATGACCGCGCTGCGAGCCCGGTTCGCGCACCTGCACGGTGACGCCCGGCTCGACGTACTGGCCGCGAAGGTCGCAGACGGTGACACTGACCCGTACGCCGCGGCCGACGAACTGATCGCCGCGCTGTAACCGGGGGCTTTCTCTTCGCCATTCCGGTCGGCCCGGATTCGGGCGCTGCGACGGCCGCTGTCGATCTGTCGCAGGGATCGGTGAGTCCGAAAACGGGCAAGCATTACAGGATTTCCGGCCTGTCGGGCGACGTTCGTCTCACGGCGGCGCGCCGATGGATGCCATGCCCCCTGATCCGTTACAGAATGGATCTTGTAGCTGGTGGGCATTGTGCGGTGGGCTGTGTTCAGTCAGTGACAGTTGGTGACTATCCGTGATACAACACAGTCGACCGAATTGGTTGCGAACGAGGAGTGGTGATGGCGAAGAAGCTGCTGATCTGGCTGGTCATCGCCTTTGCGGCGTTCTATCTGTTCACCCAGCCGGAGGGTGCCGCGGATGCCGTGGGAGGTGCGTTCTCGGCCGTTGGCGATGCGTTCTCGAGCGTGATCACCTTCCTGTCCGCGCTGTTCGGCTGAACATTCAGTCAAGTGTCCCGTGATGAGCATTCGTGCGGGACACTTGACTGTGGTGGATGTGACGGCTGTGGTGAACGCCGCGGGGCCGACGGCGGGGTGGACAGAGGAGTGAGTGGATGGCCGGGATAGGCCTCTTCAGGATCTTCGATCCGAAGGTCAGGCGCCATCTGATCTCGGACGAGGGTGAGGTCGTCATCGACGAGGTGCGGCACCACTGGGTGGTGTTCACCATGCCGATGCTCGAGGTCGTGCTCGCGACCGCGCTGCTGGTGGCGATGCTGTGGACGCCGCTGAACGCGACGGGCGTGCTGCTGGTGATCGTCCTGGTCCTGCTGGGGCACGCGTTCTGGCGGTTCCTGACCGAGCATCGGGACAGGTTCGTCGTCACCAACATGCGGGTGATGCGGATCCGGGGCGTCTTCTCCCAGACCGTCGCGACCACCCCGATCGCGCGAATCCTCGACATCACGCTGAAGAAGCCGATCCACGGGCGGCTCCTCGGCTACGGCCACTTCGTCTTCGAGTCCGCGGCGCAGGACCAGGGCTTCCGCGAGATCAGGTACGTCAGCCGGCCCGACGACCGTGACCTGACGATCCAGCGCGTCATCCAGCGCACCGGCCTGCGAGCCTCCGCCAGCGTCGACGTCATCCAAGGAGACGATGACGACGACTCCGACGACGACGGCACCGGCCCGATCGGCATGGACTCGGCCCAAGAGGTCACCACCACCACGGCCCCCGCTCACCATGCCCCCACCCGCGTCACCGGCAGCGCCAGCAAGTCGATCTTCAACTCCGAACGAGCCAACTGGACCGACGACCCCGACCACGACTAGCGCTCCGGCTGGCGGTCCGGCTCGGCTGCTGGGGGTTGGGCGGAGCGACGGGGGCAGGATCGCGGGCCGGCGGAAAAGTGTCGGTGGGGGCTGGCAGGGTGCGGGGTGTGGGGATTCCTCGGGCGGTTGCTGTTGTTGTGGCTGGTGGCAGGGTGTTGGTCATCAAGCGGTATCTGCGGCATGAGAGTGCCGACCTCTGTGTCATGTGCGATGACGCGCGCTGGCCGGGGCTGAACTGCCGCGGTCATCAGTACGCCGTGCTGCCCGGCGGGCACGTCGAGGCAGGCGAGACCATCGAAGAGGCTGCGCTCCGGGAGTTGAGGGAGGAAACGACTCTCGAAGCGCGCATCGATCGGCTGCTCTGGACCGGGCTGCACAACGGGCGGCCCGCGGAGTACTTCCTGATGGCTGACGTCGTCGGAACGCCGGTCCTGTCCGGGCCCGAAGCAGAAGCGCACAGCGAGAACAACAGCTTCGAGCTGCTCTGGGCCGGACCGGACATGCTCGAACCACTCGGCCTCCACCCAGCCGACCTGGTCCCTCACCTCACCAAGCTGCTGGCCAAGGAACAGGCTCAGGTTGTGCACTCGGCGATGCGGTTGCGGAAGGCGGCTGCGGCGGCCTCGTCCCCGACGGTCTGGATGGAATCCGCGGGTTGGCGGCCCCACAACCAGAGGTAGAGGTCGTTGGCCTCGCCGAAGATCTCCGCGTCGGCCTCGCCTTCGGCGTCGGGGGTGACGGTGGCGGTGGTGGCGTCCAGGCGGGCGGTCCAGGAGCGGCCTTCGGAGGTGACGCGGACGGTGGCGTCGACCGGGTGCTCGGTGTCGCCTTCCTCCCACCAGGGTCCGCCGAGCATCAGGACCAGGAGTTCGTCGATGCCGTCCAGGGCGAGTTCGCGGTCGACCGGGGTGACTACGTCGTGGGCCAGTTCGGTGTCGATCCGGTGGACCGCGGTCTCCAGGGCCATCCGGCGGTACCAGAAGGCGGAGGTCTTGTCGTCGGGGGAGAAGGTCCAGGTCGGGAGGTCCGTGCCAGCCTGCTCCAGGGCGGTCACCACCGCGGCGCGCGCCTCTTCGTACAGCTCGAGGGCGTCGCGGTCGTCGAGGTTCGGCGGCCAGGGGTCGGGGAGCGCGCCCAGCTTGAGGATCTCGACCTTGTGCAGGTAGACGGTCGAGATGTGGCGGACGACGGTCTCGACGGTCCAGCCGGGGCAGCTCGGAACCTCGGCGGCGAGGCCGAGCCGGCCGACCTCGGCGAGACGGGCGGAATCGTCCTGCAGGCAGGCGAGATAGAAGGCGGCGCGTTCAGGCGGCAGGCTCATGCGGTGAGCATGGCACCACCCGCCGACAGTTTCAGCCAATCGATCAAGAGTCGCGCTGATTGAAGGCGCCGACCCATTGCTCGGTCTCGGTGCTGCTGATGGCGACCACCCGCTCGGCGAGAAGCGCAGGCCGGTCGGCGGCACCGGCGTAGCGGCCTGCCTGCTGGGCGAAGAGCCATGCCTCGTTCCGGAGTTCCTCAGCCGTACGCCGGTACGTCGGGTAGCTGTCCTGGAGTCCCAGCAAGGTGCGGACGCCTTCCGCGAGGGCGATCAGGGCGCCCAGCGCCGGCGCGAACCACTTGGGAGCGTCGAATGCCACCGACAGGGCGATCACCAGAGCGGCGACGAGCTGGAGGATCCCGATCCCCCAGTAGGCGAGCCGTGCCTTGCGGGCCTGGGAGCTGTACCAGTGGAAGCGGATGTTGATCAGCTGCTCGGCGGGTGAGTCTCCCGCCAGGCGGGGGAAGTCCTGCTCGTCGCTGGCCATGGTCGCCCCTCGCTGTAAGTGCCGGTTGGCGAAGATTAGCCGGAGAGGCGGCTAACCTTCCGGCATGGCGAGGAAGAAACCGTTGCCGTTCGATCCGATCGACGAGGCGTCGCGGCAGTGGGGGCGGCGCTGGGGTGCCGTCGAGCAGATGCGCGCCGTCACGTCGTTGATGCGGGCGCAGCAGATCGTCATCGGTGAGCTCGACGAGATCCTCAAGAAGCACGGGCTGACTTTCGCGCGGTTCGAGGCGCTGGTGCTGCTCACGTTCTCGCGGCGCGGGTCGCTGCCGCTGGGCAAGATGGGGGAGCGCCTGCAGGTGCACCCGACCTCGGTCACCTCGATCGTCCGCCGGCTGGAGGCTGCCGGGCTGGTGACGCGCACGCCGCACCCGGACGACGGCCGCGCGGTGCTGTGCGAGATCACCACCGAGGGCCGCGAACTGGTCGAACGTGCCACCGCTGACCTCGTCGAGGCCGACTTCGCCCTCCGTGGCCTCACCGACGAGCAGCTCAAGATGCTGTGGTCCGTCCTCCAGCCCCTGCGCCACACCGCCGGCGACTTCAGCTAGAGACCCAGTTGCGCGCCCGGCCGACCAGCGGCAGTCCGCTCCAGGCGATCCTGGAGCGGGCCCGCCGCGTTCCCGACCTCGACCACTTCCCGGGCGTCGACGAGATCATCGCCCGCCTCGACGACCTCGCCGGCCGTCATCCCGACCTGGTCACCGCGCGCAGGATCGGTACGTCGCGACTCGGCGAAGCGATCACCATGTACTCGATCGGCACCGGCCCCGACGAAGCCCTCGTGTACGCCGGGGTGCACCCGAACGAGCCGATCGGCTTCTGGACCGCGATCCAGCTGGCCGAGGACCTCTGCGCCGACGCCGTACTGCGGGCCGGCTGCCGGTGGAACCTCATCGGCTGCATCGACCCCGACGGCACCCGCCTCAACGAAGGCTGGTTCGACGGCCCGTGGGACCGGGTGCACTACCTCGCCAACTTCTATCGCCCGGCCCCGGCCGAGCAGGTCGAGTGGTCGTTCCCGTTCCAGTACAAGCAGGCGTACTTCGACAGCGTGATGCCGGAGGCGTTCGCCCTGATGCGGGTGATCGACGAGCTGAAGCCGAAGATCGCGGTGTCCCTGCACAACACCGAGCTCGGCGGAGCGTACTACTACGTCACCCGGGATCTGGACGGGTTCGTCGGGGAGCTGCACGAGATCGCCGCGGCCTTCGATCTCCCGCTGGACCTCGGTGAGCCCGAGACCCCGGTCGCCCGCCCGCTCGGCCCCGCCGTCTACGAGATGATCTCGGCCAAGGCGACGTACGACTACTCCGAGAGCCTCGGGATGACGCCGTACGCGAGCTCGGGCGGTTCGTCCGCGGAGTATGCGGAGCGGTGCGGGACGGTCAGCCTGGTGGCGGAGCTGCCGTACTGGACCCATCCCGCGGCCGACGACCGGAACCCGAGCGACGTGGCGTATCGCGACGTCCTGACCGAGGCCGCGGATGGCCTGGAGAAGGACATCACGGCCCTGGTGGAGATCTTCGAGGCAGCCCGGGAGCACTTGTCGGACGACTCGCAGTTCGTCCGTGCCACCGCCGCCTTCCTGCCGTACCTGAGCAAGCGACCGGATCGGGATCGGCGCCGGGCCGAGCAGGAGAACCCGGCGCGACTGGCGACCGTCTCGGAGGCGTTCGGCCTGCGCGATATCCACCGCTCGTTCCGGCTTCGGTACGGCGGGATGCTGGTGCGCGCGATCGACGGCGAGATCGCCCGGGGGAGCGCGGCCGCGGAACTCCACCCGCTCGCCAAGCGACTGCGTGCCCTCTACCGCGCCTGGCCGGACGAGGCGCTGATCCTCGAACCAGAGCTGCACCGGGTCCCGATCAACCACCTCGTCGGTGTCCAGTACGCCGCCACCCTCGCGCTGCTCAACGCAGTACGGCGGGAGGGTGTCTGACGTTCAGGCCGCGGCCTCGTTTTGCCGCTCGCAAGAAAGCTGGTGGCACCCCGGGGTAGGAAATAGTTGGACGTCCTAGTATTTTGGGACCAGTTCCCGAGGAGGTCTGACTGATGGATGCCGAACAGATCGCGACCGGCCGGAGCCGGTGGCAGCAGCGGTACGACGCGTCACGGCGGCGTGAGGCGGACTTCACCACGTTGTCCGGCACCGAGGTGGAGCCGGTCTACGGCCCGCCGGAGGGGTCCGACGACCCCCGGATGGACCGGATCGGCTGGCCGGGGGAGTTCCCGTTCACGCGCGGGCTCTACGCGACCGGGTACCGCGGCCGGACCTGGACGATCCGTCAGTTCGCGGGCTTCGGCAACGCCGAGGACACCAACGAGCGGTACAAGATGATCCTCAACTCCGGCGGTGGCGGGTTGTCCGTCGCGTTCGACATGCCGACGTTGATGGGCCGCGACTCCGACGACCCGAAGTCGCTCGGCGAGGTCGGCCACTGCGGCGTCGCGATCGACAGCGCGGCCGACATGGACCGGCTGTTCAACGGCATCCCGCTGCAGGACGTCACCACGTCGATGACGATCTCCGGTCCCGCGGTGCCGGCCTTCGTGATGTACCTGGTCGCCGCCGAGCGCCAGGGCGCCGACATCACCAAGCTGAACGGCACCCTGCAGACCGACATCTTCAAGGAGTACATCGCCCAGAAGGAGTGGCTGTTCCCGCCGGAGCCACACCTGCGCCTGATCGGCGACCTGATGGAGTACTGCGCCGCCAACATCCCGGCGTACAAACCGCTCAGCGTCTCGGGGTACCACATCCGCGAGGCCGGGTCGACGGCCGCGCAGGAGCTCGCCTACACGCTCGCGGACGGCTTCGGGTACGTCGAGCTCGGCCTCAGCCGGGGGCTCGACATCGACACCTTCGCGCCCGGGCTGTCGTTCTTCTTCGACAGCCACCTGGACTTCTTCGAGGAGATCGCGAAGTTCCGGGCGAGCCGGCGGATCTGGGCCCGCTGGCTGCGTGACGTGTACGGCGCCAAGACCGACAAGGCGCAGTGGCTGCGCTTCCACACCCAGACCGCGGGCGTCTCGCTGACCGCCCAGCAGCCGACCCTCAACGTGGTCCGTACCGCGGTCGAGGCGCTCGCCGCGATCCTCGGCGGCACCAACTCGCTGCACACCAACGCGCTGGACGAGACGCTCGCGCTGCCGACCGACCAGTCGGCCGAGATCGCGCTGCGGACCCAGTCGGTGCTGATGGAGGAGATCGGGGTCACCAACGTCGCCGACCCGCTCGGCGGTTCCTGGTACGTCGAGGCGCTGACCGACAAGATCGAGGCCGAGGCCGAGGAGATCTTTGCCCGGATCAAGGAGATGAGCCCGGACGGCACGATGACCGGCGGCATCCTGCGCGGCATCGAGGACGGCTGGTTCATGGCCGAGATCGCCGACGCCGCCTTCGAGTACCAGCAGAAACTGGAGAAGGGTGAGAAGAAGATCGTCGGGGTGAACACCCAGACCGACACCGTCGCCGGTGAGCTGGAGATCCTCCGGGTCAGCCACGAGGTGGAGATCGAGCAGTGCCGGGTGCTGGCGGCGCGCAAGGTTCAGCGCGACGAGAACCAGGTACGTCGTACGCTGACCGCGCTGGTCGAGGCATCCAGAGGGACCGGCAGCCTGATCGAACCCATGCTGGAGGCGGCGCGTGCGGAGGCCACGATGGGGGAAATCTGTCACGTTCTTCGGGACGAGTGGGGCGAGTACCGAGAGCCCGCCCGCTTCTGAGGACGAGGCGGAAGCCTCCCCACCACCACCGGGGAGGCGCCGCGGCCGGCAGCCGCAGCGCGGGACCCAGCCGCCGGACGGCCGGGGCGTGGTGGTCTGCGGGTCCGACCGCACCATGCTCCGGGTCGTCACCGAGCTGGTCACCTCCGGCGAGCACGTCACGGCGATCGTCAACCCGGCCTCGCGGCACTTCGAGCGGATCGGTGAGCTCGGCGCGCACGTGATGGGCGTCCGGGTGGTCAGCGAGGCGATCCTGCGCCGGGCTGGAATCGATGCCGCCGGCGACGATCCGTCCAGCGCCCGGGCGCTCGTGCTGCTGGACGCCGACGACGTCCGCAACGTGCACACCGCGCTGACCGCTCGCGACATGGACCCGAACCTGCGGATCGTCGTGCAGATGGTCAACCCGCGCCTCGGCGGTCAGCTGCACAGCCTGCTGGGCGACTGCGTGGTGATCTCGGGCCCGTCGCTCGCGGCGCCGGCCTTCGTCGCCGACGCGCTGGAGGACGACGAGCTGACCTGGGTCGAGCTGGGCGGCCGCCGGATGGTGGCAGGCCCCGCCGACCTGATCCGCGATCCGCACCTGACCGTGCTCGCCGACACCACCTCGTCGGCGACGCCCGAACTGCTGCCCGTCCACAGCTCGGATCCGGCCGGCGACATCGTGCTCGGCACCGGGGTGCGCAGCGTCTGGCGCACCAAGGACGTCCGCCGGGCCGGTTGGGTGATGGCGATGCGCGACGTGTTCGACCGGCGGGTCCGCATCATCGTGGCGGTGATGGCCGCTCTGGTGGCGATCGGCACCGGGCTGACCCACTGGATCGCGAACATCGATTGGCTCCGCGCGCTCTACCTGGCCGCCGGCGCGGTCACCTCGGCCGGGATCGAGGACGACAAGTTCTCCGAGGCCGAACCGTGGGCGAAGGTGGCCGGCGTCGTGGTCCAGCTGACCGGGATCGTGCTGATGGCGTTGCTGACCGCGGTGATCGTCGACTCGCTGATCGGCGCCCGGCTGTCCCGGGTGATCGGCGGCGTCCGCGGCCGGCCGAGGAACCACGTGGTCGTCTGCGGACTCGGTACGGTCGGCGCCCGGGTGCTGGAGATCCTGGCGGAGCGCGGTGTCGCCGTGATCGGCGTCGAGCAGGACGACGAGGCCCCCGGAGTACAGACGGCTCATCGGTTGCGGATCCCGGTGATCATCGGGGACAGCGCGAACGAGGAGACGCTGCGGTCGGCCGGTGTGCAGCGCTGCCAGTCGGTGCTGGCGATCACGAACGGCGACATCACCAATCTCGAGTCCGCGATGGTGGTCCGGGAGCTGAACCCGGACGCCCGGATCACGATGCGGATGTTCGACCACGACCTGGCCCAGCGGGTCGAGCGGCAGCTGGGTCTCGGGCACAGCCGGTCCGTGTCGATGCTGGTCGCGCCGGCGATCGCCGCCGCGGTCGCGAACCGGCGCAGTCAGACGACTGTCCCGGCCGGTCGGCGGGTTCTGCTGCTCACCGAGGTCTCGGTCGAGCAGAACTCCGTCGCGGTCGGCAAGCGCCTCGGTGAGCTGGACGAGACCGGCGGTCTGCGGGTGCTCGCCCGGCAGGAAAGCAGCGAGTGGGACTGGTCCCCGGCGTTCGACAAGACGCTCCGGCCGGGCACCCGGATCGCTGTCGCCGGCACCCGGAGCGGGCTGGCCAGGCTGCTGCTGGCGACCCGCGCTCCGCACCGTTCGGAGTCGTCGGAGAGGATGGTCCCATGAACGTTCGTAGTGAGCTCGGAATGCGAGGACCGCGGTGAGCCAGCCAAACTTCTCCCGTCCTGGGGCGATCGACCTGTCGTCCCTGCGCAACCCACCACCCGCGCCGCCGCGGCCCGGTGGACCGAGCGGTCCCGGTGGACCGAGCGGCCCCGGTGGCCCCGGCGCGCCGGGCGCTCCCGGAGTCCCGCCGGGCGGTGCTCCCGCCGCCGGCGGACCGTACGTGCTGAACGTGACCGAGCCGACCTTCCAGGCGGACGTGATCGAGCGCTCGATCCAGGTCCCGGTGATCGTCGAGTTCTGGTCGCCGCGCTCGGAGGCGTCGCTCGCGCTCAGCCCGGTGCTGGTCAGGCTCTCCACCGAGTACGGCGGCAAGTTCCTGCTGACCCGGATCGACATCGACACGAACCCCCAGCTGGCCCAGGCGGTCGGCGTCCAGACGGTGCCGCTGGTGATCGCCGTCCTGCGCGGTCAGGTGGTCCCGCTCTTCCAGGGAGCCGTCGCCGAGGCCGAGGCACGCCAGTACGTCGACCAGTTGCTGACCGTCGCTGTCGCCAACGGCATCACCGGCCGGACTGACCCGGTCGGCCCGGCAGGCCCCGCCGAGGAGGCCGAGCCCGAGCCGGACCCGCGGTACGAGGCGGCCGAGGACGCCGTCGGCGCCGGTGACCTGGACGGCGCGATCGCGGCGTACGAGACGCTGCTGAAGGAGACGCCGAACGACGCCGAGGCGAAGGCCGGGCTGGCCCGCGTCCAGCTGGTGAAGCGGACCCGGGACGTCCCCGCCGAGGTGCGCACCCGGGCCGCGGAGAACCCGACCGACATCGAGGCGCAGCAACTCGTCGCCGACGTGGACCTGATGGGCGGTCACGTCGAGGACGCGTTCAACCGGCTGATCAAGACCATCCAGCTGACCTCGGGCGACGAGCGGGACACCGTCCGGCTTCACCTGCTCGAGCTGTTCGAGGTGATCGGCGCCGACGACGACCGCGTGGTCAAGGCGCGCCGCAAGCTGATGGCCGCGCTGTTCTAGTGCACCTGGAACTCCCACAAGGAGTAGCCGTACTGCGTGGCTCGCTGGATGCCGCGTAGCCGGGCATAACGGGTGGTGCCGAGGCGAGTTGCACAGCCTCGACACCACCGGCTCCCTTTGCCTGGGGAGCAGGCGTCTGTCTGGGGAGCAGCCGTCCCACCAGGCGTCCAGCGCGAAGAGGCAGCCATTCGTGAGGTATGCGCAGCTGCGGAGGTGGGACCGCGGGGCCGCCCTGCAGGCAGATCAGTCAGACGGCTGGGTTCGAGGTGCGGGGCAGTTGGCTGGGCGGGTTCGAGGTGCGGGGCAGTCGGCTGGGCGGGTTCGCGGTACGGGCCGCCGGGCAGGGAGATCCGCGATGCTGGCCGTCGGGTCGGGTGGGGCGCACGACAGCCTCGCCCGGCGTGGGGTGGTCTTCGGTTGCGCTGTCCGGCACGAGGTGCGCTGCGGCGTGGGACCGTCAGTTCGGTCGGGCGCATGGCGGTCCTGGCCTTGGCTGTGTGGACCGCATGACGGGAGGGCGCCGGTCTCGATCCCGGTCATCGGCGGTGGTGGCCGGTGGCGGGTTGTCGGCATGGGGCAGCGCCCTGGGACCCGGGGTCGGGTCGCCGGGTGGACGGGTCTGGCTGCCAGGCCCTGGATCGGGCGGGTCGGTGTCTGCCCAGGGGTCGAACTGCGCGGCGGGGTTGTTCTCGGTGGCCGCGGCGCCATTCCCGGCGGTGGTGCGCGCCGGGGTGTGGGCGCGGTTGCGGGCAGGGTTGTCCGACGCTCCGCGGTCGGGGTGGCTGGTGGTGGGGGTGCGGTAGCGGTGCCGGGTGGGGCCGGGTTCGGCCCAGGCAGGGCGGGCGACGGTGACGGTGCCGTGGTGGAGGGTGATGGTCCAGTGGCCGTGGTGGGTGTCGATGTGGTGGCGGCGGCAGAGCAGGACCAGGTTGGTCAGCGCGGTCGGGCCGTGGTCGATCCA
>NZ_SLWM01000010.1:0-270134 GCF_004342085.1 Kribbella orskensis
ACCGGCCGATACGAATTCGCCATACCCAATACTCGAACGCCCACCCGGTGACCCACACCACCGCCACACCCATTTCTCAACAGGCTCTACAAGCCACCAGGCGTCGGACAGCCCGGCATCCGGGTGGAGTCCACGCGGGACCGCGGCGTGAGTTCCAGGCAGGCCCCGCGGGTGTCCGGATGCAGACATGACGCGGGGAGGACGAGCGGATTCGGAAAGCGCTTGCTAGCGTGCTCCTGTGCGCACCGAATCCGAACCGACCGCCCTAGGCTCCAGCATGGCCTCCACCACCGCCGCCCGGCCGACCGTGATGCTTGCGATGAACGAGTCCAGCCGGGCCCGGGTACTCGTACCCCAGGTGCGCGCTCGTCTCGAGCGCGTCGCCACCGTGCTCCCGATCGGCCCCGGCGATGCCTTCCTCGCCGATCCCGAGGTCCGGAAGGCGCTCGGTGAGGTCGATGCCCTACTCACCGGCTGGGGCTGCCCGTCGATCACCCCCGAGGTGCTGGACGCGGCCCCCAGGCTCCGGGCGATCATCCACGCGGCAGGCTCGGTCAAGCATTTCGTCGACCCGGCCGCCTTCGAGCGCGGGATCCAGGTGTCCTCGGCGGTCGTGGCGAACGCGCTGCCCGTCGCCGAGTTCACCGTCGCCACGATCATCCTGAGCGGAAAGCGGGCGTTCCGCCTCAGCGCGGAGTACAAGCTGAGCAAGCACCGGCCGGATCCGAGCAACGTGCCGGGAAACTACGGAAGCACGGTCGGGCTGCTGGGCGCCTCGCGGATCGGCCGGATGGTGGCTGAGCGACTACGGGCGTTCGACCTCGAAGTACTGATCAGTGATCCGTATCTGTCCGAGGCCCAGGCGGCTGAGCTGGGCGCGAGCCTGGTCGACCTGGACACGCTGTTCACCCGCAGCGACATCCTGAGCGTGCACGCGCCGCTGCTGCCGGAGACCGTCGGCCTGGTCGATGCGCGGCTGCTCGGACTGCTGCGGGACGGCTCGGTCCTGATCAACACCGCCCGCGGCCGGATCGTCGACGCGGACGCGCTGATTGCCGAATGCCGCTCGGGGCGCATCGACGCGGTGCTCGACGTGACCGATCCGGAGCCGCTGCGCCCCGATTCACCGCTGCTGGAACTGCCCAACGTGTTCCTCACGCCGCACTTGGCCGGCGCGGTCGGCAACGAGGTCGCGAGATTGGGCGAATTGGCCGTAGGCGAGATGGAACGTTTTGCCGCCGGCGCTCCTCTTCGTCACGTCATCACTGCCGCCGAGCTTGGGAGAATCGCATGACCCGCCTCGTCCTGCCCGACACCGACCGCGTGCTGTCTCGTCAGACCGGCTGGACTCGTGGGCATTGGGAGGCGCTCGCCGACCACCTGCTCGACTCCCTCGTGCCGTACTTCTCCCCCGGCGCCGCCCGCGTCGTGCTGCCCGGACGCCCGAGCCGGTCCGGCACCGATTCGGACGAACTCGAGGGTTCGCACGGTCCTTCATGCTCGCCGCCTTCCGGATCGCGGGCGTCCGTGGCGAGGGCTGCGAGAAGCTGGTCGAGCGGTATGCCCGCGGTGTCGCCAACGGCGCGAACCCGGACCACCCCGAGGCGTGGCTGCGGCTGACCCCGCGCTCGCAGCAGATGGTGGAGGCCGCCGCGATCGCGGTCGCGCTGCACGAGTCCCGCGAGTGGATCTGGGACCGGCTGGACACCCGCGCCCAGGAGCACGTCGCGGAGTGGCTGGGCGGGTTCATCGGGTCCACCACGCACGACAACAACTGGCGGTTGTTCCAGGTCGTCAGCGAGCAGTTCCTGGCGTCGGTGGGTGCGCCGTACTCCAAGGACGACATCGAGGGCGGCCTGGACCGGATCGAGGACTGGTACGTCGGTGACGGCTGGTACTCCGACGGCGACGGGCAGAACTTCGACAACTACATCGGCTGGGCCATGCACCTCTACCCGGGTCTGTGGACCCGGATGGCCGCCGCAACCCCCGGCACGGAGTACGACGATCGACTGAAGGCCTACCGGGAGCGGCTGAGGCTGTTCCTGGAGGACGCGGTGCACCTGGTCGGGAACGACGGCGCACCCGTCTACCAGGGGAGGTCGCTCACGTACCGGATGGCCGCGGCCGCGCCGTACTGGATGGGGGCCGTGCTCGACGCCACCCCCCTCTCCCCGGGGCAGACTCGGCGGCTGTGCTCGGGAATCGCGCGGCACTTCGTGCAGCACGGCGTACCGGATGAGCGCGGGCTGCTGACGCTCGGGTGGTATGACACCTTCCTGCCGACGACTCAGGCGTACTCCGGGCCTGGTTCGCCGTACTGGGCCAGCAAGGGGTTCATCGGGCTGCTGCTGCCGCCGGAGCACGCGGTGTGGACGGATCCCGAGGAGACGGTGCCGCTCGACGACGCGGACCAGGTCCGGGCGATGCCCGCGCCGGGCTGGCTCGTGCACGCGAGCCGGCACGACCAGGTGGTGCGGCTGATCAACCACGGCGCCGACCACGCACCGCCCGCCGAGCCGGAGGGTGTGGAGCCTGCGGCTGACCCGCACTACGACCGGCTGGCGTACGCGAACCATGCGGGGCCGGAGATCTCCGACGCGGCGTCACTGCAGCGGGTCGACAACCTCACCTCGCTCGTCGATCAGCACGGCAGGTCCAGCCACCGCGGCCGGATCCGCCGCCTCGGGGTCGGCACGCGGTCGGCGGCGTCCTGGCACAAGGCATGGCTCGGCAGCGAGGGACCGTGGCGGATCGAGACCGCCTCGGTCGTGCACGGCGGCTGGGAGATCCGCTGCTCGCTGGTCGAAGGACCGGCCGGCGCACTGGTCCGCAGCGGCGGGTACGCCGTCGCCGGTGACTCCTTGCCTACAGCAACTGTCGGCGAGGCGCCCGCCTGGTCCGCGGCACGGAACTCGGACGGGCTGATGTCCGCCGTCGTCAACCTGCACGGGTACGACGAGGCCGGCCTGCACCGCGATCTCGGGGCGAACCCGTTCGGGCCGCACTCCGCCACGCCGTACCTGACGGTGAGCCACGAAGGTGAGCCGCTGGTGCTCGTGCACGTGGTGTTGCTGACCCGTGACGCGATCCGTCCCGAGGCACTCGCCGAGGGAATCCAGGTCGCCGTCGCCGGGCACGAGATCACCATCACATTGCCCGGTGACGACACTGAGACAGTGCGCCTCGGGGACCACCGATCTCGTACGGTCTAGGTATGACCGAAGCACTCGAACCCAGTGTCACCGACGCCCTGGCCCAGGCGGTGGCGGCCGATCCCAGCAAAGAGAACCAGGAGAAGTTGTGGGAGGCAACGTTCTTGCTGGACCGCTGGTACTTCGTCCAGCGCGGTGAGCCGGGTAACCCGCAGCCGTTCGTCGGAGTGCACCAGGACCAGCCGTTCCTGATGGCCTTCACCTCCGCGCAACGGGCCCGGGGGTTCGCGATCGACAACGGGCTGGTGCCCGCGGACGCCGAGGTCCAGGTGCTCGCACTGGCTCCCGAGGACGCGGTCGCCCAGGCGCCGGTGTGGTTGCAGCAGGGCATCGCGGCGATCACCTTCGACCACGGAGTGGCCGGCTATTTCGCTCCGCTCGGCAACCTGCCCGCGATCCGTTCGCATGTGCAGGGTGGTCGGTGACACACGGTTAGGTCAGGCTGACCAACGATGTTATCGGGGCGGTCGACCACTACATTGACTTGATGAGCACGTACCAGAAACTCCTTCAAGAACAGATTCGCAACGAATTCACGGCGGCACAGCAGTACACGGCAGTGGCTGTCTGGTTCGACGATCAGGATCTGCCCCAACTCGCGTCGCACTTCTACAAGCAGTCCCTGGAAGAGCGCAACCACGCGATGATGATGGTTCAGTACCTGCTCGACATGGACATCCGGCCGCACATCCCGGGTGTCGGCGACGTGGTGAACGACTTCGACACCGCGCTGGAGCCGCTCGAACTCGCGCTGCAGCAGGAGATCACCGTCACCAAGCAGATCGAGACGCTGGCCCGGACCGCGCGCGACGACAGCGACTACGTCGGCGAGCAGTTCATGCAGTGGTTCCTCAAGGAGCAGGTCGAGGAGGTCGCCGCGATGACGACCCTCGTCAACGTCGCCAAGCGCGCCGGCGACAACCTCTTCCACCTGGAGGACTTCCTCGCCCGCGAGACGGTGGGCGACAACGGCGCCGACCCCACCGCCCCCACCGCGGCCGGCGGCTCCGTCTGACCCGCACCACCAGCGCCGTCTGATCGGCGCCACCGCCGTACTCCGGGCCGCCGCGATGCGCGCGGCGGCCCGGCCGCCCTACAACGGTCACCACGAACTGGCGCGTCCTGTGTACGGCGAGCCCGGCTGACCTCTGGCGGTTACCAGGAGCTGGTGCCGCCGCCTCCGCCGCCTCCGCCGGAGGATCCGCCGCTGAAGCCGGACGAGCTGCCGCCTC
Source organism: Kribbella orskensis (assembly GCF_004342085.1). Lineage (NCBI taxonomy): Bacteria > Bacillati > Actinomycetota > Actinomycetes > Propionibacteriales > Kribbellaceae > Kribbella > Kribbella orskensis. Next base: position 4,448 of record NZ_SLWM01000010.1, read on the forward strand.
CCCCGCCGCTGCCGGCCGGTGCCGGGGGTGGGTCGAAGGTGTTCGCCACGGTCTGGCTGATGCTTCCAGCGGCGAAACCCGAGCTGTAGTACGCGGGACCGGAGTACCAGTAGGGATCCGGCGTGATCCGTCCGGCGGCGACCAGCTGGGCGCAGACCCGCTGCCAGCGGTCCGCCAGCCCGAAGGCGATTGCCCAGGGCAAGTACTTGCTGAAGATGTCCTCGCCCTCCTCGAACCGGAGCTGGTCGGCCTCGGCCGTGGCGAGATAGGTCCGGAACCCGATCAACTGGTCCGTCACCGCCCGGCCGGCCGGGTTGCGCTGGCCCTGCGACCGCTTGCCGATCCACAGCCCGATGGCGACGATCACCGCCAGCACCGGGATCGCGATGCTCGCGGCACGACCCAGACCACCCGTGGCGGCCGCGATCGCAGTACCGGCGAAGCCCGCTCCGAACACCCAGAAGCCGACCATCGCGATACAGGCGCAGCGAGCGCCGCTGGCGAAGCTGGAACCACCGCCTGCGCGAGGCATCCGCAGGTACCACTGACGCTGCTGGATCTGCTGACGCAACTGGCCGATCATCGCGTCGTGGGCCTGGCGCATGGAGGTGTCGCCGGTCGGCCTGCGCTCGAGGACGATCTCCGACCCCGGCTGCAGGGTCGGGAACAGCCCCTGCATCAGGACCTGCTCGTGCGGGATGGTGGCGGCGGCCGGGTTCAGCAGTACGGCCTTCTGCTCCGGGCCGTTGTTGTCGATCCGGACGGCGCCACGGACCGCGAGATCGATCAGCGTCGCGGCGGTCTCCGTCGTGTTCGCCTTCGCGTCGATCAGCAGACCACCTTCGGCGACCGGGATGCGCGGCGGCGAGAATGCCACCGGGATCTGGTCCTCCCTCAGGTCGTCCTTGACCACCTGCGCAGCCATCCCGTCGGGCGGGAAGGTGCCCGGCGGCATACCTGCGAAGCGCTGGTCCTTGTTGCCGTTCCTGCCGTAGAGCACCGCCGCGATGATCGCCCCGATGGTGACGACGCCGGAGGCGATGAGCCCGCCGACCGTGAGCCCTTGGCGTTCGAGCAACCCTGGCGCGTCGGACAGGAGCGGGGTGTCGTTGGTGACCGCACCGGCAGTAATCGACGCGACGACCGTCAGCCCGTTGAACGAATCCAGCAATGCCTGCCTGTACTGACCGACTCCACCCGACACCGTCGCGCTGTCGCAAGCTGTCGTCGATCCCTGCGGACCGGCGAAGCAGGTGGCCGCCTGCACGCCCTGGGGGACAGTCACGCTGACTGAGACGTTCTTGGTGACCGCCTCGGTGAGCGTGCCGGTGGCGTCCCAGTACAGCTCGCTGTGGTCGTCGAAGTGCCGCAACGACCCGCGCACCTCGTACTCGATCACGTACGTCGCCGTCGGGTTGGTGACCGTCCGGTTCGCCGAACCGATCTTCAGCTGCAGGGTCTGGTCGCGGTCGTTGTTCGCCTTGTTCACGGTCTCGGTGAACTCGGCGCTGTCACCGGACGGGCTGGACACACTGACGTTCGAGATGTCGTAGCGCTGGTCCTTCGAGTCGTCGTCGACGTACGGCTCGCGGATGACGAGATCCCGGACGATGCCGTGCCGGCCGGAGCTCGGCCCGAAGCGGTAGACGATCTCCTCGCGCACCTGCAGCACGCCGTCCGGAGTCACCTCGTAGGTGAACTGCATCGAATCGATCACGTCGCCGCTGAGCGACGAGGCGGCGACCGCCGGTACCGCGAACCCGGCCAGCACGAACCCGACGAAGATCGAGACGACGGCGGTGAAGAATCCCCTGCGCATGCGGCGAATGTACCGATGCCGGGGGTCCGCGGCGATCAACCTGACGTCCGCCGTACGTCGCCGGCCGCGTTGATGGCGGCTTCGACCAGATCCGCCGCTGTGGTGTCCCGGGTGCGGCGGCCGCGGTCGTAGTACTGGGTGGTGGAGATGGTGGCGTGGCCGACGTCCGCCTGGACGTGCTGGATGCGGGCGTCCTGCTCGAGGGCGATGGTCACGTAAGCGTGCCGGAGGGCGTGGGGATGCACTCGGTCGGCGACGTCGGCTAGCGCAGGACCGGCCTGTACTGCGATCCGCCGGAGCAGGGCGTTGACGTCGAAGCGGGAGCAGCGTCCTCCGTCGCGCGTGGCGATCAGGGGTGTTCGTCCGGCGCTGGTTCGGCCTCGGAGGGCTGGGGTGGATGCTTTGCTGGTGCGGTCTCCCTCGGTCAGGTAGTCGCGGAGTGCGTTGGCTGCTAGCTGGGTTAGGTAGACCTCGCGGTGGATGCCGCCCTTGCCTAGTACTCGCAGCATCGGCTCTCCCCCGGATACGACGAGGCTGTCGCGGTCTAGGCCGACCAGTTCGGAGACTCGGAGGCCAAGGGTCAGCAGGGCGACAACGGCCACCGCGCGGGCGGAGTACAGGTCGCGGTGGCGCGTGCGGTTGGGCAGTCGGGCTGCTGCGTCTAGGAGTGCACGCAGTTGGCTCGCTGTGAGCCGGATGGTCGGCGAGGCGTCCCGGGCGGTGCTGCTGAGGCCGAGTCGGCTCCGGTTGAGCGCGGCCGGGTTGGCTGGGACGACGCCGACCTCGGTGAGGTGGCCGTAGAAGGCGGAGAGGGTGGACAGCATCCGCTGCCTGGTCCGCTTCTCTGCTCCTGCTGCGTCCAGTTGATGGAGCCAGGCCTTCACCTCTGTGCCGGTAGCCTCCCGCGGATCCAGGCCCCGGCCCGCACACCACCTGAACCACGCCAGCTGGTGCAGCGGACCGGTCCTGCCGACCGGCACTTGACCTGGCGGTTGGCCGGGTGCATCGCCAGGTACTGGGGCTGGCGGGCCAGATGCATGGCCAGGCGTCCGCTCGGCGCTGCCGGCGAGTCCCAGGGAGTCGACCCACTCGACGGGGAGGCCGAGCGCGTAGGCGTACGTCCGGCGGGTGCCGGCGTTCGCGTACTGGCTGAGCCAGTCAGCAAGCTGCGCTCGCAACCCCTCCGGATCCGCAACCCCCGGCCACGACCCCTCATCCGCGCCGGGTCCGTCGGCCGTGCCGGGTCCGTCGGCCGTGCCAGGTCCGTAGGCAGTGCCAGGTGCCGTGCCTGGGCGGCGGCCACGTGTTGGGCCAGCGATCGCGGGAACTCGTGAGCTTGTGATTGCTGCTCGCGCGGCCTCCAGGACTGCTAGCGCGTCGGAGGTGTAGGCGGGCACTCGCTCTGACGAGTCGGCCAACTCCGCGGGCGCCTTCTCCACGGGTGGCAGTGCAGAGGGCGGCGTCTCCGAGGGCGGCGGTTCCGAGGGCGGCATCTGATGATTTTCGTCCACTCGGCTGGAGCACTGAGACTCCCACGCCGCGCTTGCGGGCCCGGGCCGACGTCGCACCTGCCACCCGGCACGCCCAGGGCTGGATCCACAAGTACACGGCAACCCACTCGTCGTGGGTGCCGCTCGATGGGTCTTGACAGACGGAACGCGCGAAGGCGTCCAGCCGAATGCGCACCCTGGTCCAACCAGCCGCGTGCCTGCATTGATTGTAAAATCTTCCAACCAACGGAAATCAGTGCAATGAATGGTGGTCGGTCGATGAGTACACAGGACTCCGGTTCCTCGGCGCCGCGGTGGCAGGGCGTGCACAGGGCGCTCGCCGATCCCCTGCGCATCCAGCTCCTGGAGGCGCTGTGGGAACTGCCGCGGTCCGCACGCGAGCTCGCCGAACGCGCCGAGGTTCCGGCTGACCGGCTCTACTACCACCTAGGTCAGCTTGAGAAGGCCGGGCTGATCGAAATCGCCGAATACCGGCCGCTGGCCCGTGGCAAGGTCGAGCGCGTCTACGCCCCCGCGGTCACAGAACCCCCCGACGATGCCGTGAGCGCGGAAGAGATGGCCGAGTTCCTCGGCTCGATGCTGGATGCCACCCGGGCCGACATCAACGCCGCCTACCGGTCCAAGCAGGCCGGTGGCCGTCGGGAGGTCGACCTGCACCGCGGTGTGCTGCGGCTGACCGAGGAGGCGCTCGCCGAACTGCGCGACGACGTCGAACGGCTCACCACCCGGTTCGCGGACCAGGACGCCCCGGGCGTCTGGACGCGACTGGTCGTCGCGGTAGTCGACCTGCAAGACCGCCCGTCCGCGGACGCCGTCACACCCGAGTCTGAGAGGTCGCCATGAACAACAGAGAGCGGCACGAACAACAGCGACGTCGTCGTGAATGACGGCGAGGTCGGCACGAACAGCAGCGACGTCGTCGTGAATGACGGCGAGGTCGGCACGAACAGCAGCGAGGTCGTCGTGAATGACGGCGAGGTCGGCACGAACAGCAGCGAGGTCGTCGTGAATGACGGCGAGGTCGGCGCGATCAGCAGTGAGATCGTCTTGAATGACAGCGACGAGCGCGCGACCAGCCCCGCGCTACGAGCCTCGGACGCCGAGCGCGACCAGGTCGCGGCGCAGCTGCAACACCACTACGCGGTTGGCCGGCTGACACTGCCCGAGCTCGAAGAACGCGTGGCCGGGGCGCATGAAGCACGAACCCGGGAGCAACTCGATGCCCTCGTCAGGGATCTGCCGGGCGAGGCGGAAGAAGCCCCGTCACCCACTTATGAGATCGACTCCCGCCTACTGATCATCCTGCTGTGCACCTCGCCTCCCGCGGCGCTCGTCTACTGGCTCATCTACTACATCCGAGAGAAGAACCTCTAAGGCAAGGTCATCGCGGCGCCCAAGGGCAACCACGTTCCTCAGGGGCGGTCTTCGGCGGGCGCAGCCAACAAAACACAGGTTTCGTGGGGTTTTGGTTTGGTTTTGGAAACGCCGAATCAGTTACCAGGTTTCGCAACCGCTAACTTCTACGCTCACGGGCATGAGTGAGGACGCTGGACGGTGCGGATACAGCAAGTGCCGCGCGGAGTTGCCGGGGCCTGGACTGCAGGGCGGGCGGCCGCGGAGTTTCTGCCGGGATACGCGGTGGGAGGGCGGGCGGACCTGTGCGCAGATGGCGCGGGCTGAGCGGGAGGCGTTGGGAGCGCTCGGGCTCGACGCCGGAAGCAGCACCTTCCGGCTGGATGCGGAGCGGCTGCGGGAGCACCTGGACACGGTCCGCGGGCCGGTAGACGCACTGACGGCTGCACTCGATGCTGTGACGACGCGACTGGATCAGGTTGAGGCGGCTGCTGTGGGAGCTGTCGAGGCTGCTCACACCCAGGTTGCCGAGGCTGAGAGAGCCCGGGTCGCTGCCGAGGAAGCCCGGGCGAGCGCTGAACACCGGACCCGGCAGGGCGTCACCGCCGCTGAGCGTGCTGCCAAGGAGCGCGCCGAGGCTGTCGAGCGGGCGAATGCAGCTGCGCGCCAAGCCCTGGAAGCCACCGAAGCTCTGGGAGCCGCCCGGCAACAGGCTCAGGACGCGATCGCCGCACGCCAAGCCGCCGAAGTACAGCTGACCCGTGAAGCAGAACGCGCCACAGCCGTCGAAGACCACGCACGCCAGGCCCTGGCCGCCGCGGAACAGCTGACCCGGGAAGCACTGACGACCGCCGACCGCGAGAAGCAGGAGGCCGTCGCTGCCGCCGAGCACGAGGGGCGGGTTGCGCTGGCCGCTGCGGATCACGAGAGGCAGGTCGCGCTGGCCGCTGCTGAGCAGAAAGCTCAGGAGAGTCTGGTCGCTGTGAAAGCAGAAGCGGCTGAGGCGATTGCGGCTGCTGAGGGTGAGGCTCGCAAGGTTGCGGATCGTGCTGAGATCGAGGGCCGGAGGATGGCGGGTGCGGTTCAGCTCGCCGCGGTTGAGCGGGATGCGGCTCGGGCGGCTGAAGGTGAGCGACGGGCCGAGATCGAAGTACTGCGCGCTGAATTGGCCGCAGAGCGGGCCCGTGACCGGCGCCTCCATCCCGACGACCTCGACGCAGTACTAACTGCCCTCACCACCAACCCCACCCCGGCCGCCATCACCATCCCGGCGACCTCCCCCTAGCCACACCCCGGCCACCTCCACACCAACAACCTCCACCCCTAGCCGGACCCGACGACCTCCACGCCTAGCCACCCCTCCGGCGCTGCCCTTCGGCCCACCCCAGCCCGACGAGGCCCAGCCCGCACGACCAGGGCAGCGCCCACCCGGCAACACCGCCCCACCTCTCCACCCCAACCCGCACGGACCCGCGAACAGGCGGCTTACCTCCTCGGCGACGGGTTCACCCACTGGCAGAGCAAGGGGCGAACCCCGACAAGAGGGGCGAACCCCACAAGACAACCTCCACCAGCGGTACGTCGAGGACCTTCGTGGGCTGGTCGGCGGGTGGGTTCTGGGCGGGTTGGGGTTGTGCTGGGGCGGGGGTTGGGGGAATGGTGGCTTAACCAGGAGGAACGTCATGGCAGACAAGACGAATACTTCCCAGGGCGCCGGTGCTGCTCCTGTCGCGGAGAGCCCGGCCGCCATCCGTAACGTGGTGCTCGTCGGCCCGTCGGGTGCGGGCAAGACCACCCTCGTCGAGGCCTTGCTGGTCGCCTCCGGCGTGCTCACCAGACCGGGCAGCGTCGTGGACGGTACGACGGTGTGCGACTGCGACGACGCGGAGATCCGGCAGCAACGCTCGGTCGGACTGGCGCTGGCCCCTCTGCAGCACGACGGCATCAAGGTGAACCTGATCGACACCCCCGGGTACGTGGACTTCGTCGGCGAGCTCCGGGCCGGCCTGCGCGCCGCGGACTGCGCTCTCTTCGTGGTCGCGGCGAACGAGGCCGTGGACGAGCCGACCAAGGCGTTGTGGCAGGAGTGCGACCAGGTCGGGATGCCCCGGGCCGTTGTGATCACCAAGCTGGACCACGCCCGCGCGAACTACGAGAACGCGCTCTCCACGGCGCAGAACGCATTCGGCGACAAGGTCCTGCCGCTCTACCTCCCGGCCGGCAAGGGGCTGATCGGCCTGCTTTCCCAGACCTACTACGAGTACGACGACGGCGCGCGCAGCACGCACGCCCCGGACCCGCAGTACGCCGATCAGATCGAGGAACTCCGCGGCATCCTGATCGAGGGGATCATCGAGGAGTCCGAGGACGAGTCGCTGATGGAGCGCTATCTCGGCGGCGAGGAGATCGACCAGGCGGTGCTGATCGAGGACCTGGAGAGAGCGGTTGCCCGGGGTTCCTTCTTCCCGGTGATCCCGGTCTGCAGCGGCACCGGCCTCGGCACCCACGAACTGCTCGAGGTCGCGACCAGCGGATTCCCGTCGCCACTTGAGCACCCGCTGCCCGAGGTGTTCACCCCCCACGGCGTACCGCGCAAGAAGCTGGCCACCGACCCCTCGGGCCCACTGCTCGCCGAGGTGGTGAAGACGACGTCGGACCCGTACGTCGGCAGGGTCAGCCTGGTGCGGGTGTTCTCCGGCACCATCAGGCCCGACACGACGGTTCACGTGTCGGGCCATTTCACGTCCTTCTTCGGTGAGGCCAACAGCCACGCGGACCACGACGAGGACGAGCGCATCGGCACGCTGTCGTTCCCCCTGGGCCGGCAACAGCGACCCGCCACCACGGTCGTCGCGGGTGATCTGTGCGCGATCGGGCGGCTCACTCGCGCGGAGACCGGCGACACGCTGTCGGACAAGATGGATCCACTCCTGCTCAAGCCCTGGACGATGCCCGAGCCGCTCCTTCCGGTCGCAGTACAGGCTCATGCGAAGACGGACGAGGACAAACTGTCGGTCGGGTTGCAGCGGCTGGCGGCCGAGGACCCGACGCTCCGGATCGAGCAGAACCCCGAGACCCACCAGATCGTCCTGTGGTGCATGGGCGAGGCACACTCCGACGTCGTGCTCGACGCGCTGGCGAACCGGTACGGCGTGACCGTGGACACCGTGGAACTGCGCGTGCCGCTGCGGGAGACCTTCGGTGGCAAGGCGAAGGGGCACGGCCGGCACGTGAAGCAGTCCGGCGGCCACGGCCAGTACGCCGTCTGCGACATCGAGGTGGAACCGCTGCCGGAGGGCATGGAGTTCGAGTTCGTCGACAAGGTGGTCGGCGGGGCGGTGCCACGGCAGTTCATCCCGAGCGTGGAGAAGGGGATCCGCGCGCAGATGGAGAAGGGGGTCGGCGCGGGCTATCCGATGGTGAACATCCGCGTGACCCTGCTCGACGGCAAGGCGCACAGCGTCGACTCGTCGGACATGGCGTTCCAGATGGCGGGTGGACTCGCTCTCCGCGAGGCCGCCACCGCGACCAAGGTGAACCTGCTCGAGCCGGTCGATCTCGTCTCCGTGCTGACGCCTGACGACCTGGTCGGCGCGGTGATGAGTGACCTGTCCGGCCGCCGCGGCAGGCTGCTCGGCACCGAGCGCGTCGGCGAGGATCGCACGCTGGTGAAGGCGGAGGTGCCGCAGGTGGAGATCACTCGCTACGCGATCGACCTGCGCTCGCTGTCGCACGGCGCCGCGTCCTTCACCCGCAGCTTCGCCCGCTACGAGGCGATGCCCGAGTCGGCCGCCGCCCGGATGAAGTCCTCGGCCTGATCTTCCGTACTGCGGTGCCGGCCGAAGGTGTCCGCAATGACCATCGACAACGAGATCTACGACCGGCTCGGCGGCACCTGGTGGGACGAGGACAACCCGCTCAACGTGCTGCACGGAAGCTTCACGCCCGGGCGGCTCGCCTATTTCCGTGAGGTGCTCGAACGTACCGGGCGGGACCCGGCCGGACTGCGAGCCCTGGACATCGGTTGCGGCGGTGGCTTCCTGGCCGAGGAGTTCGCCAGGCTCGGTTGCCAGGTCGTCGGGGTCGACCCCTCGCGAGTGTCCATCGCGACCGCCCGGCGCCACGCCACGTCGTCCGGTCTGAAGATCGAGTACATCGTCGCGTCAGGCGAGTGTCTCCCGCTGGAGAGCGCGTTCTTCGATCTCGCCTACTGCTGCGACGTCCTCGAGCACGTTGCGGACGTCGAGCTGGTGATCCGCGAATCGGCCCGGGTGCTCAAGCCGGGCGGTCTCTACCTGTTCGACACGATCAACCACACGGCCACCAGCCAGATCTTCGCCATCAGCCTGCTGCAGAAGTGGCGGCTGACCCGGGTCATCGACACCGACCTGCACAACTGGGACATGTTCATCACACCGTCCGAGCTCGGCGCCCACCTGCGGCGGCATCGGCTGAGCCTCGACGAGGTCGTCGGCCTCGGCCCCCGAGCGAGTCTGGCGAGGCTGCTCCGGTACTACGTACAGCAGCGCCGCGGCCGGATCACCTTCGGCGAGCTGAGCCGAAGGATGAACGTCGGCCAGGTGGACCGCACCGACATCTCCTACATGGGCTACGCCACGAAGGCGAACGTGACAGACACCGACCGCGGCACCGCGACCGACATCAGCACCGCGACCGCCACCGACACGACATCGGCGCCGACGTCGCCAGCCTCTAGCTGAGCCGGCGGCGGATGTCCTTGCTGCGGAGATAGGCCGCCACGTCGTCGTACCGCTCAGACTGGTTGGCGAACTCGATGTACGAGCGGACCCGGTGCAGCCAGTCGAGCGTGGACGGCTTCACCGTCGGCAGTGCCGTCGTCAGGTGCTGCATCGACAGCGGCGGCTCGCCGCCGGACGTTAGCGCCTCGTCGATCACCCGATCCACCCCGCGCTCGACCAGCGCGCGCAGATCCGCACCGCTGAACATCGGCGTCTGGTTCGCCAGCGCCTCGAGGTCCAGCCCCGCGGACGGCATCTCCTTCACCAGCACCGAGAGGATGTCGGCGCGGGCCGGCTCGTCCGGCGGCGGCACGAAGATCACCCGGTCGAACCGCCCGGGCCGCAGCATCGCCTCGTCCACGTCCCACGGCGCGTTGGTCGCCGCCAGGACCAGCAGACCCTCGTTCTCGGAACCGATCGCGTCGAGCTCCTGCAGCAGTACGTCGACCAGCCGGCGTGATTCCGAGCCGCCGTGTTTGTGCCGGGCGAATGCCAGCGCGTCGAGCTCGTCGAGGAACAGCACGCAGGGCGCGTTCGCTCGGGCTCGCTCGAAGGCGGCGTGCAGGTTGCGCTCGGAGACCCCGAGGTACGGGTCCATCACGTCTTCGATGCGCACGTTGACGAACGGCAGGCCGCACTCTCCCGCGGTCGCCCGAGCCAGCAGCGTCTTGCCGCAGCCGGGTGGTCCATAGAGCATCACGCCGCCGCCGGACTTCCGCCCGTACTTCTGGTACAGCTCCGGGCGGCTCAGCGGCAGGATCACCATCCGGTGGATGACCCGCTTGATCTCGTCCATCCCGCCGACCTGGTCGAAGGTGGTCGACTCCTTCGGGGTGTCGAACTCGAACGGAGCCTCGTCCTCCGGCCCGACCTTGATCTTGATGCCGCTGCGCTCGGCGATCAGGTCGTCCGCCAGTTGCTGCAGCCGCCCGGTGCCCTCGACGACGCCGGCCTGCCGCGCCGCCTCCAGGCAGCTCCGCAGCAACGCGAGCCTGCCGTTCGCCGCCGCCAGCTCACCGACGACCACCAGCTGATCATCCGGAAGCCCCTGCTGATCGAGCAGTACGACGTACTGGTCGAGCGCGGGCTCGGTCTCACCGGCGGCAACGAGTGACTCGGCCAGCACGAGCCGGAGCAGTACGTCGTCCGGGCTGGCCTCGACCGCCTTGCGCAGCGCGGAGATCCGGTCGTTGCTCATGAACCCCACTTCCGGTTGATCCAGCGGCGGAGCAGGGGCGGTGCCACCCACGAGTACACACAGAACGCGAACCAGCCGACGGCCACCACCGCCGCCAACGGGCCGAGCCCTCCGATACGGAGGCCGTAGATCACGGCTACCGCGCAGACCCAGATCACGAGCGGGTTGAATCGCTGGAACGGGCGGAGCGGCCGCAGCAACGGGTGGTTGATCAGCTTCGCCTCGCGTGCGGCCTCGCGCAGGTCCTGGTCGCCCGGATGCGAGGACGCCGCGGACGCGAGAGAGCGGTATCCCGACTTGGAGTCGCCTGTCAGCATCGACGACGCTCCGTGCAGCGCCCGCGCGCCGGGATCCTCGGGATCATAAGAGAGCGCTTCCTGGCTGTGCCGGTGCATGTCCTTGTGCCGGCCCTGGGCGAACGCGACCTGCGCCCGGGCCGCGGAGACAGCGGCGCTCTCCGGAGCGTGGGAGGCGGCGCGCTCGACGAGAGCGGCGGCCTTGTCGGTCTGCCCCGCCGCGAGGCACACCATCGCGTAGCCGATCAGCAGGTCCGGGTCGTTCGGGTCGAGGCTGAGGCCTTGCAGGTACGCCGCCTCGGCGTCGGGAAGATTCCCCTCCGCGCGAAGACTCGAGCCCAGGACCTGGAGCAGCGGGAGGAACGGGCCGTGGTGGGACAAGCCGTCCCGCAGTACGTCGGCTGCTTCTGCGTGGCGGTTGAGCGCGTGGAGGGCGGCACCGCGGAACAGGTACGCCCGGTAGTCGAGGGCGGCGTCGCCCCAAAGGCCCTGGAGTTCGTCGAGGGTGCGCTCGGGGTGTCCGATCTGCAGCCAGTGACCGGCCATCTGCAGTCTGGCATCGGCTGGCTCGGTCACAGTGCCACCACCACGAGCGCGAGCAGGAGCGCTTCGAGCAGGCCGAGTCCGATCACCGCGGCGATCCCCGGACCCCAGAGCGAGCCGTACTCGCTGCCGCGCAACTGGAACGCCCGGTCCATCGGCTGCTGGATCCGCAGTTGGGCGAGGCACGCGACCACCGCGACCAAGCGGACCGCCACTCGGATGCCGGAGGAGGTGGAGGTGTCGTCGGCGAGCAACGTGATCACGACGGCGGCCAGGACCAGGCCGGCCGCGCCGATGACCAGGATCAGCCTGCGTTTGTCGGTCGGGACTCCGAGGCGTCGGGCGTTCAGGAACGCGATCACCGTGGAGGCGATCACGCCGCCGAAGAACGCGACGTACGTCTGGGACATCAGCCGCCAGGGCCGCGCGGACATGTCGACGCCGGCGCCGATGGTCGGGCGCAGCAGTTCGTCCGGCATGTGGCTCCCTCGGATTCGTCCGGCCCGCGAAGTGTAGGCCAGCCCCCACCCCCTTGTCCCTGCCTGCCCCGATCCCCAGCTCTGCCACCGCTTGCGTCCGAAGAACTGTGGGTCAGGGGCCTCAGTTCTTCGGACGCAACGGATGGCGCGGGCCGGTGGAAGGTGGCGGAGGGTGGGCGAGGGGGAGCACTAGGGTGGGGTGATGACTGAGAACTGCCTGTTCTGCGGGATCGTGGCCGGCACCATTCCGTCGCAGCAGGTCGCCTCGAACGAGCGGGCGATCGCCTTCATGGACATCAACCCGGCCACCCGCGGACACCTGCTGGTTGTTCCCCGCGAGCACGCGACGGATCTGCGGGAGAGCGCCCCCGAGGATCTGATCGCCGCGACCCTGCTGGCCCAGTCCCTGGTCGGCCGCGTGATCGAGCGCCTGGACGCCGACGGCGCGAACCTGCTCAGCTGCATCGGCGCCGACGCCTGGCAGAGCGTCTTCCACACTCACCTGCACGTCATCCCCCGCTACAAGGACGACCCGCTCCGACTCCCCTGGCACCCCACCTCGGGCGACGCCGACGCCATCACCGCCACCGCGGCCGAACTCCGCTGATCGCGCCGCGTCGCCGAGAGCGACCGGGCCGCGGGAGTGACCGGAGCGCTGGAATGAGCTCGGCGGTGTAACGCCGCGAGGGCTCGTGACACTGCAGGGGCGGAAGGATTTCGCCGAGAGCACCTGGGGTTGTCATGCCGAACGCCACAGCCGCACCCGCCAGCGAGCAGACCGCCACCGCGGCTGTCCCGGCCGCCGGGCCCACCTGCGGGACGGATCTCAGGCCCGAGACCGACTGTCCCGAGACCGACGCTCGCGGTACCGGGAACGGGCACCCGCTGCCAGCCGGAGCACGGCGGGCGTTGGGGCGGCGGTTGCTGCCGTTGCAAGTGGGGATCTTCCTGCAGGGGGTCGGCTTCTGGGTGCCGATCGAGAAGCTGTTCATGACCGAGATCGGTTTCGACGCCGCCACCATCGGCATCATGGCCGCCGCGTACGCCGCGCTGGTACCGCTGGTCGAGGTCGTCTCCGGCGTGCTGGCGGATCGCTGGTCGAGGCGCGGCGTCCTGATGACCGCCTGTCTCGCGATGCTCGTCAGCGTCCTGATCGGCGGCTTCAGCCACAACGTCATCACCTACATCGCGGCGGCGCTGATCCTCGGGATCTATTTCGCGATGTACTCCGGCACGGTCGAGGCGATCGTCTACGACACCGTGCTCGAGGAGACTGGCGGCAGCGACGCGTACGAGCGCCAGATCGGCCGCGTCCGCTCGATCGAGGCGGTCGCCCTGGTCCTCAGCGCGTTGGCCGGCGGCTGGATCGCCGGCGCGACGTCGACCCGCCTGACCTACTTCCTGACCGTGCCGTTCATCGTGGTCTCGCTGATCGTCCTCAGCCGCTTCCGCGAACCGCGCCTGCACGAAACGAGTGAGCGCTCTCCGCTGTGGGACCACCTCAGGACGACGTACGGCGCGATCGTGCACCGTGGCCGGCTGATCCCGATCGCGGCCGCCTCGATCATGTCCGCGATGATCGTGCAGACGGTCTTCGAGTTCGGGCCGCTCTGGCTGATCGCGCTCTCTGCGTCCGCGGTGCTCTACGGACCGTTCTGGGCCGGCCTGGTCTCGACACTCGGCCTCGGCGGACTGCTCGCGGGCAGGCTCCGGCTGGACCGGCCGATCACCGTCGTGGCCGTCGTGATCGTGATGCTCGGCGCCTGCTTCACGCTGACCACCAGCCACAACCTGCTGGTGGTGACGATCGCGATGATCCTGCTCACCCTGCTCGTCCTGGTCGCCGGGATCCACGTCAGCAAGCTCATGCACGACGCGGTGCCGTCGACGATCCGGACCGGCGTCGCCTCCGGGATCAGCGCGGTGTCGTGGATGCTCTTCCTGCCGTTCGCGCTGGGTTTCGGTGCCGTGAGCAAGCAGTCCGGCGTCTACGTCTCCGGCTGGATGATCACCGCCGCCACCGCGCTCGCCGGAGCCGCGCTGCTGTGGGTCGTCCTCCGCCCGGTCCGGAAATGACGAGCGGCCTGCTCGTGCCGACCCGACGTACCGGCAGCGACGGACTGCGAGCCTGCACGGCGCACGGCCCGCTCCGTGACTACTCTGAGCCGATGGAGGGGCTCCCGCCGGACGAGGTGCTCACCGCTCGGCTGCGACAGGGTGACGAGACCGCGTTCGCGCTGCTCCTGGACGGCTGGTCCGGCGGCATGCTGCGGCTGGCGAGGTCGTTCGTGTCGACCGAGGAGTCCGCCGCCGAGGTGGTCCAGGAGACCTGGCTCGCGGTGATCGAGGGCATCGGGCGGTTCGAGGGGCGGTCCTCGCTGAAGACCTGGGTCTACCGGATCCTCACCAACACCGCCAAGCGCCGGGGCACCCGCGAGCATCGCGTCGTACCGCTGAGCAGCGTGGACGACACCGGGCCGACGGTGGACCCGGCCCGGTTCCGCCCGGCGGGAGATCCGTATCCCGGCCACTGGTGGGAGTTCCCGCCGGCCTGGCCGAACCCGGAGCAAGGCCTGCTCGGCACCGAAGTACGGGCGTTGCTGGCCGAGGCGCTCGCTGCTCTGCCTGATCGGCAGCGGCTGGTGATCACGCTGCGCGACGTCGAGGGCTACGCGGCCGAGGAGGTCTGCGAGCTGCTCGAAATCTCGGCGGCGAACCAGCGGGTGCTGCTGCACCGCGCCCGGGCGTTCGTCCGAGGCAAACTGGAGGAGTACTACACCCAGGAGGCGACCCCGTGAACGATCTCGACTGCCAGCAGTTCGTCGAGCAGGTGACGTCCTTCCTCGAGGGCGACCTCGGCCCCGACGCCGAGCAAAGCTTCATCGACCACCTCGCGCTGTGCGATGGCTGCGACCGCTACCTCGACCAGGTCCGCCAGACAGTGCAGGCCCTCGAGGGGCTTCCGGCCGACTCCATCTCCCCCACCACCCGCACCGCCCTCCTCGACGCCTTCCGCTCGCAGACCTGACTCTCAGCGCGCGACCAGGTCGTAGACGGCCAGGATCTCGTCGATGAGGGCGTCCCAGTCATACCGCAGTACTGCGCTGAGCCCTGCCGCACGCAGTTTGCCGCGCTCGTCGATCGAGCCGAGAAGCCGCAGAGCCTGGTCGGCGAGCGCCGTCGCATTGCCGGGCTCGAAGAGTTCCCCCAGCCGCCCACCGTCGAGCACCTGTCGGAACGCTGCCAGGTCGCTCGCGAGCACCGGGGCGCCCGCGGCCATCGCTTCCAGCAGGACGATGCCGAAGCTCTCGCCGCCCAGATGCGGTGCGACGTACACGTCTGAACCGGCGAGCATGTCCGCCCGCGCAGCATCGTCGATCGCGCCCAGGAACAGTACGTTGTCCCGGCACGACGAGGGCAACGACCGGCGTGCGTCGTCCGCTTGACCGGTGCCTGCCACGAGCACCTTCAGACCAGGCCTTTCGGCGACCAGTCGCGGCACGGCGGAGAGCAGTACGCCGAGACCCTTGCGCGGCTCGTCCATCCGGCCGAGGAAGCTGATCGTGCCGTCGTTGCCCTGCCACTCCGGACGGATCCGGCCGGACTGGCAGCGCTTCGTGTAGAGGCCGTTCGGGATCACAACAGCCTCGCCGCCGATGTGCTGGACCATCATCGAGCGCGCGTTCTCCGAGACGGCGATGCGCGCGTCGAGCTTCTCGAGCGCAGGTCGCAGGAGACCGGCCGCGGCGCTCATCGCCCGCGAGCGGACCTGCCAGGTGTGGAAGGTCGCCACGAAAGGCCCGTCACCCGCCCACAGCGCGATGATCGAGGCACTCGGGGTCATCGGCTCGTGCACGTGGACCACGTCGAAGGCGCCTTCTGCGAGCCAGGACCTCACCCGAGCAGCCGTCCGCGGCCCGAACGTCACCCGGGCTACCGAACCGTTGTAGGGAACCCCGACGGCGTGACCGGCCGAAACGACGTACGGCGGGGCCTCGTTGTCGTCGACCGGGGCAAGGACCGAGACCTGGTGGCCGCGGGCCAGCAGTGCCTCGGCGAGGTCGCGGACGTGGTTCTGGACCCCGCCGGGGGTGCCCAGCGAGTACGGGCAGACCAAGCCGATCTTCATCAGTCCAGGAAGATTCGCTGCAGCATGTGCCAGTCCTGCGGGTGTTCCGCGATGCCCAGGGCGAAGGCGTCGGCGCAGCGCTGCGTCATCTGCGCCGGTCCCCCGGCCCGATCGATCGGCTGATGGAACGTGATCACCAGATCGGGACCGTCGTAGTGCAGCGTGGTGGGGATCAGCGGCGCTCCGGTGCGGACGCTGAGAGCCGCGGGGCCGGCCGGCATCCGGGAGTGCCGGTCGAAGAACTTCACCGGCACGCCTCGCTCCGACAGGTCCCGGTCCGCGACCAGGCAGACGAATCCGCCCGCCCGGAGCCGCTCTGCCAGTACTCCGAACACGTGCTCGTCGCTTCCGGTGAGTGGAAGCACCTCCATGCCGAGTTTCGCACGATAGGCCACGAATCGGTCGAACAAGGATTCGGGGCGCAGTCGCTCCGCCACGGTCGACACCGGCATCCCGGTCCGGCCCGCCCAGGCGCCCGCGTGGTCGTAGTTCGCCAGGTGTGGGAGGGCACAGATCACACCCTTGCCCGCGCCGTGGGCGTCGCGCAGTACCTCCTCGTTGACCGTCCGCACCCGGCCGACGATCCGCTCGTCGTCCCACTCGGGCAGCCGGAACGCCTCCTGCCAGTAGCGCAGGTACGACCGCAGGCCCGCTCGCGTCAGCGCGTCGAGTTCGGCAGGGCTGGCCGTCGGGCGGACCACCGCCAGGTTGGAGCGCAGGCGTTGTACCCCGCGCCCGTTCCGCCGTACGACGAAGTCGGCCGCGTGCTGGAAGATCCACGTGACCACCCGCTCCGGCAACCGTCGTACCAGCGCCCAGGCGGCCGCGAACGCCAGATCAACCGCCCGCTGCCGCAGACCCTCCACGACTCAGGACGTGGCGGGCGGTAGGTCAGCCCCGCCCGATGAGTCCGGCCCGGTCGTACTGGTCCCAGTCGTGCCCGTGCCGGTCGTGCCCGCTCCCGGGGTTTCCGAAGTGGGCGGGGTCGCCGCTCCGGGGGTCGCCGTACCGGAGGTGGACGGTGGGGTGAGGCCGGCGTTGGCGGGGTCGGCGAGGACCTGCTTGCGGACGGAGAGGGTGCGCTGGACGACCGTGATGGTGCTGGCGACGGCGAGCGCGCAGAGCACGATCTTCAGCAGGATCGGGAGGTTCAGCACGTCGGAGAAGAAGCCGATGACCAGCACCGAAACCAGCCGGTCCGAGCGTTCCGCGATACCGCCGCTCGCGTGCAGGCCGAGGCTCTCCGCCTTCGCCCGCGCGTACGACGTGGTCGCGCCCATCACCAGCGCCCACAACGTCACGGCCGCCATCCACGGGGTGTCGCCCGCGCTGCCCGCGTAGTACAGGACGAGGCCGCCGAAGATCGCGCCGTCGCCGAGGCGGTCCAGGGTGGAATCCAGGTAGGAACCCCACTTCGACGACGTGCCCGAGGTACGGGCCATGTAGCCGTCGATCAGGTCGGAGAAGACGAAGCACGTGATCACGACCACGCCGAGCCAGATGTGGCCGCGCGGGAAGAAGATCAGCGCACCGGCGCAGACGCCGATGGTGCCGACCAGCGTGACGGCGTCGGCGCTCACACCGAGCCTGAGCAGGAGGTTGGCGATCGGCGAGATCACCTTGGTCCAGAACTGCCGGAATCTGTTAAGCATGGCGACGCGATCGTAGTCCAGCCGGGTCACCATCGGGTGACAGCGCCACCCGGAAGGGTTCCGCGTGCCCCCGCCGGTGCCGCACCATGGCCTCACCGATCCGGTCTACCCATCGCCGAAGGGAGGTCCAATGACCACCCCCCGGACCACCCTCCGCCCCCACCTCGCCGCGCTCGCCCACCGGACCGCCACCAGTAACGTCCGTCGGCTGATCATCCGGACCGCCACCACTCACCAACCCGCGGATTCCAGCGGCCGCCGCCGCTCGCTACGCCTGGTGAGCCCCAACCGGCAGCAGTTGATGAGTGCTGGACGTCCGCCCCTCCTCGAGTGGGCACGCGCGGGGTTTCGGACGGTGGTGGGTGGGGTGCTGGTGGTTTCGTTGGTGGCGGGGTGTTCGGTGGCGCGGAAGGCGAACGAGGCTCGGCCGACGCCGCCGGCGCCGCCCGCGGTGATGCCTACCGCGGTGGCGCCTCCTCAGGCGGAAGGGCTGGACGGTACTGCGGGAGCGCCCGGGCCGCAGGTGTGTTCACTGGTGACGGCCCGGCTGAGCAAGGAGCTCGGGTTCACCGTCAGGGCCAAGCCGAACTCCTGGAGCGACGGCGGCCTGCCCGTGCTCGACCTGTGCACGTTGGTCCTCGACGATCGCCCGGTCGTCGTCGGCGTCACCGCACTCCCCAAGGAGCCAGACTCCCTGGATCGGCTGATCGCCGGTTCCGGCCAGATCGAGCTCCTCCCCGAACTCGGCCCCGAAGCAAGGCTCAGTACTTCGCGCGTCGTGTTCCCTGTGGACGACCGAGTCGTCCGGGTCAGCTCGGCAGGCGGCATCAACCTCGGCTATCCCGATGGCATCGACCGGATCAAGGCCGTTGCGATCAGCCGGGCCGTGCGCGACGTAGTACCGAGGGCTGTGCGCAACTCGCGGCAGTCTGATGCGGCGTGCCAGCTGTCCACCTCGGCGGCCGAGCGGTTCGTCGGGGCGCTCGTGCAACTGCGGCGGGACTACCGGGTGAACGGGGCGCTGACCTGCATCTGGGGGACCTTCGACGCGACCGTCTCGATCGTCGAGTCCTTCCACACGGACACCATCCCGGAGGCGAAGCAGTCCCCCGCGGCCAAGCCGGCCCCGATCGGCAGCCCCGGCTACTACCTCCCCGACCAGGGCGAACTCGTCTTCCGCAAAGGCCGCCGAGTAGTCCGCGTGACAGGTCTGACGAACCCGGCCCGCGTGGTCCCGATGGAAACCCTCCTGGACATCGTCGAGCCGATGCTTCCCCTGTTCATCAGATAGCCCGCCGCTTCATCAAAGGGCTGTGGGCCAACGGCAACCAACTCTTGCCGACCGTTGGCTGACCGAGCAGACGCTTGCCTACTGCCCCGATCCGCAGCGTCATCCCGAGGAGCGGCTGGTCACCGTGCTCCATCGCCTGGTCGACGCCAATCTCTCCAACCCGCAGCCCCAACCGACCTGCGGAACACCCCGGCCGGTCGACGCCTCCTGCACCGCCTGCGGTGTCGACCCCCGCGGCCCGGCCGCTCCCCTGCCAGCCGGCCTCAGCACCCAAGCCGGCACCCACTGGCACGACAGCTGGCAACGCACAGCCCAGAAACCCCGCATCAGCCCGCAGGTCTAGCTGCCTGAAGAAGCCACGACCGACCGCACTAGTTGTTGAGGTAGCAGTTGGTGGCTTCGGTTAGGGGGTTGGCCAGGATTTGGTGAGGAGGGCTCGGGTGTCTGTCAGGAGTTGGGGGAGGACTTTGGTTTGGGCTACTACGGGCATGAAGTTGGTGTCGCCGCCCCAGCGGGGGACTACGTGTTGGTGGAGGTGCGCGGCTATGCCTGCGCCGGCTATTTCGCCCTGGTTCATGCCGATGTTGAAGCCGTGGGCCGCTGAGGCGATCCGTACAGCCTGCATCGCCTGCCGCGTGAGGGTGGCTACGTCGGAGACTTCCTCGGGGGTGAGGTCCGTGTAGTCGGCGACGTGGCGGTACGGGACGATCATCAGGTGACCCGGGTTGTACGGGTACAGGTTCAGTACTGCGTACGCCGCCGGGCCGCGGTGGACGATCAGGCCGTCGGCGTCGGGCAGGCTCGGGATCCGGCAGAACGGGCAGTCGTCACCCGATGACGTGCTGGTCGGCTTGTTCTCCCCGGCGATGTACGCCATCCGGTGTGGGGTCCAGAGCCGCAGGAACGGGTCGGGCACGCCCATCCCGTCCTGCTGCACCAGTTCCTCCGGCTCGTACGGCGAACCCGCCGACGCCGAGCCCGCCCCGCCGGCCGCACCCGCCGAACCACCGGCTGCACTGCCTGCGTCGGCAGATTCGCCCGGGCCGGGCGGGTTGTCGCCGGGGAGGTCGGTCATACCTGGGCGCGCTTCTGGACTGTGTCGACGATCTCGGCGACGGCTTCGGCGATCGGGATGCCGTTCTTCTGGGTGCCGTCGCGGTAGCGGAAGGAGACCGAGCCGGCGGCCATGTCCTCGTCGCCGGCGATCAGCATGTACGGCACCTTCGACTTCTGGGCGTTGCGGATCTTCTTCTGCATCCGGTCGTCGGACGAGTCGATCTCCACCCGGATCCCCTGCGCCTTGAGCTGCGCGGCGACCTCGTACAGGTAGTTCACGTGGCCGTCGGTGATCGGGATGCCGATCACCTGGACCGGCGCGAGCCAGGGCGGGAAGGCGCCGGCGTAGTGCTCGGTCAGGACCGCGACGAACCGCTCGATCGAGCCGAACAGTGCGCGGTGGATCATCACCGGACGCTGCCGGGAGCCGTCGGACGCGGTGTACTCCAGCTCGAACCGCTCCGGCAGGTTGAAGTCCAGCTGGATCGTCGACATCTGCCAGGTCCGGCCGATCGCGTCGCGCGTCTGCACCGAGATCTTCGGTCCGTAGAAGGCCGCGCCGCCCGGATCCGGCACGAGCTCCAGCCCTGAGCCCTCGGCCACCTCGCGCAGGATCTCGGTGGCCTCCTCCCAGACCTCGTCCGACCCGACGAACTTGTCCGGGTTCTTGGTGGAGAGCTCGAGGTAGAAGTCGTCCAGCCCGTAGTCGGCGAGCAGGCCGAGCACGAAGTTGAGCAGGTCGCGCAGCTCGTCGCGCATCTGCTCGCGGGTGCAGTAGATGTGTGCGTCGTCCTGGGTGAAGCCGCGGGCCCGGGTCATGCCGTGAATGACGCCGGACTTCTCCAGCCGGTACACCGTGCCGAACTCGAACAACCGCAGCGGCAGCTCCCGATAAGACCTACCGCGCGCGTCGAAGATCAGATTGTGCATCGGGCAGTTCATCGGCTTCAGGTAGTAGTCCTGGCCCTGCTTGCGGAGCTCCCCGTCCGGCCCGCGCTCCTCGTCCAGGTGCATGGGCGGGTACATGCCGTCGGCGTACCAGTCCAGGTGGCCCGAGGTCTCGAACAGGTGCGCCTTGGTGATGTGCGGGGTGTAGACGAACTCGTACCCGTCCTCGACGTGGCGCTGGCGCGAGTAGTCCTCCATCACCTTGCGGAGCACGCCGCCCTTGGGGTGGAAGACCGCGAGGCCGGAGCCGATCTCGTCGGGGAAGCTGAACAGGTCGAGCTCGGTGCCGAGCTTGCGGTGGTCGCGCTTGGCGGCCTCCTCGAGCCGGGTCAGGTACGCCTTCAGCGCGTCGCGGGTGTCCCAGGCCGTCCCGTAGATCCGCTGCAGCTGCGGGTTCTTCTCGCTCCCCCGCCAGTACGCCGCGGCGACCCGCATCAGCTTGAAGCTGCCCAGATACCCGGTGGCGGGCACGTGCGGCCCGCGGCACAGGTCCTTCCAGGCGACCGAGTCGTCGCGCCGGATGTTGTCGTAGATCGTCAGCTCACCGGCGCCGACCTCGACCGAGGCGCCCTCCGCCGCGTCAGCCGAGGCCGATCCCTTGATCCCGATCAGCTCGAGCTTGTACGGCTCGGAAGCCAGCTCCGCACGGGCGTCGTCGTCCGAGACCACCCGGCGGCTGAACCGCTGCCGCTCCTTGATGATCTGCTGCATCTTCTTCTCGATCTTCGTCAGGTCCTCGGGGGTGAACGGAGTCGCCACATCGAAGTCGTAGTAGAAGCCGTTCTCGACCGGCGGGCCGATGCCCAGCCTGGCGTCGGGGAACAGGTCCTGCACCGCCTGCGCGAGGACGTGCGCGGTCGAGTGCCGGATGATCGCCAGCCCGTCCAGGGACGATGCCTTCACCGGCTCGATCTCGTCGCCGTCGGACACCACCCGGGCCAGGTCGCGCAGCTCTCCGTTGACCCTGGCGGCGATCGCGGATCGGTCCTGACCGAAGATCTCGGCGAACAGCTCCCCGACGGTCGTCGTCTCGGTCACACTCCGCTCAGCCTCGCCCTCGACGCCGATCAGATGGACCTTGACTTCCGACACGTTCACTCCTCGAGTACGCCGACCCGCCGTGCGCGGGCCATCACACCGCAGATGGTATCGACTCGGCCCCGGCGCCGGTCCGGCCCATCCACAGGCCAACCCCCCGAGCCGCCTCGCCGCCCCGCGGACGAACCTGATCACTGGTCCGCCGGAGGGACGGAGAACCTGACGAAAGTCGGGGGTCGGTGACGCCGGAAGTCCGATGTGCCGCACCGCGCGGATTCCTAGGTTCGTAGTCACGCTCCGAACCAGGAAGGCTCCGTGTGATCACCCTCGAAGGACTCAGCAAGCGCTACGGCGAGACCCGTGCCGTCGACGCGCTCGACCTGACCGTCTCCCCCGGCCGGGTGACGGGCTTCCTCGGCCCGAACGGCGCCGGCAAATCCACCACCATGCGGATGATCCTCGGCCTCGACACCCCGACCGGGGGCTCCGCGCTCGTCGACGGACGCCCGTACTCCGCGTGGCCCGTCCCGCTCGCCAAGGTCGGAGCGCTGCTCGACGCGAAGGCGCTCCACCCGCGCAGGACGGCGCGTAACCACCTGATCGCGATGGCTCGCAGCAACGGGATCCCCGTCAGCCGGGTCGGCGAGGTGCTCGCGATCGTCGGGCTGGACACGGTCCGCCAGAAGAAGGCCGGCCAGTTCTCCCTCGGCATGGGTCAACGGCTCGGCATCGCGGGCGCACTGCTCGGTGATCCCGAGGTGCTGATGTTCGACGAGCCCGTGAACGGCCTCGACCCCGACGGCGTCCGCTGGGTCCGTCAGTTGATGCGCTCCCTGGCGGCGGAGGGGCGCACGGTGTTCGTGTCGAGTCACCTGATGAGTGAGATGCAGCTGACCGCCGACCAACTCGTGGTGATCGGCCGCGGCAAGCTGATCGCCGACGCCCCGATCGCGGAGGTGATCGCCGGCTCGTCCCGCACCACCGTCCGCGTACGAGTCCCCGTGCGCGCCGACCTCGCAGTACTGCGGGAGCGGCTTGCGGAGGAGGCCGAGCAGGTCGAGTCAGTGTCGGCGCCGGCCACACCCGGTCCGGACCAGCTGATCGTGACCGGGGTATCGGCCGAGCGGGTCGGCGACCTCGCGCACGAGCTCGGAGTACGGCTGCATGAGCTCTACACCGAGCGGCCGTCGCTCGAAGAGGCGTACATGGAGCTCACCGCGGACAGCGTCCAGTACGGCGTGGCGGCAGCCTCATGAGCGAGGCGATCCTGCACCTCACCCAGGAACTCATGTCGTCGTGGTGGGTCTATCTCGCCCTCTTCGGGTTCGCAGCGCTCGACGGATTCTTCCCGGCGGTCCCGAGCGAGACCCTCGTCGTCACGGCCGGTGTGTTCGCCGCGACGGGCGAGCCCAACCTGTACGGCGTGATCGCGATCGCCGCGGCCGGCGCCTTCGTCGGGGACCACGTCTCCTACGTACTCGGCCGAGGTGCGGGCGGTCGCCTGCTCGACCGCTTCGAGCCGGGAACCAAGCGGCACGCCATGACCGTCTGGGCCCGCAAGGCCCTCGCCGAACGAGGCGGCCTCGTCCTGGTGGTCGCCCGCTACATCCCCGGCGGCCGTACCGCGGTGACGCTCACGATGGGCGCGGTTCGCTACCCGGCGCGCAACTTCTCCCTCTTCGCCGGACTCGCGGCCATCTCCTGGGGCCTCTACTGCTCCCTCGTCGGCTACCTCGGCGGCAAGGCGTTCGAGGACAACCCGCTCAAGGGCGTCGCGCTCGGCATCGGTCTCGCGCTCACCGTGACGTTGATCGTCGAGGTCGTCCGGCACCAGCGCCGCAAACGCCGTACCCCTGAACCTCAGCTCGAGGCTGAGGCCGAACTGATGAAGGCAGGAGAAAGATGACCACGGCAACCATCACGGTCGGGCAGAGGTCGAGCCACGGCGGACTCGCGGGGGCGATCGCGTCGGAGTGGACCAAGGTGTGGTCGATCCGCTCCAGCTGGCTGAACATCGTCGCAGCGGCTCTGCTGACAGCGTTGCTCGGAGTGCAGTTCGGCTTCAGCACCGCCTACGACAACACCCACCTCCGGCCAGGACACGTTGCCGAGCAGACTGCCGTCGGCAGTGTCGGCGTGAGCGCGCTGATCATCGTGCAGGTGGTGGTCGCGGCCTTCGCGCTACTCCAGGTGACGTCGGAGTACTCGACCGGCAGCATCCGCTCCACGCTGCAATGGACCCCGGTACGTCGGAACGTGGTGCTCGGCAAAGCCGTCGTGCTCGGGCCGGTGTTGTTCGCCTACGGGTTGCTGCTCGGGGCGATCGCGGCGGTGAGCGGCGGACTCGCGATGGACGAATGGGCCGACTGGGACCTCGTCACGCTGGTGGTCGACCTGGTCTCGATCGCCGCCTACCTCACGCTCGGCGGTTTGTTCACCCTCGGGATCGCGTTCGTCATCCGGAGTACGGCGGGAACGCTGACGGCGGCGTTCCTGATGCTGCTGGTGCTGCCGATGATGCTCGGGCAGAGCAGTCTGCGCGCGCTGGTCTGGCTGGCGGCGCTGCTCCCCGGTGGAGCCGGCCAGAACTTCCTGTCCGGGTCGTCCGACCTGCTGTCCCCGACGCTCAGCTTCATCGTGCTCATCGCCTGGGCCGTCGGTGGACTGGCCCTCGGCCTCAGGATCCTTCAACGCCGCGAC
Source organism: Kribbella orskensis (assembly GCF_004342085.1). Classification (NCBI taxonomy): domain Bacteria; kingdom Bacillati; phylum Actinomycetota; class Actinomycetes; order Propionibacteriales; family Kribbellaceae; genus Kribbella; species Kribbella orskensis. The sequence goes on from NZ_SLWM01000010.1 coordinate 29,221, forward strand.
GCCTGATCCTCGCCGCACAAAGAAGTCCCCGGCCTCGAGATGTCGAGGCCGGGGACTTGTGCGCCAGGTCAGCGAGGGACGTTCAGGGCGATGGTCACCTGTTCGGCGACCTTGGCGGCCAGTTCCAGAGCCGCACGACGGGTGGCGGGCAGCAGGGCCTGGTGGTCGAGCGGGCCCTCGGCGGCGATGTGGGGATCGGTCGGGATGTCGACGACGGCGGCGGCCCGCGACTCGAAGTACGGGCGGAGCTGCTTCTCGACCTCCTTGTTCACATCGCCCGGACCGTTGCTCACGGCGATCACCGCACGCCTGATCAAGCGCTGCGCGTCCGGACCCTGGTGGTCGAGCTCTTCCAGCATCTGCACGGCGGCAGCGCAGGACAGGCTCTTCCACTTGAGCGGGATGACCAGAACGTCCGAGGCCTTCATCGCCTCGCGCCAGTTGCTGGAGCCCTCGTTGTTGCCGGTGTCGATCACCAGCACCTTGTAGAAGCGGCTCAGCAGGCGGTGGATCTGATCGAAGTCCCTGGCCTCGATCTGCGCGTACGTCGTGGTCGCCGACGTCAGCACGTCGTACTGACCCGAGACCTGGTGCCGCAGGTACGCGCCGACGTCACCGAGACGGGCATCCGGCTGGGTGAGCATCTGCATGGCCTGCAGCAGATCCGTCACGGTGGACCGGCTGTTCGTGTCGTGTGTGCGCAGGTGCATGTTGCCGCGCAGCTCGTTGTTGTCCCAGGCCACTACCCCGCCACCGCGGGCCTGACCGAGCGCACCGGCGAGCAGCAGCGTGGTCGGCGTCTTGCCCGAACCACCCTTGGGGTTGGCGATGGTGATCGTCACCGGACGCCGGAAGGCAGTCGCCGCAGTCGCCCGGGCGATCCTCTCGAGCCGCTCGGCCGTGCCCGGGCGCAACCGCAGGACACCGCGGACACCCTTCTCGGCCGGAGCTTCTCGAGGCAACGGCAGGGCCTGCAGCAGCTCGTCGGCTCGGTAGGACACCTGTCGGTCGGGCTGCGGCGCATGCTGGCCCGGGATGCCCTGCGGGAAGAAGTGCTGGGCGGCCGGCGACAGCTGCTGCGCCGTGCCGTGCGACTCGGCCCGCTCGGGCTCGGGAGCCTCTTGGATCCACGGGTCGGCGGCCGCCTGCTGGGCAGGAGCCGGCTGTGACCATGAGTCATCGGGGAAGTCCTCCGACAGAGCGTCAGGCTGAGCTTCCTCGGAGACGTCATGGTCTTCTTCGGGCTCGGGGTCGTGCGTGGCCCGGCTGCTCGGCGGTGGCGGCGGTGGCGCCGCGTGACTGGGCGCGGGAGGCTGGCCATTGGGATCCGGCTGGGTCCAGGACGGGGTCGGCTGCCACATCCTCCGGACCTCGGCGGCCGCCGCTTCCCGGTCCTTGTGCTGTCCGGAGTTGTGCGAGTCGGTCACGACCTAGATCCCCCGATTCTGTGAGAGGGGGCGGGGCTGCCGCTCCCCTGGGGTTTGCTGGATACATCCCAGGCACACTCCGCCCGGGAAGGCACCACTATCCCATGACCCGGTGTCCACGCGACGTCACCCGCCGGAGCGTCGTCCGGTCACCGGAATCCTGCCTGCCGGACGACCGGCCCATGACTGACAGCAACCGGCCAGCGGGTGCTCCCAGGCCATCAGTGCGTGACCAGGCCGGCTTCGTAGGCGACGATCGCGGCCTGCACCCGGTTCTTCACCTGGAGCCGGGTCAGGATCGCACTCACGTACGCCTTGACCGTTCCCTCGACCAGGAACAGCCGCCGCGCGATCTCCGCGTTCGACAACCCGGCCCCGACCAGCGAGAGCACTTCCAGCTCCCGGGGAGTGAGCGCGTCGACCTGCTCCTTGGCCGCCGCGGCCCGCGACATCCGTCCACCTCCGGAGCCCGCGCCGAGCTCCGCGATCACCCGCTGGGCGATCTTCGGGGACAGATAGGCGGCACCGTCGGCGACAGCCTTCAGCCCCGCGATCAACTCCCGCGGATCCCCCGACTTCAGCAGGAATCCGCTCGCCCCGTCGCCCAGCGCCTTCGCGATGTACGCGTCCTCGGAGAAGGTCGTCAGCATCACCACCGCCGTCTCCGGCACGGTCCGCCTGATCTCGGCGCCGGCTGCCAGCCCGTCCAGCCGCGGCATCCGGATGTCCAGTACCGCGACGTCCGGCCGGTGCCGCTGGGCCGCCTCGACGGCCTCCTGCCCGTCGGCTGCCTCGGCAACGACCTCGATCACGTCGTCCGAGCCGAGGATCGCGCGGACCCCGGCCCGGACCATCGCCTCGTCGTCGGCCAGCAACACTCTGATCATCGCGGCGTTCCCTCTTCCGTCGGCTCGACCGAACCCGTCTGGACGACGTCCTTCGCCACCAGTACGCCGTCCGCGAAGCACAACCGATAGGCATAGTTGGTCGAGAACGGCGCGTCCGGCCGGTAGTAGTGGCAGGACCAACTGTCAGCCGCCGGCAGTCTGTCACTGGGTGCGTCCAGCATCTGCATCGCCGGCAGGAGCGCCTCGACCTCCGCGACCGATTGCCCGAGCCGGACTTGCTCGTACTCCGACGGCCGCAGGATCGAGTTGTAGCCGACCAGCAGGTAGTAGCCGAGGGCAACCACACCGACCACCCCTCCGAGCAGCACCGGTGCCGCGATCACGGTGATCAACCCGCGCCGCGCGTTCCGGCGTACGGTGGCTCGTTCGTCCGCGGTGGCCGACTCGGCCGGTACTTCGGGCTCCGGGCGGCCGCCGGTCCGCGGGATCCGCGCGGACACCTCGAAGCCGCCGCCATCGGTAGCTCGTGGCCGGGCCGTCAAGGTGCCACCGACCAGGCGGACCCGCTCGGTCAGCCCGGCAAGTCCTCGCCCGGTGGACGGGATCGCGGTGGGCAGCGGCCGGGTGGCGCCTGTGTCGACGATCCGCACCAGCACGTGATCGTCGAGGTAGGAGACCGTCACGGTGACCTCGGCGCCAGGCGCATGCTTGCTGGCGTTGGTCAGGGACTCCTGGACGACGCGGTGGATCGCGCGGTCCACCATCGGCGAGAGTTCGCCGCTGAATTCCTGGACGAGCCGCACTGCCAGCCCGGACGCGGCGGCCCGATCGACCAACTCCCCCACCGTCTCCTGGCTCGGAATCACCGGCGCCTCGGCGTCGCCGTCCCGCAGTACGCCGATGATCTCGCCGAGGCGTTCCGTCGCCGTGGCCGCGGCCTCGCGTAGTTCCGTGGCCGCGCGGCGGTGCCGTTCGGGGAGGTCCGTGTCGACCTCCAATGCGGCCGCACGCAAGGCGATCAGGCTGAGCTCGTGACCGACCGAGTCGTGCATGTCCTCGGCGATCCGGGAGCGCTCTCTGAGTCTCTCCTGGTCGATCTCGAGCCGGTGCTGACGCTCGATCCGTTCCGCGCGATCCCAGCCCGCCGAGGCGAGCAACGCCTGCTGGGCGCGGTACCGTCCGATCAGCCACGGCATCACGACGAGCAGCAGGGACAGCAGCAGGATGACCAGCCAGTTGAGGATCACCTCGCCGGCCGAGACCTCTGGATGGAAGAGGAACGCCAGCACGAGCAGTCCGACCAGCTCACCGCTCGCCATCAGCACGAAATGCCGCAGTTGTGTCTCGCGGCGGCCGGACAGATAACTCAACGCGGAGATCGCGGGGATCAGCGCGATCTGGACCCCGTTCGTGGTGTCGAGGCTGACCGCGATGATCACCACCTGGGTCGCGATCACCAGGCTCAGCCCGATGATCGGCCACGAACGGCGCAGCAGCACGGCCGCCGCGAGGACGGCCAGGAAGATCGCCTGCATCCAGTAGGGATCGCTGCGGGCACCGCTCTCGATGATCACGAACAGGGCGAGCGAACTCCACAGTCCGAGGTCTCCAGCACGCTGCCAGTTCACAGCACGACGCTACACAGGCCGGTGCACCACCGCGTACTGCCGAAAGTCAGGAATCGGCCGCCCGACGGGGTGATCGGCCGCGGTGATCAATTGCGGTGGGCATCGACCGGGGCGGGATCGACGACCTCGAACGGCACGATCGAGAGCTTCGGCACCGACTCGCCGCGGAGCTGGGCGAGCAGCAGGTCGACCGCCTGACGGCCCATCTCGCGCTGGTTCTGCCGGACGTGCAGGTACGGCGCCCCCGAGATCGGGTCGCCCGGTGAGTCGAAGCAGCTGATCACCTGGTCCCGCGGCTGACCGAGCGCCCGGTCCAGCATCCTGGCCAGGTTGTACTCGCAGGCGACGAACGCGGTCACCTCGGGAACGCGATCCCGGAACGCCCGGATCTTCTCGAGATCGCTGAGAACGCTCTCCGGGGTGAACGAGCCGGGCAGCGTACTGCGCAGCTCCGTCAACTGGTGCGCCTGGTAGTTCCCCGGCTCACGCTCGGCGAACGCCGCCCGGAATCCCTCCAGCCGGTCCTCGATGCTCGACGTGTTGAGCGGCGGTGGCGAGACGAACGCGATGTGCCGGTGCCCGAGATCGAGCAGCCGCTCGGTCAGCGCCCGGGAGGCCGCGACGTTGTCCGTGTGCACGGCCGACACCGGGATCCCCGACAGGTGCCGGTCGACCAGGACCACCGGATACCCGTCGAGCACCTGCCGCAGCAGGCTCGCGTTGTAGAAGTCGCCGTGCACCGGGAAGACGATCAGCCCGTCCACCTCGCCGGATCCCACCAGCGACGTCACCGCCTGTTCCTCGTCGCTCTGCCGGCCCCGCGTCCGCCGTACGATCAGGTTCGCGCCTTGCTCGGCGCAGCGCTCCTCGATCGCGCAGAGCAACTCCAGCCCGTACGCCTCCGACACATCCGGTATGACAAGCGCGATCGACCCGGGCAGCTGGCTCCGCCGGGCCGGGCGGAGGGACCCCTTCAGCGGCGCGGTCACCCCGTCCAGATCGGGCAGGTGCTGGACCACGAACGAGCCCTTGCCGCGGATCCGATCGATCAACCCGGCCTCCCGCAGTACCTCGAGGGCGCGCTTGGAGGTGATCCGGCTGACCTCGAACTGCGCGGCGAGTTCCATCTCGGACGGCACCCGGTCACCAGGTCCGAGGGCGCCGCGGCGGATCTCCTCGAGCACGTGCGTGCTGATCCGTTCGTACAGCAGAGCCACGGGCGATCGCCTTCCTGGCGGGGACAGGTTGATATACCGTCCCAGCCCGCTCCCCTGAGGGCAAGAGGAGGCTCCGGCATGTTGACCTATATCAACCGTCCATCGGCGAGCGCGACCGACGGCATGCGTGCGGCCGGTGGTGGCGCGATCATCAACCTGGGTTCCACAGCGGGACGGCCTACACGGCGGCTGTCTTCCTTGCCGTTGTCCTCGCGTCTGCTGTCCTGGCGGCGATCCGGTCGGCGACGTACTTCGCGTCGCGGCCGGCGCCTCCGGTCAGCATCGACGCGAATGCGTATTGGAAGAGCAGACCCATGAAATACAGGCCCGGGATCGTCGTTGAGACGCCGCGTCGCTGGGCGGGCCAGCCGTCCTCGCCGACAACTGGTCCTTCGATCCAGTTGAAGTCCCGCCGGAATCCGGTGCACCAGATCACGTTCTCCACGTCCATAACCTTGCCGTCGGCCATCAGCGGCAGCCCGTCCCGGACGCCGGCCATCTTGCCCTCGATGCGCTCCACGCCGGCCGCGGCCAGATCGGCGGACTTCACCCGCAGCAACGGACCACCCTCGTTGCGTACTTCGGGCTGCATCTTCCGGCCGATCGGGGTCCGCTCGGTCAGCACGTGGTTGGCGGCGAACCAGAGCACCTTCATGATCTGGTGGGCCGGCTTTCCCTCGAGCTTGAACGGGATCTCCCCCCGGGACGGCCCGCACAACGTGGTGCGGTGGCCCGCACGGACGATCTCGTGGGCGAGGTCCGCGCCGGAATGGCTCGCGCCGACCAGGAGAACGCCGCAGGGCAGCAGCTGCGACGGATTCCGGTACTCCGACGAGTGGAGCTGCCGGATGCCCGGATCCAGCTCCGCGGCGAAGTCGGGCGTGTACGGCAGGTGCTGGCCACCCGTCGCCACGACAACCTGGCCTGCCTCGAACTCCTGCTCCCCCGCGGACACCACGAACCGACCGGCCTCCCTGCGAACGCCGTCCACATACACGCGCGGTCGCACCGGCAGCCGGTGCTCCGCGACGTACCCCTCCAGGTAGTCCGCCACCTGTCTGCCGGTGGGGAATTCGAACGGCTTCGCAGGGAATCGCCCGCCGGGCAACGCGTCGTACTTGGCCGGCGTGTACAGGCGCAGCGAGTCGTAGCGTCGGCGCCAGCCGTCCCCGACCCGGCTGTTCTCGTCCAGGATGACGAAGCTCTGGCCACGCCGGGCTAGGTGGTAGCCGAGTGCGAGTCCGGTCTGCCCTGCCCCGATCACGACGGTGTCGATGTGCTCTCGGTCGCCCGATTGGTTGCTCATGGTGTCTCCCCCTTGTGCGGATGACACCGACCGTAGGAGCGAACCGCCACCCACCGCGTCGACCGAACTACCCAAATTCGCTCAGGCTGGCATGGGTAATCCTGCCCACCGCGGTCAGACCAGGTCGTGCTCGTACGCGTAGGCCGTCGCCGCGGCCCGCGAGGTCAGGTCGAGCTTGGCGAAGATGTTGCTGACATGCCGGGCGACGGTCTTCTCGCTGATCACGAGCTTCGCGGCGATCGCGCGGTTGGTTGCACCAGTCGCGAGCAGCACCAGTACTTCGATCTCCCGCGCGCTCAGCCCGTAATGACCGGGAGAAACGGCCGGTAGGCCCGACAGCTCCGCCCCGAGCTGTTGGAAGATCTCCCGGGCCGCATCCAGCTCGAGCTCCGAGCCCTCGTCATCACCGAGCTCGCGGCAGGCCAGCGCGAGGAGGACCCGGACCCGAGCCGCGTCGTACGGTGCGTCGAGTTGTTGCCAGCCCGTCAAGGCCGTCCGCAGGTGGGTGAGCGCTTCCCGGCCGTTGCCTTCAGCAAGGAGAACGGCACCGGCGCACTGTGCGGAGACGGCGTGCAGGAACGGCTTGTCCACCACAGCGGCGATCCCCGCGAACTCGTCGGCGAATACGCGTCCGGACGCGGCGTCACCGCCGGCCAGCACAATCTCCACGGCCGCGGGAAGCAACCGCGCTCGCTCCAGCTGGTCCGCTGCCTCGTCGATCGCTCGCCTGATCCCCGTTGCCGCCGCATCCTGGCGCCCTTGGGCGAGCCGGAGCAGAGCGAGCCCGGGATGTGGTTGCCGACCGCATTTGTTCGCGAGCCGGTAGAGATCCTCGGCCTCGGTCCACTCGCCCCGGAGGCGATGCAGTTCGGCGAGCACGTAGTGCGCCATACCGACGGCGTCCTGACCGGGTGGATCCGACAGCCGCTCCGAAGCACGCTGCGCCTGCTCGATCGCGTCGGCCCAGGCACCGTGGAACTGCAGCAACTCGGCGCGGTGCACGAGGCACTGCCCGCGGTACGGGACCACGTCCGGCCGCAGCTCGCACCACTGGCTCAGCGCAGCCGTCCACTCCTGCGCCCGCTGGATGTCGAAGGCCTCCTGACAAGCCCAGATCACCGCGCAGTACGCGAGCCCCGCGATGACCGGAGCCACTTCGTCAGCGGTGACCGCGACCATCACCTCGTCCAGCAGCGCGATCGCCCTGCTGGGCTCGCCGAGCATCCAGCTGGCCTGTGCCTGACCGAGCGTCGCCAGGGCGACCAAGGTGGGATCCTCGAACCGCTGCCCGACCTGCGCCGCTTCCAGCGACATGCCGTACCCTCCGGCCGGGTCGCCGAGCCCCATCGACTGCTGCGCTGTGGCGGCGAGCACGTACCCGCCCTCAACGCAGTCCAGGCCAGCCACCAGCCGTTGAGCCCGTGCCAGCCACCCGCCGCCGCGAGCATGCTCTCCGGCGTTGAACAGCTGGAACCCGAGCCATAGCGCGCACCTGGCGGCCCGCGCGGAATCACCCGCCTCCAGCGATGCGCCGTACGCCCGGGTCCAAGCATCGAGGCTCTCCGCCTCCCGCCCGAGCAGGTGCGCCGTAGAGCCCAGTCGCTCCAGGTCCTCGGCCGTGAGCGGACTGTTGCGGTCGGCGGCCGACAGCGCGAGGAAGCAGTCCGTCCACTCCTGCCGAATGAACGACTCGCGACCCACTGCGACCTGATCCATGACCCTTCTCAGTATCCGCACCACCCGGCCCCAGTGAAGCGCTCTTTGCCGGCTAGTTCCGGACGAGTTGGCGGGCAAAGCTGTCCGAGGACCCTGTGGTGCTGCCAGCATTCGCGCATGAGTCTGACTCGCCCGGCGGTCCCCGCGTTCGCTGCTGCTCCTGTGGCTGCGGTGGCTGTTGCCCTGGCCGCTGTGCTCACCGCCCTCTCCGGGCGCTACGGGTTCCATCGGGACGAGTTGTACTTCCTCGTCGCCGGCGACCACCTGGCCTGGGGTTACGTCGACCAACCGCCGCTGACTCCCCTGCTGGCCAGGATCTCGACGGAGATCTTCGGCAGTACTCCGATGGGCCTGCGGGTGATCTCCACGATCACCGGCGCCGCCACCGTCGTGGTCGTCGCCCTGATCGCCCGGGAGTTCGGCAGCGAGCGGCGCGCGCAGATCCTGGCCGCGGTCTGTGCCGCGGTGTCGGGGTTCGTGCTGGGGGTCGGTCACATGGCGTCGACCGCGACCTACGACCTGCTCGCCTGGATGGTCATCAGCCTGTTCGCGATCAAGCTTCTCCGCACCGGCGACGGACGCTGGTGGATCGCCCTCGGCCTGGCGACCGGCATCGCCCTGCAGAACAAGTACCTCGTCGTACTGCCCCTCGCCGCACTCCTGATCGCAGTACTGATCCTGGGGCCTCGGTCCGTACTGCGGAGCTGGTGGCTGGTCGTCGGCGTTCTGGTGGCCGCGGCGATCGCCGCCCCGAACCTGTGGTGGCAGGCCGCGCACGACTGGCCGCAGCTCACCGTCGCCGGTGGGATCAGCGAGGACGACGGCACCGAGAACCGGATCATGTTCATCCCCCTGCAGATACTGCAGTTGTCACCGTTCCTGGTGCCCATCTGGATCGCCGGCTTCCTCCGCCTCTGGCGCACCCCGGCCCTGCGTTGGGCAAAACCCGTCGCCCTGACGTACCCCGTGCTCTGCGTCCTCGTACTGGCCCTGGGCGGCAAGTCGTACTACGCCCTGCCGCTGCTGCTGGTACTCGTCGCAGCGGGCTGCCAGCCCACGGTCGACTGGGTGACCGCCACCCGCCGACGCACCTTCCTCGCCGTCGGGCTTGTCCTCACCGCCCTCACCTCGGCGCTCTTCACCCTGCCGGTGCTCCCCGCATCGGCCGTCAACTTCGTCCTCCCCGTCAACCAGGAGCAAGGCGAACAGATCGGCTGGCCCGAACTCGTCGACGACGTCGCCAATGCCTGGCAGCAGATCCCCGAGGACCAGCGATCCCGCGCAGTCATCTTCGCCGGCAATTACGGCGAAGCCGGCGCCCTGGTGAAGTATGGCCCCGCCCACGGCCTCCCGGCCCCCGCTTCCGGCCACATGAGCTTCTACGACTGGTCCCGCCCCGCCGACACCCAGACCGGCCCGGTGCTTCTGGTCGAACTCGGACGCAACCCCGGCTACGAGAGCAACTTCAACGACTGCAACCAGGTAGGCACCGTCGACAACCGCAAGGGAGTCGACAACGAGGAACAAGGCACCTCCCTCGTCCTCTGCGCCTCCCCCAAATCCCCCTGGTCCCAACTCTGGCCCAACCTCCGCCAGTTCTACTGATCTCAGCCCTACCTACGATCGACGCCATGCTGCCGATACATGTGACGGTGTGGGATGACGGTGATGCCTCGGCTGACCAGGTCATCCTGGTCCACGGCACGTTGTCCTGGGGGTCGCAGTCGTTCGCGCAGCAGCGGCCGCTGGCTCAGCATCGCCCGTTGCTGGTCGTGGACCGGAGGGGCTTCGGGAACAGCCCCGACACCGCAATGAGCGACTACGACGTCGACGCTGCCGACATCATCGCCCTGATGGACAGGCCCAGCCACCTGGTCGGCCACTCGTACGGCGGCGTGGTGGCCCTGCTGGCCGCAGCGCGCTGCCCGGACAAAGTCGCCTCGCTGGCCCTGATCGAGCCGGCAGCGCTTGCCGTCGCAAGCTCGGTCCCCGTCGTAGCCACAGCCCTCGAAGGCAACCGCCGCTACATGGGTGCCGCCTCGCAGTCGATGTCGGCGGAGGACTATCTCCACGTGGTCCATGGCGACCACCCAATCCCTTCGCCGTACGAGTTCGCCCTCCGAGCGGCCCACACAGCCCTCCACGAACGCCCCTGCTGGGAAGCCGACGTCCCGCTCGACCCCATCCGCTCCGCGTCCTACCCGAAGCTGGTCCTGGCCGGCACCTGGGAGACAGCCCCACCGGACTACCGCGCCGCCACCGGCGAAGCCCTCATCGCGACCTCGAAGTACGTCGCCATCCAAACCGGCGCCCAGTTCACCCAGATACCCGGCGCGGACCACTCTCCCCACCAGCAACGCCCCGACCAGGTGAACCCCCTCCTCCTGACCCTCTGGACCCAGCCACCCAACGATCCCGACCACGCCCAGTAGCGCCCGCTGACCCAGCTGACCGGTAGGTCCAGGCCTGCCCGCACGAGAGCGGAGGGCTCACCCACTCGGGATGACGACATGGCTGATCGAGGCTGGAACTGTTGGCCGCGTGTAAGGGTGCGGCTGGCCTGGTCGAACCATTTCGGGTACCCGGGTCGAGATCACGCAGGGGGCTGCCGTTCGGGCGCACACATCGGTTTGTTTCGGATCGGGAGGGGTCGGCGGATGAGCGACGTAGTCACCTACAGCGATGGGCAGCCGTTTCCAGGGGTGATCGGGCGGACGGCGGATGAGTCGAGCCCCGCCTGGCCGACGCCCCCTCGGGCGCCCGAGGGAGCACCCAACGTGTTGATGTTCGTGCTCGACGACGTCGGGTTCGGGCAGTTGTCGAGTTTCGGCGGTCTGGTCGAGACTCCCGTCCTGGACCGGTTCGCCGACAACGGGCTGCGCTACACCAACATGCACACAACGGCCCTTTGCTCGCCCTCGCGCGGCGCCATCCTGACGGGGCGGAACCACCATTCCCTGGGGTTGGCCACGATCGCGGAGACGTCCACCGGGTATCCGGGCTACAACGCCATCCTGCCGTTCGACAAGGGCATGTTGAGCGAGATGCTCCTGCCGCACGGCTACAACACGTTCCTGGTCGGCAAGTGGCACCTGTCGCCGCCGGAGCACGAGACGCCGGCCGGGCCCTACGAGCGTTGGCCGCTCGGCCGAGGGTTCGAGCGTTTCTACGGCTTCCTGGGCGGCGACACGAACCAGTGGTACCCCGAGCTCGTGTACGACAACCACTCGATCGAGCAGCCCGCCCAACCGGAGGACGGCTACCACCTGAGCGCCGACCTGGCCGACAGGGCGATCGAGTTCATCCAGGACGCCCACGTCAACGCGCCGGACAAGCCGTTCTACCTGCACTACTGCACCGGAGCCGGCCACGCGCCGCACCATGTCTCCAAGGAGTGGGCCGACAAGTACAAGGGCAAGTTCGACGGCGGCTGGGACGAGTACCGCCGGGTGGTCCACGAGCGCCAGCTGGCCATGGGCATCCTCCCGGCCGGGACCGAGTTGTCCGCGCACGACCCCGACGTTCCCGAGTGGGAGACGCTTTCGGAGGATGCGCGGAAGGTGTTCGCGCGGATGATGGAGGTGTACGCCGGGTTCCTGAGCTACACCGATCACGAGTTCGGACGGGTCGTCAGTTTCCTGGAGGAGATCGGCGAGCTCGACAACACCTTGTTCCTGCTCATCTCCGACAACGGCGCGAGCTCGGAGGGCGGACCGGTCGGATCGCTCAACGAGATGATGTTCTTCAACAACGTTCCGGAGTCGATGGAGGAGAACCTGCGGCGAATCGACGAGCTGGGTGGCCCCAACGTCTTCAACCACTACGCCTGGGGATGGACCAACGCCGGCAACACGCCGTTCCGGCGCTGGAAGCGGGAGACGTACCGGGGCGGCACCACCGACCCGTGCATCATCTCGTGGCCCGACAAGATCACCGCCCGCGGTGAGATCCGCACCCAGTACGGGCACATCATCGACCTGGTGCCGACCGTGCTCGACGCCCTCGGGATCACACCGCCGGCCACGATTCGCGGCGTCACGCAGGCACCGATCGAAGGCGTGAGTTTCGCCCACACCTTCAACGAGGCCGAGGCCCCGACCCTGCACCACACGCAGTACTACGAAATGTTCGGCCACCGGTCCATCTACCATGACGGCTGGCGCGCGGTCTGTCCCTGGCCCGGCCCGACCTTTACCGAGGCCGCTCAGAAGGGACGCCACTACGGCAGCCCGATCGACGCAAAGGTGCTCGCCGACATCGAGGCCAACAGCTGGGAGCTGTACGACCTCACCACCGACTACTCGGAGACCAGGAACGTGGCGGCCGACCACCGCGACAAGGTGGTCGAGATGATCGGTCGCTGGTGGGCCGAGGCGGGCAAGTACAACGTGATGCCGATCGACGGCTCGATGCTGCAACGGATCAACGTCGAACGTCCCACCATCGCCAAGCCACGTGACCGCTTCGTGTACTACCCCGGGGGATCGCCGGTGCCGTTCTCCGCAGCGCCGAAGGCCTACAACCGGGCCTTCAGCATCAGCGCCGACGTGCAGATCACCGAGGCCGGCGCCGAGGGCGTCCTCGTTGCCCACGGTGGCCGAGTAGGTGGCTACTCCCTCTTCGTGAAGGACAACAGGCTGCACTTCGTCTACAACTTCCTCGGACGCGACTTCTTCACCATCAGCTCCGACACGGAAGTGCCCGTGGGTGAGGCGTCCCTGCGCTACGAGTTCGAACCCACCGGCAAACCCGACTTCACGGTCGGAAAGGGCGTACCCGCGATCGGCCAGCTGTACATCAACGACAAGCTCGTCGGGGCGGTCGACATGCCGCACACGGTCCCGAACATCTTCAGCTCCGAGGGCCTCACCTGCGGTCACGACGGCGGCAGCCGCGTCGCGCCGGACTTCTACCACGATGACTTCGCCTTCACCGGCACCCTCAAGCGGGTGACGATCGACCTCTCCGGCGAAGACCTCATCCCCGACAGCGAGACCGACCTGAAAGTCGCCATGGCCCGCCAATAGGCGAACAAGGGCTGAAAACGACGAGAGCGGGACTCGGCAGGTGCCGGGTTCCGCTCTGAGGTGCAGATTCCAGGGGGTGCGGGTGGCGAAGCCCCCGCTCGGCGGGGCGAAGCCCCCGCACAAAATAAGGAAGCGGCCAGGCTCACGCTGTCCGTGAGCACAAGCCGCCTGTCGATTCCGTGGGCGATACTGGGTTCGAACCAGTGACCTCTTCGGTGTGAACGAAGCGCGCTACCACTGCGCCAATCGCCCGGATCTGTTGTTCTCGATGTTGCACTGTGTTGCCGTGCGGGTGAAACCATAGCGCATTGATCCGCGACGTACGAATCGGGCCGGGCTACTCTGTCTGCAAGACGGAGACCCCGTCGCGTTGGAGACATGACTGTGACTTTCTCGCACGACACCGAGCACGCGCTCGCCACGCTGGTCCGACTCGTCAACACCCTGCCCGGACCCAGTAGCCAGGTCGACACCATGGAGACGCTCGAGGACCTGGAGAAATTCGTCCACGAGCGGGAGTTCAGCGCGGTCGGGAACCTGACGGACACCGATCTGCAGGACGTCCGCGACCTGCGGCCGCTGTTCGCCCCGGTCTTCACCACCGACTCCGACGCCGAGGCCGCCGCGATGATCAACGCGATCGTCGCCCGCGGGACCACCACGCCACGGCTCACCAACCACGACGGGCACCCTTGGCACATCCACTACTCCCGGGACGGCGCGTCGCTGACCTGCCGGATCACCGTCGAGTGCGGGATCGCGCTCGCCCAGGTGATCTCGGCCGGTGAGCGCGAGCGCCTGCGCCGCTGCGAGGCGCCGGACTGCGACGACGCGCTGATCGACCTGTCACGCAACCGGTCCAAGCGGTACTGCGACGCCCGGACCTGCGGCAACCGCTTGCACGTCGCCGCCTACCGCGAACGCCGCAAGTCCGCCGGCGAGTAGCCGACCAGGTACGCCGAGCGCCCCCACCGCTCGGCGTACTGCTGCCGTACTACGCGCCGCGGGGTGATCTCGTACTGTGCGCTGCCGCGTGGGGCGCTCGTGGTGCGGTCGCCGCTTCGGTGGGTTACGGGTCGAGGTCCTCGGCGGAGCGTGCCGCGAAAACCTTGGCCACGGCCGCGGTGACTTCGCCCGGGGCGGCCAGGTCCCGGTCGTCGGCCCGGTGGATGGCCTGGACGTCGCGGGTGGTGGAGGTGAGGAAGATCTCATCCGCCTCGGCCAGGCGGCTCAGCGGCACGTCCCGCTCAACCGCGCCGAACCAGGCGATGACCAGATTCCGGGTGACTCCGGCGAGGGCGCCCGACTCGAGGGTCGGCGTGACCAGTTCGCCGTCGAAGACGCAGAAGATGTTCGAGCCGGTCCCCTCGCAGAGGTTGCCGACGGTGTTCGCGAAGATCGCCTCGCTCCCGCCGCGCGCCTTCGCATACGCGAGCGCGCGGACGTTCTCGGCGTACGAGGTTGTCTTGAGGCCGGCGACGGCGCTTCGCTCGTTGCGGACCCACGGGACCGTCACGATCGCCGAGCTCGACGCGGGCTTCTCGATCGCCTGGGACGCGACGATCAGCGTCGGACCGGCCTTGCCGCGATCGGAGGACAGCGGCGAGACTCCGCCGGTGTACGTGATCCGCAGGCGGCCGAACGAGATGTCCGGATCCGCCTTCACGACAGTGGCGATCGCGTCGCGCACCTGCGCCAGGTCCGGCGCCGGCAGTCCCAGCCCGGTGGCCGAGACGACCAGCCGGTCGAGGTGCTTGCTCACCGCGAACGGTTGCCCGTCCACGATCTTCAGCGTCTCGAAGACCCCGTCACCGGTGGTCAGCCCGTGGTCCAGCGGCGAGATGGCAGCCGACTCGTCCCGCAGGGCGCCGTTCAGCCAGATGATCATCAGTACTCCTTCCAACCGGGAGACACCCTATGCCGCCACCCCGCAGATCCGTCGCCGCAGGCCCACCTCGCTCTCGGAGGCCTTGTGGTGCAGGCGTTGCGTGACGGGTTGATGACCATCGGTGGGACGAAAGGTGACCCCCGTTTTTGAACTCCAGCGAGGATGGGCTAATGTTCTTCTCGCGCCGAGGGGAACGAAAACCCGGTCGCAACGCGGACGTAGCTCAGTTGGTAGAGCGCAACCTTGCCAAGGTTGAGGTCGCCGGTTCGAACCCGGTCGTCCGCTCGGAGAGGGTTCGGCAGGCCAGCTTTCTCACTTGGTGGAGTGGCCGAGAGGCGAGGCAACGGCCTGCAAAGCCGTGTACACGGGTTCGAATCCCGTCTCCACCTCGAAAACCCTTTTGATCTAGGACGATTGGCGCAGCGGTAGCGCGCTTCCCTGACACGGAAGAGGTCACTGGTTCGATCCCAGTATCGTCCACGTAGTCGATAGGCGAGGTGTGCTCACGGATAGCGTGAGCCGTCTCGCCTACGTCATTTGTGCGCGGCTTCGCCGCGCGTAGCGGGGGCTTCGCCACCCGCACCCCCTTGTCTGTGGCTGGTGCCGTCGCCCGGCTATCCCCTCTGGCTGGTGCCGTCGCCCGGGGTTTCTACTGTGGCTGACGGACGCCCCGCCCTCGGTTTCGTGCACAAGGTGGGGGCTCGAACACCAAGTCGGGACCTCGGACACGAAATAGCTCGTCCCAGGTCCCCACAACCGTCCCCCGGTCCCCACAACTGCACGGGCGCGGCTGGTGGTGTTGCCGGCTTCTGGCTGGTGATTCGCCTATCAGGTGAGCCAGGTGCCGTTGACCATCACGTCTCGGTTCGGGATCTCGTTGACCTCGCGCCAGGCTTGGATGCGGTCCGGGGTCACACGGAAGTACAGGTATGGGCTCTTCAGGGCTCTGGGGTCGAAGCCGGACTTGGTGGCGAAGGCGTCGCCGGTTTCCTGGGTCAGAGCTTCGGGGTTCAGGACTTCGACGGTGCCGGTGATGAGGACTACGTCTCGGGTTTCGCCGATGGACAGGTGCACCAGGGGGTTGGCCTGGAGGTTGCGGCTGGTGGGGTTGTTCTTGGCCGTGGAGAGCAGGAGGGTGCCGTTGTCCCAGAGGAACGACAGGGGCATCAGGTACGGCGTACCGTCGGCTGAGGCGGTCGACACCCAGGCGTCGACGTCGGTCTCCAGGCGATTCAGGGTGTCCTGCCGGCGAGCCTCGAGGCTCCGGGGCGCGGGGTCTGTCACGAGTGCTCTCCTCGGGGTGTGGTTCTGCAGTGTCACATCTGCGGGGTTCGCTCCGTCACCCCCATGACGGATGCCGAACCGAAGGTGTGACCGTCGCCGGATGAAAGAGTGATTGCCATGCGCGAAGACGACTGGCTCGCGGCCCGTTTCGAGGAGAACCGGGATCACCTGCGGGCAGTGGCCTACCGGATGCTCGGATCGCAGCAGGAGGCCGAGGACGCGGTCCAGGAATCGTGGATCCGGCTCAGCCGGTCCGACCCGGCCTCGATCGACAACCTCGGCGGCTGGCTGACCACCGTCGTCGGGCGGATCTGCCTGGACATGCTCCGCCTGCGCCGGTCGCGCCCCGAGCAGGCCGTCGGGGAGCACTCCCCCGTGCTCGCCGACCACGAAGTACCGGATCCTGAGCTCGAAGCGGTACAGGCCGACTCCGTCGGGCTCGCTCTGCTCGTAGTACTGGAGACGCTCACGCCGGCCGAGCGGCTCGCGTTCGTCCTGCACGACATGTTCGCGATGCCGTTCGACGACATCGCGCCGATCGTCGGGCGTTCCCCCGCCGCCGCGCGGCAGTTGGCGAGCCGGGCTCGCCGGCGCGTGCAGGGAAATCCGGACATCCCCGAGGCCGATTCCAGCCGGCAGCGGGAGATCGTCAGCGCGTTCCTGGCCGCCTCGCGCAGCGGGGATTTCGAGGCATTGCTGGAGATGCTCGATCCCGAGGTGGTTGTGCGGGCGGACGAGGCGGTTGCAGCCCGGGGTGCGGCGTCGCTCGTTCGTGGCGCCGCGGCGGTCGCCGAGCACTTCTCGGGTCGAGCCCTGGCGGCGAGGCTCGCGCTGGTCGACGGACTCGCTGGTGCTGTGTGGGCGCATCGCGGCGTACCGCAGGTGGTGTTCGCGTTCACGATCTCCGAAGGCCGGATCGCCGAGATCGAAATGCTCGGCGACGACGACTACCTGGAGCAGGCAGAGCTCACGATCATCGAGAAGTAGTGCGCTGCCGGTGCAGCGATGGGTCCGGAAACTCGGGCATCAGAGGCATTCGCATTACTGGATCGCGGATGGTTCGAGCGGGTCCGACACGCAGGTTTGCAGTGGTGCTGGTGTGACGTCTGTGGCACTTTTCCCGCCCGCGGAAGAGTTCGTGCGACACCCCGGATACCGAGTTTTCACAGCCCGGGAAAGTGCGCTACTGTTCTGCTCTCGCACCAAGCGGGCCGGAAGTTCGGACTGCGACTGGCAGCGATGCGGACGTAGCTCAGTTGGTAGAGCGCAACCTTGCCAAGGTTGAGGTCGCCGGTTCGAACCCGGTCGTCCGCTCGGAACAGGTCGGTAGGCTGAGACTCTGTGGTGGAGTGGCCGAGAGGCGAGGCAACGGCCTGCAAAGCCGTGTACACGGGTTCGAATCCCGTCTCCACCTCGAAAACCCTTTTGATCTAGGACGATTGGCGCAGCGGTAGCGCGCTTCCCTGACACGGAAGAGGTCACTGGTTCGATCCCAGTATCGTCCACGTAGTCGATAGGCGAGGTGTGCTCACGGATAGCGTGAGCCGTCTCGCCTACGTCATTTGTGCGCGGCTTCGCCGCGCGTAGCGGGGGCTTCGCCACCCGCACCCCCTTGTCTGTGGCTGGTGCCGTCGCCCGGCTATTCCCTCTGGCTGATGCCGCCTCCCAGCTTTCTGCTGTGGCTGTGCCGTCGCCCGGCCTTCCCCTCTGGCTGAGGTTGTGCCCACGGTTCTGCTCTGGCTGATGTCGCGCCCAAGCTTCTGCTTTGGCTGGTGTTGTCGGTCGGCTTTCGGCTCTGGCTGGTTTTTGTTGCTTGGGTTTTGCGGCGGCTCGGGTGGTTATTGCGTGGCTGGGGCCGGGGGCGATGGTTGGATCGGGGGATGGGGTCTGTTTGGGTTGGGGAGCGGGTTCGATTGCGGGGGGTTGAGCCGGAGGACTGGGAGGAGTTCAAGCGGTTCGACCAGGACAGCGAGGTGCAGCGGAACGCGGACATGGTGCACGTGGCTCGATCGGATGCGGGGTACGTGCGGTGGGCCGAGGAGCAGTCGCTGCGCAAGCCGGAGAACGACGAGTTCCAGTTGGCGATCGAGGCTCTGGAGAACGACACGCTCGTGGGGGCGTTGTCGACGAACGGGACGTCGCGGCGCGCCGGGCGGTTCAGTTTCGGGATCGCGATCGGGCGGAACTTCCATCGCCGGGGTTATGCCAGCGACGCGCTGGTGATCCTGCTGCGCTTCATGTTCGCGGAGCGGCGGTACCACAAGGCCGAGGCCGGGATCTACGGCTACAACCAGGCCTCGATCGCGCTCCACGAGAGCCTCGGCTTCACCCACGAGGGCATACTGCGGGACCACGAGTTCCTCGACGGCGCCTACCAGGACATGGTGTTGATGGGGATCACCGCTGAGGAGTTCTCCGCGCGTCACATGCGCAGGTGAGACCCGCCGTTGAAGTCGAGGACCGTGCCGGTGGCGAACTCGGCCTCGGGCGACGCGAGGTAGACAACGGCCGCGGCCACCTCAGCGGGTGACGCCACCCGTTCCAGCGGGCTTTCCAGCCGGCGGCGGTCATAGCCCTCGCCCGAGAGTGCCTCGGCCGCCATGTCGGTCGTGGTCCAGCCGGGCGCGATCGTCGTCACGGCGATCCCCTCCGGCCCGAGCGCCCGCGCCAGTGACTGGCTGAATGACACCAGACCCGCCTTGCTCGCGCCGTACGCAGGCTGGTTCGGCTCGCCACGGAACGCACCACGCGACGACACGTTCACGATCCGCCCGCCGCGGCCCATGTGGCGGACTGCGCACCAGGTGACGTTGGCCGCGCCGACCAGGTTCACCCCGAGCGTGCCGGCCCATGCCTGCTGCCACTCGTCGTACGACGTCTTGCGGATCGGGTGCGGGTGATAGACCCCGGCGTTGTTCACGAGCACGTCGATGCTGCCGAGCACCGACGCGGCACCGTCCACCATCTCGAGGATCGCCCCCGGATCGGCGAGATCGGCCTGCGCCAGCACATGCCCCTCCCCCGGCAGGTCTTCCATCACGGCTTCGGCATCCGCCTCGGACGACCCGTAGTGGACGGCGACCCGATCACCGGCCGCGGCAAAGGCCCGAGCCACTGCCGCGCCGATCCCCCGCGAAGCCCCGGTCACCAGCACAGAACGATCCATGCCCCGAGTCTTCCATCCACCACCCGGCGTTGCTGGTCGCGGCAGTCCTCAGTGCCGCGGCTTGAGGTCCCGGCGGTTCTCCTTGGTCTGGCGGGCCCAGTTCTTCCTGGCCTCGCTGCGCAACCGGAGGTCGGAACGCCGGGCCATGTACGCCGCCTCGCGCTGCAGCTTCTGCCAGCTCTCGTACCGGCGTACGGACAGGCTGCCGTCCTCCAGAGCCGCCTGTACTGCGCAGCCGGGCTCCGTGAGGTGCACGCAGTCCTTGAACTTGCACTGCTCGGCCAGAGCCGTCACGTCCGGGAATGCCGCGGCCATGCCCTCGCCGGACTCCTGCAGACCGACTCCCCTCAGCCCAGGCGTGTCTATGACGACACCACCGGCCGGCAGCACGATCAGCTCGCGCCGTACCGACGTGTGCCGTCCCTTACCGTCCTCGCGGATCGCTTGCACGTCCAGGAGCTCCACACCGGCCAGAGCGTTCACCAGCGACGATTTGCCCGCCCCACTGGCTCCCAACAGGGCCATGGTGGCGTTGTCGTCCAGGAGCGCCCTCACGGCCTCAAGACCGTCGCCTGTGGTCGCACTGCAGACCAGTACGTCGGCGCCGGGCGCTGCCGTCGCCACGTCCTCCGCAAAAGAATCGGCGTCGACGACGAGGTCAGCCTTGGTCAGTACTACGACCGGCCGCGCGCCGCTCTCCCAGGCCAGCGCGAGGAACCGCTCGATCCGACTGATGTTCGGCTCCGGTACGAGTCCGACGACGATCGCGATCACGTCCATGTTGGACGCGAGCACCTGGCCCTGTGAGGTGCCGCCGACATCAGCCCGGACGATCGCCGTACGGCGTGGTGCCACGGCCTCGACGGTGATCCGCTCGTCCGGCCAGTCGCGCAGCAGGACCCAGTCCCCGGTACACGGGGTCGCCTGGGAATCGGCGGCGCTCGCGGCGAGGACTCCACCAGACCAGGTAGCCCGGACCGGACCGTCCTCGGTGAGAACCGTGGACATCCCCTTGTCCACGCGGACCACGCGCCCCGGCACCAGCTCCGCCGAACCGGGAAGCGAGTTCAGGTAGTCGGTCGTGACGGTGTCGAGACCGAGGGCTTGCAGTTGTGCTGACATCTTGCGGCGAACCTTTCGGGAGGTCCGGCCGCGGGATCAGGTCAGCGGACGGACAGTGCTGGAGATGACGGCCGGATCGGCCTGTTGCGCATACATGGCGGCATCATCTCCTTCCATTTGGTGCTGTCCCGCGGGCTGCTGGGACGGTCTGTCGCGACGCGATCAGCGTAGGTCGTCAGGCTTGACGGGCGCACTGGGTTTTCCCACCGACGCCGGCTTCCGCTCCGCGTCCCCGTCAACCTTGCCGTCGACCTCGCCGTCAGCCTCCGCCCCGACCACCGGTACTACGGGCGCCGGCGCGGAGGGAGGCGGCGCGGAGGGAGGCGGCACGAGTGCAGGCGGCACCGGTGGAGGGGGTGTCTCCGGAGCCGGCGCCTCTGGAGCAGGTCCTTCCGGAGCGGAGCCCGGGGTGTCTTCCTCTATCGGCGCGGCAAGAGCCTCCACCGCCTCGGCCATCTTGATCTCGGGACGCTGCTGGGCCGGGGTGACCAGGTCCGCGTGCTTGAGCTCCGTCTCCGCCTTCATCGCGGGCTCGGGCACTTCCTCCTGCTGGTCCTTCCGCGCCTTATGCGGCCACAACCGGTCCACCACGGCGTTCAGCGCGGCCCCGATCAGCACCGCGATCGCTGTCATGTAGAGCCACAGCAGCACCGCGATCGGCGCCGCTAGCGGCCCGTAGATCGACGTCCCGCCGACGGTGCTCTGCAGGATCCACCGCAGCACGAAGCTGCCGAGGATCCAGATCGACAGGGCGAGGAAGGACCCGGGCAGGTCGGAGACCCAAGGCGTCCGGACCGGCACCGAGAGGTGGTACAGGGTGTTCAGGAAGCCCGCCGACAGGATCGTCACGACGGGCCAGTAGAGCTGGTTCAGGAAGTCGACCCGCTGCGGCAGCACGGCGTTCACCGCGTCCGGACCGGCCAGCACCAGCGGAAGCACGATGACGCCGATCACCAGCGCGGCGCAGTACAGGCTGAAGGACAGGGCGCGGGTGCCGATGATGCCGCGCTTGCCACCCATCCCGTACATGATCGTGATGGTGTCCACGAAGACGTTGAGCGCACGACTGCCGGACCACAGGGCCAGTACGAAACCGATCGAGATCACGTCGGGGCGGCCACCGTCGAGCACCTGGTCCAGGGTCGGCACGATCACGGTCTTGACCGAGTCGTCGGTGAGCGCCCGGGCGGCCAGGTCGGCGATCTGGATCTTGATGTCCTCGATCGTCTCGACCTCGAAGTACCGGCTGGCGATGAAGCCGATACTGCCGGCCAGTCCGAAGATCAGCGGCGGCAGCGAGAGGATCGCGAAGAACGCCGCCTCCGCGGCCAGTCCGGTGACCCGGTAGCGCAAACAGGTGCCGACGGTCTGGGTGATCAGCTTCCAGACCGTACCGGGGATTCGACGGGCCCATGCCAGTGAGACGGAGGTCCCGGACCCAGAGCGTGCCATACCGCTTACCGTACTGACATGGCGGACCCTTTCGCGGTAACGAACCAGGCTCCCCCACTCCAAGGGGTGAACTTCTTCACGCGGGACCGGGCACTCGGTGACGCTCTGCGTCCGTTTGCCGCTCTCGACGACGATCCCGGCCTGACCGCGATCGGAGATCTCGCGGGAACACAGGAAGCGCTCTCGCACGCGCTCCCGGCCAATCAGAACCCACCCGTACTGCGGACCCACGACCGCTACGGCAACCGCATCGACGAGGTCGAGTTCCACCCGTCGTGGCACTGGCTGATGGAGAAGGCGGTCGGCTTCGGACTCCAGGCGGCCCCTTGGACGAGCGATCGCCCAGCACCCCACCTGACCCGCGCGGCGGGCTTCTACCTGTGGTCCCAGGTCGAGCCCGGTCACGGCTGCCCGATCTCCATGACGTACGCCGCGGTCCCGGCGCTCAGGGCGTCCGAAGAACTCGCGGCCGAGTGGATCCCCAGCCTCGCCGCCACCTCGTACGACGCTCGCCGGCTGCGTGCGGGTGACAAGGCCGGGGCGCTCGCGGGCATGGGCATGACCGAGAAGCAGGGCGGCTCGGACGTCCGCGCCAACCTCACTACCGCGACGCCTTCTGGGAGCGATGGCGAATACCTGCTGAACGGGCACAAGTGGTTCTGCTCGGCCCCGCAGGTCGACGTGTTCCTCGTGCTCGCCCAGGCACCGGACGGGCTGACCTGCTTCGTGGTACCGCGCGTCCTTGCTGACGGCAACCGGAACGCGTTCGCCCTGCAGCGGTTGAAGGAGAAGCTCGGCAACCGCTCCAACGCCTCCAGCGAGGTCGAGTTCCACGGCACGATCGGCTATCGGCTCGGCGACGAGGGCGCCGGCGTGCGGACCATCATCGAGATGGTGGCGGCGACCCGGCTCGACTGCGTGCTCGGCTCGTCCGCGTTGATGCGCCGGGCGCTGGTCGAGGCGACCTGGCACACGTCCCACCGGAGCGCCTTCGGCGGGCTGCTGCGGGACAAGCCGGCGATGCAGAACGTGCTGGCCGATCTCGCCCTCGAGAGCGAGGCGGCAACCGCTCTCTCGATGCGTCTCGCCGCCGCGGTGGACGCCTCGCTCGGAGGTGACGAGCAGGCCGCGGCGTTCCGCCGGATCGCCTTGCCGCTGGCGAAGTTCTGGGTCTGCAAGCGCACCTCGATGACCGTGGCCGAGGCTCTGGAGTGCCTGGGCGGCAACGGGTACGTCGAGGAGTCCGGCCTCCCGCTGCTGTTCCGCGAGTCCCCGCTGAACTCGATCTGGGAAGGCTCCGGCACGGTCAACGCCCTCGACGTACTCCGCGCGCTCCGGCGGCCGGAGTCCCTGGACGCCTGGCTGACCGAGGTCGGAGCCGCCCGGGGTGCCGACCGCCGGCTGGACGCGGCGATCACCGGAGTACTGGAGTCGTTGGCCGACCTCAGTGACGCGGAGGCCGGGGCGCGACGGCTCGCGGCCCGGATGGCTGTCTGTCTGCAGGCCTCGCTGCTCGTCCGCTACTCCACGCCCGAGGTCGCGGACGCGTTCGTGGCATCCCGCCTGGGCGCCGACTGGGGCGGGGTGTTCGGCACGTTACCGCGGACAACTCCCTTCACTTCCATCGTCGATCGCATCCTGTAAACGCTTGCACGCGGAGGGCTGCCCGACAGGACCTCCGAATCCTCGGACGCGTCACCGGACCCGGCCCGCGGACACGCTAGGGTGAACGACGTCGCGACTGGCGCGTGAGGTGGACAACCACCGGGGAGCGAGAAGACGTCGGCACCGTGCGCCTGGGTGCCACGACCCTGTAACAGGAAAACCCTGTGCGACCTCAGGAGAGACAACGATGACTCAACCCTTCGACGCCGCCGCCGCATCGGCCGCGTACCGCAACGCGCTCGAGGTGATCGGCGCGGTGGAACCCACGATCGCCGGCGCGATCAAGGCCGAGCTGGCCGACCAGCGTTCCTCGCTGAAGCTGATCGCGAGTGAGAACTACGCGTCCCCCGCCACCTTGCTGACGATGGGCAACTGGCTGTCGGACAAGTACGCCGAGGGCACCATCGGGCACCGCTTCTACGCCGGCTGCCAGAACATCGACACCGTCGAGCAGGCCGCGGCGGATCACGCGAAAGCGCTCTTCGACGCGCCGCACGCCTACGTCCAGCCACACTCCGGGATCGACGCCAACCTGGTCGCGTTCTGGGCGATCCTGGCCCAGCGGATCGAGTCCCCGGCGCTGGCCGAGGCCGGCGCGAAGCACGTCAACGACCTGTCCGACGAGGACTGGGCCAAGCTCCGCAAGGCGCTCGGCGACCAGAAGATGCTCGGCATGTCGCTGGACGCCGGCGGTCACCTGACGCACGGTTTCCGGCCGAACATCTCCGGCAAGATGTTCCACCAGAGCTCGTACGGCACCAACCCGGAGACCGGTCTGCTGGACTACGACAAGGTCGCCGAGCAGGCCCGCGCGTTCAAGCCGCTGATCCTGATCGCCGGCTACTCCGCCTACCCGCGCAAGATCGACTTCGCCAAGATGCGGGAGATCGCGGACGAGGTCGGCGCCACCCTGATGGTCGACATGGCGCACTTTGCCGGCCTGGTCGCGGGCAAGGTCTTCACCGGCAACTTCGACCCGGTCCCCCACGCCCACGTCACCACGACCACCACGCACAAGTCGCTCCGCGGCCCGCGCGGCGGCATGGTGCTGTGCCAGCCGGAGTACGCCGACGCCGTCGACCGCGGGTGCCCGATGGTGCTCGGTGGCCCGCTCGGGCAGGTGATGGCAGCGAAGGCGGTCGCCCTGGCCGAGGCGCGCCAGCCGTCCTTCCAGACCTACGCGCAGAACGTCGCGGACAACGCGGTGACTCTGGCGGAGGGCCTGATGAAGCGCGGCGTCAAGCTCGTCACCGATGGCACCGAGAACCACCTCGTGCTGCTGGACGTCTCGTCGTACGGCATCACCGGCCGGCAGGCCGAGTCGGCGCTGCTGGACGCGGGCATCGTCACCAACCGGAACGCGATCCCCCGCGACCCGAACGGCGCCTGGTACACCTCGGGCGTCCGGATCGGCACCCCGGCGCTGACCACCCGTGGCTTCGGCGGTGACGAGTTCGACCGCGTCGCCGAGCTGATGGTCGACGTGCTGTCGAGCGTCACCCCGACGACGACGTCGGCCGGCGCCGCGTCGAAGGCGAAGTACGTCCTCGCCGACGGCGTCGCCGACAAGGTCCACGCCGCCTCCGCCGAAATGCTCGACAAGCACCCACTGTACCCAGGTCTCGACCTGAACTGATCGCACGCGATGCGCCCGCTCCACGAGTCGTGGGAGCGGGCGCTTCGTCGTTCAGCGGTCCTGCGGAATCCCCATCAGGGCTTCCTCTGAAGCCTTCGCAGCCCGCTTCGGCATCAGTGCCGCGGCCAGCGCTGCGCCGACGATCGCGATTGCGGCGGACACCCACATCGTGGTGTTCAGGCTGGTCAGGAACGCGTCGCGGACCGAGTCGAGCAGATCCGCCGAGCCGGTCCTCTCCGCGACCGCGAGGCCGCCGCCGACGCCCTTGTCGACCGCGTCCGCGGCCTGTGCCGGCAACCCCTCCGTGTCGACGTTGCTGCGGTAGACCGAGTTCAGCACGGTCCCCAGTACTGCGACCCCGACCGTGCCGCCGACCTGTCGGAACGTCTGGAGCAGGGCGGAGCCGGTCCCGACGCGATCCGGGTCGAGCACGCCGAGGCCCGCGTTCATTGCCTGCGGCATCGAGCAGCCGAGGCCGAATTCAAATTATCAAAACTCTGTGATAATTGGGATAGATCTGATTCCTGTAGTGTTCTGTCATGTCGCCCGATCCGACCCCTGCGGAGGTCAGCCGGTTCGTCGAACGCTTCGCCGGCGTCCTGGTGAACAGCGGCGTCCCGTCGATGTCAGCCCGCGTGATGGGCCGGATGCTCGTCAGCCCCACCGGCACGATGACCGCCGCGGAGCTCGCCGAATCCCTCCAGATCAGCCAGCCCGCCGTCTCCGGCGCCGTCCGCCAGCTCCTCCAGGTCTCCTTCATCTCCCGCGAACGCGTCCCTGGCTCCCGCAAGGACCACTACCGCATCCGCGACGACGTCTTCGCCACCATCCTCGAACGCCGCAACGACGCCCTCGGCGAATGGGAGTCCAGCACCCGCTCCGGCGCCGACCTCTTCGGCCCCGAAACCCCCATCGGCGCCCGCCTCGCCGAAGCCGCCGACTTCTTCGCCTTCATCCGAGAAGACCTCACCCAAATGATCAAGAACTGGCGCGCCGAGCACTCGGCCAAAACCTGATCCTCATCGGCGGCACCGCAGCCGAACGGGCCCGGCGGTCGGTCTCGCCGGGCCCTGTCACCGCCCGTAGTAGTTACATGCCCCTCTCAGCCAACTCCTCCCGCACGATGGCCGCGCCGTCGACCAACGCCCGCAGCTTGCTCGCCGCGATCATCCTGGGCAGGTTGATCAGACCGCAGTCCGTGGTCAGGCCGACCCGCTCGGCGGGAACGAACTCGAGCACCAAGCGGATCCGGTCGGCCACCTCGTCGGCGGTCTCGGTCACGGTGCTCTTGACATCCACGACACCGGCCACGAAGGCCTTGGACCACTCGTTGTCCGCCAGCGGTTTCAGATCGTCCGGACCGGTGCGGCCGACCTCGTAGTTCAGCGCGTCGATGTTGGCGCCGAGCACCTTCGGAAAGATCGCGTGGGCCCGCTCGGGCGCCGACGCCGCAGTCGGCCGGTGGTCGAGCACCCAGGCGCCGAACTCCCGCTCCTCGTCGTCGGGGAAGTACCCGGGCGTGCCCGAGTAGTTGCCCCAGCAGGTGTGCACCCAGAACTGGCAGCCGGCACCCTCCATAGCGGTGTTGAGTACTTCGACCTCCCAGTCGCCCATCCCGTAGGGCCAGACGAACTCGTCCACCTGGATGATGTCGCAGCCCGCGTCGGCAAGCTCCTTGAAGTCCTCGTTGAACGACTTGGCGATGGCGAGCGCGAGCTCCTTGGTCTCCTTGTAGTACTGGTTGTTGGTTGCGGCGGCGAGCACCTGGATACCGGTGTACGAGATCTTGACCGGCTTCTTCGTTGCCTTCCGCACCGCTCGCAGGGTGGCCAGGTGGAACGGGTACTCCCGGCGTACCTCACCGACACAGGTCGGCGCGTAGAGCGTTGAGTAGATCGGCAGCCCGATCGGCGGACCCGACAGCTTGTAGCCGGTCATGCGTTCCACGTAGTGATAGAGGATCTGGCCGTACGGCGAGTCGCCGCCGTACACCTTCCCGTCGCTGATCACATCGATCCCGGCGGCCTCCTGGTCGTGCACGATGGCGCCGACCGCGTCCTCGAAGGCCTCGCGGCTGATGGCGTCGTAGACGAACTCGCCCTTGGGGTACACGGCGTACGCGTGCCCGTCGTACCAGCGGGGGTTCGGGTAGTTGCCCACCATGGTGGTGGGGAGCAGCAGGTCCTGCGATCCGACTAGCATCTTTGCCCCTTTCGCCGGAAGCCCGACCTCCGGTCGTCTCGGTGACGGTTGGCTCGAACGCTACGACGGGCGGAGTGCCGATTCTCCGGCGTGGCGGGGCGAAAACCCGACCCGTTCCTCGTCCTGGGCGGGCGGATTCTCGACCAGGATTCGCCAGTCCACGGCAACGCAGCCACCGTCCGTAGCCAGTACCGGGTTGAGGTCGAGCTCCGCGATCTCCGGTGCCGCTACCAGCAGGTCGCCGACTGCGCGGATCACCGCGGCGAGGGCGTCGAGATCGACGGGCCTGGTGCCACGGGTCCCGGTGAGCAAGGGGTAGCCGCGCAAGTCGCTGAGGAGATGTCGTGCATCTTCGTCGTCGATCGGAGCGAGGCAGAGGGCGACGTCGTCGATCACCTCGACGAAGATCCCGCCGAGGCCGACCACCACGACCGGGCCGAACTGCGGGTCGCGAAGGCCGCCCATGACGACCTCGATGCCGGTGGCTTGTCGCTGTACGAGCACCGCCGCGCCGGGAGCCAGGGCAAGCAGTTCGGTGGCGGCCATCTGTACCGCCTGTCCATCACGCAAGCCGGTACGAATCCCGCCCGCCTCGGTCTTGTGCACGATGGCTGGGTGGAGCACCTTCGCAACCACGGGATAGCCGAGGTCTTCGGCGGCTGCCCTGGCCTCGTCGGCATTCGTGCAGGTCTTCCCTGCGACCAGAGGAATCCCCGCGTCAGCAAGCACTTGCGCGCCCGCCACGGCGTCGAGCCAGCCTGGCGGCAGCCTGGTCCGTGCCCGAGCTTTCGCCTGAACTGACCAGCGGACCCGCGCACGAGCCTCGCCGTACCGGGCGGCGTGGCCGAGTGCCCGGGCCGTGCGTTCCGGCCACTCGAAGCACGGCACTCCCCCCGACTGGAGCAGGTCGGCGTTCGGGCGGGAGGCCCGTGGCGCGACCCAACACACATAGACCGGTACAAGCACCCCATCAGCTCGCAGCCGGGCCACCGCATTACGCACGCCGGCCGCGACCCGCTCGTCGCTCGCCGAACGGTGGAGCAGCACGGGCACCACCGCGTCGACCTCACCAGAACGGGCGAGCCGATCAACCAGCAGCGGATACAGCTCGGCGAACCGGCTCCACACCGGCGTGATGTCCACCGGGTTCGACGGACTGGCGAACGGCGGGAGCAGTGGGCGCAACTCGTCCTGCACCATCGCTGAGAGCTCTGGCACCTCGAGTCCCTCGTCGGCCAGCAGATCGGCCAGCTCGACTCCGGTGCCACCCGAGTTCGTGATGACGGCGACCCTGCGGCCTGCGGGTGGCGGCTGAGCGTCGAGGGCACGCGCGACGTCCATCATCTCCAGCCCCGAATGAGCCAGGATCACCCCGGCCTGCTCGAACGCGGCCCGCCACACGCGCTCGCTGCCGGCCAGCCCAGCGGTATGCGACCACGCCGCGCGAACCCCGGCGACCGAGCGGCCGGTCTTCGCGACGATCACCGGTTTGCGGGGCGTGACGCGGCGGGCCGCCTCGAAGAACGCGCGGCCGTCAGGCAGCGACTCGAGGAAGAAGCAGAGCGTCCGGCTGGCCGGGTCGTCGGCGAGGTAACGCAACAACTCGGCATCACCGATGTCCGCCTTGTTCCCGGCGGCGTAAACCTTGGCGAAGCGGATCTGCTCATCCAGACCGAGCGAGTGGATAGCCATGCCGTACGCACCGGACTGGGTGACGAGGCTGATCCCTCCCCCACCTCGGGGAGTGCCTGCGGCCAGCGACGCGTTGAGCGGAAGGTCGCAGTTCTGCACTCCGAAGCAGTTGGGCCCGACGATCCGTACGCCGCCCGCGTGCGCCGCGGTCATCAGCTGATAGTGGAGGCGGATCCCCTCCGGCCCGGCCTCGGCGAACCCACCGCTGATGACGATCGCGGCCGACACCCCTTTGGCTCCCGCGTCGCGGATGACCGCGGGGACCGCGGCGGCAGGGACGACGATCACCGCCAGGTCGATGTCGCCCTCGACGGCCGTCAACGTCGGGTAGGCCTTCTGCCCGCCGACCGCCCCGGCCGAGGAAGTGACCGGAACAATCTCGCCGGGAAAGCTCGACAGATTGCGCCAGAAGACCTCGCCGGTCTTACCTGGCTGGTCGGACGCTCCGACCAGCGCGACCCGCCGCGGCTCGAAAACCGCGGTCAGGCCGTCTCTCAGCACAGGCATCCGGCTCCCTCGCCATGGGTGAACGTACGCCGCAGCTCTGCGGGCGAGAACTCCGACCGGCGTACCCCGAGCGGGTCGACGCCTCGAAGCGCAGCGATCTCGGCCGCGCTGGGCAGCGGTACCGGCCGCAGATCCGCGGCCACGACCAGCTCGAAACCGGTCGCGGCCCGGACCTGCTCGACGCTGACGTCCGGGAACACCTGCCGCAGCCGGGCCCGACCGCCCTCGTCATAGTCGAAGACCCCGAGCTCGGTGATCAGCCACTCCGGCCCGGCACCCGCGTATCCGAGCTCGGTGCGAGAACCGTCGGGGGTGCGATGGCCCATGTCCGTGACGAAGTCGCAGTGCTCGACGAGCGCGCGCCCCGAGCGATGCCGGGTGGTCCACAGCGTCAGGTGCTGGATCGTGGCGGCGAGGTTACAGCCGCCACCACCACCCCCGAGCTTCACCTTCGGCGCCTCGAGCGGGCCGATCGCCGTCACGTTGGTGTTGCCGTAGGCATCGATCTGGCCGCCGGACAGGAACATCCGGTCGACGTCACCGCGGAGAGCGGCGTCGAAGAACTCCTCGAAGCGCATCCGGTACGACGCTCCGCGCTGCAGGCTGAGGTCGTTCCCGGTCGGCGGGATGAACGGCGGATCCGGATTGACAGCGTACGTGGCGCCCTCGACCAGCAGCATGTTGCGGGCGGAGGTGTGCCGGGCCACGTGCATGGCCACCTGGGCGCACGGACTGCCGAAGCCGTGAAAGACCACCTCGCTGTCGCGGATCGTCCGGGCCAGCAAGACAACGAACCACTCGTCGATCGAGAAGCTCATCGGAACAGCTCCTTCCACGCCTCGGTGGACGCCGACCAACCGCCGATCTCTGCCAGCCGTTCCTCGCCGATGACTTTGCGATAGGCGTCCTCGGTCGGCGCGCCGGTGACATATCGGTCCAGGTAGCCGGCCAGTTCGTCGCCCCCTGCGGTGGCCGCACCGACGTACTGCGCGAGATGCGGACGGTCATAGGCGTAGGCCGGATAGCAGGACGTCGGGTGTGCGCCGTACGGCACCTCGGCAATTGCGGCTACCAGGTGCCCGGGGATGGTCACCCCTGCAGCGGCTACCTCTTCGCTGGAGGCGATGCGTTCGACTGTCGCGACAACGGCGCGGGAAGCGGCGGCGAAACGCTCGTCGAGCACGTAGGGCTGGTCAAGGTGGAGGTTGCCCCGCCGATCCCCGAGCGGCGCGTGGATCAGCGCGAAGTCGGGTCGCAGCGGTGGCACGACCACCAGGGTCTCGCCGGTGAAGGGGCAGGTCACCTCCCCGTACTCAGGGTGCAGGCGCCGGATGTCAGAGCCCTTCACACCGCGCACCGGGAGGAACGGCAGGCCGAACTCCGCGGCCCGCAGCTGTGCGAGCACGGTCCCGCAGCAGCTCTCGCGAACCTCGATCGCCCCTGTCTGCGCCGCCCGCCGGTAGGCCGGCGCAAGCCCGAAGTCCTGCTCGAAGCCGACGTAGCTCTCCTCGCAGATCGCGATCGAGCCGGCCGCCACGAGCAGGTCGACGTCGATGCCGTGCGCCGAGCCGACGACGTGCAGGTCGCGCCGGCCCTGCCTGATCAGCTCGCGGACCAGCGCCATCGGTAACCTGGCCGACAGTCCGCCGCCGAGCGCGACAAGCGATCCGTCCGCCACCATTCCTGCCGCCCGGTCGAGGTCGGCCAGCTTGTCGGGGTCGAGATGGAATGACATCGCGGTCTCCTACTGAGCCGTCATGCCGCCGTCGGCAGTCACGATCGAGCCGGTCAGGAACGACGCGTCGTCACTGGCCAGGAACAACGCGACCCGGGCGATCTCCTCCGGCGTACCGAGGCGGCCGATCGGGTACTTGACGACCGTCTTGGCCAGGCCCGCTTCAAGATCACCGTCACCTCGGGCGCGAAGCATGGGCTCCATCAGCGGGGTGAACACCGTGCCTGGGCAGATGGCATTCACCCGGATCCGACGGGCCGCGAGGTCGATCGCCATCGAGCGAGTCAGCGCCACAACCGCTCCTTTCGCCGCGCAGTAGGCGGCGAAGTTGGGCACGCCGACCAGCCCGGCCACCGAGCCCTGGTTGACGATCGCGCCACCGCCGGTCTTCTCGAGCTGCGGAACCGCCGCGCGCGAGCACAGGAAGGTGCCCTTGGCGTTGACCGCGAAGCAGCGGTCCCAGTCGTCCTCGGTCGCATCGGCGACCGAACCCGCGCTATTCACGCCCGCGTTGTTGTAGAGCACGTCGAGCCGCCCGAACTCACCCACAGCGCGGGCGACCGCCGACTCCACCTCGGTGGCAACTGCCACGTTCGCCGCGAGCGCCACGGCCCGACCACCGTCGGCGCCGATCTTGGCTACCGTCTCCTCGGCGGCGTCGGCGATCAGGTCGACCACCGCCACCGCTGCACCCTCGGCGGCGAACAGCTCGGCCGCGGCCCGGCCGATCCCCGAGCCGGCGCCGGTGATCAGCGCCACCCTGCCGTCCAGTCTTCCTGTCATCTGCGGATGTCCCTTCGTGTCCGAGCGGGTGGTCAGAGAGCACTCCAGCCCCCGTCGAGGACGAGGGTGTGACCGGTCAGGTAGGCGAGCCGGTCCGAGGCGAGCAGCGCTATCGCGTCCGCGATCTCATCGGGTTGTGCCACCCGGCCCATCGGGATCTTCGACTCCACCTGGGCGCGCAGTTCCGGCTGGTCGAGGCGCCACTTCGTCATGGGTGTCTCGACCATGCCGGGACAGACCGCGTTCGCCCGGATGCCCGAGCTCGCGTAATCGACCGCGACGGATCTGGTGAACATCACCGCCGCGCCCTTGGAAGCGGTGTACGCACAGCGGCCCGGAAAGGCGATCAGCCCGGCCACCGACGCGACGGTGATCACGTGGCCGGTGCCCTGGGCAAGCATCGTCGGCAACGCCGCGCGGGTACAGAGGAACGGCCCGCGGACGTTGACCGCCTGGACGCGGTCCCACTCCTCGATCGGCGTCTGATGGCAGACGGTCGCCTCGGCCGATCCGGTGATGCCGGCGTTGTTCACCAGGACGTCGATCCGGCCGAAGGTGTCAACGATCTGCGTGAACGCCGACTGCACGGAGTACGGGTCGGTCACGTCGGCGCGCAGTACCAGCTTGGCGTCCCCAGCCGTCACGTCGCCGATGTCGAGCACGGCAACGCGGATGCCCTCGGCCACCAGTCGCGCCGCGGTGGCCCGGCCGATCCCTGACCCGCCCCCGGTGACGACAGCGACCCGGCTCTCGCTTGCTGCATCCCGCTGTTCGGCAGCCATGATCAGGCCGGAACCGCCGCACCACGGGCCGTTGCGGCCTGGGCGGCGAGCAGAATCGGTTCGTAGACGGGCGCATATGGTGGGGCGTAGGACAGGTCGAGCGCGAGCAGGTCCTCGACGGCGAAGCCCGCCTGCAGGGCGACGGCCACGACGTCGACGCGCTTGGCCACACCCTCTCCGCTGCCGACGAGTTGTGCTCCGAGCAATCGGCCCCCACTCTCGTGCACCAGCCGGACGCTGACGGCCTCGGCGCCCGGGTAGTACTTGGCTCGGGATCTGCCAAGCGCATCCGTGGCGACCGCGGGCAGTCTCTCAGCCTCTGCCTCAGCCAGCGTCAGCCCGGTGCGGGCCACGGCGAGGTCGAACACCTTCACGACCGCTGTTCCCACGATCCCGGGGAAGCGGGCGTCGCCGCCCGCGGCCACGGTGCCGGCCACCCGTCCGGTCTTGTTCGCCGCAGGTCCCAGCGGAACGAAGGCCGGTCGGCCGATCACGTGGTGGTACGGCGCAATGCAGTCGCCGGCGGCGAGGACGTCCGGAAGGGAGGTACCCATCCGGTCGTCCACCAGGAGCGCGCCACCCGGACCGGTGAGCGCTCCCGCGTCGCCGGCGATGCCGGCCGCCGGCCGCACGCCCGCCGCGACCACGACGACATCGACCGTGACAACCTTGCCGTCGATCAACGCGTCGAGTCCGTCTGGGGTGGTGCGGATCGCGTCGACGCGGGCGCCGAGGCGCAGGTCCACACCGTGGCGGCGTACCTCCTCCTCGACCAGCGCGGCGATCGGCGGATCGAGGTTGGACATCACGCGCGGCAGTGCCTCCGCCAGAGTCACGGCCACACCGCGCTCGGCGAGTGCCTCGGCCATCTCCAGACCGATGTAGCCGGCACCTATCACGAGGGCCCGGCCGACGTGTCCGGCGTCGAGAAGACTGCGGAGGCTGATCGCATCCTCCAGGGTGCGCACCGTGAACACATGGTTGTTGCCGAGGCCCGGAACCGGAGGGATCGACGGGGCTCCTCCGGCCGCCACGATCAGCCGGTGATAGCCGAGCCGATGCTCATGCCCGTCCTCGCGGTAGTGGACGAGGTGCTTGTCCGGCTCCAACCTCGTCGCCCGGGTTTGCAGGCGCAGGTCGATCCGGCGCTCGTCGCGGAAGAACGCGGGTGGGTAGGCCAGCAGCGCGTCCGCCCTGGCGACCGTGCCACTCAGGTAGTAGGGCAGGCCACACATGCCGTACGCCGAGTAGCCGCTCGCCTCGAGCACCACGATCTCCAGGGCGGGGTCGACCCGCCGGGCAGCGGACGCGGCGGACATCCCGGCCGCACCGCCGCCGACCACTATCAGCCGCTGGCTCATCAAGCACCTCCCTGCCTGGCTCGAACGCTAGAGACGGGATGCCGGTGCCTCCATGGCCCGGCGGGGTGAAGGATCGCGCGGAGTTCGACCGGTTGGGACACAGACTGCGACCGGGCCCGGGACTAGCTTCGAGCCGAACCCGATGACTGGAGGTATGGCCGTGTGGGACTGTCCGGACTTCCTCGATCTGCCCGAACGTGACCAGAAACCCCGGCGCGTCGGGCTCACGCATGTACTCGACAAGGGCATCACCCCGCCGGCGCTCGAGGCCCTGCTCACCCAAGCCGGCGACTTCATCGACGTGCTCAAGATCGGCTGGGGTATCGCTTACGTAGACCCGGCAGTCAAGGAGCGCGTCGCGCTGTGCAACGCGGCCGGTGTCCTGGTGTCCCTCGGCGGGACCCTGCTCGAGGTGTGCGCCGCCCAGGGCCGGGTCGACGAACTGCGCCACTGGGCGGCGGGCATCGGTGTCGGCGCGATCGAGGTGTCCGACGGCCTGCAGGCCATGACACTCGACCAGAAGACCGGGCTGGTGCGATCGCTGGCCAACGACTTCACCGTCTTCGCCGAGACCGGCGCGAAGGACGGCCACGCTCCGGTCGTGACCGAGAAATGGTTGGCCGAGATGGAGGCGGATCTGGCTGCCGGGGCCAGCTGGGTGATCGCCGAAGGTCGCGAGAGCGGCACGGTCGGGCTCTACCACGACGACGGCAGTGTGCGTGCCGAACTGGTCGACGCGATCGCCGCCCGCCTCCCACTCGATCGGGTGATCTTCGAGGCACCCCGCAAAGCGCAGCAGACCTGGCTGATCCGTCGGCTCGGGGCGGGCGTGAACGTCGGCAACGTGCCGCTCGACGAGGTACTCCCCTTGGAGACTTTGCGGCTCGGCCTGCGCGCGGACACCGCCGTGACGGGACAGGTGACGCTGCGGTGATTCCCGACCCGGCGCCGAACACCATCACCAGGCCCTACCGCGGCTTGTCCGTCCAGGAGGTCGAGGTCCCGCTCACCGAACTGGATCTGGTGCCGTTCCTGCTGGGTCGGGAGGTGTACCGCCGGACCGACTACCTCGTCCTGCGCAAGGGCTCCGAGACCGCTGTCGTCGCAGTGCGCAAGGCATCCATCGATCCCCTGTTCTCCCCTGTGGTCGAGGCGCGCGTGCTCGCAGTACCGGAGCAGGTGGTCTCGATCAGCTCACCGGAAACCGACGTGGGAAACGCCACCGCGCTGGCTCGGGCGGCGCACGCCCATCGTCGGGCGGGCGCGCGAGCTTATGTGGTGCAGGGGCGCTATGAGCACGTGAACTTCATCTGGGAGCCGGCGCCGGTGCGGATCCGGGTCACCGAGGTGGTACCGCCGAAACCACCGAAGCTGTTCGCCATGGCCGAGCAGGTGGTTGCCTTCGACGAGGACCTGCCGCCGATCGAGCTCGTCCTCGACGCGGTGGACATCCGCGACCTGGCGGCAGCCAACCCGGCCGGGCGGTACTTGCTGCCATGTCGCGGCTCGAGTGTGGACCTGGGCGGCGAGGTGGCGTTCCTCGACACCCGCCCGGCGCGGCGGGAGGACTGGTTGATGATCGGGTGCGAACGATCCCTGCAGTTCCACCGCCACTTCTACGGCGACGAGCCCCCGCGCGTGGACATCTGCCCTCGCCGGCGAGCGTCGGATGCCGGGCCGACCTTGGCCAAGTGCTGTCTGCTCGAACGCGGTATGGAGCTCGACGGGAGCACTGCCGTCGTTCCGTGGGGGTCGAATCTCGACGAGATCAGGAGCGCGCTGCGCCGCCTCACCGGGGTGGCGCGGCTCGATGAGGCCACGGTGAGCTAGATGGGTGCGCACCTCGTCGACTCCGTCTTGTACGGCCATCTGTGGACCACGCCGGAGATGCATCGCCTGCTGGATGACGAAGGGCGGATACAGGCCTGGCTGAATATCCTGGCCGCGCTGGCCGAAGCGCAGGCTGACGTCGGCCTCGTTCCCGCCGACGCCGCACGCGCGATCAGGAAACATGCCGATGCCGAGCTGCTCGACCTCGCTGAGGTGGCCGAGCAGACCCGCGCCACCGGCCACTCGACGCTCGGCCTGATCCGCTGCCTCCAGAACATCCTCCCGGAAGAAGCACGGGAGTGGGTGTACTACGGCGCCACTGTGCAGGACGTGTCGGACACCTGGACCGCACTCGTCATGCGACAGGTCGCCGACATCCTCGAGCGCGACCTCGCGCACGCGGAGGCGGCGGCGCTGGCGCTGGCGAAGCGGCATCGCGATACCGAGATGTGCGGGCGGACGCACGGGCAGCCCGGGCTGCCGATCACCTTCGGGTTCAAGGCCGCGGTATGGGCGGCGGAGCTGCGCCGCCATCGGGTTCGGCTGGCCGAGGGCCGCGGCCGCCGCGAGGTCGTCCAGCTCGGCGGAGCGCTGGGAACGATGGAGTTCTGGGGTGATCGCGCGCTCCCGCTGCTCGGGGAGTTCGCCCGCCGGCTTGAGCTGGGCACCCCCGATATCCCGTGGATCACCGCTCGCGACGGCATCGCCGAGTTCGTCGGTCTGCTGGCCATGGTGACGGGGACCCTCGCGAAGATCGGCCAGGAGGTGTACGAGCTGCAGCGTCCCGAGATCGGTGAGGTGCGCGAGCCGTTCACCCCAGGCCAGGTCGGCAGCATCACCATGCCGCACAAGCGCAACCCCGAGCTCTCCGAACACCTTGTCACGCTGGCCCGGATCGTCCGGGCCGATGCCGCGGTCGCCGTCGAGGGCATGGTCCACGAGCATGAGCGCGACGGGCGGGCGTGGAAGGCCGAGTGGGTGGTCCTGCCCGAGGCATGCCTGCTCACCGGCGCTGCCCTGGCCTTCGCGTGCCGCCTCCTCGATGGGCTGGAGGTAGACACCGACCGGATGCGAGAGAACCTCGGGGCACGCGGTGGCTACGTGCTGTCCGAGCCGGTGATGCGTGCGTTGGCCGATCGGATCGGCAAGCACTCTGCCCACACCGTCGTCTATGAGGCGACTCTCGCTGGTATGAATCGTGGCGTCGATCTGCGGACCGCCCTGCTCGCTGATCACCGGATCGCCGAACACCTCAGCCCTGACGAAATCGCCCGCTGCCTCGACGTGCAGGCTGCGCTTGGGGTCGCACCCGCGTTCGTTGATCGGGTGGTTGCCGCCTGCAACAAAGGCCTTGGCCGATGAAGCAGCTCCTGTCGCTGCCGCGAGTACCGCTGGTCGCAGCGCCCACGCCGCTCCTGCCCGCGCCACGCCTGTCGGCGGAGGTCGGCGCCGATGTGTGGCTCAAGCGAGACGACCTGACCGGCCTGGGACTCGGCGGCAACAAGGTTCGCGGCCTCGAGTACCTGCTCGGCGACGCCCTCGCCCAGGGGTGTGACTGCCTCGTCACCGGGGCCGGGCCACAGTCGAACTGGGCCATGCTCGCCGCGCTCGCGGCACGCCGCTCCGGCCTGACGCCGTACCTCGTCTTCTACGGATCGCCGACCCGACCGACCGGAAACTTGCTGCTCAGCGAGCTCTCGGAGGCGGACGTGCGGTTCACCGGCGAGCACGATCGAGCCTCGGTCGACACCGCGATCGAGAAGCTCGGGGCGGAGCTGTCAGCGACAGGGCGACGGCCGTACCTCGTGCCGCGCGGCGGTGCCACACCACTGGGCGCCGCTGGCTACGTGCGCGCGAGCATGGAACTGGCCGACCAGCTCATGGCCGACGGCCTGAGCCCGTCGCAGCTGTGGTTAGCCACCGGCTCGTGCGCAACACAGGCTGGACTCGTCGCCGCATCACGGTGGCTGCGCAGCCCGTACGAGGTGGTCGGGGTGAGCGTGAGCCGTCCAGGCGACGAGTGCGTCGCCCGTGTCACGTCGCTCGCCGACGGTGCAACCCGGGTGCTCGACCTCCCGTACGCCGATGCCGATGGTGTGACCGTGCTCGGCGGGTATCTGGGGCCAGGCTACGGACAGGCTTCGCCAGAAGGTGACGCCGCGGCCCGGCTGGTCGCCCGCACGGAGGGCGTGTTCCTCGACCCGGTGTTCGGGGCGAAGGCCATGGCGGCCCTCGTGGACGCGGCGCGGGCAGGCAGGGTCGACGGTCCGGTCGTGTTCCTGGTGACAGGCGGCGCCCCGACGCTGTTCGCCGGACCGAGGGGATCCCTGTGAGCCGCCCTGTGCCGGACGGATATCTGGGGGCCGAGGCGCGGATCAGCAGCGGGCCTGCCCCCGAGCTGGTCGAGGCCGGCTATGCACTGGAGACAGCTGACGCGCCGCTCCTGCACCACGGGCTCGGTCTGGCCGACCTCGCCCACGTCCTCGCACTTCACGAGGCTGGAGTCATCCCCGCTGCTGATGCGGGTGTCCTGCTCGCAGCTCTGCTGGAACTGCGCGACGTGCCGGCGGAGGCCTTTCCGTACGACCCGGTTTACGGCGACGCGTACAACAGCCGCGAACGTGAACTGGAACGTCGGCTGGGAAGCGTCGCCGGGTGGTTGCACACCGGTCGCACCCGGCGAGAGGCCGGGCGCATCGCCTTCCGGCTCGCCCTGCGAAACCGCCTTCTCGACCTGCACGAGGCGGTCGGCGGGTTCCTCGATTCAGTGTGCGCCCAGTCTGCCGCGCACGCAGACTCGGTCTGGGCGGACACCACTTACCTTCAGCCGGCACAGTCGTCGACTTTCGGCCACTACCTGGGCGGCTTCGGCGAGGAGGCCGCTCGACACCTCGACCGGCTGCAGCTCGCCTATCGGTGGGCTGACCGCTCCCCCGCCGGCGTCGGCGGCGTGGGCGGCAGCCGCGTTCCGATGAACCGTTCGCGTCTCGCCGAGGTACTCGGCTTCGAGTGCCCGGGCGCACATACCCGCGACATCATGTGGGCGGCCGACGGCCTCGCCGATGCGGTGGTCGCCGCGGCGCAGGCCGCGACCACCGTCGACAGGCTGGCCGAGGACCTCGAGATCTTCGCCAGCCCCGGCTTCGGTTACGTCACGTTGGACGCGTCACTGTGCCGCGCCTCAGTGCTGATGCCGCAGAAGCGCAACCCGTACGCGCTCGCGGTGATCCGGGCCGGAGCAGGCACCCTCGTGGGCCGCGCGACCGGCCTCCTGGTCACCCAGCTCACCCCGTCGGCCCGCACCGACAACTGGCTGCACGCGTACGGCGAGGTAGCAGGAGCTCTCGAACTCGCCCGACGAGTAGTTGCCCTCGGCGCCGAGGTTGTGCGCACGCTCTCGGTGGACCGAGACGCTCTCGCCGCAGCGGCCGCCGCACACTTCACCGGCGCAACCGACCTCGCCGAAGAACTCGTCCTCCGCCACGCCCTCGACTACCGCTCCGCCT
Source organism: Kribbella orskensis (assembly GCF_004342085.1). NCBI lineage: Bacteria > Bacillati > Actinomycetota > Actinomycetes > Propionibacteriales > Kribbellaceae > Kribbella > Kribbella orskensis. The sequence continues at coordinate 69,001 of NZ_SLWM01000010.1, forward strand.
ACCGCGTCGTCGGCCGAGCAGTGGCCACGGCCACCAACTCGAACCGCACCACACTCACCATCGACGACCTCACCTGCGCCGCGACCGACGTATTAGGCCATCCGCTGAACCTGGATCCCCGGATCCTCCACGACGCCCTCGACCCGGCGCAGATCGTGGCGGGACGCACGGTGCTCGGCGGCAGCGCCCCGGACCGCGTCCGCGAGCACTCCCGCTCCCTGACCCACCGACATGCCGAGGCCGCCGCTTGGCGGCAGATCCGTCGAATCCACGCCCGCGAGACCGAGGCACACCTGATCGCCACCGCCCTCGCGGTGGCTACTCCGGCCGGACGTCGATGAGGACCGTCCGTCGGGGTCGAGCTCGCACCCGAAGGCGGTGCGGTCACTGCCGTACGGAGCGGGCGCGAACCTCACCAAGTTCGACTTACTGAGCCGAGTCAGCCCTCGAGGGGGCCCTGGGTGCGGCCCACCGCTCGTGGGGTGGGGCCGCATCCACTTCTGACCCGCATGCCTTGGAGCACACCCACGGCGGTTCCGAGCACTTTCAATCGGATGCACATACCCGCCACCGCGGACCCGACGGGTACGGCGCCAGCTGACGCATTGTGCCGGCTGTGGTGCAGCCTCACCTCCGCCGCTAGGAGAGTCGGCGGCTCCGAGTCGTTCGCGAGCGCGCACGGTGTCGTTCCGGTCCGCGGGGCCGATCAGATGAGTAGGGTTCGGACTATGTTCGCTGCTCTGGGAAAGCTCGTGGTCCGCGCCCGCTGGTGGGTCATCGCCGCCTGGATCGTGGCCGCCGTGGTCATCGCGATGACAGCCCCCGCCCTGCAGTCCACGCAGGACCAGTCGGAGTTCCTGCCCGGGCACTACGAGTCCGTCAAGGCGCTCACCGTTCAGCAGGAAGCCTTTCCCGAGCGCGGTGAGATCGGCGCGATCGTGGTCTTCGACCGCGAGGATGGCAGCAAGCTGACCGAGGACGACCAGGCCAAGGTGTCCTCCATCGCCGAGCAGCTCAACACCAAGGGCTACGACAACCTGGGCACTGCGGCCGCTGCCCCGGCTTCGGACAACGGGTTGGTGCAGGCGATCTTCGTGCAGGTCAAGCCGGGCAAGAACGCCTTCGACCCGGCTGCTATCGAGGACGCCCGGAGCCTGCGCGCCGACCTCGAGCCACTGGTTGAGGGGACCGACCTCCGCTCGGGCGTGACGGGCCCGGCGGCCCAGTCGCTGGACTCCCAGGAGTCGTCCGAGCGGGCGCTCGTCGTGGTCAGCGTCGTGACCCTGTTGCTCATCGTGGTCCTGCTCGCGCTGATCTTCCGTAGCGTCATCGCGTGCGCCCTGCCTATCGTGACCGTCGCCCTGGTCGGGACGACCGCCACCGGGCTCATCGCGGTGGCGAACGAGGCGTTCGACCTCAAGGCCGACAGTTCCATTTCGGTGATCTTGTTCATTGTGCTGTTCGGCATCGGGACCGACTACATCCTGTTCTTCCTTTTCCGTTACAGGGAGGCCCTGCGGCTGGGCTTCGACGGTCGAGGTGCGGTGTCCCACTCGGTCGAGCGGGCCGGTGAGGCGATCGCCTCGGCCGGCGGGGCGGTCATCATCGCCTTCATGGCGATGGTGCTGTCGTCCCTGAGCATCTTCCGCTCGATCGGGCCGGCGCTGGCGATCGCGGTCGCGCTGGCCGTGCTCGCGGCGTTGACGCTGGTTCCCGCGGTCGTCGCAGTCCTTGGGCCAAGGGTTGTCTCCTGGCCGTCGAAGAAGTGGATGGTCGAGCCCGAGGCCACCCGGTTCCGCGCCATCGGGCGGTCGGTTGCCGCGCACCCGGTCCGCTACGCCGTCGTCTCGGCGGGGTCGCTCGCCGTCCTGTCGTTGTTCGCCATCGGGTTCAACCCGACCTTCAACTTCTCCGACAGCAGCACCGAGAAGACGGAGTCGGGTCAGGCGCTGATCACCTTCCAGAAGGGCCAGCCCAGTGGTGCCGCCGACCCCACGACGGTGCTGTTGCGCTCGACAGGCGGCCAGCCGCTCGACGACGCCGAGCTCAGCGCGTACGCCGGCGAGCTAGGCACCGCAGAGGGCGTCGCATCGGCGGCGCTGACCGCCCGCACCGACCGCGTCGCGGTGTTCACCGTCGTCCTCTCCGACGACCCCTCGTCCGACGCGGCGATGGCTAACGTCGAGGGTCCCGTGCGCGACACCGCGCATTCGGCCGCGCCGGACGGGACCGAGGCTTTCGTCGGCGGCACCACATCGATCTTCGTCGACCTCGACGACGCGATGGCGCGCGACTACTCGGTCGTGTTCCCGGTCGCGGCAGTGCTGATCATGATCATCCTGGCGTTGCTGCTGCGCAGCCTCGTCGCGCCGCTCTACCTCATCGTCTCGGTGGGCCTCGGCTTCACCGCCAGCCTGGGCGCGACCGTGCTGGTCTTCCAAGGCCTGCTGGGAGAGCAGGGGCTGATCTTCATCCTGCCGATCTACATCTACCTCTTCGTGGTGGCGTTGGGCACCGACTACAACATCTTGATGGTGGCGCGCCTGCGGGAAGAGGCACGGGGAGGGCTCGAGCCACGGCCCGCGGCGGCCAAGGCGATCGAGCATGCCGGTCCGACGGTCGCGGCCGCCGGCCTGATCCTCGCCGGCACCTTCGCCTCGCTGATGTTCGCCGAGGGCACGTTCTTCAAGTCTTTGGGCTTCTCGTTCTCCGTCGGCATCGCCATGGCCGCGTTCGTGATGGCGCTCTTCTTGACCCCGGCGCTAACCGCACTCATCGGGCACGCCGCGTGGTGGCCCGGCCACGGGGACCGGGCCACCGCCACAGTCGAGGAGCCCGACGAGGAGCGTGTCCTGGAGAGCTGATCCGACCGGGGTCGCTCTGGGGAGCGGTCGGCGAGGCGGGGAGCCCGGCCCCTCCAGGTGCCGTCTGCAGCTTCGTTGATGGGGAAGGAAGTCGGCGAGTGCTGCCCGGGAGAGCCGCAGCCCGCCCGGTTCGCCGATCTGCCGCTCGCAACCTGGCGTCGTAGCCTGATGTCGTGCAGGGGCATTCCGATTGGGCGGCGGCGCTCCCGGCGGCACCGTTGCGCGCGTTCATTGACCGCTACGTCGGCTACCGGTTGAGCGGGTTCCCGCCGGGCGCCCATCGCGGGCTGCCGTCCCGGCATCTCACCTTCATCGTCAGCGTCGGACCGGCCATCGATGTCATCCGTCAGACCGACCCACATCAGGATCCGGCCAGTTACCGCTGCGTGGTCAGCGGCCTCCAGGACCGCTCCGCGACGATCAGCTACGGCGCCCACCAGGAGGGCGTGGCGATCGAGCTCAGCCCGCTGGGTGCGCGAGCGCTTTTCGGCATGCCGTCTGGGGTGCTGTGGGATACCTCCCTCGAGTGCGTCGATGTCGTGGGCGGACGCGGCTGGGAGCTATGGGAGCGTCTTCAGGGTGTCCCGGAGTGGTCGGGCCGGTTCGCGGTGTGTGACGACGTCCTGCTCCGCTGGGCCGACACCGAGGTTCGGATGCCGCCGAGCTGCGCCACGCGTGGCGCACGTTGGTGCGATCGGGGGGCACCGCGGCGGTCGGCGAGCTCGCCGAGGAGGTGGGCTGGAGCCGGCAGCACCTGGCCCGGCGGTTCGGGAACGAGTTCGGTCTCGGCCCGAAGCTGGCCGCGCGCGTCGTGAGGTTCGAACGAGCCCAGGCCATGCTTCGATCCACGCCGTCGTTCATCTCCATCGCTCAGGTGGCGGCCGCATGCGGCTACTTCGACCAAGCGCACCTGAACCGGGACTTCGTCGAACTGGCCGGCTGCACCCCGTCGCAGCTGCTCGGGGAGGAGCTTCCATCTTTCCAAGACGATGCGGTCCCCCGCGGGTGACGCTGGTGCCATGACCGACCCCGACGCGTTGTTCCAGCGTGCCACCGCGGGCCACGCCGAGATCGTCCGCGGCCTGGCGGACGAGGACTACGGATCGAGAGGCTTCACCGCCCGAGACTCCGAGGGCAACCTCTGGAGCTTCGGAACTTATGCCGGAGAGACCGCGAGCAACGCCGGAGGCACCCGACAGACGCACGTCGGCGGCAATGACGACACGTTCGCCACCCTGCTCGACGACTGGAACGACGCCATCGTCGCCAACGACCCCGACGCAATCGGCCGCTTCGCAGACCCGGACTGGGTCTTCGTCGGCGCCGACGGTGTGGTTCCCGGCGCGCAGTTCCTCGAGTCGGTCGCCACCGGCCGCCTCACCCACGACTTCATGACCTCCGACCTGCACTCTGCGCGTGTCCTCGGCGACGTCGCGGTCGTCATCGCACGCGTGCGCAACAGCGGCACCTTCGACGGCAACCCATTCCAGCTCGACGAGTGGTCGACCGACGTCTTCGTCCGCCGTGACGGCAGTTGGCGGTGCATCCTGACGCAACTCACCTCCGCCGCGCGATGAGTCCACCGATGGTGGGGTGGTCGGCGTCCGGAGCGTCACCTTGACGACCCTGATCAGGGGCAATTGCGGGTTCGGGGCCGTAGCTCATCCCGGCTGCACTCGCTGAACCGACCTGGGGTCTTCAGGGCACAGATGGGACGAATGCGTCGAACTTGACGTTGGCGGGTCGCACGCCGCGGTCGGTCAGCAGTGGGACAGTCGCCTCGATCATCGCGGGGGGACCGGCGAGGTAGGCGTCGTAGCCCTCGATGGTGGGGAAGCGGCGAGCGATCAGCTCGGTGACCAGACCAGTCTCTCCCGACCAGTCCTCCCCGTCGGCGTCGGACAGGACCGGGGTGAAGACGAGGCTGGGGATCGCCGCCGCCAACCTCTCGATCTCTTCGAGCCGGTACAGGTCTCGCCGCCGGCGCGCCCCGTACAGCAGTTCCACGTCCCGGGGCCGACCTCGACGCTCCATGTCGCGGAGTATGGACAAGAACGGCGCCAGCCCCGACCCGCCGGCGACCATCAGTACCTTGCGGTGCGACAGGCGGAGCTTGAGTTCGCCCAGCGGACCGTGCAACCGCAGCCGGTCCCCCACCGCGACCGCGGACTCGAGATACGCCGAGAAGCTGCCGCCGGGCAGTAGCTTGATGACCAGTTCGACCCGCCCGTCGTCCTGCGGGGCGTTCGCGATCGAGTAGCTGCGCACCTGGGTGGTGCCGGGGACCTCGACGTTGACGAACTGCCCCGCGCGAAACGTCATCGACGGCGGCTCCCGTAGCAGCAGGGTCAGACCGCGGATGTCGTGGGTGAGCGCGTCCACCTCGACGACCTCGGCCTCGAACGTCCCGACCTGGTCACCGGCCCGGAACTCGTCCTCTGTCAGCTCCATCGACGTCACGTCGACGACGCAGTCGGCGACCGGTCGCGACGAGCACAGCAGCACCCATCCCTCGGCGCGCTCGCCAGACGAGAGGGCGAAAGACGAGCCGCTGGTAGCCACCTCACCGTCGGCGAGAAGAGCCTTGCACGTGCCGCACCCGCCGTGACGGCACCCGTAACGGAGGAACAGCCCCTGACGCACGGCCGCCTCGAGGACCGTCTCGCCCTCCTCGCACGCGATCTCCTGCGCGAACGGCTGCACCGTCACACTGTGCGTCACGGTCTCCTCGGCGGCGGGGAGCCCGCCTGCAGTCTGGAGCGAGGTCATGAGGCGGCCAGCGGGTCCTTCACCTCGTAGCCGATCCGCCTGATGTCATCGATCGTCCAGAGCCGCTCGAGCGAGACGCTTGGCTGGCCGATCAGTGTCTTGCCGTCCGGACGGACGTAGCCGAGGTCCAAGATGACGTCGGCGAGGTCCCAGCCGTGGTATCGCTCCCAGAAGCTCCGGCGGCCGGAGTAGGCCTGCGGCCAGCGGTGGAAGGCCCAGAAGCAGCCCTCGCTGCACACGGCCAACTGCCGACCGTCGTACTCGAAGACCCGGATCTCGCTTTTGTCCGGTCGCGGCATGATGCAGGGCAGCTGGCAGACCTGGCAGAACGGAGGCAGCGACGGGAGTTCCTGGAGCATCAACCGTCCCGAGGACGGGTCCGCCATAGCGGCGTGCCCTTCCCAGAACGGACCGTACACCTCGGCCCAGCCGGGGTAGTGGGAGTCGAACCACTCCGTATCGGCGGCCCCCATCACGTCGGACCGCCAGAAGTTCAGCGGCCAGATCGCAGCCAGGGCGAGCGCCGTGCTGTGGTGGATCCACGGCACATCCTCGGCTACCTTGCCCAACCGCGTCGGTGGCTCCACGCCGAAGTCGGTGAGCTTGTCGATGTAGGAGCCGATGAAATCGTCGGCCACCCACTCCTGCCACATGTCCTTGTAACACCACGGGCGCACCACCGCGCCGTACTCGGACTGCCACCCGACCAGGGCGTCCAGACCGCGGTGGGTGTGCCAAAAGTGCCGCTCGAGAGCCTCGTTGATCAGCGGCACGTTGTTCTCGTCCTGCAGGACGGCGAACAGGGTGCCGTAGCCGTTCGCCATGTGCCGGGCCTCGTCGGACTGAATGGACAGGAACGTCGTGGCCAGCGCGTCGTCGCCGTTCGCGACCGCGGTCTCGGGCGTCGCGACCAGCAGGATGTTGGTGTACGCCGTCTCCACGACGATGTTGAGGTTGATCACCGAGTCGATGACGTCACCGGTGTTGAAGTTCTGGAACAGCGCCAACGACACGTGCCCACCGGGGTGCTGGTACAGGGCCCTCTGGGCGATGTCCCAACCGGCCGGGTCGGGCGCGTGCTCGACGTAGTAGCGGCGGAGACCCATCTCGAGTTGGGTGTGCCGCACCTCATCGAGCATCTGTGCGTAATAGCCCTGCCGAAGTTCTTGGTTGCGGATGCCCAGAGCGATCATGCCGACGCCCGCGACCGCCTGGAACTCTGCGTTGGTGAGATCGGGCAGGGTGAGCTTGAGCGCCTCCATGAATCGAGGCTCCGTCCTCTCGGCCACGCCCATCCGGAGGGCGCCGTCGAGAAACCCGTAGGTCCGGGCGTCCTTCTCCTCCTCCATCTTCACGTAGTCGCGCACCAGCATCCGGAAAGGGTCCTTGCCGGTCTTGGGGACGATGAAGCGGGTCGGGTACTTGGGCCGCGGGTCGGGGAACTCCCAGTCGTAGCTCTTCGACTTCTCGTGCACTTCCACAAGGCTCTTGGGCATGGCGAGTCCGTTCAACCGCTACTTGAATCGCTCTGGCTGGATGTCGGAGTAGATGCTTACCTTGCCGTTGGAGACGTCCATGCGTCCGTAGTAGGTGCTCATGTTCACCAGGAAGATGTCGGTGTCGATGGGGCGCCCGAGGCGCTCACTCAGCTTCTCCATGTCGAACTCGAGCACGCCTTCGGCCTCGATCTTGTAGGAGACCCCCCGGAAGCGAACTCGCGCGTCGGGCTGCTCCTCGCGGATCAGCGCTACCGCCGCCTCCGTGTCAGCGCTGGTCATCAGGGTGATGCCGATCATCTCCCGGCCGCGGTCTCTGGCTTCGTGCAAGTCTTGGGTGGCAGCCACGGTGGTTCTCCAGATCAGATAGCGAGCTCGGCGCGCATCTCGGCGGCCTCCTGGCGGACCGCCTTCAGTGCCTCGTTGGCGTCGGGGGCATCGATGCCGGGGAGGTCGAAGACTATGGAGAGGGCCTCCGCCGCGGCGTCAACAGGAGGCGTCCAGGCGTCGAGCCATTGGGTGAACACCTGACGGTTCGCGGTCCCGTGCTCGGGGTCGTTGAGCAGGGCGAGGGTCAACTCCTTGGCCGCGGTGCGGTGCCGGGCGGTGTTCCGACGGGTACCGGCGAGGATGATCGGAGTGACCGGGTCTCCGTTGCGGGGCGCCGATCTGGCCAGGAACTCGGTGGTCATCAGGTCCCCGACGAGCGGCTCGAAGATCAGGTTGATGACGGTCACGATCTCCATCCAGTCATCTGTGGTGATGATCTTCTCCAGCACTTCCCGGGTGGGGACCAGTGCCGGGTCGGTCATCCAGGCCCCGCGCGCACCGCTGTCGTCGAAGCTCGGCAAAGCGTCCTTGAGGTCGAAGGAAAGGTGGACGATGTCCTGGAGGTGCCGCATCTTGTCGGAGGCCTGGAAGGTCAGGGTGAACATCACCGAGTCCCCCAATGCCTGCCGGATCGGGTGGCAGAGGGCCATGAACAGGCCGTATTCGACGAACGGCCAGGCGGCGTAGTACTTCTCCAGCACCTGCTGCACCCACGCCGTCCGGATTCCCCCCGCAACACCTCCGGACAGGGCCTCGCCGACCAGCCGCTCCAGTGTCTGTTCCTCGTGGTTGGTGCCGGACACGTAGGGGCGGTACCACAGTTGGGCGGGATCGCGAAAACCCTCCCAGTCCGAGCTGCGGACCTCCGTCGAGAGCTCGGTGTACGGCGGACGACCGTCGTCGAAGCGCAACGGCCAGTCGACGTGAAGCCACTGCGACGGGCTGGACTGCTGGCCTATCGTGAACATCTCGTACTCGGTGGGGAGCCGGCCGGCCGGTGTGAACCAGACGAACCGACGGTTGCCCTGGAGCGGAGGTGTCTGCAACGTCATCGACTGCATCCTCTCTGCCACTCCGAGAAGGCCGGACTCCACGGAGGCCTCGAGACGGAGGCCCCGAAGCCTGGACTCTGGACGCTAGGCTTCCTCGCGGATCCGGGCACCGTCCCGTGAGGACAAAACCGTCGCGGGTCCTTGTCCGTTCAGGGCGACGGTTGATCTCTTGGAAACCGGCCAATGACGCTTCGGCAATCGCTGCGCCGCGATGACCGCACACCGCGCGCGGTGGCGCGCAAAACCCGAGGGTCGTCGTCCACGTCACTCGGGTGCCACGTGCATACCCTGGTGTGCGAGACCGGCGAGGCTCAACCCGGTCCGGGCCTCGAGCACGCTGCGCAGACCGGCCTCCTTCCGAGGCGTCTACAGATCGACCAGGTTGCTGTTTCCGGCGCGTAGCCGGGAGAGCTGGATGAAGTGGTCCGGGTTCAGGAACAACTCGTTCATCTCGCCCATCTCGTCGATGGTGATGCCCTTCCTGATCAGGTGATCGAGGTACTGGAACGCGTCCTTGGCGCCGAAGCCGACATGGTGAGCGCCCAGCAGCAGACGCGTCTTGCCGTCGTACACGCACTTCTGCATTCCGGTGAGCTCGGGCCGGGTGAACGCATACAGCATCGACCCCTCGGCGCAGGGAAGCGCGAGCTCGTCGTCGCGGATGCCCTTGGGCGGCATCTGAATGACGACCACATCGTCGTAGCGCTCCCGAGCCTCCGCCTCGGTGAGGCCGACCCACGTGACCTCGTACGTCGTGTGCAGGAAGTCGGGGTATTCGGAGAAGTCGAACTCGTACGGCTCACCCATGATGTTGCGCGCGGCGGTCATGCCGCACTTGCGCGCCTTGAACATCTCCATCGGTGCGCCGATCAGGTCGCCGATCGCGTACACCCCCGGTACCGAGGTCCGCATCCGCGAGTCGACCGTGATGAAGCCCCGGTCGTCCACCTCCACCCCGAGCACATCGACGTAGGCCGTTGTGTCGGGGCGCTCGCCCGTGCCGATGAAGACGAAATCCGTGTCGAGCGTCACCTCGGTGCCGTCGGCCCTCCGCACCCGGACCCCGGTCACCTTGCCGTTCCCGAGCACCTCGAGCGGCTCGGCACCCTCGAAGATGTCCATCCCGCGCTTCCGCATCCCGTCGATGACGTAAGTCCGCAGGTCCTCGTCGACGTGGTGCAGGCTGGCGGTGCGCATCAGCGGGCTCCGCGAGACGATCGTCGTGGGGCAGCCCGCGGCCTGGAAGAACGAGCCGTACTCGAGGGCGATCTTCGAACCGCCGATGATCACGCAGCGGGACGGCTCGTAGTCGAGTTCCTCGATCAGACTGGCGAAGTCGTACACCCCGTGCAGATCGATGCCCGGGACGTCGGGAACGTAGGTGCTCGCCCCGGTGCCGAGCACCAGGTTGCGAGCGGTGAAGCGCCGTCCTGCGACCTCCACGGTGTTGGCGTCGATCACCTCGGCCTCGGCATTGAGGATGTACTCCATCCCCAACTGCTCCTTGCTCTGCCAGTTCATGAACGCGTGCGGGTTGTTGCGGCCGGCCTTGAACAACTCGACCAGATCCCGGATCGAGGCGCGCTTCTCGTCGAACTCGCCGAACCACAGCGTGCCGGAGTTCCAGCGCATGTAGTCCATCTCCCGCGCTGCCTCCGAGAACAGATGGTGCGGCACGCAGGCCTGGTGCGGGCAGGAGCCGCCCAGGAAAGGCCACTTGTCCACCACCAGCTGGCGACCACCCCGGGCCTGCAGGTAAGCGGACCCGAAGCGCCCGCCGGCACCGCCTCCGACAAAGATCGCGTCGTACGGCGTGGGGTCGTGGTAGCGCACGTTCTCCAACGGTTCGGCGATCTCGCCCGCCTCGGCCCGGTGGATCAGCCGTTGCCACTCCCCCATGCTCAGCACGGTGTCGTGCAGGTCCATGGTGTTCTCCTCCTCGCCGGCTTCGTCGACAGCATGCGAGACGCCGACGGCCGCCGGTACGTCCTCGGGAGCCGAACTACTGCCCCACTCCCGACCCCACGGGACCATGCGCCTGAGCCGAACGCCCGGCACGGTTGAGCCATGAGCGACACGGCGAAAGAGGAAGCGATCCGGCGTGAGGTCGAGCTGGTCGTAGCCCGGGCGAGGGCCGCGCAGGCTGCGATCGCGGACTACACGCAGGAGCAGGTCGACGAACTGTGCACCGCGGTGGCCTGGGCAGTGGCTCGCCCCGATCGGGCGGATGCCTTGGCCAAGCTTGCGGTCGACGAGGGCGGCTTCGGCAACTATGCCGACAAGGTCACCAAGATCAACAAGCGAGTACTCGGCGTACTCGCCGACATGCGAACCTTGCGCACGGTGGGCGTCGTGGCCGAGGACCCCGAGCGCGGCCTGGTGAAGATCGCCAAACCTGTCGGCGTGGTGGCAGCGCTCATCCCGACCACCGGCCCGGACGCAACGCCACCGGTCAAGGCCTTGCTCGCGCTCAAGGGCCGCAATGCGATCGTCGTCGCCCCGCATCCACGGACGGTGGAAACCACGGCCGCTGTCGTGGACTACATGCGCGAGGCATGCACTCAGGTCGGCGCTCCGGCCGATCTCGTGCAACTGCTCCCTGCGCCGTCGATCGCCAAGACGCAGGAGCTGATGAGGCAGGCAGATCTCATCGTTGCCACCGGCGGTGCTGCCATGGTCAAGGCCGCCTACAGCTCCGGGACCCCGGCGTACGGCGTCGGCGTGGGCAACACGGTGCACGTCGTCGACGAAACCGCAGACCTGGATGACGCCGCAACCGCCGTCGTGACAGCGAAGACCTTCGACTACGCCACCAGCTGCCTCGCCGACAACGCACTCGTCGCCGAGGCCGGCGTGTACGACGGCTTGCTGGACCGCCTGGTCGCCGGCGGCGGTTACCTTTGCAACCCGTCGGAGAAGGCTGCGCTGCGGAAGCGGATGTGGCCGAACGGCGGGCACATCCCCTCGCCTGATGTCATCGCCAAGCCCGCAGCCACGATCGCCGAGCTCGCCGGCTTCACGATCCCCGCCGACCGCACGTTCCTGATCGTCGAAGAGGACGGTGCGGGACCCGACCACCCGTTCTCAGGAGAGAAACTCTCAGTCGTACTGGCGGCCTACCGGTACGCCGGCGGCATCGAAAAAGCTGTTGACCTCGTCAACGCCATCACCGGTTACCAGGGGCTCGGGCACACCTGCGGCATTCAGACAACCCGCGACGAGCACGTCGATGCGCTCGCGAACGGGACCCGGACGGCGCGCGTGCTGGTCAACCAGAACCTCAACGAGGGGGCAGGCAGTCCCCGCAACGGCCTGCCGTTCACGCTCAGCCTCAGCTGCGGTACGTGGGGTGGAAACGTCACCACCGAGAACGTCAATGCCCGCCACTTCGTCAACCTCACCTGGGTCTCCCGCCCGGTGGCCCCGCACCCGGTCAGCGAAGAGGAGTTGTTCGCGGCGCACTGGGAGCGGTACGGGCGCTGACGCGCCGCCTAGCTCGAAGGCTCTGGCCTAGGCCCGAAGGCTCTGGAGTGTCTGCCAGGCGCGCGTGGCGAGTTGGAGGTTGAAGTTGGTCCCCGGGTCCGTGAGATCGTGCCCCGAGATCTCGCGGATCCGCTGCAACCGGTACTTGAGGGTGCTGCGGTGCACCGACAGCGCGGCCGCCGTGGCGTCGTAACTGCCACCGCACTCCAGGTACCGGCACAAGGTATCCACCAGCTCCGAATGTTTCCGCGCGTCATACTGCAACAGCGAGCCCAGCCAGTGGCTGACGAAGCGTTCGATGGCGTCGGGATCCTCCACCTCGCAGAGGATCCGATACACGCCGAGGTCCTCGTAGCACGTTGCCCGATCGGCTCCCCGCGCGCTCTGTTGCATCTTCAACGCCAGCTGCGCCTCGCGGTACGAGCGCGGGAAGTCGCGCGGCTTCTCGCACCAGCCGCCCACGCCGACACGGCAGCGACCGCCACCGAGTTCGGTCAGGACGGCCGTCCTGAACCGCTCCCAGGAGACATCCGTGTCCGAGAGCACCACGACGGCTCCGCCCCGGGCGACCAGCAACGAGCCGACGTGCGCGTCGCGGGCAGCACGACGGACGGCATGGAAGAACGTGTCCTCGTGCTGGGTGCGCGCACGCCCCTCGACCACCACGACCCGGTGCCGGCGCTCCAGGTCGTAGCCCAGCGCCTGGGCCCGGCCGAGCGCGCTCTCCTCGTCCGTCCCGGAGAGCAGCTCCTCCACCAGGTCCCGGCGTACCCGCAGCTCCGCTTCGGCGAGGCTTCGCAGCCGGGCCAGTTCCATCGCCAGGACCGTCGCGCCGTGCTCGATCGCGATCTGTTCCTGATCTCCGGCCGCACCCGCCGGGTCCACCAGCGCCAGCACACCGAGTACGTCGGCGCCAGGGCTGGCGATCGCCACCAGCCGACCTCCCTCGCGAACCGGGCCGCCCTCGCGGAGCGCGCGACGCAGCATCTGCTCACGGCGGGCCCGGGGATCCTTCGGATACGGGTCCGGGCGGTTCGGACCGGCCCACGCCCGCAGATTCCCGTAGCGGTCCTCGACCGCGACGGGGAATCCGGTGAGCTCGTGAACCGCCCGCGCGATGCCCTCCTGACCCTCACCTGCGACCGCGACCCGGGTGAACCGATCGTGGATCTGGGTGGTCTGCTCCAAGGCACGCACCGTCTCGGCGAGCGCCGTGTTCGCGGCCCGGAGCTCCTCGGCGGTGGCCCGTTCCTTGGCATGCAGGCGGGCATTCGCCAGCGCCACCCCGGTCTGCTGCGCGAGCACCCGGCACAGGAACTGTGCGTGCGTAGAGGGTTCGTTCGCCGCCGCGGTCACGAAGTAGCCAACGTGGCCTGCCACCCCGCGCATCGGCAACGCCCACGCCCAGGGAACGCCAGGGATCGCGACGGCGCCACCGCTTCGGCCCAGGGCGGCGAGCTGGCTCTCCACACCAGCCCGAACGGTCGGGCCGGCGATCGACTGGGTCGCCGCGACCCAGCCGCGCTCGGGGAAATAGACGCCGACCAGGTGGGAGTAGCCGAACGACGGCACCGACGAACCCGCGAGGTGCACGATCTTGTCCTCGTCGCCGCTCTCCGTCATCAGCATGGAGAGCATCAGCAGGCCCTGCAGATTGGACAGCTGGTCGCGCAACTCGGCGTCGGGTCCGGCCACCGGAGGGAAGTCGACAACTTCCATCATCATGCTCGCGTAGCCAGGAACTCGTCGGGCTCGAGGTAGTACGGGTTGTCGAGCACCATGCCCCCGAGCAGCACCTTGGGATGCGTCTTGAGTACGTCGACCAGCACCTCGCCGCTGAACTGGTCGAGCTCGTAGAGACACAGGATCACCTGCGGGTACCGCGGCAGGAAGCGGTTCAGCCGCGCCTCGTACCCGACCAGCTCCTCCACCCCCGGCATCTGCCGCAGCGCCCAGGTCATCTCCCCCACCGCGCGGGCAAAGCCGAACCCGGCCGCCACCGCGCCGCCGACCGACCGGTTCCAGAATTCCAGCATCGCGTCGGCGGAGAAGGCTCCACCTTGGAGGTAGGTCTCGTCGGATCGCTGCACCTCGAGCTGATGCTGCCCGAGATACGGTCCCAGATCGACGTCGGCTCCCAGCGCGGCGAGCACGTGCTCGGGGTCGGAGGCGTCGACCACACAGACGCATTTGTCTCCGGCCTTGAGGCCCTCCTTGAGGTACGGGACGAGGATCTCGTCCCGGTCCGCCAGACTCGGATAGAAGGCGCAGATGTGGTCGCCCGGAGCGATTTGCACACCGGGGACACCGAGAGCTACGGAGCTGGGCATCATCGACATCGCCGCCTCTCTGACACAGCAGCATAGGCAGCTGCCGACCTGGTTCCTAGACCTCGCAGGACGAATCACGCGTGCGAGATCGCCCTGCGAGGACAGCTCTACGTAGCTGGGGTGGGGTGACTGTGGTTTGGCTGGTCAGGGCGTAGGTGGCGAAGTCGTCGGCTGCCGGTGACCGGGGTGCTCATGGCCGGGCCGGGACGCCGTGGGCGAAGACGAAGACAGACTCGGCGGCAGGCCCCTGATCGGGACTCTCGACGTACTCGTGGATCAGTTCATCGATCCGGGAAGCGAGCTCCTCGAGCCGCGAAGGTATCAATGTGACCAAACTCTCGGTCGAGAAGGCGGCCCTGATCCAAGCCTCGTCATACTCCTGCCGGTCCTCGAACCAGCGGCGGACTTTCGCCGCGTGATGCGCGAGGTTCGCCTCCTCGGCCGTGGCCGCGACGAGCTCACCGGCCGGATCACCAGCGGCGTCCGCGAAAGACCGGGAGTACGACGCCTTGGCGCTGCGCCACCACCGTTCGCGGCGGTTCTTCGCCAGCTCGGGCGCCTCCTCGATCACGCCCGCGGCAGCCAGAACCTTGAGATGGTGACTCACATTTCCGACCAGTTCGCCGGTCGCCTCGGCCAGCCGGGACGCGGTCGACGGGCCACCGAGGCCGAGCAGGTCGATCAGCCGGCGGCGCAACGGATGATGGATCGCGGCGACCACGGACGCGTCCGCCGACCGCCTGTTCGCAGGTGCCATGGCTGCGACGATAGCTTTCACAAGAATTCTTGCACAAGACTTCTTGTCGATTACGGATCACGCCTGAACGAATCAGCAGCAGACTGGTAGACATAACCATATCGTGAGATCGCGTCTCACGATGTAGGAATGGCAGTTGATTTGTCAGCCGATCGCGCTGAGTCTTATCACCATGCTCGCTGCCCGCTCGACACATCTCGTAGGTCGGATTCACGTCGACCTCGGTCGCATGCGCAGCGCCATCTGTTGTCCTTCGATGTTCTGACAGCCACCCCGCCGGGCCGCACGACGGCCCCTTGATCACCTGATCACCGCTGGGTGCGCACCGCGCAGACCAGATCGAATCGACGACGCTTCGAGCTCGCCTCACGCGGACGCACCTGTCTCGAGGACAAGGACACGCCCCCGATGACTGGCGTCACCTCCGTTCCCCGCAAGCCCGCCCGCCCCCGCAAGGGCAAGGGTGAAGGGCAGTGGGCGCTCGGCTACCGCGAGCCGCTCAACAAGAACGAAGAGAACAAGAAGAACGACGACGGCCTGAACGTCCGGGCCCGGATCGAGAACATCTATGCCCACCGGGGGTTCGACTCGATCGACCCCGCCGACCTGCGCGGCCGGTTCCGCTGGTGGGGGCTCTACACCCAGCGCAAGCCCGGTATCGACGGCGGCAAGACCGCGACGCTGGAGCCGGAGGAGCTGGACGACAGGTACTTCATGCTCCGGGTCCGGATCGAGGGCGGCCAGCTGAGCGCCGAGCAGTTGCGGGTGATCGCCGAGGTGTCCAGCACCTACGCGCGCGACACCGCGGACATCACCGACCGGCAGAACATCCAGCTGCACTGGATCCGAGTCGAGGACGTGCCCGCGATCTGGCAGAAGCTGGAGGCCGTCGGCCTCTACACCACCGAGGCCTGCGGTGACGTCCCGCGTGTCATCATCTCCAGCCCGGTCGCCGGGATCGCGGCGGACGAGATCATCGACCCGACGCCGGCCATCGACGACATCGTCGAGAAGTACATCGGCAGCACCGAGTTTTCCAACCTGCCGCGCAAGTTCAAGACCGCGATGACCGGTCACCCGTCCCACGACGTGGTGCCCGAGGTCAACGACATCAGCTTCGTCGGAGTGGTCCACCCCGAGCACGGCCCCGGATTCGATCTCTGGGTCGGTGGCGGCCTGTCGACCACGCCGATGCTCGCGCAGCGCGTCGGCGCCTGGATCCCGCTGGACGAGGTCCACCTGGCCTGGAAGGGCGTCGTCAGCATCTTCCGGGACTACGGGTACCGCCGCCTGCGGAACCGCGCCCGGCTGAAGTACCTGGTGGCCGACTGGGGCATCGACAAGTTCCGCGAGGTCCTGGAGAGCGACAAGTACCTCGGCCGCAAGCTGATCGACGGACCCGCGCCCGAGATCCCCGCAGTACAAGGCGATCACGTCGGCGTACACAAGCAGAAGGACGGCCGGTACTACGTGGGCGTGGCCCCCGTCGTCGGCCGAGTGGCCGGCAGCACCCTGGCGAAGGTGGCCGACGTGGTCGCCGCGCACGGCTCGGACCGGATCCGGACCACCGCGCAACAGAAGCTGATCGTGCTCGACGTCGAGGAGTCCCGGGTCGAGTCGCTGGTCCAGGAGCTCAACGACCTCGGCTTCCAGGCGCGGCCGTCGGCCTGGCGGCGCAACACGATGGCCTGCACCGGGATCGAGTTCTGCAAGCTGGCGATCGTCGAGACGAAGGCCCGCGCGGCCCAGCTGATCGACGAGCTCGAGCAGCGCATCCCCGAGCTCGACGTGCCGATCACCGTCAACGTGAACGGCTGCCCGAACTCCTGCGCCCGGATCCAGGTCGCCGACATCGGCCTGAAGGGCCAGCTGGTCCTCGATGCCGACGGCAACCAGGTGCCGGGGTACCAGGTCCATCTCGGCGGTGGGCTCGGCCTGGACGCCGGCTTCGGCCGCAAGCTGCGCGGCCACAAGGTCACCTCCGACGGGCTGGCCGACTACGTCGAGCGCGTCACCCAGAACTACCTGAAAGAGCGGTCCGAGGGCGAGCGGTTCGCCCAATGGGTCGTCCGTGCCGAGGAAGGAGCTTTGCAGTGAAGGAGCGAAGCGAGTTCACCGGAAGGTACAGCGCATCTGGTGCCTCATCGGCGCCCGGACCGAAGGGAGGACGCCGATGAGCGAAAGAGCCGCTCCGTTGTACTGCCCGTACTGCGGTGATGAGGACCTTCGTCCTTCCGAGGAGGGGCATGGCGCGTGGGAGTGCCGGCCCTGTGCACGGGTGTTCCAGCTGAAGATGATCGGACTGCGGGTGACGGTGGAATGAGTACGGACTTGAAGACGGTCGCCGAAGAGGCGAACGAACGACTAGCCGACGCCTCGGCGCTGGAAGTGCTGGCGTGGGCGCGGGAGACCTTCGGCGACGAGCTGGTGGTGACCGCATCGATGGCAGACGGGGCACTCCCCCACCTGGCGGCCGAGGCGGCTCCAGGGGTCGACGTTCTCTTCCTCGACACGGGCTACCACTTCGCCGAGACCATCGGCACCCGCGACGCCGTCGCCGCCACGCTGCCGATCAACCTGATCAACGCCACCCCGAAGCAGACCGTCGCCGAGCAGGACGCGGAGTACGGCAAGGATCTGTTCGCCAGCAACCCCGACCAGTGCTGCGCGCTACGCAAGGTCGAGCCCCTGAACCGGGTGCTGTCCGGCTACAAGGCCTGGGTCACCGGTGTACGCCGCGAGGAGGCGCCGACCCGGGCGAACACCCAGGTCGTCGAGTACGACGAGAAGCGCGACATGGTGAAGCTGAACCCGATCGCCCCCTGGACCCAGGCGGACCTGGACACCTACATCGCCGACAACGGCGTGCTGGTGAACCTGCTGCAGTACGACGGCTACCCGTCGATCGGGTGCCAGCCGTGCACCAAGCAGGTGGCTCCCGGCGAGGACCCGCGCAGTGGGCGCTGGGCCGGCCAGGGCAAGATCGAATGCGGGTTGCACACATGACCACTGTGTTCGATTCCTCCCCCACCCGACCGCCCCAGTCGATCGTGACCGAACTGGACGCCCTCGAGAGCGAGTCCATCTTCGTCTTTCGTGAGGTGGCCGCCGAGTTCGAGCGGCCGGTGATCCTGTTCTCGGGCGGCAAGGACTCCATCGTGATGCTGCACCTGGCCCGCAAGGCGTTCGCGCCGGCGCCGGTGCCGTTCACACTGCTGCACGTCGACACCGGGCACAACTTCACCGAGGTTCTCGACTACCGTGACGCGACCGTCAACGCGCTCGGGCTCCGGCTCGAGGTCGCGAAGGTCGAGGACTACCTCGCGGACGGACGTCTGCGGGAGCGCGCCGACGGGACGCGCAACCCGCTTCAGACCGTTCCGTTGCTTGACGCAATCAACGGGCACCGGTTCGACGCGGTGTTCGGTGGTGGCCGCCGAGACGAGGAGCGCGCTCGCGCCAAGGAGCGGATCTTCAGCCTGCGGGACGAGTTCGGCCAGTGGGACCCGCGCAACCAGCGCCCCGAGCTGTGGTCGCTCTACAACGGCAAGCACAAGCCGGGCGAGCACGTCCGGGTCTTCCCGCTGTCGAACTGGACCGAGCTGGACGTCTGGAACTACATCGAGCGCGAGGAGATCGCTCTCCCCAGCATCTACTACGCGCACGAGCGGGACGTGTTCGAGCGCGACGGCATGTTGCTTGCCGTCGGCCCCTACTCGCAGCCGCGCGAGGGCGAGACGGTGACGAGCCGGACGGTTCGCTACCGGACCGTCGGCGACATGTCCTGCACGGGAGCGGTCGCCAGTACTGCGTCGTCGGCGGCCGAGGTCGTCGTCGAGGTGGCGGCCAGCGAGCTCACCGAGCGCGGCGCCACCCGCGCGGACGACCGGGTCAGCGAGGCAGCGATGGAAGACCGCAAGCGAGAGGGGTACTTCTGATGAGCACTCTTCTGCGGCTCGCTACAGCAGGCTCGGTCGACGACGGCAAGTCCACTCTGGTGGGCCGGTTGCTGCACGACTGCAAGGCGATCCTCGCCGACCAGATCGCGCACGTGCAGCACGTCTCCTCCAGCCGTGGGTCCGGTGACTTCGACTTCGCCCTGCTGACCGACGGCCTGCGCGCCGAACGCGAGCAGGGCATCACGATCGACGTCGCCTACCGGTACTTCGCGACCGACAAGCGCTCGTTCATCCTGGCCGACTGCCCGGGCCATGTGCAGTACACCCGGAACACGGTGACCGGGGCGTCCACCGCGGACGTCGTGATCATCCTGGTCGACGCGCGGCACGGAGTACTGGAGCAGACCCGGCGGCACCTAGCCGTCGCCGGTCTCCTCCGGGTGCCGCACGTGGTCCTGGCGGTGAACAAGATCGACCTGGTCGGCTACGATGAGGCCGTCTTCAAGGGCATCGGCAAGGACGTCTCCCAGCTCGCTGACCAACTCGGGATCGCAGATGTCCAGGCGATCCCTGTCTCCGCGCTGGTCGGCGACAACGTCGTGGAGCGCTCCGCGGCCACCTCCTGGTACGACGGGCCGACGCTGCTGGAGTACCTGGAGAACGCGACCGGCCGCGACGACATCTCGGCCCGGCCGCTGCGCTTCCCGGTGCAGTACGTGATCCGCCCGCAGACCGATGACGAGTACCGCGACTACCGCGGCTACACCGGGACGGTTGCCTCTGGCACCGTTTCGGTCGGGGACGACGTGATCGTCCTGCCCGCCGGCCGCCGTACGTCGGTGGCGGGTATCGATCGGGCCGTCATCAGCGCGACCGGTACCGCGGTCGCCGAGCGGCCGTCCGCGGTCGCCGGTGAGGCGGTCACGGTCCGGCTCGCGGACAACCTCGACGTCGCCCGCGGCTCGGTCATCGTCGCGGCCGACTCCTCCCCCGGCACCCGCCGGGAGCTGTCGGCCACCGTGTGCTGGCTGTCGGACCGCCCGCTCGCGATCGGCGCCCGGCTGCTGATCAAGCACACCACCACTACCGCCCAGGCCATCGTCACCAAGATCAACGGCGTCCTGGACCTGGACACGCTCGGAGTCATCGACGCCACCGGGCTCGGTCTGAACGACATCGGCAAGGTGCAACTGAAGATCGCCGCACCGCTGGCCGCCGATCCGTACTCCAGCAACAACATCACCGGATCGTTCCTGCTGATCGACGCCCACGACGGGTGGACGCTGGCGGCGGGCATGATCGACGACGAAGAAGGGGAACTGCTGTGACTGCTCCAGCGCTCGTGATCCTCGCCCACGGCAGCCGCGATCCGCGTTCGGCCGCCACCGTCCACTCGCTGGTCAGCTGCCTGCGCGAGATGCGGGACGACCTGCGGATCGAAGCCTCCTTCCTCGACCACTGCCCGCCCACGCCGTTCCAGGTGATCGACAAGCTCAGTTCGGAAGGCGTCGAGGAGATCGTCATCCTCCCGCTGCTGCTGTCGACCGCCTTCCACGCCCGGGTCGACGTACCGGCCGTGGTCGACGAGGCGCGCAGCCGCTTCCCGGACTTGCGGATCATCGCCTCCGACGTCCTCGGGTACGACGACTCCCTGCTCGACGTGCTCGACCGCCGGATGCGGGCCGAGCTCAAGGACGGGCGAGTTCGCGAACTGGACGCGCTGGTGCTCGCATGCGCCGGCTCCAGCGACACCCAGGCGAACGCGGCCGTCACCCGGCTCGCGCGGCTCTGGGGTCAGCGGCACAAGCTGCCGGTGACCGCCGCCTTCACGACCGCGGCGTCGCCGAGCCCGGCCGAAGCTGTTCTCCAGTGGAGGCTCGAGGGGCGTCGTCACGTCGCTGTCGGCTCGTTCTTCCTGGCACCGGGCGTGTTGCCGGACCGCGCCGAGCAGACGGCTCGCAAGGCCGGAGCTGTCGCGGTGTCCTGCCCGCTCGGGGTGAGCGCTGAGGTGGCCCGCCTGGTCCTGCTCCGCTACGGCGTGGCCGGCCTGGACCTCCTCACCCTGGCTCCCGCCCCGCGGCCCACCCTGCTCCGCCCGGAACTGGTCCGCACAGCCTGACCAGCACCACCAACCCGCAGAACCCCGCCGGCACGCGACCCGGCGGGGTTCTCGCGTCTCCGGCCCTGACCGGGCTCCTTACGACAGCTTCAGTCGTGGAGCTAGCGTGATAGCTTGATATCTATGGCCAAGGACGTAGGCACGAAGAACATCCTGTTACGGCTGGACCCGGAGCTGGCCGAGCGGCTGCAGACGGTGGCTGAAGTCGAGGGACGTTCGGTGTCCGACGTGGCGCGGGAGGCGATCGCGTCCCTGGTCGACCAGCGCCGCGGCGACCAGCGATTCAGCCGGCTGCTGGAGGAGAACCTCGCCCGGCACGAGCGCTCACTGCGCCGCCTCCGCGAAGACGACTGATGAAACACCTCGATCTGTACGACGTACTGGCCGTCGCGGCCCGGGTGCTCGAGTGCGACCCGGCCGCGGCGATCCGTAGTACGGAACTGGATGTGGTGGACGCCGTACTGCGGGAGGTCGCGGAGCTGGACGACTTGGTCGACGCGGCGGCGCTCCTCCTGTCGGGGCTGGTTCGAGGGTGTCCGTTCAGCGGGTGGAACCGCCGGGTCAGCGTCGCGGTGACGCTGCAGCTCCTCGCGCTGAACGGGTGCGATCTGCGATTGGAGCCGGTCGAGGAGCTCGACGACCTGCTGGATCGGATCGGGGCCGGCGAAGCCTCATCCTCGGCAGTCGCCGAGCTGTTGCGAGCGCGGCTGAACAGCCCACTCGCCTTCGCGTCGTTGGCGTCCTTCGCGCTGGAAGGGCCTACCTGGGAGGAGACCGTCATGTACGAGAAGTTCAGCGACGCAGCCAGGCAGGTCGTCGCACTGGCACAGGAGCAGGCGAGGGACCTTCACCATCAGTACATCGGCACCGAGCATCTGCTGCTCGGTCTGCTCGAGGAGAACACGGGGGTTGCCGCGCAGGTGCTGGCCGGCTGCGGGGTCAGTGCGCCGGCGGTGCGCACGTTCGTCGAGGAGACCGTCGGGCGGGGGCAGGACGAGTCGTCAGGGTTCGTGCCGTTCACGCCGCGGGCTAAGAAGGTGCTGGAGCTGAGCCACAAGGTGTCGCTCCAGCTCGGCAGTGACCGCATCGGCACCGAGCATCTGCTCCTCGGCCTGCTCCAGGAAGGTGGCGGCCTCGCGGCACAGGCGATCGTCAAAGGCGGTACGGATCTGTCGCACCTCAAACGTCAACTGATGCAGACGATCGAGCAGCGCAAGCGCGCCGAGGCCGCCGTCCAGGGCTTCCTCACCGAAGGCGCCCAGCACAGCGGCACGTGGGTCACTCACGACCGCGGACGCCACCTCGTCGGCGAGCTCAACACCATCCTCGACGAGAACGAACGCCTCCACGAGGAGATCACCCGCCTGCGCCAGAAACTCCGCGCCCACGACATCGACCCCGACGACTGAAGGCCGCGGCCACCCCAGTAGGGCGTACCGGCCGACTGGTGCCCGGCTGCAACTGGGTCAGGTGGCGGCGAGGCGGGCCTTCTCGCCGTCGACGTCGAAGTCCGCCTTGGGCCATTGCGGGTCGAGGTTCTGGAGGGTCTCCAGGAGCAGGCTGGTGACGGCCCAGTTGCGGTACCACTTGCGGTCGCTGGGGATGACGTACCACGGGGCCTCGGGAGTGTTGCAGTTCTCGAGGGCGCCTTGGTAGGCCTCGCTGTAGGCGGGCCAGAGTTCACGCTCGTCGACGTCGCTGGGGTTGTACTTCCAGTGCTTCGTCGGGTCGTCCAGCCGGGCGTCCAGGCGGGCCCTCTGCTCGTCGGCCGAGATGTGCAGGAAGCACTTCACCACGGTGATGCCCGACTCCCCGAGCTCGGCCTCGAACTCGTTGATCTGCCCGTACCGGCGGTTCCACACCGGCGGCGCGACCAGGTTGCGGACCCGGGCGATCAGAACGTCCTCGTAGTGCGAGCGGTCGAAGATCCCGATGTAGCCCGCCTCGGGCAGAGCCTGCTTGATCCGCCAGAGGAACCCGCGCCGCTTCTCGGCCGGAGTCGGCGCCTTGAACGAGGTGATCCGCAGACCCTGGGGATCCATCAGCCCGGCGCCGTGCCGGATGACGCCGCCCTTGCCGGACGTGTCCATGCCCTGCAGGACCAGGAGGATGCTCCGCTGACCGTCCGTGCGCCCCTCGGCGTACAGGCGTTCCTGGTAGTCCGAGATCTTGGGCCCGAGCTCGTCGAGGGCGACCTTGCCCTCGTCCTTCGAGCCGGAGAATCCGGTGGTCGCGCGGCTGTCCCACTTGCTCAGGTCGACCGGTCCGGGCGGCACCCGGAGCTCGTCCAGCAGCTTCCCCGACCGCGCCTCGTCCGACCCCTCGTTCTTCGCCATTCCCCCATCCTGCCGCATCCGGGTCTCCGATCGGGGCAGGTTCGCCGGTACTGCGACACGCGCTGCCTTCGGCGCCTCCACAGCACCAGCTCGATCACCAGCGCGCCGACAAGGCCGGCGGGTAGGGCGATCACACCCCACACAAGCCCTTCGAGACCGGCGAGCTCGCACTCAGTTCGGCTGGCCGGCCCCTTCGCGAGCCAGCGCGATCAGGCGCGAGACAGCGCGCAGGTACTTCTTCCGGTAGCCGCCCTTCAGCATGTCGGGCGAGAACATCCGATCGAGCGGCACTCCCCCGGCCAGCAGCGGGATGTCCCGGTCGTACAACCGGTCGGCGAGCACCACCAGCCGGAGGGCGACGTTCTCGTCGGTCAGCTCGCGGATGTCGGTGATCCCGACCGCCTCGACCCCATCCAGCAGCGCGCCGTACTTGCTCGGGTGCAACTCCGCGAGATGCCGATAGAGATCCACGAAGTGATCACACGAGGCCCCGGGCAGTTCCGCGGTCACCTGCTCGACCCGTTCGTCGGTCAACGGCTCCGGAGCCACCGGCAGCCCTCGATGGCGGTAGTCCGGCCCGTCGATCCGCCGTGCGTCGAAGTGCGCGGCGAGGCCCTGGATCTCGCGGAGGAAGTCGATCGCCTGGAACCGTCCCTCGCCGAGCTTGTCCGGCAGGGTGTTCGAGGTCGCCGCCAACTGGACGCCGGCCTCCACCAACTGCCCGAGCAGCCGCGAGATCAGGACGGTGTCGCCGGGATCGTCGAGCTCGAACTCGTCGATACAGATCAACCGGTACGCCGACAGCGCCTCGACCGCCGGGCGCATCCCCAGCGCGCCGACCAGGTTCGTCAGCTCGACAAAGGTGCAGTACATCTTCGGCCCGGTCGACTCGTGCCACAACGACGCCAGCAGGTGCGTCTTGCCCACTCCGAACCCACCGTCCAGGTACAGACCGGGCTTCCCGGTGGGCTCAGGACGCGAGCCGCGCAGGCGGGACCACAGAGAACGCTCTCGCCGGGGTTCGGCGAGCACCGCGCCACGCTCCCGCAGTACTGCGAGGGCCTCCGACTGGCTCGGCTCCGAGGGATCCGGCCGGTACGTCCCGAACCGCACGTCGGAGAACCGCGGCGGCGGTACGCATTCCGACAGCAACCGATCCGGACTGACCTCCGGCCGGCGCTCAGTCAGACGAATCGGCACCCCCACACCCTACGAGCCCGCCGACCCCGACGGCCGCGGAGGAGTGAGACAAGGCATGGAAACAACAGGGAAACAACGCTGTGACCTTGACCGCTTTCTTACTTTCAGTTAGGAAGTTGTTATCGGGGTCCACAGCCGGCTGGAATGACCGAGGAGTCAGCATGGGTGATCGGCAAGTCCCAACCCTGTCCGCCACACCGTTCCGACGGCGCAGCCTGCTCAAGGGGGCGCTCGGCGGGGCCGCCGCCCTCGGGCTCGGCCCGGTGCTCGCGGCGTGCGGAGGGAGCGACAGCGGTGGAGGTACGACGAGCGGCGGCAAGGCCGTCGTCCGAATGTGGTCCTGGTACAGCGACCAGGAGGATCAGTTCCCCAAACTGATCGAGAAGTTCGAGGCGGCCAACAGCAACATCAAGATCGAGAACCGGATCTTCGGCACCCCCGACCAGTACCTGCCGGCCCTGCAGGCCGCGGTCGCGGGCGGCGACGTACCGGAGATCTTCGCGCCGCACACGCGCGCGCTGACCTACGGCACCGGCGGCATCTCGGCCGACCTGAAGAAGGATCTCGGTGACGACTTCCTGAAGGACTTCTTCGACTCCGCCAACCAGGAGTACACCCTGGACGGCAAGCAGTACGCGGTCGGCTGGATGGCGCAGACGTTCGGCCTGTTCTACAACCCCGCGATGCTGAAGCAGGCCGGTGTCGGCGAGGACGAGATCGAGACCTGGGACGACCTGATCGCGGCGGCGGCGAAGATCCGTGCCATCGGCAAACACCCGGTGGCGCTCAGCTGCAACCCGACGACCAGCTCGCTGGACTTCTTCCTGCCGCTGCTCACTCAGGTCGCCGACGACCCGACCTTCTACCTCAAGCTCGACCAGCTCCAGGACGGCCTGACCTACGAGGACCCCAAGGTCGTCCAGGCGCTCGAGCTGAACCAGAAGATCGTCAAGGGCGGCGTCTTCCAGCCCGGCACCACGGGCACCAGCGGCGACCAGGTTCCGCAGATCTTCTACACCGGCAAGTCCGCGATGCTGTTCAACGGCTCGTGGACCCCGCAGGGCCTGTCCAAGGACGCCCCCGCGGCGTTCGCGAAGAGCTACAAGGTGATGAAGACGCCGGCCATCGCGGCGGGCAAGCGGCACTGGTGCGCGAACCAGGCCGGCGCCGGCTGGGCGGTCTCGGAGACGAGCAAGAACAAGGACGCCGCGCTGGAGTTCCTGAAGTTCCTGTACTCCGCGGACCAGTACTCCCCCACCATGAACGACTCGAACTCGATGCCGGCCACGAAGAGCGCCGCGGGCCGGATCGAGCTGCCGGTGATGAAGCAGATGACCTCGTGGCTGCTCGACGGCGACGGGTGCCCGCACATCCCCTTCGGGCCGGGCTCGGTCGCGGCCGGCGACCCGCTGTCGAAGATCTTCGACAGCACCGGGCAGCCCGAGGCCGTTGCGAAGGAGATGCAGCAGGCCGTGCTGAACGCGAAGGGCGGCTGATTCAGTGGCGACCACCTTGACCGCTCGCCCGAGCTCCCCCGCACCGGCGCCCCGGAGTACGAAGCCTCACCGCTTCGGGTCGCCGCTGCGGAGGTCGCAGCGGGTGGCGGGGTACCTGTTCGTGCTGCCCACGTTCGCGTTGTTCGTGGGCTTCGTGCTCTGGCCGATCGTCTACACGGCCTACCTGAGCCTGACCGCTTGGGGCGGCTTCGGGGCGCCGCGGTTCGTCGGCTTCGACAACTACAGCCGGATGCTCGGCGACCCGGTGGCGCGCCGGGCGATGATCGTGACGCTGGTCTACACCGCCGTCACCACCGTGGTGCTGACCTTCCTCGGCCTGTTCATCGCGGTGCTGGTCAACTCAGTCTGGAAGCACGTCGGCGTACTGGTGCGGACGATCCTGTTCATCCCCGGGATCGTCTCGTTCGTCGTGTCCGGCGTGCTCTGGAAGCTGATCTACGACCCGAACATCGGCACCCTCAACCAGATCCTCGGCGCGATCGGGCTGGACTCCCTGCAGCATCCCTGGCTGGCCGACCAGAAGACGGTGCTGCCGGCCATCATCGTGGTGTCGATCTGGGGCGGCCTCGGCTTCAACATGCTGATCTTCTTCGCCGGCATCCAGGGCATCGATCCCAGCCTGTACGAGGCGGCCGAGGTGGACGGCGCGAACAAGTCCCAGCAGTTCTGGAACGTCACCGTGCCGAGCCTGCGGGTGGTGACCGGGCTGGTGGTCAGTCTCGGGCTGCTCAACGGGTTCAAGGCGTTCGACATCATCTTCGTGATGACGGGTGGCGGCCCCAACCACGGCAGCGAAGTACTGGGCACTTATCTGTACTCGCTGGCGTTCGGGTCCACCTCCGGGTCGATCCCGCAGCTCGGCTACGCCAGCGCGTTCAGTGTGGTGACGATGGTGCTCTGCACGATCGCCGTCATCGCCCAGCTCTGGCTGACCAGGAGGGCGGACCGATGACGACGACAGAAACCATTCGTACTGCGACGCCGACCGAGCCGGTGGGCCACAAACCGTTCAGGTTCTTGCTCGGCAAGAGCTTCGCGACGTTCGTGCTGCTGCCGTTCTGCGTGCTGATGGCGTTCCCGTTCGTGTGGATGCTGCTCACCTCGATGCGCGAGGCGAACACGATCTTCGGCGGCACGTTCTTCCCGCGGAAGTTCACCTTCGCCGGCTACTCGACCGCGTGGACGTCGATCCAGTTCCCGCTGCACTTCTGGAACAGCGTCTGGATCACCTCGGTCACGGTGATCGGCGTGCTCGTCTTCGCCACCCTGAGCGGCTACGCCTTCGCGAAGCTGGACTTCCCGTTCCGCAACACGCTGTTCGTGTTGTTGCTGCTGACGCTGATGATGCCGTCGACGGCGCTGATCATCCCGCTCTACCTGCAGCTCAAGGCGTTCGGGCTGCTGGACACCCAGGTCGGCCTGCTGATCCTGTACATCTCGGGCTCGGCGCCGTTCGCGATGTTCCTGATGCGGGCGTTCTTCCAGACGTTGCCGGACGAGCTGATCGAGGCCGCCCGGGTCGACGGCGGAAGCGAGTTCACCATCTTCCGCCGGGTGATCCTGCCGCTCACCCGACCCGGAATCGCCACGGTGGTGATCTTCCAGTTCCTGCAGACCTGGAACGAGTTCCTGATCGCGGACACCGTGCTGCGCAACACCGACTCGCTCCCGCTGCAGCCCGTCCTCTTCAGCCTGATGGGCCAGTACTCGACCGACTGGCCGGCCCTCACCGCCGGCCTCACCCTGTCCGTCATCCCGGTCGTCGTGGTCTACGTCCGGATGCAGCGGCAGTTCGTCGCCGGGATGATGCTCGGCGCCGTCAAGAGCTGACCCCGCTCCCCTGAGTGAAACGGAGAATCCATGCCCATCAAGAACGTCGTCGTCAACTGCACCGACGTGCAGCGCTCGGTCGAGTACTACACGAAGTTCCTCGAGCTCCGGCTGGTCAGCGAGGCGACGCCGCGGAGCGCGCTCCTGGACGCGGTGACGGCGACCATCGAGCTCCGGGCGGTCGCCGCGGGCCGGGACCAGAGCACCTGGGTGGGTGACGACCTGCAGAAGGGCTTCCGGCACATCGGCTTCAAGGTCGACCGGCTCGACGAGCGCGCCAACGTGCTCAAGGCGGGCGGAGTGGAGTTCAAGCTGGACCCGCTCGACGCCGAGGGCAAGGTCCGGATCTGCTTCTTCTACGACCCGGACGGCACCCTGCTGGAGATGATCCAGGGCGACCTGCAGTACGCCGAGGTGCTGGACCCGGACGGAGTGGCCGCGGAGCGCGCTCTCGGCGTTCCCGGACGGCCGCGGTTCGACCACGTCGCCGTCACTATCGAGGACCGCCCGACCACGGACAAGTACTACCGGGACAACTTCGGCTTCTCCTTCATCGGCACGATCGAGCAGCCGCACGACCCCCGCGGTTTCAGCATCGGCTACCTCAAGTCCGGCGACACCGTGCTCGAGGTCTTCACCTACAACGCGGAGAAGTCGTCGCGTGCGCCGCAGCTCGACGTCGCCGGTTTCGCGTACGCCGAGCTCGCCGGTGACCCGCCGCCGGACCTGACCGCGGCCACCGCCCCCGACGGCACCACCGTATACGTCGACCCGGACGGGTTCGCCTTCTCCGCCAGGCCTACCGTATGAACGTCGCACCACCGCGGCAGCAGGGCGATAGCGAGGGGTGCGCATGACGAGTCCGTCCACCGACGACTGGCTCCGGCCGCTGGGTTCCACCGGCCTGACGGTGTCCGCCGTCTGCGCCGGTGGCGCGCTGCTGGCCGGCATGCCCGAGGTCTTCGGGTACGACGTCACCCGGGCCGAGGCGGTCGCCGTCGTACGGCGGGTACTGGACAGCCCGCTGCGGTGGATCGACACCTCCAACGGGTACGGCGACGGCGAGAGCGAGCTCCGGATCGGCCAGGCGATCGCCGAGCACGGTGGGCTGCCGGACGACTTCCTGGTCGCCACCAAGGTGGATGCCGATGGCAAGGACTACTCCGGCGCCCGGGTCCGCGCGAGTGTTGCCGAGAGCAAGCAGCGGCTCGGGCTCGACCAGTTGCCGCTGGTGTATCTGCACGATCCCGAGTTCCACGACTTCGACAGCATGCGGGACGCGGTCGACACCCTGATGAAGCTCCGCGACGAGGGCGAGATCGGGCACGTCGGCCTGGCCGGCGGCAACACGAAGGAGCTGACCCGGTACCTCGACCTGGGCGGCTTCGAGGCCGTGCTCGTGCACAACCGGTGGAGCCTGGTCGACCACAGTGCCGGTGCGCTGATCGAGAGAGCGGTCTCCGACGGGATCGCGGTGGTGAACGCCGCGATCTACGGCGGCGGCATCCTGGCGAACCCGTCCGGCGGCTTGGCCAAGTACGGCTACCGCGAGGCACCCGCGGCTCTGCTCGAAGCGGTCGCGGAGATGGACAAGGCGTGCCGCGACCACGGCATCGACCTGGTCACCGCCGCGCTGCAGCACTCCGTGAACAACCCCCGCATCAGCGCCACAGTGATCGGGTTCAGCAAGCCCGCGCGGGTGGACCAGCTGATCGCGTCCCTGGAGACGGAGATCCCGGCAGACCTGTCGGACCGGCTCGCCGAACTGATGCCCGACAAGCAGTACTGGCTGGAGGAGACACCGTGACGAACTTTCCGGACGGATTCGTCTGGGGCGCGGCCACCGCGTCGTACCAGGTCGAGGGAGCGGTCTCCGAGGACGGCCGCGGGCCGAGCATCTGGGACACCTTCGCGCACACGCCGGGCCGGATCGCGGACGGCGAGAACGGAGACGTCGCCGACGACCACTACCACCGGTACGCCGAGGACATCCGGCTGCTCGCCGACCTCGGGTTGAAGGCGTACCGGTTCTCCATCGCATGGCCGCGGGTGATCCCGATGGGCAGCGGAGCCGCCAATCCGGCCGGACTCGACTTCTACCGTCGCCTGGCCGAGACGTGCCTGGAGAACGGCGTCACGCCGTACGCGACGCTCTATCACTGGGATCTGCCGCAGTCGCTGGAGGACGCCGGCGGGTGGCTCGTCCGCGACACGGCCGAGCGGTTCCGGGACTACGCGGCGATCACGCACGCCGCGCTCTCCGACGTGGTCAAGCACTGGATGACGCTGAACGAGCCGTGGTGCTCGGCATTCCTCGGCTACGGGAACGGAGAACACGCTCCCGGACGGACCGAGGGCGCCGACGCGCTGAAGGCCGTGCATCACCTGATGCTCGGCCACGGACTCGCGCTCCAGGCGATCCGCTCGCCCGAGACGACCGTGGGGATTGCGCTCAACCCGGCGCCTGTGCACGCGGCGTCGGACTCCGAGGCCGACCGCGATGCCGCCCGGCGAGCCGACGGCCTCCGGAACCGGATGTTCCTGGATCCGCTGCTGCTCGGAAAGTACCCGGCGGATGTGCTGGAAGACACCGGCATGACGGAGTGGTTCGCGCAGTACGAAGCTGATCTGCCGGTGATCTCGTCGCCGCTGGACTTCATCGGCGTGAACTACTACTGCCCGCAGACCGTGGCCGCGCCGGACGGGCCGATCTCCGCGCCGGGGACACCGAGCACCCTGCCGGGCAGCGAGAATCTCGTCACCGTCGACACCGGGCTGGACAAGACGCAGATGGGCTGGCCGATCGAGCCGGGCGGCCTGCGGGACACGCTGAAGATGATCAACGACCTCGCGCCGACGTTGCCGCTGTACGTCACGGAGAACGGGTCCGCGTACCCGGACGAGGTGACCGCGGACGGGCGGATCGAGGACACCGAGCGGCAGCAGTACCTCGAACAGCACCTCGAGGTCACCCGGCAGGTCGTCGAGGAAGGCCTTCCGCTGAAGGGCTACTTCGCCTGGTCGCTGATCGACAACTTCGAGTGGTCGTGGGGGTTCAGCCGGCGGTTCGGGCTGATCCACGTCGACTACAGCACGCAGGAACGCAAGCTCAAGAACAGCGCACTCTGGCTCCGCGACTTCCTCGAGGCCTAGCTCGGGCGTCGGCCCTCAGCGATGGATCATCAACCGCTGAGGGCCACTCGAAGTGGTCGCGCAGTCAGCCGCTCAGGGCTCCTCGGTTGGCGGTCTGGTGGGGGGTCAGTTGGCTGTGCAGGACGAGTGAGGCGGCGCCGAGGGCCGCGGCGCTGGGGCCGAGCTTGGACAGCTCCACCCGGGTCGGATGCATCGCCCGGACGAACGACAGCCGGTTGATCTCCGCGGACGCCACCCGGACGTAGATCTCGCCCGCCTCGCTGAAGCCAGGCCCGGCCAGGATGATCTGATCCAGGTCCAGCAGGTTGGTGATCGACAGCAGCGCCTTGGCCAGATAGGTCGCCGACTCCTCGATCAGGGCCAGACACCTCGGCTCCCCGGACGCCGCCGCCCGGGCGATCCTCGCGAAGTCCGACCGGATCGCCGAACGCCTGCCGCGCAGCCCGAGATCGGCTGTCAGCGACTTGTCCTGCTCCGCCAGGCTCACCACCCGCGCCGGCGCGGCCAGGCCCTCCAGGCAACCGCGGCCGCCGCACCAGCAGTCCGGGCCGTTCACGTCGAGCACCATGTGCCCGATCTCCCCGACGTTCGACGAGGAGCCGCGGTAGACGTCGCCGTTGGTGACCAGGCCGAGCCCGAAACCGGCCGCCATGTAGACGGTGGCGAAGTCGTTGGCCGACGGGATCCGGCCGGTCCAGAACTCGCCGATCGCGGCGCAGGTCGAGTCGTTCTCCACGACGATCGGGTGGTCGATCGCGGCGCTCAGGGTGTCGCGGACGGCGAACGGCTCCCAGGCGTACTTGTTCGCGTTCGCCCGCAGCAACTGGTCTCCCCCGCCCTGCCGGCCGGCCAGTGCGACGCCGACCCCGACGAGCGTCGCGGGCTCGATGCTGGTCTTGACGATCAGGTCCTCGAGCTCGGCGGTCAGTCTCTTGATCACGGTCGCCGGGGTGTCGCGGCCGATGCCCTTGGCGGACAATTGCTCGATCACCCGGCCGTTCATGTCCGTGACGACGTAGGTGGTGCTCGGAGTGTCGATCGAGATGCCCACGGCGTGCCGGGCGCGCGGGTTGAACTGCAGCAGGGTGGCCCGTTTACCGCCCGTGGGGTCGCCCAGCCCGGTCTCGATGATCAGCCCGTCGGCCAGCAACTGCTTCACCACCCGGGAGATCGAGGCGCCGGTCAGCCCCGACCGGTCCGCCAGGTCGACCCGGGTCACCACACCGCTCGACCGGATCAGGTCCAGGATCGCGCTGTGCGTCTCCTGCGCTGTCGCACCTTTCAAGATCTTCGCCACGGCAAACTCCCTCCCGCCCGCACTTTAGTACACAACGTAAGGAAGTGGGGATGGCTCACGTCAGGTTTGACCTCAACAGAAGTTGAGGTCGTAGCGTGACGAGCATCCTACAGACACGATGATCAAGCAGGAGGTCTGATGCACGCGGTGCGGTTGCACGAGTTCGGTCCCGCCGAGAACCTGTCGTACGAACAGGTTCTCGACCCTGTCCCCGGTGCCGGGCAGGTGCGGATCGCGGTGGAGGCCGCCGGGGTGCATCTGCTGGACACCGCTCTCCGCGCCGGTACTGCGGGCGGTGGACCGGTCGCTCCCCCGCAGTTGCCCACGATTCCCGGCCGCGAGGTCGCCGGCACGGTCGACGCCGTGGGACCCGACGTGGATCAGGCGTGGCTCGGCAAGCGCGTCGTGGTGCACCTCGGCCCGGTCCCCGGCGGGTACGCCGAGCAGGCCGTGGCGAAGGTGGAGTCCCTCCACGAGATCCCGGACCACCTCGACGGGGCGACAGCGGTGGCCACCATCGGAACCGGCAGAACGGCCGCAGGCATTCTGGAGCAAGCCGCACTCAGCGCGGACGACGTAGTACTGGTGACTGCTGCCGCAGGTGGGATGGGCAGCCTCTTCGTCCAGAGCGCTCGCAACGTCGGAGCCACTGTTGTCGGACTCGCCGGTGGCCCGGAGAAGGTCAGGCAGGTGCGGGACCTCGGCGCGCAGTACGCGATCGACTACACCGCCGGCGACTGGACTGAACAGGTCAAGGAGCACCTGGCCGAGCGGGAGCTCACCGTAGTACTGGACGGCGTGGGCGGAGAGAACGGGCAGAAGGCGTTCGACCTGCTGGGAGTCGGCGGCCGGATCCTGATGTTCGGCTGGTCAGGTGGCGGTCCGGTCCAGGTGACGACCGAGGACCTGATGGACCGCGGTCTCACCGCGACCTGGGCGATCGGCCCCAAGCTGATGCGCAAGCTCCGCGCACTGGAGACAGCGGCCCTCCAGGAGTCGGTGGAGGGTCGTTGGGCGCCAGTGGTCACCCGCTTCCCGCTGGCGAAGGCCGCCGACGCCCACCGAGCCCTGGAGAACCGCGAGACCATCGGCAAGGTCGTCCTGATCCCCTGACAAATACAGTCACTGTCGCCGTGTAGGAGCCGGCTGGTCTGGGTACCGAACACCACTCCGGCCGGGTGCCGGTTGACGCTGATCACGTCCTGCTGGGCGACCCGCAGGCTCTTGGCGTTGCCCTCGGCATCGGTCGTGACGACGAAGTCGCCGCCGATCACCGGCAGGTCGTAGTACGTGCGCTGGTAGGACACGTACTGCAGAATCCACGGCGCACTGATGTCCTGCCGACGGACGAACTGGTCACCTGCGACGATGCGCACGGCTGTGCTCTTCACGGGACACTTCCTCACTTGATGGGGCGGAGCCCCCGCCACCGGCCGGGGGCTGCAGACCGGCCGGCGGATGGCGGGGGCGAGGAGGCCTGGCGGTGCGCCTTGCTGTGGCTCGGCGCCCACCGAATCCGTTGGGCAGGTGGATGAACTCCCGGCGTCCTGAATTCCGCTACGCCAACCTGGACACGTCGGAGATCGAGCAACTGATCGGCGCGGGCCGTGGCATCAGCCTCTGCGCCCCCACGGTCCGCCCGATCCCCCGCACGATCGTCCTGCCCCTGGCCGGCCAACCACTCCTCTGGCGCCGTGCCCTCCGCTGGCGAGCCGACTCCACCCCGCAGGAAGAGATCGACCTCATCCACCAGGCCTTCATCGACGTCTACACCCAGACCATCGCCGAAAACGCCGCCGCCCGCCCCTGGTGGCACACCCACCCCGCCGCCCACCCCACAGTCCTACCCCTGTGGACAACCAACGCCGCCCTGACATCGCCAACGCCTAGAATCCCCGCATGGACGACAAGCCGAGCCGACCACGGATCTTTCAGCCGGACTCGACCACTGATGCTGAGGCGAAAGCGTTCGTCGAGGAACTCCGTGCGCAAGGGCTGGCGGTGAAGGTCACGCCTTATCGGACCGAGTTACCGGTCGACGAGGCCGCCGACGCGATCGATATGGCCAGAGACGACTTCCGCTCGTACGTCGCGGCTGGTGAGATTCCGTTCCGCTCCACGCAGTACGTCGACTGGGTGCTGCTCGCGGACGCCATCGAGCTGAAGAAACGCCTCAAAGCACAGTCCGGCGCTGCTCTGGATGAACTGCTGAGCGAACCCTTGTGGGATGACGACGGCACGGACGGCTCCCGGTCGGACGGCTGAGCTCAGATGGCCATCAAACGCAGGGCATTCCTCGACGCGAACGTCCTCCGTGGCCAGCTGACCACGGACATCCTGCTCACCCTCGCCTACCGCGAGCAGTTCGAGCCCCGCTGGAGTCAGGACGTGCTCGACGAAGTTCGCAGGAACCGCCCGCCAGGCCTCCCCGAGGCTGCCATCGACAAGCGGCTGGCCACGATGAACAGAGCCTTCCCTCCTGCGATGACCTCGGGATACAAGCATCTGATGCCCGAGATGCGGGCCGATGCCAAGGACAAACACGTACTGGCTGCCGCCGTCCACTCGAACTCGGTCGTCCTGGTGACCGAGAACGTGAAGGACTTCGACCCGCCGAACAGCGGAAAGCACGCCATGCACGTCGAGAAGGTCTCGGCGTTCCTCAACCGCTTGCTCGACGACGACCCCGCCGAGGTTCTCGCCGCGATGAACGAGGTGGTCTCGCGGACCGACCGGGCGCCCAACTCGATCCGCGAACTGATTGACAAGATGGCGGTCCAAGAGGACCTCAAAGGGTTCGCCCACGACCTGAACGAGGCGGTACCGGCCGATCAGCGCGGTACCCACCCCAGCCTCCAGGCCAGCCGATCGGCGAAGGTCGCGCTGGACGGCATCGCGCCACCCGGCGAGGTTGCCGCCAAGTCCGCCTTGGCGTCGGAGTCCCGCAAGTCGGCGCAGGCCCAGGACAAGGGTGCCGAAAGGGAGCTCTAGAAACCTGAGGCGCTCCCCAGGCTGGGTCTAGTGAGGGACGGTCAGGATGTAGGTGACTGAGCCGAAGCGGAGGTGGTCGCCGGGGCGGACTTGGGTGGGGGTGGTGAGGCGGAGGCCGTTGAGGTGGGTGCCGTTCATGGAGCCCAGGTCCCGGACCAGCCAGCCGTCGTCGACGTGGCGGAGCTCGGCGTGGAAGCGGGAGACGGAGAGGTCCGCCAGGCGGAGGGTTGCGCCGGGGCCGCGGCCGATTCGTACCGTGGGTGAGCCGGGTGGCGGCAGGACCAGGCCGGGGAGCTGTACCGCTGGGGCTCGGGTGGTCAGGCGCGGAAGGCGGGCCACCAGCTGACGGAAGAGCTGGACGACGCGTGGTTCGTCTCGCGGGAGGTCGTTGGTGACGTCTGCGAGTTCACGGCGGCTCTGCGCGCGGAGTACGAAGTTCATCCGACGGACAAAGGTGTCGTGCGAGAGACGCCCGGAGCCGGCGCCGTCCCGCAGGATCGCCAGCGCCCGATCCCGTTCGGCATCCGACGGGCGCCCGAACTCGAGCCGCGTCGATGTCATGCCTGGATTGTCAGCTCCCCCCAGGTCCACTGTCCAGCACAGCCAGTCATCAACCCACCCGTACTCCGTGCCGTCGCGCCCCGGGCGTCCGACGTACCAGGAGCAGCATCACGGCAGGGCGCCGGGCGACCCTGACGCGGCCACCGCGAAGGCCGAAGCAGCGTAGGGATTGCCGCCGAGGCCATCCCCGCCAAGGAGCGAGTGGTCAGGATTTGGCGGAGAGGACGTCTGCGAGGTCGAACTTGACCGGTTCCTCGAGTTGTTCGTAGGTGCAGGACTCGGGGGTGCGGTCCTCGCGCCAGCGGACGAACTGGGCGGTGTGGCGGAAGCGGACACCTTCCATATGGTCGTAGCGGACCTCGACGACGCGCTCGGGGCGGAGCGGGATGAAGGACAGGTCCTTGCCTGCCTGCCACCGGCTGCCTTCGGCGTTGCGGGGGGTGCGGTTGCCCTCCTCCTGTTTCGCCCAGGCCCACGGGTGGTCGTCGAAGTCGGTGACGAGTTCCTGCATCTCCTCGAAGAGTTCCTCGCGGCGCGCCAGCGGGAACGCGCCGATCACACCGACGCTCGCGAGCACGCCTTCCGCGTTGTACAGGCCGAGCAGCAACGAGCCGATCCGGTTCGGGCCGCTCTTGTGCACGCGGTACCCCGCGACCACGCAGTCCGCGGTGCGCTCGTGCTTGATCTTGAACATGGTCCGCTTGTCCGGCTCGTACAACCCATCCAGCGGCTTCGCGATCACCCCGTCCAGCCCGGCACCCTCGAACTGGTGGAACCACTCGGTCGCGGTGGCGTTGTCGGTCGTCGTACGGGTGAGGTGGATCGGCGCCTTCGCCGGAGCCAGCGCCTTCTCCAGGGCGGCGCGGCGCTCCGAGAACGGACGATCCGTATAGTCGGTGTCGCCGAGCGCGAGCAGGTCGAACGCGACGAAGCGTGCAGGGACCGTCTCGGAGAGCATCTTCACCCGCGACGCGGCGGGGTGGATCCGCTGCTGCAGCATCTCGAAGTCGAGCCGGTCGCCGGTTTCGCCTACCAGCACGATCTCGCCGTCGATCACACAGCGCTCGGGCAGGTTGGCCTTGATCGCCTCGACCAGTTCGGGGAAGTAGCGCGTCATCGGCTTCTCGTTGCGGCTGCCGATCTCCACATCGTCGCCGTCGCGGAAGATGATGGAGCGGAAGCCGTCCCATTTCGGCTCGAAGCTGACGTTCCCCTCCGGGATCTGTTTGACCGGCTTGGCCAGCATCGGCTTGACCGGCGGCATCACGGGTAGCTGCATGCCGCCATTCTGCCCGTCGCGGGGGCATGATGGAGGCATACCGACTGGTAGGAACCGGAGGTACCGAGATGTATGACGTCGTACTGCTCGTGGAGCAGGAACTGACCGAACCCGACGCCAAGCGCGTCGTCGAGCTGCACCAGGACATGCCGGAGCAGGTCAGGTACCACGTGCTCGTGCCGTGCCACAACGCCGAAGCCGGCGTCGAGGCATCGATCAGCGCACTCGGTACCGCGGACCTGTACGGGCCGGGGATCGTCGACCAGCGCGACGAGCTCGCCGAGGCGCAGAAGGCGATCGACAGCGAGGCGAAGGACTGCACCGGGCGGAGCATCCAGAGACTGCGCGATCTTGGTCAGCAGGCCGAGGGCGGGATCTCCCACGACCGCCCGATCGACGCCCTCACCGCGACGGTCTCGAAGGTCGGCGGCCAGGAGGTCATCATCCTGACCCGACCGCACATCGTCGCCGAGTTCTTCCACCTCGACTGGACCAACTCAGCTCGCCGCCACCTGGGCGTCCCAATCCTCCACCTCCTAGAACACGACGACCAAAAAGCCGACAGGTAACCGCACCCACTCACTCCCCTGAACCGCCGCCAAGCCCGCCGGAAGCGCCAAGTACAAGCCGTTGCCCGGAGCCCCCACCTGCCTGCCCGAGCACGTGAGCAGAACACGTCGGCACCCAGTACCCGGCCCCGGTTAGCGAAGGATCAGGAAGGCGTAGGTGATGCCGGCGGCCAGGGCGGCGAAGAGGAGGGAGAGGGTGGTTCGGATGCCTTGTTCGCCTACTTTGCCGTAGTGGGTGCCGTCTTCGGAGTGGTAGGCGAGCTTGAAGGCGCCGTAGCCGGCGCCCAGGACCAGGGCGAACTTCAGCATGGCAGGGCCTCCCCTCACATCAATACAAAGCTACGCCTATGGGAAACAGGTGCCCGTGATAGGCGGTGTCGATGCGCAAGCAGCGGCACTAGACGCCCGCGGCTGTGCCGGACTCCTTGAACTGGGTGTGGTAGAGGTCCGCGTACTCGCCGCCGAGGGCGAGGAGCTGGTCGTGGGTGCCTCGCTCGACGATATTGCCGTGGTCGACCACCAGGATCTGGTCGGCGCTGCGGACCGTCGAGAGGCGGTGTGCAATGACCAGCGAGGTGCGTCCTTCGAGGGCCGTGTCGAGCGCCCGCTGTACCGCGACCTCGGACTCCGAGTCCAGGTGGGCCGTCGCCTCGTCCAGTACGACGATGCGCGGCGCCTTCAGGAGCAACCGGGCGATGGCCAGGCGCTGGCGTTCTCCGCCGGAGAGGCGGTGGCCGCGGTCGCCCACGACGGTCTCGAGGCCGTCCGGCAAGGAGGAGACCAGGTCCCACACCTGTGCGGAGCGGAGCGCCTCGATCATCTCCTCGTCCGTGGCGTCGGGCTTGGCGTAGACCAGGTTCGCCCGGATCGTGTCGTGGAACATGTGCGCGTCCTGCGTCACGTACCCGATCGTGTCGTGCAGCGACTGGAGGGTCACCTCGCGGACGTCCTGACCACCGATCCGTACGCCGCCACCAGTGACGTCGTAAAGCCGCGCGACCAGGTTCGTGATGGTGGTCTTGCCGGCGCCGGACGGGCCGACGAGGGCAACCATCTGGCCCGGTTCCACGGAGAAGGTGATGTCCTCGAGCACCTGGGAGGAGGCTCGCTTGTCCAGCACCGCCACCGACTCCAGGCTCGCCAGCGAGACCTCCTCAGCGGTGGGGTACGCGAACGACACGTGGTCGAACGTCACGGTGGAAGCGTTCGGCGGAAGGTCGCGGGCGTCGGGAGCGTCCTTGATCATCGGCTCCAGGTCGAGCACCTCGAAGACGCGCTCGAACGAGACCAGTGCGGTCATCACGTCGACGCGCACGTTGGAGAGCGCGGTCAGCGGACCGTACAGCCGGCCGAGCAACGCGACCAGCGCGAGCAGAGTTCCGATCGTCAGGGTCTCGCGGACGGCCAGGTTGCCGCCGACGCCGTACACGAGGGCAGTCGCCAGGGCGGCGACCAAGGTGAGCGCGGTGAAGAACACGCGGCCCAGCATCGCGATCCGGATGCCCAGGTCGCGGACCCGGCCGGAGCGCTCGCCGAATTCACGGTTCTCGATCTCCGGGGCACCGAAGAGAGTCACCAGCAGCGCGCCGCCGACGCTGAACCGCTCGGTCATCGCGGTGGACATGTCGGCGTTGAGTTGCATCTGCTCGCGGGTCATAGCGGCGAGCCGCCGGCCCAGATACCGCGCCGGAAGCAGGAAGACCGGCAGCAGCAGGATCGCGACCACGGTCAACTGCCAGCTGAGCAGCAGCATCGCGCCGACCACGAGGATCAGGCTGATGACGTTCGAGACGACGCCCGAGAGCGTCGAGGTGAAGGCCTGCTGCGCGCCGATGACGTCGTTGTTGAGGCGGGACACGAGGGCGCCCGTCTGGGTGCGGGTGAAGAACGCGACCGGCATCTGCTGGACGTGCGCGAACACCTTGGTCCGCAGGTCGTAGATCAGGCCCTCACCGATCCGCGCGGAGAACCAGCGCTGCATCAGTCCGAGTGCCGCCTCGACCACCGCGAGCAGGGCCACGACCAGGGCCAGCGCGGTCACCAGACCGGCATTTCCCTTCGAGATCCCGTCGTCGACGATCTTCTTGAACAGCAGCGGCGAGGCGATCACCAGGAACGCCGAGATCACCACCAGCAGCAAGAAGATCGAGATGTGCCACTTGAACGGCTTGGCGAACCGGAGGATCCGCTTCAGCGTGCCTTTGGCCAGCTTCCGATCGACGACCGACGCGTCCTGCCGTCGCCAACTCATGGCGCCGCCGCTACCGCCGCCCATCCGCATCCCTGAAGACATCCAGTCCCCTCCCCGCAATCAACTCGCCAACCTTGACAACACTTGAGGTCAGCCATTTCTTCCCGCCACCCCTCGACCAAAACCGGCCGGACCGGGGTTCAGGGGGCTTACAAATGGCCTGAAGATGGCCTACCCGAAGGCCGCCAGCAGTTCGCTCAGCCGCCGCGTCTGAGCCTCCCGCTCGGCCTTCAACTGCTCCTCGTATGAGCGGTCGGCAGCCCCGAGCAGCAGCGCCTTCGTCTCCCGGACAGCACCAGCCAACGGCGTGAGCAGGGCCTCGGACAGGTCCTTCACTGTGTCCGCCAACTCCTCGGCCGGCACCACGATGTTGGCCAACCCCAACTGCAGTGCCTCGTCCGCCTCGACCCAACGCGACGTCGCGCAGATCTCCAACGCTCGTGAGTACCCCACGAGTTGCACCAGCGGCTGCGTCCCACCCAGGTCCGGCACCAGCCCCAAGGCGGGCTCCCGCATGCTGAACTTCGCATCCGGCGTGACCACCCGCAGGTCGCACGCCAGCGCCAACTGGAACCCCGCTCCCACAGCGTGTCCCTGGACAGCCGCGATACTCACGATCTCCGGCCGCCGGAGCCAGGAGAACCCGGCCTGGAACCCCGCGATGGTCTCGTGCACCTCCGCCGCGGGCTTCGCGCCCAAGGTGAGCAGCGGCTCCTCACCGTCCACCGGCTCGCCCATGATCAGCTTGCGATCCAGCCCGGCGGAGAACGAGGGACCCTCCCCCGACACCACGACCACCCGCACCTCGGCAGGCAACGCCGTACCGAAGTCAGCCAGTGCTCGCCACATCGCGGGAGTCTGCGCGTTGCGCACCTCCGGCCGGTCCAGCACCACCCGGGCCACCGGCCCGTCCACCGTCAACCGCAGTCCAAGATCCGTCATGCCAGTGAACATACGCGACCGGCCACCACTTTCCGTGCGGCCATCGTCACCTGTGGAAAACCACTCAGGCGAGTGACACGAGGTCGGCGTAGTCGTTGGTCCACAGGTCCTCGACACCGTCCGGGAGAAGCAGCACCCGCTCGGGTTCCAGCGCCTCCACCGCGCCCTCGTCGTGGGTCACCAGCACGATCGCACCTGCGTACGAGCGGATCGCGTTCAGCACCTCGGTGCGGGAAGCGGGATCGAGGTTGTTGGTGGGCTCGTCGAGGAGCAACACGTTCGCGGCGGAGACGACCAGCGTCGCCAGCGCCAGCCGCGTCTTCTCGCCACCGGAGAGCACCCGGGCCGGTTTGTCCGCGTCGTCCCCGGTGAACAGGAACGATCCGAGCACCGACCGGGCCTGCGTCTCGTTCAGGTCCGGAGCGGCGGTCTTCATGTTCTCCAGCACGGTCCGGTTCACGTCGAGCGTCTCGTGCTCCTGCGCGTAGTACCCGAGCTTGAGCCCGTGCCCGTCGATCACCTCACCGGTGTCCGACTTCTCGATCCCCGACAACACCCGCAGCAGCGTGGTCTTGCCGGCACCGTTCAGGCCCAGTACTACGACCCGCGAGCCGCGGTCGATCGCCAGGTCCACGTCGGTGAAGATCTCCAGCGAGCCATAGGACTTCGACAGCTCCTTGGCCATCAGCGGAGTCTTGCCACAAGGCGCAGGAGTCGGGAAGGCGATCTTCGCCACGCGATCCGAGGCGCGCTCGTCCTCGAGCGACGCCATCAGCTTCTCGGCGCGCTTCAGCATCTGCTGGGCGGCGGTCGCCTTGGTCGCCTTGGCGCGCATCTTGTTCGCCTGGTCGACCAGTTGCGACGCCTTCTTCTCCGCGTTCGCCCGCTCGCGCTTGCGGCGCCGCTCGTCGGTCTCGCGCTGCGTCAGGTACGCCTTCCAGCCGACGTTGTAGACGTCGATCTCGGCCCGGTTCGCGTCCAGGTGGAAGACCCGGGTGACGGTTTCCTCCAGCAGGCTCACGTCGTGGCTGATCATGATCACGCCACCGGGATAGCCCTTGAGGAAGTCCCGCAGCCAGACGATCGAGTCGGCGTCCAGGTGGTTGGTCGGCTCGTCCAGCAGCAGCGTCTCGGCCTGCGCGAACAGGATCCGGGCCAGCTCGACCCGGCGCCGCTGACCACCGGACAGGGTGCCCAGTGGTTGCCCCAGCACCCGATCGGGCAGACCGAGGTTGGCCGCGATCCGGGCCGCCTCGGACTCGGCCGCGTAGCCACCGGCGGCGTGCAGAT
This sequence comes from Kribbella orskensis, assembly GCF_004342085.1. NCBI lineage: Bacteria > Bacillati > Actinomycetota > Actinomycetes > Propionibacteriales > Kribbellaceae > Kribbella > Kribbella orskensis. The sequence continues at coordinate 111,316 of NZ_SLWM01000010.1, forward strand.
CCGATTCGGCCCGCTCGTACCGGCGCATGCCCTTCTCGCGGGTCTTCTCGTCGGCGCTGGCCATCGACTTCTCGGCGTTGCGCATCCGCCGGACCACCTCGTCCAGGCCGCGGGCGGCCAGGATCCGGTCCCGGGCCAGCATTTCGAGGTCGCCGGTGCGGGGATCCTGCGGGAGATAGCCGATCTCGCCCGACGAGGTGACCGAACCGGACGCGGGCAGCCCCTCACCGGCCAGGATCTTGGTCAGGGTCGTCTTGCCGGCGCCGTTCCGTCCCACCAGACCGACCTTGTCCCCGGGACCGACCCGGAAGGATGCGGGCGCGAGCAGTTGCCTGGCACCGACGCGTACCTCGAGGTTGGAGACAGTGATCATGGCGGAGCGGGGTCCTCAGGGTCGGCGGGTTGAGCAACAAAAAGGGCGGGTCGGCGACGCCACGTCACAAGACGGCCTGTACCCGCACCGCGGTCTAGTGTATGTGCTGTGAAATTCAACCCAGACGCCGACTTGGATACCAGCGGTGTCGAAGACACCCGTGGCAGCGGTGGCGGCGGCGGTGGACTGCTCCCCGGCGGGATGATCCCGGTGGGCGGCGGCATCGGCGGCATCATCCTGCTGGTGGTCATCCTGTTGCTGAACGGCGGCCTGCCGGGCGGAGGCGGCAGTGACGAGCCGGTCGCTCAGAACACGGCCCCGGGCAACCTGAGCTCCTGCGAGACCGGCAAGGATCTCGCCGCGAACAAGGACTGCCGGTTCGTCTTCTACCAGAACTCGATCGAGAGCTTCTGGGCCGCCGAACTGCCTCGACGCGGCAAGAAGTACACCCGGGCGCCCATGCGCGTCTTCAGCAACTCGGTCAACACCGGTTGCGGCCCCGCGACCGCCGCGGTCGGGCCGTTCTACTGCCCACCGGACAAGCGCGTCTATCTTGAGCTGGGCTTCTTCGAGACGCTGCAGACCGATCTCGGCGCCAGGGGCGGCGACTTCGCCGAAGCGTACGTCGTGGCCCACGAGTACGGGCACCACATCCAGAACCTGTACGGCATCCTCGGCCGGATCGAGAGCCGTGAAGGCCCTACTTCCGATTCGGTGCGGTCGGAGCTACAGGCCGACTGCCTGGCTGGCATCTGGACCAACCACGCCACGACGGTCCCGGACAGGAGCGGCAAGACCTTCATCACCGGCCTGACCGAGGACGACATCGCACGCGGCCTCGACGCCGCCGCATCCGTCGGTGACGACCGGATCCAGGAGAAGACGCAGGGGCAGGTGAACCCCGAGAGCTTCAGCCACGGCACCGCCGAGCAGCGCATGAGGTGGTTCAAGACCGGCCTCGACTCAGGCGACATGACCAGCTGCGACACCTGGTCAGCCAGATCTCTCTGAGGTCACCGAGAGTCAACCTGTACTGACGACGAGGCGCCCGGGAGATGGATCTCCCGGGCGCTTCATGGTGTGGATCAGGCTACGGCGGCTGGGCGATGGTAGCCGGGGAGGAGTTCGTCGACCAGGGCGTCGGTCTCCGCCTCGGGGCCGCGGGGGCCGCCGTGCTTGGTGAGGGCTGCGTACATCTGGCGCGCCACGTTCGTGACGTCATTGGCGACACCGAAGTGGGCCGCCAGTCGCAGCGTGGCCCGCCAGAGGTCCTCAGAGGCCGGGGAGAAGTTCAGCCCGGTCTGCAGCGCCGTACGGGCCATGTTGCCGTCGTTGTGGCGCAGGCTCGCCTCCGCCAGCCTCAGCGACGCGTCCACGACCGCCTCGGCCATCCTCCGCTCGATGCCGGAGGCAGCGAGCCATGAGTAGCGCCCGGCCGGCAGGTTGGACCAGGACTCGCCGTGCACCAGGCTCAGCGCCGTCGACAGCGGACCACGCGGGTCGTCCATCATCGACGCCTGCTTGGCCAGCGTGCGGAACACGTCCCAGTCGACCCGGACGATGCTGCGGTTCAGCATCCACCGGCCGGACTCGTCGGAGTACATCGCGTCCACGCCGACCCAGTTGCGGGTGTGCTCCAGCGCCGCGTTGCGCAGTTCCTCGCTGATGCCGCGCGGCCAGATCGCCCCGGCCAGCACGTTCGGGTGGACACCGTAGTCCTGGCTGGCCAGGAACGCGACGATCTCGGTCGACAGCGAGATCCGGCCGTCGTCGATCGCGCCGCGTGCGTCGACCTCGACCGGGCCGAGCAGGTCGACCTCGACCGGTGCCGGCTGGCTGAGGTCCATCGAGGAGTACTCGTACGCCGGCATGTCCTGCTCCGCAGGGCGCTTGTCCAACGCCTCGGTCTCGGCCAGCTCGAACAGCCCGACCAGGTCGGCGAACTGCGCCGGGTTGATGCTGTGGGCCTCGACCTCGAGACCGAGCAGCCGGCAGACCGCCTGGTTCTTCTCGTCCACGACGAACCGCCACGGCGAGCTCATCACGTCGCCGACGACGACCACCGCGACACAGCGCTTCGGGTCCGACGCCAGCCGCGCAAGCCGCTCTTCCTCCTCCTGCGACGGCGGGGCCGACACGAAGATGATCTCCGCACCCCACAGCATCGGGTCCGGGAACACCATCCGGGCCTCGGCGACCGAGTCGGCGTCGCGCCGGCCACAAGCCTGCACCTGCGCGTCCGTACGACGGGTCACCTCGTGCAGGGCGTCTTCCAGCTTCACCCAGTAGCTCAGCCGGCTCGGCGCCAGCGAGGACAGGTCGTCGCCGAAGCCCACCATGCTGACGTGAGCGCCTTCGGACCACAGGTTCGTGGCGAGCTCGACGGCCAGCGAGCCGACGACGTCCCGCGAGGCGTTGGTGACGCCACCGAAGCTGACGATGCCGTCCGCGGTGTCCAGGTCGACGAGCACCGTCGCACCGTCCGCGTTCTGCCCGAGCGTGACGAGCGTCGGGTACGGCGCGGGCGCGTTGACCTCGCCCTCCGGGGCATAGGCCCGGCGAAGGACCCAACGGCTGCCGCCGGCAATGACCTGCCACGGCGGTGGCGGCGGGGCGTGAGACTCCCCCGGCTCCAGCACGAGCGTCAGGGCCCGGTCGCTCACCAGCGCGGCGACGACCGTCGGCATCGAGCGGTCCTGCTCGACCATGATCGCCCCGAGCTGCCGCAGCGCGTTGTCGACGAACTGAGCGGTCGGTACGTCGGCCGCGAGGCGCAGGCCGACCTCGGTCTGGCGATGACCAGCCGCCTTCGGACCAGGGCCCTGGGCCCAGCCGCGACGCCGCTTCAGCGCCAGCGCGAGTCCGGCAGCTAGCAGAGTGGCGCCGAAGCCGTAGATCCCAGCCTCCATCACGTTGATTCCACCGTCGGCGGCGACCGGAACGACCTCCGGCACCTTGGTGCCACCCGCGGCGGGATCACCTGGCTGCGACTCCGTAGTACCGGGGTTGTGCGGTGCGACCGAGTCGATGCCCGGGTCGCCCGGCTTGGCGTTCTTGGCGGTCGGGTCGTTCGCGGCATTGCCGATAGCGATCGACGACGGCTTCTCGACGCCCTGCTCCTCGAACCAGCGGCTGCCCTCATCGGTGCCGCCGCCCTGCTCCGCGGTCCGGTTCTCGGTCGCCTTCGGGAGGGCCTTGGGCGTCGCCGAGGACTTCGTCGTGGGAGAGGTCTTCGTCGTACCCGGGTCGATCGCGACGCGGACCGTGTGCACCCCCGGGCCCTTTGCGTCGGCAGGCAGGCGGACCTGCCAGCCCGGCATGATCAGGTCGGGGTTGGTCAGCCGCCGGCCGTCCGGCTGCAGCTTGTTCTTGTTGAGGTCGTAGATCTCCTTGTACCGACGCCCCTCGCCCAGGTACCGCTCGGCGATGTCCCAGAGGCAGTCGTAGTTCCGCCCGTGCGGCGGCCGCACCTCGGTGTACTTGACCACCTGACCGGCCTGGTCGTTGTTGGTCCGTACGCCGGTGTGCGTGGTGGTCGTGCTGCCCCCGATGACGACCTTGCTCCGCGGCTCGGTCTGGAGGAACGTGTCGCGGGAGCTGTTGTCGTTGCCCTGGGCCACACTCACCGAGGTGGGCGTGGCGACGCTGGTGGTGACCGCGTTCGCGACCGGGAGCGTGACACTCGCGGCACCCGCGATCAGGACGACGCCGGATACGAGCCGGCGGGCCAGTGTCTGCGAACCACCGCCGAGCGGGATGCGTGGCGACAACCCGTGGCCGCGGGCCTCCGAGACCGCCTCGGCGAGCAGGCAGATGACGAAGTGCAGCCAGGCAACCCAGATGAAGAAACCGATGATGCCGAGCACGGTCTCGATGCTGAGCTCGCTGAACAGCACGTCGCGAGTGGGCATCTGGTCCGGCCACGGCGTGCCGAAGTAGGTGAGCAGGACATACGGCACCCCGCCGACGATCGCGAAGATCGCCAGCAGCGAGACGAAACCCTTCAGCCGGTCGGCCGCGCCACCGCCCTTCCGCTGCGGCAACCTCGCGGACCGCAGCGGATCACTGGTCTTCACCATCGTCGTCCCTCCATCGCCCCACCCTTACCCACCGATAGCCTGCACTTCCTGCACTGGTAGCCGCTGCACCGCGTGGACGTCGGCCTCACCGAGGGTCTGCCAGCGCGGCGGACCCACCCAGTAGGAGACCTCCCACGTGATGGTGAGCTTCACTGTGTACATCCCGTCGGGCTGGTTCGCGCTCGACCGCGTGTACTTGTGCTTGCACGTGCTCATCTGGTGGAACGGATCAGCTGTCTCGTCGTAGCCGTCGTAGTCGGCGTCGGCCCGTCCGGTTCCCATCAGACACGTGAACGGGGGCGTGCCGTCCCCGGGATCCACCGTCATCCTGCTGACCATGGCCCGCATCGTCAGGTTGCGGTTGCCGTACCAGTAGGCGCTGTACGGATTGTTGCCGATCTCGTTCCTCTGCATGAACGAGCTGTCACGCGTGAGGGAGAAGTACGCCGGCACGTTCACCCGCGGCGTGTAGGTCGGCTTCACCTGGAGAGCCGGCGCCGGGTAGGTGTTGTTGAACTTCCGCCAGAACACGTCCATGTAGCCCTTGTTCGGGCACTGCTCCTGCTCGGCTTCGGACACAGGCACGATCGTCTGCTCGATGTGGACGTTGTCGCCGCCGTCGTTCCGGTTCAGGTTGTAGTCGACCAGGGTCAGGCGCAACACCCAGGTCTTGCCTTCGGGCGGCGCCGGCAGCTCGATACCGGCCGGGACCGGGAAGTCCCGGCACGGGATGAAGATGTTGCCGTTGAGGCGCTGACGCCAGGTCGGGATGGGGACACCGGTACCGGCGTACTCGTGTCCGGAGCTGCAGTACGCCCCGAAGCCGGTCGAGTTGACGTACATGCTGCAAGAACGATTGCCGACCTGCGTGGTCTCACCGTCCGCGGCCATCGCGGTCGAGGCGGGCACTGCCATCAGCAGCGCGAACACAGCACTGAGCGCGATCAGCCCACGACCTACCCGGTTGCGCATCCTCACTCCGTAGTCTCGTCGTCCCCGCAGGTTACCTTCGACCAGGGGCATCATGCCCGCCAAATGGCGCCCTGACCACTTCCTATGAATCACGATTCGTGTTCTGCTCTAGGCCGGATATCGCACCCTCGAGCAGTTGATCTTGCCGGTCGGAGCCACCCGGTACATCGTCCAGCCCAGCCCGGTCTCGATCATGTCGAGGGCCTGGGCCGACCCCTTCGGCGTGACGAGGGTCCATGCCTTCGCCTTCGGATTCCAGTACTGCGTACTCTGCGACCGGCACATCTTCACCCGCGTCACGCCGTACTTCTGCTGTTCGATGCCGACGACAACGACGCTGCCGGGTGGCTTCATCACCCAGCCGTTCGCCTTGGCCTCGTTGATCCCCAGAGATGTGTCGGCGTAGAAGAACGCCGGGAACGAGTCCTTGATGATGTCCGAGTCCCGGGCGACCAGCGCGCGGAAGTAGACCGGGTAATTTTTCACGAGGCCTTGGACGGCGGGGTTGTCGGCGAAGTTCCCCGGAACCACGGTCACCTGCGCCGCCTTCCGTGGAACCGCCGTCTTGGTCGGTCCGGTCGGTACTGCGGTGGTCGCCGACGTGGTTGCCGTCGGTGTGCCGGACGGGCTCGTGGAGCCGCCATCGTCAACACCAACAGGCAATCCGCCCTTGTTCTGTTCAGGTCCGCCGCACCCTGTCAGGAGAAGAGCCGCCGCGAAGAGAACGGCCGACGCCTGTACGCCGCGACGACGGGCGCGGGCGCCTCGGGCGCTTCGGCCGAGAGAGCCTGGGTCTCGCACGGGTGCTGCTCCTTCTGAGTGCGACGGGAACGGGCGCATCAGCCCAGGCCCGGTGGGACGGAATTCTTCGGCAGACCTGCGCCGCTCGGTGCGCCACCGCCGGTCGGTGGCGTCCCCGGAGTGGTGTCCGTGGGGTCCGGACTCGGGGGGGTGTCCGTGGGGTCCGGGCTCGGGGTGATGCTCGGGGTGCAGGTTGGCGGGAGCGGGAACGAGATCGTCCAGACCGGAGTGGGCGAGCCGATCGTCCATTCGGGGCACGGGATGTCGAGCGTCGGCGGGACGGCGGTGTCCGTCACGGGGACGCCAGGGAGGTCGTTCGTGGTGCCGACGATGATCGGTGGGATCTTCGGGCTGTCGTCCGCCTTCTTCACGCCTTGCTCCGCGTGCGCCTGGCCGGTGCCCTTCGCCAGCAGGCTCGGCTTGCCGACCATGCCGAGGAAGGTGGTCTTGTTGTTGATCTCCACCGAGATGTCGACGAGTTCGTCGGTCACCTTGGTGGCGGCGCACTTGGTGACCGCGGGGTCGTTGGAGCTCACCTGGGCGCAGAACGCGGCGATCGCCGTACCGGCCTTGGCGACATCGATCTTGGCCTCGTCGGAGTTGAGCTGGATCGTGGCGGCGCCCACGCGGGCTGCCTCCTGGGCGTAACCGACCGCGCGGGACTTGGCACCGAGCTGGCGGCCGCCGTCGATGACGAGGCCGGCCAGGGTGAAGATCATCACCGCGAGGATCGCGACGGCGGGACTGAGCGCGCCGCGATGGTTGCCGGGAGCATCCACCCGGACGAACTCCCGCACCCGGCCCAGCACCCGCCCACGGCGGCGGTCAGGGTTGGCTGCCATCGCGCACCCCCCGGTACGGGTCGACCGACGAGCTGAACTTCTTGGTGATCGTGGTGTCGCCACCGATGCCCAGCAGCCCGAGGTCGCGGTAGTTGATCGTGCAGGTGACCTCGACCGAGAGCGGCGAACCGGCGGCGAAGGCGGTGGTGATGGTGCCGCCGGCGCTGTCCTTGCAGGACTTCACCGCCTGGTCCATCGTGCGCGTGACCGCCTCGTCGACCTGGCCCTGCGCGGCGGCAAGCGAACGGGTCTGGCTGGCGGACCGGGCGCCGTCGCGAGCCGCGTTCTCAAGCAGGGACGACGTCTGGAAGTAACGCCCACACGCCAGCAGGAACATGAACAGGATCAGCAGGATGGGCGCGAGAATCACCATCTCCAACGCCATCGTCCCCCGCTCCCCACGGACACGACGAAGCCGCGGACCGCGCTCGGCGCGCGTGTAGCGCTTCCCCAGGATGGTCATGCCTCACTCATTTGTCGTCGGCTTCGAATTCTTCGATCGGGCCGGTGGCGGTCCGGCTCACTGTCAGCTTCAGGCCCGGTACCAGCGAGACGGTGTCGCCGGTGACGGTGAACGACACCATGCCTTCAGGGTTGTTGTAGGTCGGCATTTCCACCTTCGCGTTGCCGAGGCTGTTGCCGCCCAACTGCTGCGCGTACGCCTCGATGTCGGCCCGGACCCCTTCCCCGATCGCTGTGGTGTACAGCGGCGGCTGGACGAGCCTCAGTCGCGAAACGCCTTCCTGCGCGGCGTTCAACGCCACCGACCGCCCGTACAGCCACAGCGCGGTCTGGATCGAGATGAAGATCAGCGCCAGGATCGACGGCGCGAGGATCGCCAGCTCCAGCGAGCTGGCTCCCCGCTCCGACCGCCTCCGCAACCAGAACCCTTGCCGCGAAGGCCGCTGCTGCGCAGATCTCCGTCTTGACGGGTTCCCCTGCGCGGTGCGTCGCTGCGGTGGGCGTCGCTGCGACAACGAATCAGCCGTTCTGGATCTCGCCCGTGCGCTTGTCGATCACGCCCCGGACCACCAGGCCGATCGCCAGTGCGGCGGCGACGAGAATGGCCGAGATGATGGCCCACTCCAGCGCGGAGGCGCCGAGCTCGTTGCGGCCGCTGCGCGACTTGGCCCGCTGGTTGTGGGCCCGCGCCAGCGCGTAGCCGGCCATCGCGCGCACGAACTGCGTTTCCACGTTCATCCGGTTTGCCTTCCCAGTCTTCGGTCACTGAGCCCGATTCAGGCTCAGTATGCCCGGTACGACGGACAGAAATACTTGATGGATCCCTCGTTCCCGAGGGCCGCGAACACTAGCTGCTCAGGATCGCCGCGCCCGCAGGGTAACCGAGGAAAAGCATGAACGCAGCACACATGACCAGCTGGGCGACCAGCATGGACTGGGAACGTTCCCCTGCCTTGCCTTCCACGTCAGCGAGCTCCTTGCGCCGCAGCGAGGCCGCTCGGGCGAGCAGCGACGCGCGGATCTTCGCACCCTCGTCACCGGCCAGCGCCAGCGCCGAGGCGAGGTCGCGCAGTTCCTCGACGCCGAGGTCCTCGCCCAGCCGCGCCATCGCGTCCCACGGCGTGATGCCGATCAGCCGCGCGTTGGCCAGCGCCTGCCGGATCCGGGCCATCGCCCAGTGGTCGCCGATCGTCGAGGCCGTCATCAGCGCCTCGGGCAGACCGCGGCCGCCGGCCAGGTTCATCGCGACCAGGTCCAGGAAGCTGCCGACCACGTGCCGGAAGTCGCGCCGCCGGGCCTCCGCCTCCTGCCGCAACGCCAGGTCTGGCAGGAAGAACGCGAAGGCCATCGCGGCCAGCGTCACGATCGCCGGCGTCGCGCCCGGCGCGGGGAAGCCGATGAACGCGAACAGGAACAGCACGAACGGGATGAAGACCAGCGCGCCCAGGGCGAAGAACACCTTGGTCGCGAGCATCGCCGCGAACGGCTGGTTCATCACCGCGAGATCGCGGCGCAACCGCCCGAAGGCCCAACCGCGCGCGTTGGCCTCGGCCTCGAGCCGCTGGCCGAGCGTCTCCCGGGCGCGGTCGACGCCGCCCAGTACCCGCTCGCCCGCGGCGCTCGCGGTGGCCCGGCTGGTGTAGCCCGAGCGACCTGCGTCGATCCGCGCGATCGTCGACAGCACGTTGGCCGAGGGCCTGATGAACATCCGGACCAGCACGTACACACCCAGTCCGACCAGGCCACCTGCGATGAATGCCCAGGTCATCCGCCCACCACCTCCATCCGGTCGTCGCCGGCCCGGGCGGCCCGCTTGTCGGTACTGCGGATCAGGAACCGGTCGGGCACCTCGATCTTCGCGAGCTTGCGCAGCCAGACCAGCCCCACGGCGTACAGGGCGATGACGATGAACAGCACGAACTGCCCGATGAAACTCGTGTACGGCGCGACGTAGGTCGGGTTGAAGAGGATCAGCGCGGCGGCCACCAGCAGGGTGATCGCCACGACGACCTGGACACTGCGCCGGGTCGACCTGCGCTCGGCGGCGACCTTCCGGCGTACGTCGAGCTCTTCGCGGGCGGAGTCGGCGAGGGCGCTGAGCACCTCGCGCAGGCCGGGTCCGCGCAGCCGGGCGTTCAGCACCAGGGCCGCGACGATCAGGTCCGCGGAGGGGTCGTCCAGGTCGTCCGCGAAGCGCATCAGTGCCGAGGGCAACGGTTCGCGGATGCGCAGCCGGTCCACCAGCAGATTCAGTCCGGGCTTGATCGCGGGAGCGGCGTTGACGGCGGTCGCGGGGATCGCCTGCTCCAGGCCGACCGCGCCGGCGATGGTGTCGCGCAGCGCCTCGGTCCAGGTGGCCAGTGCCTCGAGCCGTTCGATCGCGCGGCGCTCCTCACCGGTGCCGCCGAAGAAGCGGTCGGCCAGCGCGGCGAGCAGACCGAGCGCGGCCGCGAGCACGAGCCAGCGGGTCACCACCAGGACCACCAGACCGACACCGAGACCGGTGCCCAGCCGGATCAACTGCTTGCGGCTCTCCACACTGCTGCCGCGCTTGAACAGCGACGGCGTCGCCTCCTTCGGCGCGGTGCCGCGGATGGCGATGACCAGGAGCAGCAGGCCGCCACCGACCACGGCTCCGCACAGCAACGCCATCAGGGTCCGGTCGTTCATCGCCTCACCTCACGCCCAACGTCCGTGCACCAGCGGCTGGTAGCCGAAGTGTTCGAGCTCGTCCATGCAGGCGATCGGCGCGTGCGCGGCGGCGCGGCCGTCGGCTCCCGGGGCGAACACCTCGCCGGACAGCACCCGGCCGTCCCAGCCGGTCACCTCGCGGATGCTCTCGATGTACCGGCTGAGGGTGCCGCCGTGCTGGTAGTCGTTGTGCTTGCGGACGAACACGACGAAATCCAGCGCACCCGCGATCAGCATCTGGGTCGCCTCCATCGGCAACCGCTCCGACGCCTGGATCGCGTAGGTGCTGATCCGGTTGAACACCTCCATCGAGCTGTTCGAGTGGATCGTCGACAGCGAGCCGTCGTTGCCCTGGCTCATCGCGTTCAGCATCGTGACGATCTCGTCGCCGAGCACCTCACCGACGATGACCCGGCTGGGGTTCATCCGCAGCGAGCGGCGGACCAGGTCGGCCATGCTGACCTCGCCGACGCCCTCGGAGTTCGGCAGCCGCTCCTCGAACGCGACCACGTTCGGGTGCAGCTCCTTGAACTCCCCCAGGCCGAGCTCGAGCGAGCGCTCGACCGTGATCAGGCGCTCGTGCGGCTGGATCTCGTTCGCGAGCGCGCGCAGCAGCGTCGTCTTGCCGGAGTTGGTGGCGCCGGCGATCATCACGTTCTTGCGGGCCGCGACCGCCGCCCGCAGGAAGGACGCGATGTCCGCGGACATGGTGCCGTTGGCAACCAGATCCTGCAGGAAGACCCGGCCCAGCCGGGCACGACGGATCGAGACCGCGGGCCGCGCGGTGACGCCCATGACGGCGGACAGACGCGAGCCGTCCGGCAGCCGGAGGTCCAGCTGCGGGTTGGCCGAGTCGAACGGGCGGCTGGTCAGGCCCGCGTGCGCGGCGAGCACCTGGATCAGCTCGACCAGTTCCTCGTCGTTCTCGGCCACCGGGCCGGGGTGCTCTTCGCGGCCGTCGCCGTACTGGACGAAGACCTGGTCGCAGCCGTTGATGTCGATGTTCTCGACCTCGGGGTCGTCGATCAGCGGCTGCAGCCGGCCGACGCCGAACAACGCGGAGTGGATCGCGCCGGCGATCTGCGCGTCGTCCTCGGGAGTGGGCGGCGTGCGCCCTTCGGCCAGCTCGTACCGGGCGTGGTCCTCGAGCACCTGGACGATCAGGGAGCGGGCATACTCCCGCTCGTCCTCCGCGCTCATCGGTGGTACGCCGTTCACCTGGTCGCGGCGGCGCTGCTCGTTCAGCCGCTCGGCGACCTGAACCCGGAGCTTGCGGACCAGCTCCTGATCCGTGATCACTGACCACCCTCCCAGTCCGCCTGCGGGCTGTACGGGGTGTCTCCCAGCGGGAAGGCGGCCTGGGCCATGTCGAAGTCGTGCTGGGTCGGCATCGAGACGAGCGACGCCATCTCCGCGGCGATGTCGGTCGCCGTGCGGATGAGCGGAGTACGGTCCAGGCGGCCCTGGCCGCGGCCGTCGAAGAACGCGGCGCCGGCCGGGTCGTAGGCGAGGTGCCAGCGGTGCTGCACGCGCACGGACATCGCGTCGAGCACGGACCACACCTGCTTCACGCCGTCGCGCCGCTTGGGGTCCGCGACCACGACCACGCCGAGCTGCGCGTCCACGTGGTGGACCAGCGACGACAACCGCTCGCGCAGGTGCGCGACGGACGAGCCGGTCGCGGTACAGACCAGCACGACCAGACGGGCTGCCTGTACTACCGGCACCTGCGGCGACGCGGGACCGATCCGGCCGCAGTCGGCGATCACGTCGGCGCTGAACATCTGGTTGAACGAGATCCCGAGCGGCTCCCAGAGCCCGCCCATGCCGCCGATCTGCTCGGGCGAGCGGACGCCGATCATCACGTCGAGGCCGCCGTCGAGCTGCTGGCTGTGCGCCATGATCACGTCGTCGCCGAGACCCTTGCGGCCCGCGGCGGCCAGGCTGACTAGCCCGCGGTCGGAGTTCAGCGGCTGGCCACCGGGCGCGGTCATCCGGATCGCCACGTCGCTGCCGGCCGGGTCGCACTCGGCCAGCAGCACCGGCCGCGGCCAGAGCGCGCCCAGCACGAGACTGGCAGTCGTCACCCCGGGCGAGCCCTTCGCGCTCGCCAATGCGACCAGTGCCATCAACCGGCTCCGTCGGTGCGGGGCAGGTCCGGCTCCGTTGCCGGGGACAACTTCACGAGGACCAGCGTCTTCGCCGCGGCGGCCGCCGCCACCGCCCTGGACTTGGTCGTCGACACCAGGATCGTCACGTTCAGCGTGGTGTTCGCGCTCGTCTTCGAGTCGGTGATCGCACCCACGCTGCTGGTCACCTCGGCCGCTGCGACCAGCACCGAGGACACACCACCGGCCTGGTTCGCGGCCGGCACCTGGACCACCTGCACGATGTCGCCCGGGGCGATCGGTTCGGACGGGGCCCGCCCGGCCTCCAAGCTGACACCCACGAGGGCGCCGGCCGCCGGGATCAGTGGTTTCGTGTCCTTCGTGACGCTCTCCGGCGTGACGAACTGCCCCCTGTAGAGCCAGGAAGTCGTGTAGTGGTCGACGATCTGGTCGAGGTCGGACCAGAGCACCAGCTGGCCGGTCGCGCCGGCCAGGTCGCCGCGGGCCAGATCGCCCTTGGTGATCTTGTGACCGGGCGGCAGGCTCTGCGCGTCGATCGCGACGAAGTCCTGCCGGTCACCGCTGCGCAACGCGATCAAGGCGGAGCCGGCGGCGCCCAGCAGGATCAGGATGACCGCGAGGGCGGCCAGCGCGGGGCGGCGTTCACGGCCGGCGGGAAGTCGGTTCGAGCCCGGGGCCTTGGCTGAACCGCGGGCGCCGGCGGCCGAGGGGCGCGTGGAGGACGAGAAACTCACGGCCCTACCGTAATGGTCACGGGGTGCCATCCGAGCCGTCAGGCCCACCCGTTATCGCTTCGGTTTCCGCTGGGCGACCAGGACCCGCTCCTCGGGGGTCAGCAGCTCGGTGAAGGCCCCCGATCCGCCGTACAACTGGTCTAGATAGGTGTACAGCCCCTGGAGCGCCCGGCCGAGCTCGCGCTGCCACCCCTCGGACTCCCCCAGCTCCGCCGCGAGACGCCGTCCCTGGGCCAGCGTCACCGCCGCGTTCACCGGCTGAGCCAGCCGGACCAACGTGTCGTACGCCGGATCGCCTTCCGTAGTTGAAAGATCCACCGGTACTCCGTGGTCGTCGAGCACGACCGAGCCCGTCGCGGCGCGACCGCGGATCCCCTGGATCAGCCCGGCCATCGCCACCCGGTCCGGCTCGGGCAGCAAGGCGTCGAACCCGGGTCCGCCGTACAACTGGTCCAGGTAGTCGCAGAGGGCGGTGAACAGCTCGATGCCGTCGTACTCCGCGGCCGTGGTCGCCACCTGGCGCAACTGGGCGGTCAGGCTCCTCGCCTCGGACACGGTCCATTCAGACGGGGACAGCTGCTGGTTCATCGGGCCACCGACTGACTCTGTTTCCGGGTCCGCCGGCCGCGGCCGGGTCACCCTCTTCGAGGACGTTGCTCCCTGGGCGGGGCAAGCCTGACACGGCCGGTCCCGGGGTGCGCGACGAGTCCATCCGATCGGTGCAGTAGGCAACAATCGGCGTCGGCCGGGTTGCGGGTGGATGAAATGTCAATGAGCAACCGAACCCGGATCGAGATCGTTAGTCGGTTGCCCAATGGAACCGAGAACGTTACTTTGCGGTCACAATGCCGTCAGACTGATCGTATGAGGATCGAGGGCAGCCGGTTGCCGAACAAGACGACTCAGCCCCCAACGCACGGGGGGCGTACGCCTCTGGGTCTCCCGAGCCGGGCGATGGCGGCACATCCAGGGCGCGGCGAGTGAGTACACCGGTAGAGCCCACCGTGGATCCGGCGGTTGCTGCTCGGGCGCTTGCGCAGGCGCGGGCGCGCGCTGCTCTGGACGCCGCGCTCGGCGTCGTCGCGCCGGACGCCCTGGCCCTGGCGGACGGCCGGGTCCGGCTGACCAACTCCCGTGGCGACGTGCTCTCCCGCGAGGCGATGGAGCGGCTGGACACGCGGCTGTCCGAGCCCTCGTCGCAGCAACTCACCGACGAGCGTTTGCTGGCCGAAGCGGTCGCGCGGCTCGGCGCCGAGATCGACCAGGCCCGCGGCGGCAACTCCCCCGTCGACGGCGCCACCGTTGCGCTGGACCGGCTGCTCGACGTACCGGAGTTGCCGGCGCAGACGCGAGCCGAGGCGCAGACGATGCTGCGCGGAGTGCTCGAGGGCAACGAGCTCACCACCGCCTCCGCGGCTCGGCGCCTGGCGACTGAGCGCGCCGCCGAGCGGGCTCAGCAGCGACCGCCGCTGGTCGCCACCACCCGGCTGGCCGCGGCGGAGATCGAGCGCGAGGCGCAGGTCATCACCCACCTCAACCGCACCGCCGCCACCCCGGTACTGCGCCGCCACCGCAAGGTTGTCGGCGGCAAGCACCGGGCCAAGGGCCAGCACACAGTCGGTACTCCGGCCGCGGCCGGCCTGGTCGCCGGCGGCCGAGCCACGACCGAGCAGAACCTCAGCGAGCCCGAGGCATTGGCCGGGCTCCTTCGCGTCCAGCCGAGTGACATCTCCGGCGGACTGGTCGCACCCATGCAGGTCGTCGGCCGTCCGCAGGTCGGAGTGGTCACCACCGCGAACCACGGAGCGCAGCACTTCCGGGTGCGGGTGGCCGAGCCGCCGAAGGGTCTGCTGGCGCAGACGACGCTCCGCACCGGCAGCATGTTCGACCCGCACGTCGTCCAGCTCTCCCCGCGGCTGGCAGACGCCCAGTTGGCCCGGGTGTGGACCAACCAGGTCAGCCGCACCCTGCTGAAGGTCGAGGCACGCGACGCGGCTCCGAAGAACCTCGTCGGGCGGTTCAGGTCGGCCTTCGACAACTTCCGCGGCCGCGGCGACGCCACCACGGCGCAGTACGACGAGTGGCGGATGCTGAGCCGGAACTGGCGGGAGGAGCAGCTCAAGCCCACTCCGGACGCGCAGCGGACGGCCGAGATCGAGCAGCACCTGCACGGCTTGTCGGCAGCGCTGCAGAAGAAGCGACAGCCCGTTCCGGCGCTTCCGTGGACGCCGGAGGCTCGCCACGTCACAGCACCGGCGCCGACCGCGTCGCCGGTCGCCGCGAACACCCCGGCGCATCTGCGCGGGCAGGTCGTCGCGCAACTCGAAGGGCTCCAGAAGGCGGCGGCCGACCTCGAAGAGCGGGCCGGTGCGCGACGGACGAGTGCGACAGCCGCCTCGGAGCTGGCGACGAAGACCATCGAGAAGGCCGAGACCGAAGAGGGACGCAAGGACGCCGCGGCACCGGAGCGCGGGCGCAAGCTGCGGGTCGCCGCGGACCTGGCCACCGTCAAGGCCGGGCGCCACACGATCATCGCCGAGAGCTGCGAGTCGGCGGCGAAGCAGGCCAACGAAGCCCAAGGGGCGTACCAGGCTCTGCTGACTCGGCTCGATGAGCTGGAGGCCAGTGGCGAGCAGCCAGGCCCGGACGTGGCCGTACTCGCTCAGACCGCCGGCGAGCGCGTCAAGGAATACAGCGAAGGCGTCAAGGCGACTCTGCCGTCGCCCGACGTGCTGCAGACGGCATTGACGTCGGGCCGGCTCCCTCACCTCACCGCGTTGACCGAGGAGCTCAACAAGCCGCTGATCGCTCAGGGCAACCCGAACCTCTTCACCCCCGAGGTGCTGCACCGCCGGCTACGGGCGGAGACCCGCGGGTTGCTGTCCCCGGACGGCATCGTGCTGACGGTCGGCAACGACGCCCGCGCGGACGCTTCCGAGCTCACCCAGTTCAAGCTCCGCCTGAAGCCTGGCGAACTGCGAGAGTTGCTGGACTCCCCTGTCGACTTCGACGAGGGTCAGCTCGGTCAGATCGACCAAGGCGGCTACAACCTCTCGACCACGGCCACAGAGACCGTCGGCTACAGCGGCGGCGCGAGCCTCAGGACGGCGACCGCCGTGCTCCCCGACTCGAGCGCGCTGAAGGCCGTCTCGCAGGTCGTCTCGCCCGGGCTGGAGTTCGCCGTCGGGCAGAGCCACTCGGTGTCCGGCACCGCCACGGAGTACGGGCTGGGCGGCGGGGTGGAGGTGCTCAACGGGGAGATCCTGCGGTACCGGTCGGACACCCCGAGCTGGACCGTGCAGATGCGGACGTCGGCCATCGAGCAGTGGTCCGACCCTCGCGTCGTCGACTCTGGTGAGCTGCACGACAACGACCGGCTCGAGATCGGCATCGGCCACTCGTACACCGTGCCGCCGCCGAAGGACACCGTGCGCCTCGACACGTCCGGCGTCACCGACAAGCGGGAGGAGCGGCTCCCCGAGTACGTCGTGTCCCGGGTCGACGGCCTCAACGACCTGTCCGACAAGGCGGTCGCCGGCCTGCGCGCCAGACTCGGCGGCCTGGACCGGGTCGGGCACGACCAACTCCGCGGGCTGGTGATGGAGGACGGGCCGAGCCGGCTCGACGAAGCGACCCGGCCGGGTGGCATCGGCCGGCTGATCACCCACCAGGGCCGGCCGGTCGCCTACGCCCAGCTCGAGACCACGGTGGTGATGGAGTCCGCCGAACTGCTCAGCGACAGCTCGGCAGAGCACAAGATCGAGCGGCTCCGGGTCGGCTTCTCGGGCGCCTCCGGCAGCCAGTCGTTCGGCAGCTCCGGATCGTTCTCGGGCAACGTCGGCTACCCCGGTACGGCGACGCAGGACCTCGGCTCGAGCCAGTGGGACTTCGGGCCCAACGTCAAGGCCGGGCGCAGCGTGTCCCGCAAGGACAGCCTCAGCACCAGCGACGTGGCGATCCACCCGAGCGTGCAGCGGACCGAGCAGACCGTCGGGATGAAGGTCCGGCTGGTCCACAAGCTCACCATCCACAAGATCGACAAGGACGAGTCCTTCCCGGTCGAGGGCGAGGGCGACGCCGTCCTGCGCCTGCCGGAGAACGACGCCTTCCGGTACGGCCTGCCGGTGCCCGAGAAGGCGCTGGTCCGTGGTCCGGACGGACAGCCGCAGACCGGGATGGACGGCCGGGTCCTGCTCCGGGGCGATGCGCAGCCCACCACGGAGAAGATCGGCCTGCCGACCTGGATGGGCTCCGGCCCGGGCCAGCTCCGTGGCGCGGGACCGGCGCTGGTACAGGACTTCAAGGGTGCCGACCCGGCTTTCAAGGCGTTCGTCCGGCACCTCAGCGACGAAGGCATGGTGCCGCCGCTGGACGCGAAGTTCCGGCCGCGGATGAGTGAGCTCGTCGGCAAGGACCCGGCGCTCGTCGCGAGTCAGCTGAAGAACCTCGAACGGGT
The DNA here is from genome assembly GCF_004342085.1 of Kribbella orskensis. Taxonomy (NCBI): domain Bacteria; kingdom Bacillati; phylum Actinomycetota; class Actinomycetes; order Propionibacteriales; family Kribbellaceae; genus Kribbella; species Kribbella orskensis. The sequence continues at coordinate 128,855 of NZ_SLWM01000010.1, forward strand.
CGGCCAGCACCTGTCCCGGCACCGGCTCGAGACCGGGTACGACCAGGCTGCCCAAGGCGGCATCGTGTTCGCGCTGACGAAGCACCACACCGGCCGCCCGCCGCAGGAGCGCAGCTTCCGGATCGACATCACCCAGCACACCAAGCGGCACCGGCTGCTCGGGATCAACAAGTCCCAGACCGCGACGAACCTGCACATCGGCTCCAACACGACCGTCCGGTCGCGCGGCCGGTCCAAGGGCCTCCCCTGGTCGGCCCGGTTCGGGTTCAGCAACAAGCCCGGTCAGGGCCACGCGGGCAGCACGCCCGACGTCGGGCCGAGCTACGGCCGGTCGGCGCTCGGCCGGTACTTCGGCTGGGCGACCGGCAGCACCGTCAACGGCGTGACCCTGACCGAGAGCACCGCGCCGCTCGCGGACTTCGAGGTCCCGCACACGATCACCGTCCGCGAGATCCACGCCGACCGCGACTCCGACCCGATCGTCGAGGTCGAGGGCACCTCCCGGCTGGCGATCGACAGCGAGTTCTGCGACCGGGGCGAGGAGCAGGGCATGGCGATCGCCGGCCGGGTGAACCCCGGGCTGCTGCAGACCGCGACCTGGCAGCACCTCGACACCGGCAACGCGCTGAACCGCCTCACCGCGGCCCTGCCGGCCGCGGCCCGCGCCGACTCCGCCGCGCTGCACCACCTCGCCGCGTTCATGTCGGTGCGGAACCTGAGCGCGCACCGCGAGATGCTCACCTCGGAGTACGCGACCAGGTTCGCCGTCAGCGGCTCGCCATCGAACCTGACGGAGCGTTGGCCCAGCGCGGCCTCGCGCCGCGGCAGGCGAGCGTGAGCCTGCGGGCCCGGGTCGAGAACCTCAGGTACGTCGGCAGCGGGCACCCGGTGATCGGCGACATCAACCTGACGCTCGGCAGCTCCAGCTTCACCGCCTCGAGCTCAACCGGCAACAGCGCCGGCATCGGCGGCGGCAGCGGGATGGCCGAGGCAGACGGTGACGGCTGGAACGGCTCGGCCGGCCTCAGCCGGTCGGGGAGCCGCTCGTCCTCGAGCACCCAGACGGCGATCAACGGCGTCGAGCGGCTGAACATCAAGGACGGCCAGCACTACCAGTTCGTCGGCGACCTGGTCCTGGACGCGGAGATCAAGGCCGCCGGGCTGGCCGAGCCGGAGAAGGTCGAGCTGGACAACGGCGCGATCCTGATGACGATGCCGGAGCGCGACGCCCTGAAGCTGTACGGCCAGAAGAAGCTCGACCTGCCGCTGTCGAAGGTGACCGACGCCACCGAGCGGCTGCTCGACGGCAACCTCAGCCTGGACCGCAGTACGGCGGTGATGATGCTGCGGCGCTACCAGGCCGAGAAGGTCGGGGCGACCAGCGAGCTCGCGCTGTCGCACACCGACGAGCGGCTGATGGCCAAGCTGCGGGAGACCGCGGCGCTGGACAAGCCCGCCTCCACGCCGGCCAAGTTCGACCAGGTCGCGGCCGACGCCGAGACAGTAGCGGCCCGCCGGACCGAGGTCACCACGCACCAGCACTACGACACGACCATGGGCGCCGCCGTGGTCGACGAGCACGAGTTCGAGGACAGCGAGGGCAACGAGACCGACCCGCACCGCGAGGTGCTGGCCGCGATCGGCGAGCGCGTTCCCGATGCCCTCCAGGACCCGGCCGTCACCGCCGCCCTGCGCAGTGAGCTGGCCGACCTGCGCTACCGCGGCCACATGGACGAACTGCTCGATCCGGCCGGATTCACGATGGACTACCCGTTCGCCGCGCAACCGCTGAACGCCTCCGGTACGCCGGCCGTGGCCACCGCGCGGAACCTTCGGGTCCGGGCGCGGCTCGTCTACGAGGGCCCGCCGACGATCGACGCCGATCCGGACGCGCCGGCGATGGCGAAGGCGGCCCCTGAGCAGCTGCCGGACGGACAGGAGCCGGACGAGAAGAAGCCGACCGAGAACGCCTTCAACATCATCCAGGGCTACGACTACATCGAAGAAGGCCGCAGCAACACGACGACCGTCGGGTACAGCGGCAATCTCGGCGGCGACCTGACCGACGCCGGAACGGGCTCGCTGGGCCTGAACACCGAGCTCACCACCTCGACGACCGGCACCAGCGTCAGCCAGAACACCGCGATGAGCCGCGCGCTGTGGGAGGACACCACGCGGGTCAAGCGGAAGGCGCGGCTGATCATCGATGTGGACGAGCTACCCGCCGAGGGCGACGCGACCAAGGGCATCGTGCAGCGGGCCGCGGACCGGCTGCGGAACCAGGAGAAGGACAAGCAACCGCCGCACCGCCGGGAGGCGACCGGCACGCTGACCCTGCTCGTCCCGACGGCGGACATCAACCCGCCGCCGGCCCCGGACATCGCCCGGGACCACCGCCCGGTGACCCTGCCGAACACCTATCTCCTGCGCGGCATCGAGCTGCTCCAGGACGGCGAGCGGATCGACGTCCAGAAGGCCCTGGAGGACAAGGACCTGAAGGATCAGGACGTGTTGGTCAAGAGCGCCTGCGCCGGGCTGGCCGACCGGAAGTTCCTCACCGCGGCCGGGGTCGAGCTGCACAAGCCGTCGATCCGCAAGCAACTGTCGGCGGCGTCGCGCCGAGCCGCCTTCGAGCGTTCCGACGGCGCGGGCAGTCCCTGGACGCCACCCCTTCCGGTGCCGGGCCACGGGTCGCGGGCGGTGTCGATGCGGATCCGCGCCGAGGTGTCCGGGCTGAGACTGCTGCACGACCCGGACAAGCGCTTCCAGCAGGGCAAGATCGCCCGTGAGCAGGACCAGACCCAGACCGCGACGGAGAGCACCGAGGTACTGCCGACGAGCCGGACCATCGGCGGCAAGGAGGCGAACTCCGACATCAAGGTCGGCATGTCCACCGGCGACCAGGTGACGGCGAAGGACTCCGACACCGCCGGCAACCGCGACGAGACCAGCGTGGCCGAGTCCGGCAACGAGGTGATCGTCGAGGTGCTGGTCGACTTCCACGTCGACGTCCGGCGGATGAAGTTCGACCGGCACAACCAGCCGAAGGTCGACCAGGAGAAGTCGATCCCCAAGGCGGCCACCGGCATCGCCACCCTGAGCATGTTCCGGCACGAGTTCCAGGAGATCCAGGCGCGACAGGAGGCGGGACTACCACCCTTCGAGGGCTGGGACCCGGCCAGACTCGCGGCGGCCACCAAGAAGTCGCAGGAGGTTCGCGTCACGGGCCACGAGCTGACCACCGACGACCAGGGCCGCGAGGTCCGCCAGCCGTACCGGCCGATGGTCGAGGCACTCGCCCAGGCCCGCAAGGAAGGCGTCGTGGTCGCGCTGACCATGCACCGCGAGAACGGCGACGAGGAGACGTACCGCGCGATGCCGAACGGCACCATGACCGGCAGGACTAACGGCGCCGAGGACGGCTTCGCCCGGGCCTTCGCAACCCTGCACCCGCAGCTGGCTCTGCTGTCCGAGGGCAAGGTCAACCTGCGCGACCTGTACGCCCAGGGCAACCACAACGGCCGCTTCTCCGGCACTGTGGTGAGAGCCCTGGAGGACAAGGGCATCCCGGCCTCGACCCTGACCGACCTGGACCACTCCCGGCCGGGCCGCCAGACCACCGGGACCCAGGCCGGCGATGGCGCCAGGCAACCGATGGCGCGCGCCGCCACGGCGAAGACCGGCAGCGGATTGGCGGTTCAGTGAGCGAGTACGACCCGAAGTACGCCATCGCGCGGACCGATGACGAGGCGGTGCTCTACCTCGAGCTCCATCCCTGCCCGGACTGCGGCTCGGCCGACACTCCGTGGGAGCAGGGCCTGACGGACGAGGATGGCGAGCTGGTGATCAGCTACTCCGGCGTCTGCCCGGGCTGCGAGGCGGAGCGCGAGTATCTGTTCGGCATGCCGGAACGTGAGACCGTCGCGCCGTTCCCGAACTTCGGCGGACCGGAACCGTCCGAGCTGCTCGACGCCGGACAGTGGATGCAGGTCGCCGACGGCGCGGCAGGTTCGGTGCCGGACGACGAGGCCGAGGCGACCTATGTGCTGAGCATCGCCCGGGCGGCCGTCGAGGAAGTGGTCAAGTTCATCCCGCCCGGCACGCTCACGGTGCCCGACGACGCGTTCTGGACCGACGAGGGCCGTGACGTCCGGGACGCCGAACCCGGTAGGTTCCGGTTGGAGCGACTGCTCGTCGTCAGAGACAGCTACCGGGACACAGGAGCGAATTGATGCTGACCGCAAGGACCCTGGCCGAGGCAGAGATCTACCTGAGCGTGCTCGCCGCCGCGGACGATGCACCTGACGCCACCGAGCCGCCGGCGGTCACGGTGGCCGAGGGCGAGGACGCCTGGACGGTCGGCTCGGGAGCCGGCGAGCTCGAGGTCCTGAAGCGGACCGAGGACGAGGCCCGGCAGGTCGGCGTACGGTTCGGCCTGGGCAACTCGCTGCTGGTGGACGCCGGCGCCTGGGTACAGCTCGCCTCGGTCTGGGCGCGGCGGGCGCTCGACGCGGACATCGAGTACACCGGGCAGCCCGGGCAGAACCGCCAGAAGGTGGAGCTCAACTGGGAGTTCGCCCGGGACGCGATGGACGAGGCGCTGAAGTTCCTGCCCGAGGGCGCCGACGTGGTGCCGGACGAGGGTTTCTGGACCGAGCTCGGGATCCGGACCCAGCAGCAGGACCCGCAGCTGTTCACCCGGGCCAAGCTGACCGAGGACCGCGAGTTCTACGGCGAACAACTGGACGCCTTCCGCGCGCTCTACGGCGAGAACTGAGGCGCCCGGCCTGCTGACCCGCCTGGCCTACTGCTCCGGCGGGTCGGTCAGCTGGATCCGCACCGCGCGGGCGTCCACGCCGGCCTGCTCGAGCACCTTCTGCTTGGGATCGGCCACCCCGAGGAAGGGTGGCCGGACCAGCGGCGCGAGCTCCTTCAGCCGCGGGTCCTCGAGCACGGTGTCGATCGCCTTGCGGTCTCCCCCGCACACCAGAACGTCGAGCCGGGCCGGCGCGAGGATCCGTACGGCGACCTCGGTGGCCGCGGCGAACGCCTCGCGGGCCTGGTTGTCCCGGCGGCGCGCAAACCGCTGCTGCGACCAGCCGCCGGCCTTGGTAGTCCCCTGGACGTGGCGCGAGCCGACCTTGGAGGCCACCAGCGCGGAGCCTTCGAAGACACCCGCGCCGTACCCGCCCCGGCGTACCAGGAGAAGCCCCAGGCGACGGTCGGCCAGCACGTGCGCGACCAGGCCTGCGGGGGTGAGGTCTTCGAGTGGCCCGAACGGTACGTCAATGTCGGCGCGCGAGCCATCCTCCGCGGCGGCGGTCAGCCGCGACGGCGTCACGTCGTACGAGGTGACGCCGTGGCGCTCGGTGAAGCCTGCCAGCCAGCGTTCGAGCCGGGCGGGGGCGACGGAGACGATTCGGGTCACCTGCCGACGCTAACCCACCACGGCACCACAGTGGGCATGCGAGAGGCGGGCATGCGAAAGCCCGGGCCACCTGACCCGGGCTATCACAACACCAGTTGCCGCAGGCGCTGGAACCTAAACGTTGAACCCCAGCGCGCGGAGCTGGTCACGACCGTCGTCGGTGATCTTCTCCGGACCCCACGGCGGCATCCAGACCCAGTTGATCCGGAAGTCGTTCACCAGGCCGTCCAGCGCCATCCGGGTCTGGTCCTCGATCACGTCGGTCAGCGGGCAGGCCGCGGACGTCAGCGTCATGTCGATGATCGCGGTGGTGGTGTCGTCCACGGTCACGCCGTAGATCAGGCCCAGGTCCACCACGTTGATGCCGAGCTCGGGGTCGACGACATCCTTCAGCGCCTCGGTGACGTCCTCGACGGCAACCGTCGAACCAGCCGGCTTGGCGGCCGCTTCGAGGTCGACCTCGGGCAGCTCGATCTTCTCTTCGGTCTGGTCAGACATTGCTCACTCCTTCTTTCTTCGCCGATGTCTCAGCCTTGGCCAGCGCCTGGGCGCTGGCATCGCGCCAGGCCGACCAGCCCAGCAGGGCGCACTTCACCCGGGCCGGGAACTGCGCGACACCCGCGAAGGCGACGCCGTCTTCCAGAACCTCTTCGTCCGGTTCGACATTCCCCCGGCCCTGCATCAGTTCCAGGAACTTCTCGTACGTCGCCATGCCCTCGGCGACCGGCTTGCCGATCACCAGGTCGCTCATCACCGAGGTGGCCGCCTGGCTGATCGAGCAACCGACGCTCTGGTGCGTCACGCCGGCCACGGTGTCGCCGTCGAGCTCCACGCGCAGGGTGACCTCGTCCCCGCAGGACGGGTTCACGTGGTGCACCTCCACGTCGTACGGGTCCGCCAGCCCCGCGTGGTGCGGGGTGCGGTAGTGATCCAGGATGATCTCCTGGTACAGCGAGTCCAGCTGCATAAGACGTCAAGCCACCTTGAAGAATGAACGGACGAAGCCCAGGCCGTCGACGAGCGCGTCGATCTCCTCGGGCGTCGTGTACAGGTAGAACGACGCCCGTGTCGAGGACTGTACGCCGAACCGCTCGTGCACCGGCCGCGCACAATGATGCCCGGCCCGTACCGCGATCCCGCGCGTGTCCAGCACGGTCGCCACGTCGTGCGGGTGCACCCCGTCCAGCTCGAAGCTGATGGCGCCGCCCCGCTCGACGGCCTCGGTCGGACCGAGGATGGTCAGCCCCGGCACGGTCTTCAGACCCTCCAGCGCGTACGCCGTGATGGCCTGCTCGTGCGCCGCGATCTTGTCCATCCCGATGCCGGCCAGGTAGTCCAGCGCCGCGCCGAGTCCGACCGCCTGGGCGATCGGCGGCGTCCCGGCCTCGAAGCGGGCCGGCGGCGGCGCGTAGGTCGAGCCGGTCATCCGGACGACCTCGATCATCTCGCCACCACCGAGGAACGGCGGCAGTTGCGCGAGCAGGTCGTACCGGCCCCAGAGCACGCCGATCCCGGTCGGGCCGACAGCCTTGTGCCCGGTGAACGCCAGCAGGTCCGCACCCAGCGTCGACACGTCGACCGGGAACTGCGGCACCGCCTGCGAGGCGTCGACCACGACGACCGCGCCGACGGCGTGTGCCTTGGCCGCGATGTCGGTGATCGGGTTGATCGTGCCGAGCGCGTTCGAGACCCAGGTCAGTGAGACGACCTTGGTGTGCTCGTTGATGAGCTCCTCGATGTTGCTCAGGTCGAGCCGGCCCTCGTCGGTGACACCGAACCAGCGCAGCGTGGCGCCGGTGCGCTCACAGGCGAGCTGCCACGGGACGATGTTGCTGTGGTGCTCCATCTCCGTGATGAGCACCTCGTCCCCCGGCTTCAGTGCGGCGCCGAGCGTGTGCGCGGCCAGGTTGAGCGCCTCGGAGGCGTTCTTGGTGAAGACGATCTCTTCCCGGTTCGGCGCGCCGATGAAGGCCGCGACCTTGTCCCGGCCGCCCTCGTACGCCGCGGTCGCCTCCGCGCCGAGCTGGTGCATCGCGCGCGCCACGTTGGCGTTGTGGATGAGGTAGTGCTCCTCGATCGCCTGCACCACCTGGCGCGGCTTCTGCGACGAGTTGGCCGAGTCCAGGTAGACCAGCGGGTAACCGCCTGAGAGTTCACGCGACAGGATGGGGAAATCCGCCCGGACCGTGTGCCAGTCCAACGGACTCTCGAAAGATGGCTGCAGGGGACTGCTGAAGGTCCGGGCGCCGGTCATGCCTTCGCGCCTGTCTTCAGGAAGCGCTCGTAGCCGTTGTCCTCCAGCTCGTCGGCGAGCTCGTGGCCGCCCTCCTCGGCGACCCGGCCGTCGACGAACACGTGCACGAAGTCCGGCTTGATGTAGCGCAGGATCCGGGTGTAGTGGGTGATCAGCAGAACGCCCTTGTCGCCCTTCTCCGCGAACCGGTTGACGCCGGTGGAGACGATCTTCAGCGCGTCGATGTCGAGGCCGGAGTCGGTCTCGTCGAGGATCGCGATCTTCGGGTCGAGCAACTCCAGCTGGACGATCTCGTGCCGCTTCTTCTCACCACCGGAGAAGCCCTCGTTCACGTTCCGGGTGCCGAAGTCGGGGTCCATGTCCAGGTCGGACAGCGCCTTGTTGACGTCCTTCACCCAGGTGCGCAGCTTCGGCGCCTCGCCGTCGATCGCGGTCTTGGCGGTGCGGAGGAAGTTCGACACGGACACGCCGGGCACCTCGACCGGGTACTGCATGGCCAGGAACAGGCCGGCCCGGGCGCGCTCGTCGACCTTCATGGCGAGCACGTCCTCGCCGTCCAGCGTCACCGAACCGCTGGTGACGTTGTACTTCGGGTGGCCGGCGATCGAGTACGCCAGCGTGGACTTGCCGGAACCGTTCGGGCCCATGATCGCGTGCGTCTGACCACCGGCGATGGTCAGGTCGACGCCGCGCAGGATCTCCTTGGGGCCGTTCTCGGTGTCGACCGACACGTGCAGGTCGCGGATCTCGAGTGTCGCCATGAGGTTCTTCTATCTCCGTCTGGTTGATCAGGAAGTTCTAGTTGGCACTGTTCAGGGGGTTCTTGACGTCGACGAGCACGTCGTCACCATCGAGGCGCACCGGGTAGACCGGGACCGGGTCGTACGCGGGCAGGCTGGTCGGCACGCCGGTGCGCAGGTCGAACCGGGAGCCGTGCAGCCAGCACTCGATCTCGCAGTCGCCGACGTCGCCCTCGGACAGCTGGATCTGTGCGTGGGAGCACTCGTCCCGCACCGCGAAGACCTGCCCGCAGCTCTTCACGATCGCCACCTCCACACCGCCGACCTCGGCCGCGATCACGCCTTCGTCCGGTACGTCGGCCAGTGCGCAGGCGCGCTCGAAACTGTCGCTCATCAGACGTTGGTTGCCTCTGTGAGGGCCGCTGTCCTGGCCAGCTTCTGCTCGATCACCTCGTGCAGGTGCTCGGCGACCTCGGGGACACCGATCTTGGCGATGATGTCGTTGAAGAAGCCGGACACCACCAGGCGCCGCGCCTCGTCCTCGGGGATGCCGCGGGCCTGCAGGTAGAACAGCTGCTCGTCGTCGAACCGGCCGGTCGCCGAGGCATGCCCGGCGCCCTCGATCTCGCCGGTCTCGATCTCCAGGTTCGGCACCGAGTCGGCACGCGCCCCGTCGGTCAGGACCAGGTTCCGGTTCAGCTCGAAGGTGTTGGTGCCCTCGGCCGCCGCGCGGATCAGTACGTCGCCGATCCACACCGAGCGGGCGTGGTCACCGGCCAGCGCGCCCTTGTAGAGCACGTTGCTCTTGCAGTTGATCGCCTCGTGGTCGACGAAGAGCCGGTTCTCGTGGTGCTGACCCGACTCGGCGAAGTACACGCCGAGGAGTTCCGCGTCGCCGCCAGGCCCGGAGTACCGGACGTTGGTGGAGAGCCGGACGACCTTGCCACCGAGGGTGACGGCGACGTGGTTCAGCTTCGCGTCGCGACCGACCACCGCGTCGTGCTGCGCCACGTGGATCGAGTCGGTATCGCCCTGCTGGATCGACACGACCCGCAGCTCGGCCCCGTCGCCCACGACGATCTCGACGTTCGAGGCCAGCTCACCGGCGCCGGTGTGGTCGACGATCACCGTGCCGCGGCTGTGCCGGCCGGCCTCGATCACCAGGTGGCCGAAGCCGCGCCCGCCCAGCCCGGCGATGTTCACGTGGATCGCTTCGGACAGCTCGGCCTCGGCCGGGATCCGCACCGCGGTGGCCTTCTCAGCGTGCTTCCACGCGACCGCGGCGACCCGGTCCTGCGGCTTGCCGGCCTTGACCGCATCGGGTGCCACAGTCTCGACCACGACGCCGGCAGGTGCCTGCACATCGGGCTTGACGGTCTCGGTGCCGGCCTCGTCGGCGAACAGGGCCTTGAGCGCCTTCACCGGGGTGAAGCGCCACTCCTCCTCGCGCCCGTTGGGCACCGGGAAGTCGGCCACGTCGTACGACGTGGTGCGCTCGTTCCGGGCCTGCAGCGGCACCGGCGATCCTGGCCCGTGAGAGTGGCCCTGATTGCCGGTGGCGACCAGGGTTTCGGTGGCTGACATCAGCCGACGGCCCCTTCCATCTGCAGCTCGATGAGTCGGTTCAGTTCCAGCGCGTACTCCATCGGGAGCTCGCGGGCGATCGGCTCGATGAAGCCGCGGACGATCATCGCCATCGCCTCGTCCTCGGCCATCCCCCGGCTCATCAGGTAGAACAGCTGGTCATCGCTGACCTTGGAGACGGTCGCCTCGTGCCCCATCGCCACGTCATCCTCGCGGACGTCGACGTACGGGTAGGTGTCCGAACGGCTGATCGTGTCGATCAGCAGCGCGTCACAGCGCACCGTGGACTTGCTGTGGTGGCTGCCCGGCGCGACCTCGACGAGCCCCCGGTACGACGTCCGGCCGCCGCCACGGGCGACCGACTTCGAGATGATCGAGCTGGAGGTGTACGGCGCGTTGTGCACCATCTTCGAGCCGGCGTCCTGGTGCTGACCCTCGCCCGCGAACGCGACCGACAGGGTCTCGCCCTTGGCGTGCTCGCCCATCAGGTAGACGGCCGGGTACTTCATCGTCACCTTGGAACCGATGTTGCCGTCGATCCACTCCATCGTCGCGCCCTCCTCGCAGGTGGCGCGCTTGGTGACCAGGTTGTAGACGTTGTTCGACCAGTTCTGGATCGTCGTGTAGCGGCAGCGGGCGCCCTTCTTCACGATGATCTCGACCACCGCGGAGTGCAGCGAGTCCGACTTGTAGATCGGCGCGGTGCAGCCCTCGACGTAGTGCACGTAGGCGTCCTCGTCGACGATGATCAGGGTCCGCTCGAACTGGCCCATGTTCTCGGTGTTGATCCGGAAGTAGGCCTGCAGCGGGATGTCCACCTTGACGCCCTTGGGCACGTAGATGAACGAGCCGCCGGACCAGACCGAGGTGTTCAGCGCGGCGAACTTGTTGTCGCCGACCGGGATGACGGAGCCGAAGTACTCCTGGAAGAGCTCCGGGTGCTCCTTCAGGCCGGTGTCGGTGTCGAGGAAGATGACGCCCTGCTCCTCCAGGTCCTCGCGGATCTGGTGGTAGACGACCTCCGACTCGTACTGCGCGGCGACGCCGGCGACCAGGCGCTGCTTCTCCGCCTCGGGGATGCCCAGCTTGTCGTAGGTGTTCTTGATGTCCGCGGGCAGCTCGTCCCAGCTGGTCGCTTGCTTCTCGGTGGAGCGGACGAAGTACTTGATGTTGTCGAAGTCGATCCCGGACAGGTCGGCACCCCACGACGGCATCGGCTTGCGGTCGAAGAGCTTCAGGCCCTTCAGCCGCAGGTCCAGCATCCACTCCGGCTCGTTCTTCAGCGTCGAGATGCCCCGCACCACGTCGGTGCTGAGGCCGCGCTTCGCGACGGAACCGGCAGCGTCACTGTCGGACCAGCCGAACTTGTACGTGCCGAGCCCTTCGAGCTCAGGGTGAGCGGTTTGCGTCATCGTGCAGTCCTCGCAGATTCGCCGTCGGATACAGGGGAAACCGGCTGGGAGCCGGGAATGTGCGTCGTGCAGACACCGTCGCCGTGGGCGATGGTGGCCAGTCTCTGGACGTGCTTGCCGAGCAACCGCGAGAACACCTCGGTCTCGGCCTCGCACAACTGGGGGAACTGCGCGGCCACATGCGCGACCGGGCAGTGGTGCTGGCACAACTGCTCGCCGGCACCGGCTTGCAGGGTAGAGGCGGCGTACCCGTCCCCGGTCAGCGCCTGGGCGAGCACCTCCGCCTCCTTGCCCTCGGGCGCCAGGTCCAGCAGCGCCCGGTACCGCTTCTCCAGCTCGCCCACTCGTTGCCGGGCGAACGCCACGACGGCGTCGTCGCCGCCGGCCTCCGCGATGAAGCGCAAGGCCGTGGCGGCCAGGTCGTCGTAGGCCTGGTGGAACGCGTGCCGGCCGGTGTCGGTCAGCACGAAGACCTTGGCGGGACGCCCACGGCCGCGGGGGCCGTAGACGCGCTCCTCGCGGCTCTCGACCAGGCCCTCTTCGAGCAGGTGGTCGAGGTGCCGGCGGACCGCCGCCGGGGTGAGCTCGAGCCGCTCGGCCAGCACCGCGGCGCTGGACGGCCCGTTGGTCAGGATCGAGCGGGCGACCCGGTCCCGGGTGGACTCGTCCCGCGCGACAGCGGTGCCCGAAGGCACGGAGCTGCTCTGCGCAGGAGTTTTCACAACATCAGTGTCACCTAATTCCCCGGACCCTTCAAATAAGGCTCCCCTAACCGGTTCACAGCCTGCCGCCTGGTGTCGGGGGCGACCGTGAGGAGCGTCACGTCCGGGCGTTTCTGAGTGGGCCTCCGGGGTCCCATGCGCCGGAGGGGACCCCGGAGGGCCCACCTAGACTGCGTACGTGCCAGTCGCGGTGGAGATCGACAACCTCGTTGTCCGGTACGGCGAGAAGACCGCGGTCGACGGCCTCACTCTCACCGTAACCGGCGGAACAGTGACGTCCGTGCTCGGCCCCAACGGGGCGGGCAAGACCACCACGATGGAGACCTGCGAGGGGTTCCGGCGCCCCGACGCGGGCCAGGTCCGGGTGCTCGGGCTGGACCCGATCGCGGACCACGACGCGCTGATGCCCCGGATCGGGGTGATGCTGCAGGAAGGCGGCGCCTGGTCCGGCGTCCGTGCCCTCGAGATGCTCCGCTACGTCGCCTCGCTGCACTCGCACCCGCTGGAACTCGCGCCGCTGGTCGAACGGCTCGACCTCGGCACCTGCGGACGGACGCCGTACCGCCGGCTGTCGGGTGGGCAGAAGCAGCGGCTGTCGCTGGCGCTGGCGATCGTCGGCCGCCCGGAGGTCGCGTTCCTGGACGAGCCCACCACCGGGCTGGACCCGCACGGCCGCCGGGAGATCTGGCAGTTGCTCCGCGATCTGCGCGACGACGGGGTCACCGTGGTGCTGACCACCCACGCGATGGACGAGGCCGAGCAGTTGTCGGACCAGGTGCACGTGGTGTCCGCCGGCAAGGTGATCGCCTCCGGCAGCCCCGACGTGCTGACCGAGCACGGCGCCAAGTCGCTCGAGGACGTCTACCTGGCGCTGACCGCGCCGCCCGCCCGGGAGAAGAGATGAGTACTACGTACGCCCCGCGGCCGGGCTCGGCTCCTTGGCCGCGGAAGGTGTTCTCCCACGCGGTGATGGAGTTCCGGCTGCTCCTCCGCAACGGGGAGCAGTTGCTGCTCGCACTGGTGATCCCCCTGGGCCTGCTGTTCCTTCTCGGCGGCACTGGTCTGGGTGATCGGCTCCCGCTCGGCGACGGGCCTGCCGTGGACCTGGCGGTCCCCCGCGTGCTCGCACTGGCCGTGTTGTCGAGCTCGTTCACCTCGCTGGCGATCGCGACCGGCTTCGAGCGGCGGTACGGCGTGATCAAGCGACTGGGCGCCTCTCCCCTGTCCCGCACCGGCTTGCTCGCCGGGAAGATCGGCTCGGTGCTCGCGATCGAGCTCATCCAGCTGGCCGTGCTGATCGGCGCCGGGTTCGCCCTCGGCTGGAATCCGGTCGGTGGGGTCGCCGCTGTCTTCGGCGTGATCCTGATGGTGCTGTGCGGCACCGCCGCCTTCGCCTCGCTCGGCCTGCTGATGGCCGGAGTACTGCGAGCCGAGGCGACGCTGGCCGCGGCGAATCTGCTCTACCTGCTGCTCCTGGTGGGCGGGGCGATCATGACGCCGGTGGAGGAATACCCCGAGGGCATGCAGGGCGTAGTACGGCTGCTGCCCAGTGCGGCGCTCGCTGATGGGCTGGCGAACTCAACGGTGGAAGGGGTCGTTCCGTGGGCGGCTGCGTTGTCCCTGGCGCTCTGGGCGGGGGTCCTGGGATACCTGGTGTCCCGGACCTTCCGCTGGGACTGAGCAGACCCTTCTCTAGAGTGTGCCGGTGACCTTGGAGAGCCCGACCCGCGAGACCGAGCCCGTCACTGGATTCTGGCGACTGGTGCCAGAGCCGAGCCTGGACGTCGTCCGCCGCTGGGGCTGGGCCTCGGTGGTGGCGAACATCGGCATCGTGGTGACCGGCGGCCTGGTCCGGCTGACCGGTTCGGGGCTGGGCTGCCCGACCTGGCCGCAGTGCACCGACTCCTCGTACGTGCCGCACAGCGCGCTCGGCATCCACGGGGCGATCGAGTTCGGCAACCGGCTGCTCGGCTTCGTGGTCGCCGTGATCGCGATCATCACCTGGCTGGTGGTGATGCGGTACCGGCCGAAGCGGACCGACCTGCGCCGGCTGGCGACCGCCGCCGCGCTGGGCATCCCGCTGCAGGCGGTGATCGGCGGGATCAGCGTGCTCACCGGGCTGAACCCGTGGATCGTCTCCGCGCATTTCCTGGTGTCGCCGATCATCATCACGCTGAACGTGTCGATGATGCGCCGGTCGCGAACGAGCCCCTACCCGCACACTCCCCCGGTGGTCCGGGCGCTGGCGACCGCCGCCGTGGTCGCCGTCTGGCTGACTGTTGCCCTCGGCACGCTGGTCACCGGCTCCGGTCCGCACTCAGGTGATCCCGAGACCGGGCGGAACGGGCTGAACGAGACGCTGATCAGCCAGTTGCACGCGGACATCGTGTTCGGGCTGCTGGGCATCACGATCGCCTTGGTGATCGCCACCCGGGTCACCGCGACTTCCCGCACCTTGCGGAAGCTCGCCGCCTGGTTGCTGGCGATGGAGCTCCTGCAGGGCGTGGTGGGCTTCACGCAGTACTTCACGGGGCTGCCGTGGGGGCTGGTGCTCATCCACATGTTCTTCGCCGCCGTGCTGATTGCCCTGGTCACCGCCGTGTACGGCGAACGCGGCACGCCGGCCACCTGAGCCTGCGAGCGTGAAGGGACCCGGAGCGCCCGGCCCGGTGAGATAGCCGGACGCTCCGGGTTGTCTCAGTGCTTCACCTTGTAGATGGCGCCTGGGCCGAAGAGCGGCGACGAGACGTAGACGTCGCCCGACCTGCTGATCGCCGTCCCACCGGGCAGGAGCAGCTTGTTCTTGGCCAGTTCCTTCTTGAAGCCGGCCTTGTGGTGCTTACCCGGGTACTGAAGGAACAGCGAACCGAGCACCGGGTTTCCGCCACCCAGCTCGAACTGGAGCCAGCTGATCTTCGCCAGCTCGACGACCGCCAGCGTGCCGCGCTTCCCACCGGCCAGATCGACAATCGACGTGTACCCGTCGGCGTACCGTTGGCACTTGCCCTTGTACGGCTTGGCGGGGTCACACACGGCGCCGTACGAGCCGGGCTTGATCCGCCAGATCTGGGACGTGCCGGGCGTCGCCGGGAAGCCGCGGAGCTCACCCACGTACCAGTAGCCGTCCGAGCCGACTGTGACGGACGTCGCGACCGCCTCGCTCGGGAGCGGCGTACCGGCCGGCGGGGAGCCGGGCGGCAGGCCGGCCGGGGCC
This sequence comes from Kribbella orskensis, assembly GCF_004342085.1. NCBI lineage: Bacteria > Bacillati > Actinomycetota > Actinomycetes > Propionibacteriales > Kribbellaceae > Kribbella > Kribbella orskensis. Next base: position 144,209 of record NZ_SLWM01000010.1, read on the forward strand.
TTGACCGTGCGCGGCTTCAACCGCGCGACGGTCTTGATGTGACCGTTCGGCCAGACCCTGAGCAGGTCGTTGTTGGCGGCGTCGCTCACCAGAACCGTGCCGTCCTTCAGCGCCGCGACACCGAACGGGTTCGACTCGGTCGGGCTGTCGGCCAGGTTGTACGGATCCGGGTCCGTCAGCTGGTACTTGCCGATGTCCGCGACCTTCACCGGCGACTTGCCCGGCCGCAGCCGGTACAGCGTCGCACCGCCCGGCGGGAGCGGCTGACCCGGCTCACCTCCGGCACCGGTCAAGGCGTACGTGACGCCCCGGGCGTTGGTGTCGATGGCAGGCGCGAAGCCGCCCGGCACCTGGCCGAGCTTGCGGATCCGCTTGCCGTTCGCCCAGGCTTCGTACACGGAGCCGTCGCCGACGCTGTAGATGATCTTCCCGCCGTGCGTCGCGACGCCGCGCGGCGAGATCAGGTTGGTGACGACCGGTTTCAGGCTGCTGCTGTGCTTGCCGGTCGCCTCCGCCGGACCGGTGACGACCAGGACCGAGCCGATCAACGCAACCGCCGACAACGCGGCCAGGCGTGCTGTTCTTCCCCCCACTGTTACCCCCTCGTTCCCCGTCCCCCCAGGGTGGAGCCGTCCCCCACGGACACCTCATCGCAACACCCCGAGTGGCTGAGGTCAACGGGAGGAACTCCCCGCCACCACTCGTGTACCGACGGCGAAATCCTTGTACCGCAACGGTTTGTGCGGGGTCACGCACCCTCAGTGCTTGCGGATTTCGATGCCGTGAGCAATGAACCGTCGCCGTTCAGGCGTCGGAGGCAACCAAAATCGGGCCCGGTCGGGCAGCGGATCCGGGAGCGGGTCAGCGCAGCAGCGGGTCGATGGCAGCGGCGATGAAGAGTAGCGCCAGGTAGATGTTGGAGAAGTGGAACAGGCGCATCGGGCGCAGCGCCGCGCCCTCGGCGCCCGTGTTCGCCCGGGCCAGCAGGGCGAACGCCTCGCGGAGGAAGACGACGCCCAGGATCACGGCCGCCAGCGGGTAGACCCAGCCGGTGCCGCCGACCGGCCAGAGGGCCATCGAGGTGATCACCATGACGATGCTGTAGGCCAGGATCTGCCGGGCCGTGGCGACCGGAGTGGCGACCACGGGGAGCATCGGCACGTCCACCGAGGCGTAGTCCTCGCGGTACCGCATCGCCAGCGCCCAGGTGTGCGGCGGCGTCCAGAAGAACACCACGGCGAAGAGCACCAGCGGGGTCCAGGCCAGCTTGCCCGTCACCGAGGTCCAGCCGATCAGGGTCGGGAAGCAGCCGGCGATCCCGCCCCAGACGATGTTCTGCACGGTCCGGCGCTTCAGCACCATCGTGTAGCCGAAGACGTAGAACGCGTTCGCGGCCAGCGCCAGGAACGACGACAACCAGTTGACCAGCAGGCCGAGCTCGAGCGTGGCCAGCACGCCGAGCGCGATGCCGAAGATCGTCGCCGAGCGCGGGCTGACCGCGTGCCGGGGCAGCGGGCGGCGCCGGGTCCGGCGCATCTGCTCGTCGATGTCGCGGTCGAGCACGCAGTTGATCGTGTTCGCGCTGCCGGCGGCGAGGATCCCGCCGACCAGGGTCGCGGCGACCACCCCGAGCCCGGGCACCCCGCCCGCGGCCAGGAACATCACCGGCACGGTGGTGATCAGCAGGAGCTCGATGATGCGCGGCTTGGTCAGACCGACGTACGCCTTGATCACGTCGCGCACCGACGGACCGGTCACCTCGTGGGATGGGTCTGCCGGGAGCGGCGCCGGGTACGACGTCGTCGCGGCTGGACGCGGATCGACGGCCGTCACGAACACCTCGAACTGAGTGGGTTGACGCCGGGGACCGGCGCTGACGGTTCGACAGTCTACGACGCCCCGTAGGAGCCCCACGCACCCACCCGTACCGGGGTGTCGGGCCGGTCCGACGGACAACCGTGCGGCCCTGGTGACGCGACCGTCGGACAGCGGTGATCCCGGCGTGGGACAAGAGGCATGGACGCCGGCCGGAGGGGCACCGATGTGATGTGCGGGACGCCCGGGCCGAGCCGGGAACAAGAGCGGCCCCCGCCGGGTTTGCGAGGTATGGAAGGCAGAGAGCGACCGGGCGAGTAGGCTCGCTCACGGTGACGCGCGGGGGCGCGATCGGCGTGGGACCAGCTGGTCCGGCCGGCCCCTCGGACGCCATCCAGGACGTGTTCGAAGCCATCGAGAGGAGCGCCGCCGGCGTGACGGAGAAGACCAGCCCCAAGCTTGACTGGACCGAGATCGACAAGCGTGCGGTCGACACCGTGCGGGTCCTCGCGATGGACGCGGTGGAGAAGGTCGGGAACGGCCACCCCGGTACCGCGATGAGCCTGGCCCCGGCGGCCTACCTGCTGTTCCAGAAGGTGATGCGGCACAACCCCGCGGACCCGAGCTGGGCCGGTCGCGACCGGTTCGTGCTGTCCGCGGGCCACTCCAGCCTCACCTTGTACATCCAGCTCTACCTGGCCGGCTTCGGTCTCGAGCTGGATGACCTGAAGTCGCTGCGCGTGTGGGGCAGCCTGACCCCGGGTCACCCCGAGCACGGCCACACCAAGGGCGTCGAGACGACCACGGGTCCGCTCGGCCAGGGCGTCGGCAACGCGGTCGGGATGGCGATGGCGGCCCGCCGCGAGCGCGGCCTGTTCGACCCGGAGACGCCGAAGGGCGAGAGCCTGTTCGACCACCAGATCTACGTGATCGCGTCGGACGGCGACCTGGAGGAGGGCATCTCCTCCGAGGCCTCCTCGCTGGCCGGCCACCAGAAGCTCGGCAACCTCACGGTGATCTACGACGCCAACAAGATCTCGATCGAGGACGACACCGACATCGCGTTCTCCGAGGACGTGGCGGCCCGCTACGCGGCGTACGGCTGGCACGTCCAGGACGTCGACTGGACCAACCGCGGCACCGGCTACGAGGAGAACGTCGAGGCCCTGTACGACGCGATCCGGGCGGCCGAGGCGGTCACCGACAAGCCGAGCTTCATCCGGCTGCACACGATCATCGGCTGGCCCGCCCCGAACAAGCAGAACACCGGCAAGATCCACGGCTCCGCGCTCGGCGCCGAGGAGGTGGCCGCGACCAAGAAGGTGCTCGGCTGGGACCCGGAGCTGACCTTCCAGGTCGCCGACGACGTGCTCGCGCACAGCCGCCAGGCGCTGGAGCGCGGCAAGTTGCTCGAGGACGAGTGGAACACCGGGTTCGACGCCTGGAAGGCCGCATCGCCCGAGCGGGCCGCCCTGTTCGCGCGGCTGGCGAAGCGTGACCTGCCGGCCGGCTGGAAGGACGCGCTGCCGAGCTGGGACGCGGACGCCAAGGGCGTCGCGACCCGGGCCGCCTCCGGTGAGGTGCTGACGAAGCTCGCGCCCGAGCTGCCCGAGCTCTGGGGCGGCTCGGCCGACCTCGCCGGTTCGAACAACACGACGCCGAAGGGCCAGCCGTCCTTCATCCCCGCCGAGTTCTCCACCAAGGAGTTCCAGGGCGACGAGTACGGCCGGGTCCTGCACTTCGGCATCCGCGAGCACGCGATGGGCTCGATCCTGAACGGCATCGCGCTGCACGGCGGCACCCGTCCGTACGGCGGCACGTTCCTGGTCTTCAGCGACTACATGCGCCCGGCGGTCCGGCTGGCCGCGCTGATGAAACTGCCGGTCACCTACGTCTGGACGCACGACTCGATCGGCCTCGGCGAGGACGGCCCGACCCACCAGCCGGTGGAGCACCTGGCCGCGCTGCGGGCGATCCCGGGCCTCGACGTGGTCCGCCCGGGTGACGCCAACGAGACCGCCGCCGCCTGGGCCGTGATCCTTCAGCACAAGGACCGCCCGGCCGGGCTGGCCCTGACCCGGCAGAACGTGCCGACCTTCCCGCGCGGTACCGACGGCTTCGCGACCACCGAGAACGTGGCCAAGGGCGGGTACACCCTGCTCGACACCGAGGGCACCCCGGACGTCGTCCTGATCGGCACCGGCTCCGAGCTCCAGCTCGCCGTCGAGGCCCGCAACACGCTGGCCGAGCAGGGCATCAAGGCCAGGGTCGTGTCGATGGTGTCGCGCGAGTGGTTCGACGAGCAGGACGACGCGTACCGCGACTCGGTGATCCCGCCGCAGGTCCGGGCCCGGGTCTCGGTCGAGGCCGGGATCGCCCTGACCTGGCGCGAGATCGTCGGTGACGCCGGCCGCAGCGTCAGCCTGGAGCACTACGGCGCTTCGGCCGACTACCAGCGGCTGTACACGGAGTTCGGCATCACCGCCGAGGCCGTCGTCCAGGCCGCGAAGGACAGCATCGCCGCGGCCGCCGAGCTCGGTGGCTCCGGAGTGCCGGCCGGCCGACGGCCCGCCGGTCCGCTGGGTCCCGGTGACGACCCGGCGGTGAGCGCCGACCCGGACGCCGACGCCACCAACGAACGCAACTGAACCAACCACAACAGAACATTTCGGAGGCTTCGGACATGAACGATCGCTTGAAAGCACTCGCCGACGCCGGCGTGTCCATCTGGCTCGACGACCTCTCCAGGCAGCGCCTGGTCAGTGGCAGCCTGGCCGCGCTGATCCAGGACCAGCACGTCAGCGGGGTGACCACGAACCCGACGATCTTCGCGAAGGCGATCTCCGACGCGGACGCGTACGCCGAGCAGGTCACCCGGCTGGGCCGCGAGGGTGTGTCGACCGACCAGGCGATCCGGGTGATCACCACCGACGACGTGCGTGACGCCGCCGATCTGTTCAAGCCGGTGTACGACGACACCGACGGCGTGGACGGCCGGGTCTCGATCGAGGTCGAGCCCGGCCTGGCCCGCGACACCGACAGGACGATCGCCCAGGCCAAAGAGCTGTGGAAGACCGTCGGCCGGGAGAACGTCTTCGTCAAGATCCCGGCCACCAAGGAGGGGCTGCCGGCCATCACCGCCACCCTGGCCGCCGGCGTCAGCGTGAACGTCACCCTGATCTTCTCGCTGGAGCGCTACAAGGCCGTCGCCGCCGCCTTCCTGGCCGGCCTGGAGAAGGCGATCGAGAACCGTCACGACGTGACCAAGCTGGCCAGCGTGGCCTCCTTCTTCGTCAGCCGGTTCGACACCGAGATCGACAAGCGGCTGGATGCCATCGGCACCGACGAGGCGAAGGCGCTGAAGGGCAAGGCCGCGATCGCCAACGCGCGGCTGGCCTTCGAGGCGTACGAGGAGATCTTCGCCTCCGACCGCTGGCGCGAGCTAGAGATCGCCGGCGCCAAGCCGCAGCGCCCGCTGTGGGCCTCCACCGGAGTCAAGGACCCGGCGTACAAGGACACCATGTACGTCGAGGAGCTGGTCACCTCGGGCGTGGTCAACACGATGCCGCAGGCAACCATCGACGCGGTCGCCAAGCACGGCGAGGTCAGCGACGACGCCGTCCGCGGCCGCTACGACGAGTCCCGCAAGGTGATCGAGGACCTGGAGAAGCTGGGCATCTCCTACGACGCGGTCGTGCAGGTCCTCGAGGACGAGGGCGTCGCGAAGTTCGACGCGTCCTGGTCGGAGCTGCAGAACACCGTCACCGCGGCGCTGAAGCAGGGGTCGGCCCAGTGACCACTCCCGCTGTCCGTACCGAGAACGGCGACTGGGCCGCGACCATCGACCGACTGGTCTCGGAGAAGATCGCGTCCCGGATCGCCGCCAAGGACGCCACCATCTGGGGTCCGGAGGCAGAGCCGGAGTCGTCGATCCGGCTGAACTGGGTCGACCTGCACGAGACCTCGCGGCCGCTGCTGGCCGAGATCGAGGCGCTGCAGGCCGACCTGCGGTCCGAGGGTCTGGACCGGATCGTGCTCTGCGGCATGGGTGGCTCGTCCCTCGCCCCCGAGGTGATCACCCGCACGGCGGGCGTCGACCTCGTGGTGCTGGACTCCACCAACCCGAGCGTGATCGCCCGGGCCCTGGCCGGCGACCTGCAGCGCACCGTGGTCGTCGTCTCCAGCAAGTCCGGCGGCACGGTCGAGACCGACAGCCAGCGCCGGGTCTTCGTCAAGGCGTTCACCGACGCCGGGATCGACGCCTCCTCGCGGATCGTCGTCGTCACCGACCCCGGCTCGCCGTTCCAGCAGCTGTCCGAGGACGAGGGCTACCGGAAGACCTTCCTGGCCGACCCGAACGTCGGTGGCCGCTACAGCGCGCTGACCGCCTTCGGCCTCGTCCCCTCGGCACTCGCCGGAGCCGACGTCGCCGAACTGCTCGACCAGGCCGCCGAGGCCGCGCCGTTGCTCCAGGCCGACTCCGCGGACAACCCGGCGCTCGTGCTGGGCGCAGTGCTCGCGGCCAGTGAGGGCCGGGACAAGGCGATCCTGGCGGCGCACGGCTCGGACATCGTCGGGTTCCCCGACTGGGCCGAGCAGCTGATCGCGGAGAGCACCGGCAAGAACGGCACTGGTGTGCTGCCGGTGGCGGTGAAGGGATTGCACGCCCCCGAGCTGCACAAGAGCCTGCCGGACATCGTGCACGCACTTCTCGCGGACAAGGCGACCAGCAACGAAGTACCGACTGGTCTGACCTCCGGGTCGCTCGGCGGACAGCTGCTGCTGTGGGAGACGGCCACAGCAGTCGCGGGCTATCTGCTGGGGATCAACCCGTTCGACCAGCCCGATGTGGAGAGCGCCAAGAAGGCCGCGCGCGGTCTGCTGGACGCGCAGCCCGAGCCGGAGCCGGCGGCCTTCACCGACGGTGCCATCGAGGTTCGTGCCACCGAGGGTCTGCTCGACGACGTCGACACGGTCCAGGGTGCGCTCGACTCGCTGCTGAGCCAGCTTGCCGACGACGGCTACGTCGCCGTGATGGCGTACCTGGACTCCGAGCGCGACGAGAACCTGGTCGCGATCCGGCCGGCCCTGGCCGCGCGGACCGACCGGCCGGTGACCTTCGGGTGGGGCCCGCGCTTCCTGCACTCCACCGGCCAGTACCACAAGGGCGGCCACCCGCAGGGCGTCTTCCTGCAGGTCACCAGCGCGGAGACGGGCGATGTCGAGATCCCGGACCGGCCGTTCACCTTCGGCACGCTGATCTCGGCCCAGGCCGCGGGTGACGCGAACGTGCTGGCCGAGCGCGGCCGGCCGGTACTGCGGCTGCACCTCACCGACGCCGAGGCCGGTGTAGAGCAGCTCATCGCGCTGCTCGGCGCCCACGACAAGTCGGAGGACGGCGGCACATGACCGCGGAATACGCTGACCCGCCGACCGGTCCGGTGAACCCGCTACGGGATCCGCAGGACCGGCGGCTGCCGCGGATCGCCGGGCCCTGCAGCCTGGTGATCTTCGGAGTCACCGGCGACCTGGCCCGCAAGAAGCTGATGCCGGCCGTGTACGACCTGGCGAACCGGGGCCTGTTGCCGCCCGGGTTCGCCCTGGTCGGGTTCGCCCGGCGGGATTTCACCAACCAGGACTTCGCCCAGATCGTGCACGACTCGGTCAAGGAGCACGCGCGGACGCCGTTCCGCGAGGAGGTCTGGCAGCAACTGGCCGAGGGCTTCCGGTTCGTCCCCGGCGATCTCACCGACGACGAGGCGTTCAAGCGGCTCCGCGAGACCGTGGACGAGCTGGACGTCAACCGCGGTACGGGCGGCAACCACGCGTTCTACCTGTCGATCCCGCCGGGGCTGTTCCCCCAGGTGGTGGAACAGCTGAACGAGCACGGCCTGACCGACGAGGTCCCGGGCTCGTGGCGCCGGGTGGTGATCGAGAAGCCGTTCGGGCACGACCTGAAGAGCGCTCGTGAGCTCAACCAGGTGGTCGAGTCGGTCTTCCCGCCCGAGGCGGTCTTCCGGATCGACCACTACCTGGGCAAGGAGACCGTCCAGAACATGCTGGCGGTCCGGTTCGCCAACTCGATGTTCGAGCCGGTCTGGAACAGCAACTACGTCGACCACGTGCAGATCACCATGGCCGAGGACATCGGCATCGGCGGCCGCGCCGGGTACTACGACGGCATCGGCGCCGCCCGCGACGTGATCCAGAACCACCTGCTCCAGCTGCTCGCGCTGACCGCGATGGAGGAGCCGGTGAGCTTCGACGCCTGGTCGCTGCGCCAGGAGAAGAAGAAGGTGCTGGCGGCCGTGAAGCTGCCGGAACGCCTGGACCTGCACACCGCTCGCGGCCAGTACGCCGCCGGCTGGGCGGGCGGTGTCAAGGTCAAGGGTTACCTGCAGGAGGACGGCATCCCGGCGGACTCCAGGACCGAGACCTTCGCCGCCCTGCGGGTGGACGTCGACACCCGGCGCTGGGCCGGCGTCCCGTTCTACCTGCGCACCGGCAAGCGGCTCGGCCGTCGGGTCACCGAGGTGGCCGTGATGTTCAAGCGCGCGCCGCACCTGCCGTTCAACAAGACGGAGACCGAGGAGCTCGGCCAGAACGCCCTGGTGATGCGGATCCAGCCGGACGAGGGCGTCACCATGCGCTTCGGCGCGAAGGTGCCTGGCACGATGATGGAGATCCGCGACGTGAACATGGACTTCGCCTACGGCGGGTCGTTCACGGAGTCCTCCCCGGAGGCGTACGAGCGGCTGATCCTGGACGTGCTGCTCGGCGATCCGCCGCTCTTCCCGCAGCACACCGAGGTGGAGCTGAGCTGGAAGATCCTCGACCCGGTGATCGAGTACTGGGCCGAGCACGGCAAGCCGGAGCAGTACGGGTCCGGTGGCTGGGGTCCTGCCTCCGCCCACGAGATGCTCGCCCGCGACGGACGCGCCTGGAGGCGGCCATGATCATCGACCTCACCAGCACCACGTCGAGCGAGATCGCCTCGGCGCTGCTGAAGGCCCGCCGCAACGCCGGCTCCCCGGCGATGGGAATGGTCGGCACGGTCGTGGTGGTCGTCGACGAGTCGTCCCACCACGACGCGATGAAGGCCGCGAACGAGGCCGGCCGGGAGCACCCGTCCCGGGTGCTCGTGGCGATCCTGCGGCCCGGCCGCGGTACCGGTGGCCTCGACGCGGAGGTCCGCGTCGGCGAAGGGATTCCCGGTGAGGCGGTGCTGCTCCGGCTGCACGGCGAGCTCGCGAAGGTGCCGGAGTCCGTCATCACGCCGCTGCTGCTGCCGGACTCCCCCGTGATCGTCTGGTGGCCGGGTGGTGGACCGAAGGTGCCGCACGAGGACCCGCTGGGCCAGCTCGGCCGCCGCCGCGTCACGGACGCCGCGGAGACTCGCCGCGCTCGCGAGGCCTTTGTCGCGCGGGCCGAGGGCTACATGCCCGGTGACACCGATTTCGCCTGGACCCGGCTGACGCCGTGGCGGGCACTGATGGCCGCGGCCCTCGACCAGTACCCGACGAAGGTCACCGGTGCCGAGGTCGTCTCCGCCCGGGGCAACGCGAGCGCGGATCTGATGGCCGCGTGGTTGCAGTGCCGCCTCGGGGTCCCCGTCGAGCAGAAGAACTCCCGTGGCCCGGGCATCACCGCGGTACGGATGTTCACGGCGGCCGGGCCGATCGCGCTGACGCGGCCGGACGGTGCGGTGGCGACGTTCAGCATCCCTGGACAGCCTGATCGGCCAGTGGCGCTGAAGCGGCGGGTGACGTCGGAGCTGCTGAGCGAGGAATTGCGCCGGCTGGACCCGGACGACGTGTACGCGAAGACGCTCGCGTGCATGGTCGAGCGGGAGAACATGCCTGCCGAGGCCAAGATAGTCAGCCCGGCCGATCGGCGGTCCGCGCAGACGGCCGCCGAGAAGGCAGCAGAGCGTACTTCGGGCGTCGCCGGCAAGGCTGCCTCGTCGGATCTCGAGGCGAAGGCTGCCGGTTCTGCCGCGAAGAAGACCGCTCGCAAGTCCGTCGCGAGGAAGACTTCTGCGGCGAAGAAGACGGCGGCAGCGCGGAAGGCCGCCACGCGGAAGTCGACCACGGTCAAGAAGACCGCGGCCAAGAAGGCGGCGACCAAGACATCGGCCGCGAAGAAGTCCGGAGCGGCCAAGAAGAGCACGAGCAAGAGGGTGGCCGGCCGCTCATGAGTTCACCGTCGATCCTGGTCAACCGCGATGCCGAGGGCCTCGCCCACGCCGTCGCGGCCAGGCTCATCACCCGCCTGGTGGACGTGCAGAGCAGCGGCAAGGTGGCGCAGGTCGTCCTGACGGGCGGTCGTGTTGCCGCGGTGGTCTACCGGGCCGTGGCGGAATCCCCTGCCCGCAGCGCGATCGACTGGCGCCGGGTCGAGTTCTGGTGGGGCGACGAGCGCTTCCTACCCGAGGGCGACCCGGAGCGCAACGAGACCCAGGCCTGGGACGCGTTGCTCTCGCACGTCGACGTGGACCCCGCACTCGTGCACCCGATGCCGGCTGACACCGGCCAAGCTCCCGAGGCGGCCGCGGAGGAGTACGTCGCGACCCTCGCCGCGGCAGCCGGTTCCGGTGATCGTGACGGCGTGCCCACGTTCGACGTACTGATGCTGGGTGTCGGGCCGGACGGGCATGTGGCTTCGCTGTTTCCTGAGCACGCCGCCCTGCATGAGGTGGAGCGGTCCTCGGTCGCCGTGCACGGAGCGCCCAAGCCGCCGCCGACCCGGATCTCGCTCAGCTTCCCGGCGCTGAACCGCGCGCACGAGGTGTGGTTCGTGGTCGCCGGCGACGACAAGGCGAAGGCGGTGCGGCTCGCCCTGTCCGGCGCCGGCCCGCGGCACATCCCCGCCGCCGGAGTGAAGGGCCTCAACCGCACCCTCTGGCTCCTCGACGAAGCGGCCGCCACCGACATCCCTCACGAGATCCGGGCCCCCCGCACCTGATCCTTCTCTGACGTGGGGCCCGGCGTCAGAGAAGGATCAGGGGCGCTTCGGCGGTGGCCGAAGTGTTTCGCTGCCAGGATGACGGTATGACGATCTTCCGCGAGCTGCACGACGGTTCCTTCGTGATGCCGAACGCCTGGGACGCCGGCAGCGCGATCCTGCTCGCCGACGCCGGATTCCCCGCGATCGCGACCACCAGCGCCGGGATCGCCTTCTCCCTCGGCGCCGGCGACCACACCCTGCCCGACGGAGCGCCATCGGTGTCACGGGAGGTGATGTTCGAGCGGATCCGGCAGATCACGGACGCCGGCTCGGTCCCCGTGAACGGCGATCTAGAGGACGGGTACGGCGAACGTCCGGAGGAGGTGGCCTCGACCATCCGGCTGGCGCTCGACGCCGGGCTCGCGGGCGGCAACATCGAGGACTACGACGGCCGGGACCTGTACGACGAGGCGCTGTCGGTCGAGCGGATCGTGGCCGCTCGGGAGGCGGGTGGATCCGACTTCGTGCTCACTGCGCGTACTGACGGGCAACTGCTGAAGCAGCCCACTGTCCTGGCGGACTCGATCCGTCGCGCCAACTTGTTCCGCGAGGCCGGCGCCGACTGCCTCTACGTCCCCGGCGTCAACGACCTGAGCACGCTGGAGACGCTGGTGAAGGAGATCGACGGTCCGCTGAACGTCGTCCTCGGCCTTGGCAGCTCCACGCTGACATTGCAGGACGTGTTCGGGATCGGCGTCACCCGGATCAGCCTCGGCGGCAGCATCGCCCGGGCAGCGCTCGGCTTCATCCGCCGCAGCGCCCAGGAGTTGCTGACCCAGGGCACTCTGGGCTTCGCCGCCGACCAGATCCCCCAGGCCGAACTCAACCAGCTGTTCGCGAAGAACGCCTCAGCGACGAAGCACTAGTACGCCAGGCATCAGTACACAGGGCATCAGGACGCAGGGCACCAGGACGCGGGGGACCAGAACGCAGGGTGCTGGAACGCGGACGCCCGGGTGGTCCTTGCGGACCGGCCCGGGCGTGCGTTCGTCCTGGCGGAACTCAGAAGATCACTTCGCCGCGAGCGCGGCGGGCGCGGAGCTTCTGCAGTGCCTCGTCGAGGATCTCGGCCGCTTCCTGCTCGCTGCGGCGTTCCTTGACGTAGGCGAGATGGGTCTTGTACGGCTCGATCTTCGGGGGCGGCGGAGGGTTGTTGACGTCGGTGCTGGTCGGTAGACCACACCTCGGACAGTCCCACGCCTCCGGGATGGCTGCCTCGACCGCGAACACCGTCGCCGTCTCGTGCCCGTTGGCACAGAAGAACACGATGCGCTGCCGGGGCGCGGTGTCGCCGCGCTCCGCCTCACCCATCGGTCCGGCACCGACCCGGCTGCCACGAATTGCGCTGCCACCACCAGCCACGGGAGCTACTCCCCTCTCAGCCGAGCTTGTACAGCAGGCCGAGCGCGACGATAGAAGCGAACCAGATCAGGCCGACGCCGATCGTGATCCGGTCCAGGTTCCGCTCGGCGACCGAGGACCCGCCCAGGCTGGACGAGACACCGCCACCGAACAGGTCCGAAAGGCCGCCACCGCGGCCTTTGTGCAGCAGCACGAGCAGCGTGAGGATCAGGCTGCAGATGATCACGACGATCGAGAAAGCGAGAATCACGAGGAGTAGCCTAACTGAAGGTCCAGGTAACGGCAGATACCGGCGAACTCGTCCACCTGCAGGCTAGCTCCGCCTACCAGGCAGCCGTCGACATCCGGCTGGGCCATGATGCCACCTGCGCTGCTCATCTTCACCGACCCCCCGTAAAGAATGCGTACCGAGTCGGCCACCGCGGGTGAGATCTCCTCCAGCCGGCCCCGGATCGCGGCACAGACCTCCTGCGCGTCCTCGGGGGTGGCCACCTCGCCGGTGCCGATCGCCCAGACCGGTTCGTACGCGATGACGATCTTGCGGACGTCGTCCGGCTTCAGCCCGGCCAGCGCACCGTCGACCTGGCCCAGGCAGTGCTCGACGTGCCCGTCGGCCTTGCGGACCTCGAGACCCTCGCCGACGCAGACGATCGGGACCAGCCCGGCCGCGAGCGCCTTGGTGGCCTTCGCGTTCACCAGCGCGTCGTCCTCGTGGTGGTACTGGCGGCGCTCGGAGTGCCCGGCCAGCACGTAGGTGCAGCCGAGCTTGGTGAGCATGGCCGCCGAGATGTCCCCGGTGTAGGCGCCCGCGTCGTGCTCCGACACGTCCTGCGCGCCGTACACGATCTTCATCCGGTCGCCGTCGACGAGCGTCTGCACGCTGCGGATGTCGGTGAACGGCGGCAGCACCGCGACCTCGACCCGCTCGAAGTCGTGCTTCTTGTCCTGGAGCGTCCAGCTCAGCTTCTGCAGCAGGTGCACGGCTTCCACGTGGTTGACGTTCATCTTCCAGTTGCCCGCCATCAACGGCGTACGGGCAGCGTTATCAGCCATCAGGTGTCAGTCCTCTTCCAGCACAGCAAGACCCGGGAGCTCTTTGCCCTCCAGGTATTCGAGCGACGCGCCACCACCGGTGGAGATGTGCCCGAACTGGTCGTCGGCGAAGCCCAGCTGCCGTACCGCGGCGGCGGAGTCGCCACCGCCGACCACACTGAGCCCGTCCACCTCGGTCAACGCCTGCGCGACGGCCTTGGTTCCACCCGCGAACGCCTCCATCTCGAAGACGCCCATCGGGCCGTTCCAGAACACCGTCTTCGCCGAGGAGATCTCGGCGGCGAAGGCCTTGCCGGAGTCCGGGCCGATGTCGAGGCCGAGCTGGTCGGCCGGGATCGCGTCCGCGGCGACGACGGTCGCGGGAGAGTCGGCCTTGAACTCGGGTGCGACGACGATGTCGGTCGGCAGCACGATCTCGACGCCCTTGGCCCTGGCGGTCTCCAGGTAGCCCTTCACCGTGTCGAGCTGGTCCTCCTCGAGCAGGCTCTTGCCGACCTCGTGGCCCTGAGCCTTGAGGAAGGTGAAGACCATGCCGCCACCGATCAGCAGCTTGTCCGCCTTGGCGAGCAGGTTGTCGATCACCGCGAGCTTGTCGGACACCTTCGCGCCACCCAGTACGACGACGTACGGACGGGCCGGGTCCTCGGTCAGCTTCTTCAGCACCTCGACCTCGGCGAGCACCAGGCCGCCGGCCGCGTGCGGGAGCTGCCGGGCCACGTCGTACACGCTGGCCTGCTTGCGGTGGACTACGCCGAAGCCGTCGCTGACGAACAGGTCGGCCAGACCGGCGAGCTCCTCGGCCAGCGCGGTCCGCTCGGCCTCGTCCTTGCTCTCCTCGCGCGGGTCGTACCGGACGTTCTCGAGCAGCAGGACCTCGCCCTCGTCCAGCTCCTGGACGGCTTCCTGAGCGCTGTCGCCGGTCACGTCGGTGGCGAAGTGCACCCTGATGCCCTCCGGCTGCAGCAGCTCACCGAGCCGCTTGGCCACCGGGGCGAGGGTGAACTCGGGGTTCGGCTTGCCCTTGGGGCGGCCGAGGTGGGCGGTCACGATCACCTTGGCGCCGGCCTTGGCCAGCTTCACCAGGGTCGGCACGCTGGCCCGGATGCGGCCGTCGTCGCCGATCTTCTCGCCGTCGATCGGCACGTTCAGGTCGGAGCGCACCAGCACCCGCAGGCCGGCCACGTCCCCGAGGTCTTCGATCGTCTTCACAGTTCAGCTTCCTTCAACGCAGTGCTGCTTCGTCGGGGCGCCAACGTCCGAAGAACCGTGCGCTCCAGGCCACAGTTCTTCGGACGCAAGGCGAATGGGGAGACGTCAGAGCGAGGCGCCGACGTGGTTGACCAGGTCGACGAGGCGGTTCGAGTAGCCCCACTCGTTGTCGTACCAGCCGACGACCTTGACCTGGTTGCCGATCACCTTGGTCAGGCCGGAGTCGAAGATGCAGGACGCCGGGTCGGTGACGATGTCGGTCGAGACGATCTCGTCCTCGGTGTAGGTCAGGTAGCCCTTCAGCGCGCCCTCGGTGGCCGCCGCCTTGTAGGCGTCCTTGACCTCGTCGACCGTGACCTCGCGGCCGACGGTGACGGTCAGGTCGGTGGCCGAGCCGGTCGGGACCGGAACGCGCAGCGCGTAGCCGTCCAGCTTGCCCTTCAGCTCCGGCAGCACCAGACCGATCGCCTTCGCGGCACCGGTCGAGGTCGGCACGATGTTCAGCGCGGCGGCGCGGGCGCGGCGCAGGTCCTTGTGCGGGCCGTCCTGCAGGTTCTGGTCCTGGGTGTACGCGTGGATCGTGGTCATCAGACCCCGCTCGATCGTGAACGCGTCGTTCAGGACCTTGGCGAGCGGGGCGATGCAGTTGGTGGTGCAGGACGCGTTCGAGATCACGGTGTGCTTCTCGGCGTCGTACAGCTCGTGGTTGACGCCCATCACCACGGTCAGGTCCTCGTTCTTCGCCGGGGCGGAGATGATGACCTTCTTGGCGCCGTTGTCGGCGTGCGTCTTGGCCTTGGTGGCGTCGGTGAAGAAGCCGGTGGACTCGATCACCACGTCGGCGCCCACATCAGACCACTTCAGGTTCGCGGGGTCGCGCTCGGCGAACGCCTTGAAGGTGTGGCCGCCGACGCTGATGTCGGTGTCGGTCGCGGACACGTCGCCGGGGAAACGCCCCAGGATCGAGTCGTACTTCAGCAAGTGGGCCAGGGTCTGGTTGTCGGTCAAGTCGTTGACGGCGACGACCTCGATGTCGGCACCGGCCGCCTGCACGGCGCGGAAGAAGTTACGGCCGATCCGGCCGAAGCCGTTGATACCTACGCGAACGGTCACGGGACTGCGTCTCCTCAGAACTAGCTTTTGAGCACTGCCGCTACGTCCGAAACACTAGCCCAACAGCCCACTCGACCCACTGGTACCGTCCACATCAGACCACCGTGACCCACGAGTAGCCAGTGGACCAGACCACCACTCACGCAGAACTCGGTCAGGCCGGGTCGAGCATGTCGGGGGTGAGGTTGGCCTCGGTGTTCGGGATGTTGAGGTCGGCGGCGCGCTTGTCGGCCATCGCCAACAGGCGGCGGATCCGGCCCGCGACGGCGTCCTTGGTGAGGGCCGGCTCGTGCAGCTGGCCGAGCTCCTCGAGGCTGGCCTGCTTGTGCTCCAGGCGCAGCTTGCCCGCCACCTGCAGGTGGTCCGGAACGTCGTCACCGAGGATCTCCAGGGCCCGCTCGACCCGGGCACCGGCCGCCACCGCCGCGCGGGCGGACCTGCGCAGGTTGGCGTCGTCGAAGTTCGCGAGCCGGTTCGCGGTGGCGCGGACCTCGCGACGCATCCGCCGCTCCTCCCACGCGAGCACGGACTCGTGCGCGCCGAGGCGGGTCAGCAGCGCGCCGATCGCGTCGCCGTCGCGGATCACCACCCGGTCCACGTTGCGGACCTCACGCGCCTTGGAGCCGATCCCGAGGCGACGGGCGGCACCCACCAGAGCCAGCGCGGCCTCCGGACCGGGGCAGGTCACCTCGAGGGACGAGGAGCGGCCGGGTTCCGTCAGCGAGCCGTGTGCCAGGAAGGCCCCGCGCCAGGCCGCCACGGCGTCGCAGGAGGCACCTGACACGACCGCAGGCGGAAGACCGCGGACCGGGCGGCCACGGTTGTCCACGAGGCCCGTCTGCCGCGCCAGGGCGTCGCCGTCGCGGACGACGCGCACGACGTACTTGGTCTGCTTCCGGATTCCGGACGGGGAGATCACCACGACGTCCGATGGGTGACCGAAGATCTCGGCGATGTCCTTGCGCAACCGGCGGGCGGCGGCGCCGCTGTCGAGCTCGGCCTCCACCACGATCCGGCCGGACACGAGGTGCAGGCCGCCCGCGAAACGCAGGACGGAGGAAACCTCGGCCTTGCGGCAACAGGGTTTCGTGACCTGGATGCTGGTCAGCTCGGACTTCACCTGTGCTGTCATCGCCATGTAGGGAATCCTCCCACTGCTGTCAAAGACCCTCGCGTCACCACCGGTCCAACTCCCCGCACCCGTACCCCGTTACGGCTGACCTGACGCAGGTGACGGGGTGGGCGGCAGAATTCGCGGCAGCAACCTTTGCGGTGGCCGGTGTCGTTCCTTCCCCGACAAACGAGAGGAGCGACCGATGCGAAGACGTGACGAGGTGGACTTCACCGAGTTCGCGACCGCGGCCGTACACCGGTTACGCCGTACGGCGTATCTGATGTGCGGGGACTGGCACCGGGCCGAGGACGCTGCCCAGGACGCACTGGTCCGCGTGTACAAGGCGTGGCACCGGCTGGACCACCGGGCAGGCCTGAACACCTATGCCCACAAGGCCGTCGTGTCGGTCGTGCTCGACCAGGCCAAGCGACCGTGGCGCCGCGAGCACGTCGTCGACCAGCCGGTCGAACGACCGCTGGCGGACCAGGCCGGAACGATCGATGACCGCCTGCTGGTGATCGAGGCTTTGGCGGAACTGCCGCCGCGGCAGCGCGCCTGTGTGGTGTTGCGGTACTACGCGGACCTCAGCCTGGAGGAGACCGCGAGTGTGCTCGGCATCGGCGTCGGAACCGTCAAGAGCCAGAGCTCACGCGGCCTCGCCACCCTCCGCGAAGTACTGAACCGTCCAGAGCTGGAAGAACCCCTCGACGACCGGGAAGAGGTCTTGTCATGACGACCGAGATCAAGGACCTGCTGGCCGGGGCTGCCGACGACGCAGCCCAGCCGCTGCACTACTCCATCGACGACGTTGTACGTCGCGGACGGCGCGGCCTGCGACTGCGCCGGGCAGGCGTGGTCGCGGCCGGCGCAATCACCGCCGGGGCGGTCGTCGCCGGCGTCACCACCTGGTCGGACGGGAGCGGCAATCCCCTCAACGGCGTCCAGCCGGCCGCTCCCCCGGCGACCGGGAAGGTCCTACCGCTCCAGCCGCCACCCAGCGGCCTCACCGATGCGCAGATCATCAAGCGCTGCGAGCCGCAAGACAAGCAGTGGCGGCGCGGCAGCCGCAAGGCCGGGGGTGGCGCGGGATCGCTCACCGGCTGGAAGGTCACGATCAACCAGGCGAAGGACACCTGGTTCCGCGCGATCCTGACGTCTCCCGACCGCAAGAGCTGGGCGTTCTGCCAGGACAACACCGGTGCCGGCGTTCCTCGCGACAACTACCTGCGCGAAGACCTCAAGTGGCAGCAGGACTTCGTGGTGTGGACCGACCGTGACGGCGCGGAAGGAACCGTGCCGAAGAACGTCGCCGCGGTCGACTTCGAGGTCGACGGCAGCGTCAGTTCGGCGACGGTGAAGAACGGCTTCCTGCTCTGGTACGCCGAGCTGACCCCCAGCGAGGTGCGGGACAAGCCGATCTGGGCGATCTACTACGACGTGAACGGCCGGGAGCTCGCCCGGTTCGACTCGAACGTCTACAACCCGTGGCAGGGGTACAACGCAGACCGGAAACCGGTTTACCCGAAATGACTCACTCGAAGATCTCGCGGTAGATCTTCGCGAGTTTGCCGGGGTCGTGGTGAAGGTGGCGCTCGTCGTCGGCGATGTCGGCGATCACCAGGTGCGCGCCGAGCGAGTCCGCAGTACGTTGCAGCGACGCCGGGTCCGGCACGTGTCCCTCGTCCGCCAGTACGACGTCGATCCGCAGGTCGGGCGCATGCGCGGCCAGTACTTCGAGGTGCGTCTCCGGCGAGAACCCGGCGGTCTCGCCCTTCTGCTCGCCCAGGTTCAACGTCAGCAGCCGGCGGGCGCTCGTCTCCTGCAGGCCGCGGGACAACGCCGGGACGAGCAGGTTCGGGATCACCGAGGTGAACCACGACCCCGGACCCACGACGACCCAGTCGGCCTCAGCGATCGCGACCAGCGCCTCGGGGCAGGCCGGCGGGTCGGCCGGGTCGAGCGCGACGTCCACCACGTGTCCCTCGGTGGTCGCCACCTCGGTCTGGCCGCGAATCTCGGTGATCGCCTCGGGATGCGCGGGATCCAGCCCGAGCACGCGCGCGGTGATGTCCAGCGGTACAGCGGACATCGGCAGCACGCGGCCCTGGGCGCCGAGCAGTCTGGCCACCCAGTCGAGCCCGTCGACGGCCTCGCCGAGCAACTCCCACAGGGCCACGATGAGCAGGTTGCCCACCGCGTGGTCGTGCAGGGCGCCGTCGCTGCGGAAGCGATGCTGCAGCACGTCCGCCCAGGTGCGGCCCCACTCGTCGTCGCGGCACAACGCGGCCAGCGCCATCCGGAGATCCCCCGGTGGCAGCACGCCGAGCTCACTGCGCAACCGGCCGGACGAGCCGCCGTTGTCGGCGACCGTCACGACCGCCGTCAGCTGGTCGGTGACCTGCCGGAGCGCGGACAAGGAGGCGGCGAGGCCGTGGCCGCCACCCAGTGCGACAACGCGGGGGGACCGTGACACTACGCCGTCACTCCCGCCCCAGATCCCTGTGCACGACCAAGGTGGGTGACCCCTTCTCCCGCAGCCTGCGCGCGATCTCCTCGGCCATCGCGACGCTCCGGTGCTTCCCACCGGTGCAGCCGATCGCGACCGTGACGAACCGCTTGCCCTCGTTCAGATAACCGGTCCGCAGGGTGTCCAGCACGTCCACGTAGTTCTGCAGGAACTGCTGGGCCAGCGGATGACCGAGCACGAAGTCTGACACAGGTTTGTCCTGGCCCGTCATCGGGCGCAGATCGGGCTGCCAGTACGGGTTCGGCACGAAGCGCATGTCCGCCACCACGTCCGCGTCCACCGGGATGCCGTACTTGAACCCGAAGGAGACCACGGTCGCGCGCAGCTCGGCGTTCTCCTCCTCGCCGAAGGCGTTCACGATCTTCGCGGCGAGCTGGTGGATGTTCAGGTTGGAGGTGTCGATCACCATGTCAGCGCCAGCCCGGATGTCGCCGAGCAGCTCGCGCTCGCGCTGGATCCCGGTCAGCAGCCGGCCCTCACCCTGCAGCGGGTGCGGCCGCCGGACGCTCTCCTGCCGCCGCACGATCACGTCGTCGGAGGCCTCCAGGAACAGCGTGACCGGCCGGTACCCCTTGGTCCGCAGGTCCTGGATCGCCGCGCCGAGCTCGTCGAAGAACATCCCGGTCCGCACGTCCACGACCACTGCCAGCCGGGGCGAGGCGCCGGTCCCGACCACCTGCTCCACGATCGTGGTGAGGAACATCGGCGGCAGGTTGTCCACCACGAACCAGCCGAGGTCCTCCAGCACGTCCGCGACCGAACTCCGTCCCGCGCCGGACATGCCGGACACGATGATGAGGTTGCCGCTCGACTCGTCCATCAGTTCTCAGTTCTCCCCGTCAGGCAGACCGGCAAGCTCCGGCCCGTCGTCGTCCAGTATCTCGCCCGTGGCGGTGTTGACCGACGGTGCCCGGGACGTGTCGGCCTTCGTTGCCGCGGAGTTCACTGCCAGTACGACGGACTCGGCGGTCCGGCGCCCGAAACCGGGCAGCGCGGCGACCTCGTCGACACTCGCCTGGCGCAACTTCTTCAAGGAGCCGAAGTGTTTCAGCAGCGTCTTGCGGCGGACCTCGCCGAGCCCGGCGACATCGTCCAGCACGCTCTCGACCATCGACTTGGACCGCCGGTTGCGGTGGTGGGTGATGGCGAACCGGTGGGCCTCGTCGCGAAGCCGCTGCAGCAGGTACAGCCCCTCCGAAGTACGGGAGAAGATGACCGGGTCCTCGTCGTCGGGCAGCCAGACCTCCTCGAGCCGCTTGGCCAGACCGCAGACCGGGATGTCGCCGAGGCCGAGCTCGTCCATCGCCTGGCGGGCCGCCGCGACCTGCGGCGGACCACCGTCGACGACGACCAGGCCCGGCGTGTAGGCGAACTTCTTCGCCCGGCCGGTCTCCGGATCGACCAGGTACGCCGTCGGGTCCTCCCCCTCCGGGATGTCCGCGCGGTCCTCCAGCAGCCGCTTGAACCGCCGGGTCAGCACCTCGGCGATCGACGCGACATCGTTCTGGCCCTCGACGCCCTTGATCACGAACCGCCGGTACTCGCTCTTGCGCGGCAGCCCGTCCTCGAACACGACCATCGAGGCGACCACCTCGGTGCCCTGCAGGTTCGAGACGTCGTAGCACTCCATCCGCAGTGGCGCCTCGGGCAGATCGAGCGCCGCCTGGATCTCCTCGAGCGCCAGGTTGCGGGTGGTCAGGTCGCTGGCCCGCTTCGTCTTGTGCATGGTCAGCGTCTGCAGCGCGTTGCGCTCGACCGTCGCCATCAGGTCCTTCTTGTCGCCCCGCTGCGGGACCCGGATCGCCACCCGGGAGCCGCGCAGTTCGGAGAGCCACTCGACCAGGGCCTCCTCCCCCTCCGGCACGGTCGGCACCAGGATCTCCCGCGGGATGGCGTCCGAGGTCTCCCCCGCGTACGTCTGCTGGATGAACCGCTCAACCAGGTCGGCCGTAGTCGCGTCACCGTCCGCCTTGTCGGCGATCCAGCCACGCTGACCGCGAATCCGCCCGCCGCGCACATAGAAGATCTGTACCGCGACCTCCAGCGGATCCTCCGACAACGCGATCACGTCCGTGTCGGTGCCGTCGCCGAGAACCACCGCGTTCTTCGCCAGAGCCTTGTCCAGCGCGCTGAGGTCGTCGCGGATCTTGGCGGCCTTCTCGTACTCGAGCTCGATCGCCGCCGCCTTCATCTCCCGCTCCAGACGACGCACGTACGTCGCGGTCTGGCCGGACAGGAAGGCCGAGAAGTCGTCGACGATCTTGCGGTGCTCCTCCTGGCTGACCTGGCCGGTGCACGGCGCGGCGCACTTGCCGATGTAGCCGAGCAGGCAGGGCCGGCCGATCTGGCGGTGCCGGTTGAAGACGCCCTTGCTGCACGAGCGCATCGGGAACACCCGGAGCAGCAGGTCGACCGTCTCGCGGATCGCCCAGGCGTGGCTGTACGGACCGAAGTACCGGACACCCTTCTTCTTCTGGCCGCGGCCGACCATCACCCGCGGGTAGTCCTCGTTCAGCGTGATGGCCAGCCACGGGTAGGACTTGTCGTCGCGGTACTTCACGTTGAAGCGCGGGTCGTACTCCTTGATCCAGGAGTACTCCAGTTGCAGCGACTCGACCTCGTTGGCGACCACCGTCCAGTCGACCTTCGCCGCGGTCGTCACCATCGACTGGGTCCGCGGGTGCAGGTTGACCAGGTCCTGGAAGTACGACGACAGCCGGGCGCGCAGGTTCTTCGCCTTGCCGACGTAGATCACCCGCCCGGCGGCATCGCTGAAGCGGTACACGCCAGGGGAATCGGGAATCGACCCCGGGGCAGGGCGATAGGAGGAAGGATCAGCCACCGAGCCAGCCTAGTTCGCCCCGCCGACAGCCTCACCGCCGCACCAACCTGCCCTGCTCACCACGTGGCGACCGCTCAGGTTTGCGATCGCGCGGAGATCGTGTTGCGACTTGCTTCAGACCGCACGTCTGACCCCCGATTGGGATGGGCGCCGTCCGTAACTTGTAGCTCAGGGTAGATGCGCAGGACCTGAGCGTGAGGGAACGGGCTGGCGCTCGACTCGAGGGAGTTCCGCCCATGTCCCCAGTGACAACACCACGTCGGTTGAGGACCGCGATCGGTGCGACCGCCGCGGCCGCACTCGCCGTCACCGGTCTGGTCGCGGCAATCGCTCGCCCGCGGCGACCCGCGCCACCACGCAGAGCCTCTCGACGTCGTACGACGCGAAGGTGCGCAAGCAGTTCAGCGCGAGCATCAAGGGATTCTCGGCGAGCATGACGCCGGAGCAGGCCAAGAAGATGGCGGCTGACTCGCGGGTCGCGTTCGTCCAGCGGAACCAGAGGTTCACCGCGAACCAGGACAACCCGCCGTGGGGCCTGGACCGGACCGACCTGCCGCCGGACCAGAAGTTCGAGCCCTCGGCAACGGCCGACAACGTCAACGTGCACGTCATCGACACCGGGATCTGAAGGCGTCCGTCGACTCCGGTGCCACCTACGCGGTTGCTGCCGGCAACAACAGCTCCGCGCCTGCGGTGGTTCGCCGTCGAAGGAGCCGTCCGCGATCACCGTCGGCGCGACCGACGACCACGACGCCAAGGCGACCTTCTCCAACTGGCGCACCTGCGTCGACCTGCTCGCGCCGGGCATCGACGTCGAGTCGGTCGGCATCACCGCGCCGGACTCGACGGCCAAGATGAGCGGTACGTCGATGGCGACCCCGCACGTGGCGGGTGGCATCGCCCTCTACCTGAGCGCGCACCCCGACGCCACGCCGGCGGACGTGGCCACCGCTCTGGTCGGCGCGGCGACTCCGGACAAGGTCGGTGACCCGGGCACCGGCTCGCCGAACAGGCTGCTCTTCGTCGGCGCGGTGGACCCGACCCAGAGCTGATCCAGCGGAGTACCACTAGCTGAAGCGGAAGGCCCGGCCACCTGACCGGGCCTTTCGCAGGTCCTCGACCGGTCCCCTACAGCCGATCAGAGGACGGTCTATCAGGCCGAGGCGACGATGTTCGTGCCGTCGACCGCCACCGGGACCGCGGCGAGCGGCGCCGGCGCCGGACCGCTGATGACACTGCCGTCGGTGGCGTTGTACTTGCTGCCATGGCACGGGCAGGTGATGGTGTTGTTCTCCACCGTCCGGACGAGGCAGCCGGCGTGTGTGCAGACCGCCGTGAACCCCTTGTACTGGCCGGCCGTCGGCTGGGTGACCACGACCTTCGCGTCCTGGAAGACCATCCCGCCGTTCACCGGGACGTCCGACGCCGGACCGAGCACCGCTCCCCCGCCACCACTGCTCGGAGTACCGGCCGAGGAAGGCGCCGAAGACGGTGCCGACGTCGGAGCCGAGGTCGGGGCCGAGCTGGAGCCGGTGCTCGACGGCGTGCTGCCCGCCTCGTCGCCGCCACCGCACGCGGCGAGGAGCGGCACACTGACGCCGGCCAGACCGACCACCGCGGCACCCCGAAGCACCGCCCGCCGGTCACGCAGTGTGTCGATCGCCTTGGCGAGTTCGGCCGTTCTTTCGTCGCTCATAAATCTGAACCTCCAGGAGCCTGCTGGGAAAGTAGTTGAACGCTCTGCTTCTTTGCTTTCTACCCGGCCTGACCAAAACAGGCCATACTTCGACCAACGAGCGGATCGGCACAACGGTTCATCACGGTGCCGAAAATTGCTGGAAAGTCAGCGGGTGGCACGCTCCACCAGGCGGGCGGCGAACTCAAGCACGGCCCGGCGGGTGGCCGGTTCGAGCTGCTCGGGACGCAGTGGCCAGGCGTGGCCGAGATGCTCGTCGTACGGGAGGACGACGTAGCCGAGGCCGCGGTCGGACACCGCCGACTGCAGCCAGCGCACCGGCTCCGGGTCGTTCGGCTGGCCCTCGGCGATGATCACCAGGCCCTTCTGGACCAGCATCTGCTGACCGTCCGTGGTCAACTGGTCGAGCAGGTCGACACTGGCCCGGGCACCGTCGCGGGACGACGGGACCACCAGCGCGACGGAGTGGGCCGCGCCGGCGACGTACCCGGTCGCCTCCTCGAACAGGCCCGCCGGGCAGTCGACGAGCGACAGCGGGATCTGGTTCGCGCCGCCGACGTTGCGGGCGGCAAGTACCTCGCTGATCGCGTCGGCGGTCGGCTCGGAGCGGGCTAGCTGGATCCGGGAGTTCGGGGTGTTCGCGAGGCCCTGGTCGAGCCGGTGGGTCAGCTTGCCCTCGCGCGGGAACGCGTCGACGGCCAGCACGATGTCGGTCCGCTGCGACGCGAGCGCGTCGGCGAGCAGCGCGGTGACGATCGACGTCCCGCTCAGCGGCACCGGGCCGATCACGCCGATCATCCGGCCGATCCCGATCGGGCGGCGGATGATCGCGATGTTCTCCACGTCGCGTTGCATCCGGCCCGAGGCGCCGGCGATGTAGGCCGCCTCCGCGGCGAACCGGCCGATCCGGCGCAGGAACCCGCCCGAGCCGGTCCGGTCCTCATGCTGCAGCCCGACCGAACCAGTTGCCACCGGCAACGGGCCGGCGAGCGGATCCTGGTACGCCGGTGCGTACGCGTGCGCGTCCGGTCCCCCGTCAGGCGCCGGGTTGTCCCACGAGCTCGCCTCCTGCGGTGGCGCGTTCCAACCCCTGTCACCTGCGGGTGGTTGCTCCCACTGTGCGGGCTGCTGCTGCGGCGGTGCCTGCTGCGTCGGCGGTTGAGGGTACTGCTGCTGGTACGGCGCCGGTGGCACCTGCGGCGGCTGCCCGTACGGCGGCTGCTCGTACTGCGGCACGGGTGGCTGCTGGTACTGCGGTTGCTCGTAGGGCTGCTCGTACTGCTGCACCGGCGGTTGCTGATACTGCGGGTACTGCGGCGCCTGCTGATACTGCTGAGCCGGGTCGTACGGAGGCTGCTGATACCCCTGAGGCGGCGGGTAAGCCTGCTGCGGAGGCGGATAGCCGTCCTGCTGGTAGCTCTGCTGCTCCGGCGCCGGGTAGTTCTGCGGCTGGTAGTTCTGTGCCGGCGGTTGATAAGGCGCCTGGTTGTACTGCGGCTGCACGTACTCGGGCTGTTGCTCCTGTGGCGGCACCGGCGCACCCCACCCACTACCAGTAGGCGCAGGCACCGCCGGCATCGTCGGCGGCGGGTACTGCTCCAGACCAGGCGCACCCGCCTCTCCGCCCACAGAAGGGGCGGGGGCAGTACCGGACGCGGCGGCGTTCTCAGCCGCCGCGGACCCGTCGTCGAGGCGGTTCATCATCTCCGCCTGCCAGTTGGACCCGGTCATACCATCCGATCAGAAGACATCGAGCAGATCGCTGAACACCCCGAATGCTCCGAGTACCAGCGGGATCAGCGCCACCACGGCCAGCACCTGAATCTGGTCCAGGACCTGGCCGAGCCGGACCTGCACGTGATCCTGCGGCGTCCAGCTCAGGCCGAAAGCTCCGACCATCGCCACCACCACGAGTAGTCCGACTGCGACAAGTGTGCCACCCACCGACTGCTGGGACAGTTCCTGGACCAGCGCGGCGACCACGACCCCCGCCGCGGCGAACAGGCCGAGCACCTCCACAGCCAACGGGTACAGCCGCGACCGCGCGCACAACAGCAACGCCAGCACGGCCGCGATGCTCACAGACCAAGCCGATCCGTGGAGCGCGAGAACCACCCCGGCCGCGGCGGACCACAGTGCGATCGAGGTCGCCGCGAGGGCCAGACCGACGTGCGCCGCGTTCAGCGCCGCCTCGACATCGGGCCGGCCGATCTCGTTGCCCCGGGCCCTCGTGTCGTCGAGCGCCGTCAGGCCGGACATCGACAGCGCCAGCCGCGGCAACACCCCGAGCAGCAGAACGGCGACCGCCGCGACCAACGCGCTCAGCTTGTCCGCGGATACCCCGGCGCCCACGCCGAGGATCCAGATCACCGCGAAGACCATCGCAGTACCGCCGCCGACCAGACCGCCTCCGGCCAGGCCCGCCATCGCGAACAGCAGCGGGCCGAGCGCCAGCGCGAGCGCGATGATGCCGGCCCGCATCGGCGTCGACCAGTCCTCCGAGACACCGAGCGACCAGGCCACGATCGCGAGCAGGACCGGGGTCGCGACCAGCAACGTGACCGCCGTGGGTTTCCGCCCGGCCCGGCCGAGCACGACGCCACCGAGACCGGTGAGGATCGCGACCACCAGGATCACGAAGGCGGCCACGTCGGCATCGGCCGAACGAGCCAGCGCGATCGCCCCGGCGAGCAACGCGAAGATCAGCGCCGCTCCCGACGCCCACCGCCGGTGCTTGCGCTGGAAGGTCGTGCCGCGCCGCTCGAGGTCGTCCACCGCCTCCTCGGCCACGTCGTACACGGTCGGTGGCGGAGGCACCTCGCCCTCGGCCGCGAGCCGCAGTACCGAACCGTCGCCGATCTGCGCAGAGCCCAGGGTGAGCTCCAGCGAGACCGTCTGGCCGGTCGGCGTGGTCAGGTACCGGCGCCGGGGCGACGGATCGACCGGCTCGCCGAGCATCCGCAACAGGTCCGGCATCAGCCGGCCCAAGGGCTCGTCGACCGGCAGTACGGCGTCCATCTGACGTTGCCGCCCGATGATCGTCACCCGGCTGTAGACCGCAGCCACCCGTCCACCTCTCTGATCATTCGCGAACTACTGACACTCACTCGGTACTGCGAGCTGGGGGTACTACGAACGCGGTGCGCCCGGTGGGACCAGCCGGCCGAGCAGCGCGCTGTAGATGTTCCAGTCCAGCTGGCTCTTGCCGTCTCCGATCGGGTACCAGACCGCGGGAGACGCCGCCGGGCCGATCTTCACCGGCACGATCTCCGCCACGCCGGTCATGTCCATCGCCTTGGCCAGGCCATCGCCCTGCAGTGCGTCGTTCCCGACCGCCATCCCCATCGGAGCCGGCACGCCGGTCCAGTGCGGCATCGCGTTCGTATCGGTGCCACCGCGGGCGCCTTGAGCGAAGAAGGACACCAGGCTGAACGAGTCGGCCAGTTTCTCCGCCACGGCCTGCACCTCGCCAGGCGACGGCAGTCCCTCGGGAGTCGCGACGGCGACGGTGATGACCTCTTCGAGACCGGCGGGGCGGCGGTGGATCTCGACGGCACCCGTGGCGCTGCGGCCGTCCTTGCCACCGACCACGGCGAGCCACGTCGGCTTCGGCGCGCGCCGCCGGCAGTACGCGGTGAGCTGGCCGACGTTCCATGGCTGCGTCACCGGCTCGGCGGTCCCCCAGCCGGCCGGCTCGTCACCCGTGAGCTCCTTGAACAGCAGTTCGGCAGCCTTGCCGACGACGGTCGACTCGAGCGCCTGGTAGCGGACTCGCGCGGTGATCAGGAGCTGGAACGGCAGTTCGAGGTCGACCGCGACGAAGGTGGGGCTCATGTCGACCTTGTCCTGCTCGCCGGCCGCCACGGCCGCGAACATCTGGCCGTCCCACTTCAGCCGCGAGCCACCCTGGCCGTCGTACGCGCCCTCGCCGCCGGGCTCGGTCACCACCCAGCGCGACTCGCGGCCGCTGAACAGGGTGGTCCGGACCGCGAAGGTCAGCCGGGTGGTCGACGGCGTGACCAGTTGCACGCCGAGGCCTTCGGACTCGGCCGCCGCCAGCGCGTCCACCAACCAGGCGGACATCCCGACCACCGGACGGTCCTGCATGATGACGACGACCTTCTCGGTCCGGACGTCGATGCCCGGACTGAGCTCCACCGGATTAGGCATTGTTGCCTCCAGCACCATTCGGCACGACCGCGGGCGGCCCGGCCACAGCGGATTTCCAGACCTGTCCGCCGAGCCGCTCGACCAGCGTCGCGGCGTACCGGTCGGCGAGCTCGGCGGCACCTTCCCGTGGCGTCGCGCGGACCTCGGCCCACCAGACCGGCGTCTGTACGCCGGACACCTCGGGGCCGAGCAACCGCTCCACCTCGCCGGGGACCTGGATCAGGATCGGCGACTCCAGCGAAGCCATCGGCTGCCCCTCGGGATCGCAGAGCTGCAGCACGGCGCCGTCGGACACGTCGCGCACCAGCCAGTCCGGGCCGGCGGCGAGCATGCCCGCCAGCACGTCTTTGTACGACGGCCGCCCGTCGATCAGTGCCACCACGTCGTAGCTCACTTCACTCCTCCGCCATCTCCGTCTTCGGTGCTCTCGGCGCCTTCCGCAAGTGCCGTCTGGATCAGCGACGGGCGCTCGCCCCGGCGGACGAACAGGCCGCGGCCGGCCGGGAAGGTGCCCGGCACGGCGCCGGTGAACAGCGCACCCTCGCTCTTGTCACCCGACAGCACCAGTC
This sequence comes from Kribbella orskensis, assembly GCF_004342085.1. Classification (NCBI taxonomy): domain Bacteria; kingdom Bacillati; phylum Actinomycetota; class Actinomycetes; order Propionibacteriales; family Kribbellaceae; genus Kribbella; species Kribbella orskensis. The sequence goes on from NZ_SLWM01000010.1 coordinate 172,685, forward strand.
CGGCGGTCCCGGACTCCATCACGGTGGTCAGGAACGGTTCGTACAGGGCCCGGCCGGCTCCGGAGGCACGACGGGCGATCAGGAAGTGCAGGTTGAGGTCGCGCCCGGACGCGACGTACGGCAGGAACGGGTCCATCGGGGCCTGTCCGCCGCTGGTCAGCAGGTCGTAGTCGTCGGCCACGACGACCACCTTCGGGCCGGCGACCGGTGCCGGGGCGGCATCGCTGCTGTCGTCCGGCACCCGCTTCTCCAGCTCACCGGCCACGCCGGCGGACAGCCCGGCGCCGACCCGGCCGCTGGTCGCGTAGCCGCCGAGGTACGCCTCCGGCGTGAAACCGCGCAGACCGCGGCGTGGGTCCATCACCGCGAACACCAGTTCGTCCGAGCTGTACCGGTCGATCAACTGCTGCATGACGAGCTTCAGCAGGTTGGTCTTGCCCGAGGCGGTGTCGCCGAAGATCACCAGGTTGCCGTCGCGGTCGAACAGGTCGAGCAGCACCGGCGCCATCGCGGTCTCGTCGAGGCCGATCGGCACCTTGACCGGCTCGTCCTGGGCGGTCGGCAGTGTCTTGCGCTCGAGCTTCAGCGGCAGCACCCGGACCTTCGGCGCGGTCGGCCCCTGCCAGGCCGAACCCAGCGCGAGAGCCTGTCCCTGGATCGCCTCGCTGAGGTCGTCGTCCTGCAGCAGGCTGTCCACCCGTGGCAGCGCGAGCTGGGCGAACAGCTTGTTCCGCGGCGTCAGCAACCGGCCCGGACCGGCGTTCCGCATGGTGTCCTGCAGGCGGCGGTCGATGGTCGAGTCGGCCGGGTCGTTCAGCCGCAGCTCCATCACCGTGCCGAACAGCGCCTGCGTGTTCATCCGCACGTCGCTCCAGCGGATCATCGTGGTGACCAGGTGGATGCCGTAGCTGCTGCCGCGCTGGACCAGGTCGGCGACGGTCTCCTCGATCTCCTCGAAGTTCGTCTTGATCGCGCCGTAGTTGTCCAGCACCAGCACGACGTCGGCCACCGGCAACTCCGGCACCGCGCCGCTCGCGTGCATCGAGCGCAGCCGCTCCATCGTGTCGATGCCGCGGTCGCGGAAGACGATCTCGCGCTGGTCGAGCATGCCGCGGACCTCTTCCAGCGTCCGGCGGATCTTCTCCCGGTCGGTCCGGATCGCGACCCCGCCGACGTGCGGCAGATCGATCAGCGGCTGCAGACCACCACCGGCCAGGTCGATCGCGTAGATCGCGACCTCCTGCGGCGTGTAGCTGTGCGCCAGCGAGGTCACCAGCGTGCGCAGGAAGGTGGTCTTGCCCGACTGCGGTCCACCGATCACCGCGCAGTGACCGCCGGTCAGGGTCAGGTCGAGCCGCATCACGCTCTGCGTCTGCTTGCGCGGATCGTCCACCACGCCGATCGCCGGAGCCATCGGCGGACTCTGTACCGCGAACTGCAACCCGCGCGGGCTGATGTCCACCGGGCCGCCGACCTGGTCCAGCGTGCAGATCTTCGGCAGCGGCGGCAGCCACACCTGCGGGACCGGGGTCGCGGCCGGCTTCACCTGCTCCACGAACACCCCGAGCACCGTCGGCCCGATGGTCCGTTCCGTCGAGTCGTCCTTCTCCGACTTCACGTCGGCCGCGGCCAGTGCCTCCAGATCTGGCTGCTGGTACGGCGTGACGAGGTACGGGCGGACCGCCGGGCCGTCCTTGGCCTTCTCCTCTTCCGGGATCACGCGACCCTTGTACGGACCGGAGACATAGGCGGCGCGGAACCGCTGGTACACGCTTGTGTCGACCTTCAGGTAACCGAAGCCCGGCAGCGGCGGCAGGTGGAATGCGTCGTCGGTGTCGAGGACGGTCCGGCTCTCCTCCTCGGAGAACGTGCGCAGGCCGAGCCGGTACGACAGGTACGTCTCGAGGCCGCGCAGTTTGCCGCCCTCGACCCGCTGGCTGGCGAGCAGCAGGTGGACGCCGATGGACCGGCCGATCCGCCCGATCGACAGGAACAGGTCGATGAAGTCCGGCCGCGCGGTCAGCAGTTCGCCGAACTCGTCGATCAGCACGAACAGGTGCGGGTACGGCGGCAGGTCCGGGCGCTGCTGCCGCAGCAACCGGTAGTCGGTGATGTTCGCGACGTTGCCCGCGTCCTTCAGCATCTGCTGACGCCGCTGTACTTCGCCCGCGAGGCTCGCGTACGCGCGCTCGGTCAGGCTCGGATCGTCCACCAGGTTGGTGATGATGCCGGCCACGTGCGGTACGCCGTCGAACGGAGCGAAGGTCGCTCCACCCTTGTAGTCGATCAGCACCATCGCCAGGTCCTCCGGCGAGTGCGTCGCGAGCAGGCCCATCACCAGCGTGCGCAGTACCTCGGACTTACCGGAACCGGTGGCCCCGATGCACAGGCCGTGCGGGCCCATGCCCAGCTGGGCAGACTCCTTCAGGTCGAGCACGACGGGTTGTCCCTGGCTGTCCAGGCCGAGCGGGACGCGGAGGAAGGCGCGCTCGTGCCGCGGCACCCACATCCGTTCCAGGTCGATGCTTCCCGGGTCCTCGATCTGCAGCAGGCTCATGAAGTCGACAGTCTTGAGCGAGGCGTCCTCTTCGAGGGACTCCTCCGACAGGCGCAGCGGGGCCAGCGTCCGGGCCAGACCTTCGGCCGTCGCCAGCGGGGTGTCGTCCAGCTGTCCCTGCGCAGTCAGGTATCCACCGCCACGCAGATCCTCGACCAGGACCTCGCCCTGCTGGACGGTCAACCGCACGGCGACGTTGCTCGGCTCCTGCATCCGGTCGGACACCAGGTGCAGCACCGTGACACCGAGATCGCCGATGGTCAGCGTCTCGTCAGCGGTCGTCACCTCGGTCGCGACCTCGCCGTAAGTGTCGTGCAGCACCAGCAGCCGCTGGATCATCCGGCGCGCGTCACCCGCTCCGAGCGAACCGCGCTTCGCCTCGCTCGCCAGCGTCGCACGCGACGCCACGTCGTCACGGATCAGCCCGGCCAGCTCGTCCGGTTTCTCGGCGATCCGGCGAAACGGGTGCGGCCCCTCCCGGCGCTCGGGGTCGACTGCGTGCGGCAACCAGCCGACCCACTGCCACTGATCCAGCGCGGACGGCGGAAAACAGGCCGCCAGCTCGAGATCCTCGGGCGCGTGGAAGACCGCGGCCTGCAAAATCAACGCCCGCGCGATCCGTACGACGCTGTCCCGGTCGCCGACGATGCTGACGTTGCCCGCGAGGTCGAGCGGGATCGTCAGCGGCATGTCCGGCATCAGGGCGAACCGCCGGGCCAGCGCCTCCGCCTCGGCCATCATGAACGGGTCCGGCGGGTCCATCATCGAGCCCGACGACGCCAGCGTGGCCGGGACCACCGGCATCCGGCCGATCGCGCAGCGGACCAGCAGGAAGTCCTGGTCACCGCGACGGCGTTCCCACAACCGCGCGGGATCCCGGACGCAGTCCACCAGGGCGTCGGCCGGCGGGTTCAGCGCCAGCGCCGTCTTGCGGGTCGAGCGCTCCATCTTGCCGAAGTCCTCGCGCAGCCGCTCGAGGTAGTCCAGGTAGCGGTTGCGCTGTTCCCGGCTCTCCTTGCCGGCCCGGCCGCGTTGCGAGAACGCCATCCCGAAGGTGCCGGCCAGGGTGAGGAACAGCACACCGACGCCGATGATCGCGGACAGGCCGTTGCGCATCGTGCTCATCATCCCGACCGAGCCGAGCACGCCGACCGCGGGCATCAGCGCCTGCATCGGGTTCCCGCCCGCCTTGCCTCGCGCGCCGGGCGGCGGAGTCTCGATCACCCGCGGCTGCCCGGTGTCGATACTCCGGGTGCTCCGCGCCGGGCGGTGCACGAGTCGTGTCGACACTTTCTCTCCTCAGCTGAGCCGGCCGGCCCTTCGACGGTATGTCTGGATGAACGCCTCAGATGGCATGCTGCACGGGACTCTAGTAGAGGCGGAGTTCACTGCTGATGACCAAGACGCCGTTCGATCCGCGCCAGGTGCTCGACCTGGTGGAGGATCTGCTGCCGGTGCTGCTGCCGGACGCCGACCTGGATCCGGCGGGCCCATTGGTCAAGCTGCACTGGAGTCGCGGTGGTCTCAGCTCCAGCGCCGAGGTCGGTCTGGTCGAGCTGATCGATCGATGCCGTGAGCAACCGAATCACCTGTGGCCGCGCACCGTCGACGAGTGGCTGCACGGCGTCGTCGAGGAGATCGGCGTCGCCACCGACGAACACCTGTACGGCGACGTCGCCGCCCGCCAGCGGGCCACCTTGCGCCCCACCGGCTGGGCCGCCGCCACGGGCGGAGTACTGGCTGATCTGACGGTGCCGTTCGGCCGGTACTTCGAGATCGTGTTCGGCATCCAGAGTGGCAGCGACTGGCGACGGCTGACCCAGGTCCGCCGGGTGATGCACGGGTTGCACCTGCCGGACCGGCCGTCCGGTCTCGACCTGACGCTGGACGGCCTGACCGGGTTGACGTTTCAGCCGGTCGACGGGGTGCCGTGGTCCGTGCTGCACAGGCCGGGCGATCCCACCGTCGGCATGGCGCTGGTGGATCACGAGCGGTTGCTCCCCAAGGTTGGTGCCGGGCGCGGGGCGCTGCTCGCAGTACCGGCTTCTGATCTGCTGGCGGTGTGCCGGGTGGATCGACGGGACGACATGCAGCGCCGTGCGGACGAGTTCGCGCGGTGGGTCTATCAAGTGCATCTGAACGCCGAGGACCCCTGTACTGCGGGGGTTTTCTGGCTGGTGGGGGATCTGCTCGCCGAACTGCCGGTCGACCCGCTGCACTCCCCCGCAGTACTGCTGCCGAAGCCTTTGCAGACTCCGGTCTGGCGCCGCTGGTCGCGTCTTCGTCGCTGAGACCGCTCTCAGTCCTCGTCCTCTTCGGTCTCGTCTTCGTCGTCGGGGTCGTCTTCGTCGTCGGGGTCGTCTTCGTCGTCGGGGTCGTCCGGGCGGCGGGTCGCGCCCGCGGCCTTGAGAGCCTTGGCCTCGGTCAGGGCGTCCTCGTAGGACTCCCAGCCGGGCGACTCGTACACCATCGGATCGCTGACCAGGAAGGTCTGGTTGGTGTAGCCGTCCGGCGCGGCGAAGATCAGCCAGTCCTCGTACGGCACGATCTGGTAGCTCTTGAAGTCGTCCGGGGTCGACCGTGGGAACCCGTCGGGCAGATCCTCGTTGTGATACTCGGCCAGCCGCTCATACGCGCGGTCCAGCGTCTCCTGGTCGATGCCCTCAGGCATGGCCCGTCCTTTCTGTCCGGCCGGAATCCTGCTCCGTCGGGTCGGAGGCCAGGTAGGCCAACTCGTTCTGCCAGTCCTCGAACAGTCTCGCGAACTGCGGCGCCCGGGCGGTCAGAGGTGCCACCGCGCGCACGGTCTCGCGGTAGTAGCTCGCCTGCTTCGTCGGACGGGGATGCGTGTCCAGCCGCTGCACGTTGCTGTAGCGATCCGCGAGCTTCACCACGAGTACGTCGGGCGGCGCATCGGCGAAGGACTCGAGATACGCGGCTCGTACGGCTTTGGGGTCTTCGTCCGGTTGCGGCTCGGGTTTCGTCACCCAGGCGACGAGGTCAGCCGTCCGAGGGCCGAAGCGTTCGCGGACGTCCTCGATCGTGGCCGGGGTGTCCTCGACCACGTCGTGCAGCAGTGTTGCCGTGAGCACCTCGGGTGACGTGACACCTACGTCCAGAGCGATCTCGAGCGCCTGGAGCAGGTGTTCGACGTACGGCTCGCCGGCCGGGCGACGCTGGTCAGCGTGACAGGTCTCGGCGTACCGGTAGGCCTGGCCGAGGCGGTCGACGACCTCGGCCGGCAACCGGTCCCGCAGGTCCGGCTCGGCTTCCGTCCACGTCCGCCACGACTCGTACACCTTCATTCGGTCTCCCCGGCTCCTTTCGGCGCCAGGGTCTTCCGGTAGTCGTACCAGGCCGGCAGCTGCGAAGGCGGTTCGGTCGCCGTCACGTCCCGGGTCGCCAGCTGGGACGGGATCCGCAGCTCCGCCAGCGTGTCGAACGCGTCCATCACGGCCTGGTCGAAGCTCGCCCGGTCCGGGTAGTTGCGGCCGTCGATCACCGCCACCCCTCGCCACCGGTCGCCGTCGCGGACCTGCACGACGGTCAGTTCCACGGGGTCAGCCATTGTTCAGCCCTCGGTTCTCGATCTGGTCCAGCGCGGCCGCTTCCTCGAACATCCTCGCGACCTTCGCCCGCTCCGCCTCACCGGCCTCGATGTACGGCTTGTAGATCGTGTTGTGGTTGATGTCCGCGGCGATGGAGGCGCGCCGCGTGGTCAGCTGCAGTTCGAACGTGAACAGCTGGCCGCCCGACCCGACCTTGATGACCATCGGCACCACCCGGTAGGCAGGGTTGCGCCCCTTCGGCTGGGCGTACATGTTCTCCACCTCGAGAATGCGCCCCTCGTCACCGAAACCGAAGTGCCCTCGGACCCGCTCGATCACCTCGGCCAGCTCGGCGGTGTCCTTGACGGTGATCCGCGCCCCGACCGCGTCGATCACGTCCCCGACCTTGTACTCCGGCCGCGGCGGCCGCTCCGGCGCCCCGTTCACCATCCGCTGGACCTTGTCGATCAGCCCCGCGGGAGTCTTGGTCCGGGCGTTCAAGGTCGCGTCCGTGCCCTCGATCAAGTGCCGCAGCTCGGACTTCACCACCTGCTCAGCCCGCAGCAGCCGCCGCGCGTACTCCGTCACCTCGGCGAACTCGGCCGGCGTCGGCTCCGCCCCCACGGCCCTCACCGGGTCATGGAGCTGCGACTCCCGGACGAACGCGTCCTTCCGGGTCGTCCCGTCCGGCAGCAAGTTGACCGCATCCGGAATCGGCTCGAACAAGGTTCCGTCGCCGGGGTGCTCGTCGAGGAACTCCAACAGCGGCTTGTCGCCAAGCACCCGTCCGTCAGCCAACTCCTTGATCGTGTTCAACGTCTCCTGCCGAGTCGCCGGATCTCTCAGCCGCTCCGTCACATTCAACGGATTCGGATCAGCCGTCAACTTCTGAACCACCGAAGCCGCCTCCGGCTGCTCCCGCAGTACCCCGTCAACCTCCCGACTCAGCTGGACGTCATCACTCCCCCCGAACGACGCCTCACCAGGCTCCCGTCCACTCCCAAACCCCGCGTCCCCATCCCGAGCCCACTCAACCCGCGGATCCACAGGCGCCTGCTGCGGGTAGGCACTCGGGTCGACCTGACCCGGGGCGTTCTGCCGACCCTGTGCCCACTCAACACGCGGGTCCACAGGCCCACCTTGCTGCTGAGTACGCGGATCAGCGCGCCCTACAGCCTGCGAATGTGCCTCAGGACGACCGGTCCCAACCTGCCCCGACCCTTCCGGCCGCCCCTGCGACCACTCAACCCGCGGATCGACAGCCCTCGCCTGCGGACCATCCGCAGCGCGCGGACCAGGCCCGTGTTGCTGCCTCTGCGCCCACTCGACACGTGGGTCCACGGGCCCAGGCTGCTCAGGGGCAGGTTGCTGCCTTTGCGCCCACTCAACCCGCGGATCCACCGGCTCACCCGGCCTGTTCCCCGGTCCATCCTGCGAATGCGGACGGTGCTCAGGGTTCAACCGCTGACCGATCTCACCAGGCCCGGGCACCAGTCCATCCTGGTGAGCCACTCGCGCAGCCTCCCGATCCGCCCGAGCAGCGCCCTCCGGATCCAACGCCCGCTCAATCCGCGACGGCCCAGGACGACCCTCCTGCGGATGACCCGGCGCCACCTGCTGCTCCGAATGAGCCTGCGCGGCTTGCGGATGCCCGCCTCCTGCGCCACGTTCGGCTGCTCCGGCGAATGCGCCGGCGCCTGCCCGTCAGGAGCGTGCGTAGGTTGCTGCGGCGCATGCGGGGGCTGCTGCGGTGCATGCGACTCGGACGCCGCTTGCTGCGGGTAAGCCTGCGTCGACTGCTGCGTGTGCGATGCCGGCGTCGGCTGCTGCGGCGCGTGCGTCTGCTGCGGGGCGTGCGTCTGCGGAGCATGCGTCGGTTGCTGCGGCGCATGAGCAGGCGGCGCGTACGCCGGCTGATGCGGTGCATGCGTGTTCGGTGCGTGCGGCGGCATCGGCTGACCCGGCCCGTGCGTCGGTTGCTGCGGCGCATGCGTCTGCGGAGCATGCGTCGGTTGCTGCGGCGCATGAGCAGGCTGCGGCGGGTACGGCTGATGCGGGACCTGCTGGCTCGGCTGATGCGGCGGCGGCACGCTTGGCGCGTGCTGCGGCATCGGCGGGACCTGCTGGCTCGGCTGATGCGGCGGCGGCACCTTCGGCGCGTGCTGCGGCATCGGCGGGACCTGCTGGGTCGGCTGATGCGGCGGCGGCACCTTCGGCGCATGCTGCGGCATCGGCGGGGTGGGTGGCTTGGTGGCGTTGACGGGGTGGCTGGGGGCCAGCGGGGAGGTCCAGGGGCCGTTGGGCTCGCGGACCATGACCTCGAGGTCGTCGAAGGTCGCCTTGCCGTTCCCGTACTTCGGCGGCCACGGGCCGACCTTGCCGCTCTGGTTGTCGGCCCAGCGGACCACGCCCTTCTCGTCCACGAAGGCGTTGAACCAGTGCCCACCACCAGGAGGCAGCGAACCGTCGGGCAGCGGACCCTTGTGCCACGACCCACCGACGATCGCGACCGTGCCCGGCGGCTTGCCCTTCAGGCTGTCCTCGATCATCTTCAGCGCGCCGTCGGTGTACTCGCGGGAGTTCTTCGAGCCCGGCACGTTGATCCGGTCCGGCCGTACGCCGGTGTACTCGTACATCTCCCGGCGCTCACCCGGCGGGTGCCTGAGGTCACCGTTCGCCAGCCGCGGTTCCCGGCCCTGCAGGGTGTCGGCGAACGCGCGGCTGGAATCACCACAGTTGTTCCGGAACGCAGCCAGCTTCGTCTTGAAGAACGGGTTCCCGGATTTGATCCACTTGCCGACGTTCTTCAGCGGGTTGTCGCCGACAGCCTTCTTCAGCCGGTTGGTCAGCTTCCCGTCGGTGTCGAAGTCGTTGTACCGGTCGGGCTCCACCTCGTGCCGATGCTGACCGGGCGCTCCGGCAGGTGGGTTCGGGTTGGTGCCGTCCGGCGCCTTGTTGTCCCCCAACCACTGGTGATCCTCCGGCGTCAGCGCATCCTCCGGCCTCCCCACACCCGGCTCCCGCGCCCGCTCCCCACCATGCGACCGATCCCCGCCGTCATTCCGCGGCCGATCCGACTCACCAGGACGCGACGGATCCCCATCACCGGCACGCGCGCGGTCGCCAGCACGCGGCCGGTCGGAGTCACCGGCATGCCGATCCCCGTCGCCGGCATGCGGCTGGTTCCCGTCGCCGGCAGGGGAATGCGTCCCATCACCTGAACGCGGGTGGTCGTCGGAGCGCGACGTGTCGCCGTCGGGGCGAGAGGAGGTCTCACGGTCCGGGTGCGTCGAGGTGTCGCGATCCGGGTGCGATGAAGTCTCCCGGTCGGGATGCGACGAGCCGTCGCGGTCGGGGTGAGTGGACGTGTCGCGATCCGAGTGGGACGACGTATCGCGGTCCGGGTGCGACGAGCTTTCATCACCGCGGTGCGCGCCGGGCTGGTCTCCGTCCGACCGGCGTCCCTCAGGCCCATCAGGCGAATGCGTCCGCTCCGGCGAACGCGTCGTCGGACCGTCGGGCGTGTGCGGCGCAGACCCGTCCCGCGTGTGTGGCGCTCCGTCGGGCGTACGCGCGGTCGGGCCATCCGGTGAGTGCGGCGCAGAACCATCCGAGGTACGCCCGGTCGGGCCATCCGAGGCAGACCCGTCCCGGCTGTGCGGCGCGGAGCCATCCGCAGTACGCGTCGGCGAACCATCCGGGGAATGCGGGGCGGAACCGTCCGCAGTACGCGTCGGTGAGCCGTCCGGTGAGTGCGGCGCAGAACCCTCCTCAGTACGCGTCGGTGAGCCGTCTGGGGAGTGCGGCGCAGAACCGTCCGAAGTACGGGCGGTCGGGCCGTCCGAGGCAGACCCGTCCCGGGTGTGCGGCGCGGAACCATCCGCAGTACGCGTCGGTGGGCCGTCTGAGGAGCGGACGGTTGGGGCGTCTGGGGCGTGGGTGGGGGCTCCGGAGAAGTCTGGGGGGTTGGTGTCGGGGCCGTTGGTGGGGTTGGGGGTTCCGGCCGGGCCGTCGTCGCCTCGGCGGCCGGCGGCGAAGACGTCGTCGGTGGGGGCGTCGAAGTCGCGGACCTTCTTGTTGGGGAAGCGCTCGTGCTTCAGCCCGGCCCGGTTCTCGAAGTTGCGGCCGCTCGCCCAGACCGTCTTACCGGTCGCAGGATCGCGGACCTTGTAGGTGACCTGGATGTTGTCGGGACGCGCCTTGCCCGGCGGCAGCGGCATGATCTCGACGTCGACCTCGTGGCCCTTCTTGACCCACGCCCCCCACTCGTTCTCCATCCGCTTCCAGGCGCCGGTGTTGAAGTTCTTGTTCTGCGGGAACATCTGGTGGGCCTTCTGATCCGCGAAGAACCGGTGCCCGATGCCGTGCCCGCCCTGGTCGTCGGCGATCCCGCGCCCGGCGGCCGCGTCCTGCTCGCTCTGGTGCCGCGGCTTGCCCGGCGTCACCTCGCGCAGGGTCGCCTGGATGCTGCGCGGCAGACCGTTCTCGTCGGTGATCCAGCGCGCTTCGTTGCGGCCCTCGTGCAGTACTCCGCTGTCGTCGTACTGCGGACGCTCCGCGTCGGCGTGCGGCTGGCCGGCATCCCGGTCCGGGCGGCGGAACCAGTCGAAATCGTCGTCCCCGTTCCGCGGCGGCGTACCGTCCGGGCCGTCCGGCGGCGGCGTGTTGCCGTCGTCCGGGTTGTTCGGCTGGTTCGGGTCGTTCGGCTGGTTCGGGTCCCGGTTTGCGTTCGGGTCGCGCGGGTTGGGCTGGCGGGGTGTGCTGGGGCCGGTCGGATCGTTGCGGCCCCAACTCTCGCCTGCCCGACCCGGAGAGCCTTGGTATCCGCCGGTGTGTACCGGCGTCGGCATGACAGGCGGCGCATCCGCAGCCCGCGGAGCACCTACGGGATCGGGCGTCCGCGGCGAATCCGGCGTACGCGTGGACGGCCCGTCCGGCGTGTGCGTCGTCGGCCCGTCGGGCGTGTGCGTCGTCGGCCGGTCCGGGGCGTGCGTGCCGGGTCCGTCGGGCGTCGTCGACCGGTCTGGCGTGTGGGTGGTCGGCGACTCCGGCGTACGAGCCGCCGGCGTCTCCGGCGTGTGCGTCGCCGGACGGTCTGGCGCGTGCGTCGGCGACTCGGGTGTGTGGGTCGCAGGACGGTCCGGCGTGTGAGTGGTCGGCGCCTCCGGCGAATGCGCGGCAGGACGATCCAGAGCGTGTGCCGCGGGCCCGTCCGAGGTGTGCGCGGCGGGAGTCTCTGGCGAGTGCGTCGACGGACCGTCGGGCGTATGGGTGCCCGGTCCGTTGGACGTGTGCGCGACAGGGCCGTCGGAGGTGTGCGTCGCGGGCGACTCCGAGTGGGAACCACCCGGGCTCTCCGAGTGCGAAGCAGCCAGGCTCTCCGAGTGCGAGCCGCTCGGGCTTTCGGAGTGCGACGTACCGGGTGAATCCGAGCCGCCGTGCGTCGCCGGGGCGTCCGGTGAATCGGCGTGCGACGAGGTCGGGCCGTCCGGGGAGCCGCTGTGCGACGAAGGTCCGTCCCCGGAGCCCGCATGAGAGGTTGGCGCGTCAGCAGGCGAGGCCGGAGCGTCGCCCGAGTCCGCGTGCGAAGCCGGCGCGTCCTGAGAGTCGGCATGCGAAGCCGGTGTGTTCGACGAGTCTCCGTGCGACGCCGGGGAATCCGAGGAGCTGTGAGAAGACGGTGGGGTGGAATCGCCGCCACTGTGAGAAGACGGTGGGGTGGAATCGCCGCCACTGTGAGAAGACGGTGGGGGCGAATCGCCGCCGCTGTGAGTGGGTGCCGGGGCTTGTGAGTGGGATGTCGAGCTCGGGCTGTCCGAGTGAAAGGACGGGGTGGAGTCGCCACCTGAGCCGACGGACACCGGTGAATGTTCGGGAGCGGAGACGTGAGGTGCGTCGACGCCGCCGACGTGCGGGGCGTTCGGGAGGCTGACCTTTGAAGTCGGGATGTCCAGCCCGCTGAACTTGGCGAGTCCGCCGATCACCGGCGCATTGCCGACCTTGATCACCAGGTCGCTGACCTTCGGCAGCTTCAGCGCGGTGTTGATCGCCAGCTGTCCCGGGCGGAGCTTGCCCGCCACGTTCACCGCGACATCGGCGCCCTTGGCAACCTTCGCGGCCACGGAGCCGTACTTGCCGGCTATCGCGGTAGCGCGCATGGCACCACCAGCACCACCGGTACCGACGGTGGTGATCACGTTGAAGCCGACCTGCCCGAGCGCGCGGCCCGGATCCTCGCCCCACATGTCCCAGGCGACCATGCCCTTCAGCACAGTCAGCCCGACGTTGTCCAGGTACGCCGCGGTCTCGGGGAACGCCACGTGCATGAACGCCGCGGCACCCGGGATGGTGTACATCGCGGCCGAGGCGAGCGTCAGGCCGACGCCCTTCCAGGCTTCACCGGCCTTGTCCCAGCCGGCCAGCTCGTGGCCGAAGATCGAGTCGACGCCTATCGACTTCAGCAGCGGCTGGATCGGGATCAGCGTGGTGAGCGCGTCCAGGGTGCCGAGCAGGCCGTCGACGAAGACGCCCTTCAGCACCCCGCCGACGAAGTCGACGCAGTCCTCGTACCACGGGGCGTCGTACTCCAGCGGCTTGCCCCACGGCGGGTCCTTCTCCTCCTCGTCGGATGCCTTGGGCTCGGGATCACCTTCGCGGTGGCCGCTCTTCTCGTCCCACTTCTTGCCACCGTAGAGGGCCGCGATCTTGTTGGCGCAGCGATGTTCGGCGGCGCTGATGCCGTCCATCGAGTCCTGGATGTCCTTGTGGAGCTGGTTCTCCTCCTTGACCCAGTCCTCGTTGTCGTCGATCTCGTCCTCGGGCGTGTCGCCGACCTTGCGGATGAACGCGTCGGCCCGGCCCTTCACGCCGTTCAGCTTGGTGACGTTGCCCTGTACTTCGGACACGAAGGTGTTCAGCGCGGCGGCGACCTTGCTCAGCTCGGGGCCGAACAGCTCGCCCTCCTTCTTCACCGGCAGCATCGCGTCGACCAGCAGATGCTTCTCGGGGCCGTCGATGTAGTGCGCGGTCATGCCGTTGCGGAACGTCTTCTCCAGGCCCTGCGCGATCTTCACGATCTCGCCGCCGACCGTGACCATGTCGCCGGCCGCCTTGCTGACCTTCTCGAGGTCGCCGACGAACTTCGGGATGCCTTCGGGTTTGATCATCGTCGTCTCCCGGTCAGACCACGTGCGGCGACGGCTTGGGCTTGGCGGATTGGGCAGCGGAGGCGATCACGGCCCGCGGGTCGACGCCCTCGGCGCGCTGGATCCCGCGCTGGGCGGCCAGTGCCATCTCCTGCTGACCATTGGCCAGGGCCGTGAGTGCCTTCGAAGTGCCCTGCAGGACGTCGCCGGTGTGTTTCACCATGCCCGGCAGCGAGTCCTTCCACTTGTCGATGAACTCGCTGATGGCGATCCCGATCGGGCCGCCCTTGCCGCTCATCGACGCCTGCGTGGCAGCGGTCTGCAACGAGTCGCCGAGCTTCCTGCCGATGCTCTCGAAGCCGCCGGCCTGCGTCTGGAGGCCCTTCAGGCTGTCCATCGCCGCGGCGGATTCGACGGTCCACTTGACCATGCTTCATACCTCTCGATGCCCCGCCCGGGGCTCAACGATTGATCGATCCGCCGTCCCGGCGGCGTAGCTCACCGCCAGCACACGCGGGCGTGCTGGTGGCCGGACCCGATGGGTCGCGATCAGCTGTTGGTCATTCCTCGTACTGCGCTGGCGGCGCTGCTGTGCGCGGTCTCGCCGATGCCGTCGAACTGCTTCAGCGTCTCGGCCAGCGACTTGATGATGCCCTGCACCTCGGCCGCGGCGGCGTTGAACTTCTCCTCGACCGCGCCGTAGTCGTCCATCACCTTGGTCATGGTGGCGTCCGCGCGCATCGCCTTGACGTTCGACTTGTGCTGCGCGAGCAGGGTCTCGATCTGGCCCGACAGGCTCTTGATCCCCGCCTGGGTCTCGCCGCTGGCGCTGCTGTCGAATCCGGTACGACCTGACATGTGAGCTACTCCCCGTCTCAGCGGTTGCCGAACTTGGCGGCGTCGAAGTTCGCCGCGCCTTCTGCCTTCTTGGCGGCCTGGCTCATGTCGGTCTCCGCGGTGCGGACCGCCTTGTCCATGCCCTGCTGGCCCGCCGCGATCGCCGACATCCCGGCATTCAGGTCCGCCGCGATCTTGTCGACGCGGCCCTTGAAACTCATGAACGCATCGTGACCGCCGCCCTGCAGTTTGCCCTCCAGCGGCTGTGCGGCCGCGGCCAGGCGCTTCACCAGGCCACCGAGGTCGGACGTGTTCGTGCCCGTCTTCTTGGCCAGGGTGCTCAGGGTGTCCTTGCCCATGTCCCAACGCTGTCCACTCACTGCTGCGTGTCCCTCCGAAGTGATGGTCTCGACTCCCGACCTGCTCCACCCTAGACGCGGATGGGGTCGCCCCGGCTCCTGCGCGAAGGCCCAGGATCGTCCCCGCCGAAGCTCGGCGAAGGCTCAGGATCGTGACGGGGTTGGCGGTTTCGGCGTGTTCGACGAGGTGCCGGCGGTCGGCGTACCGATAGGGGCCGTAGGCCCCGAAGTGGCCGGAGCACTCGGGCTCGGCGCCACCGGACCACCGGGATTCTTGCCACGCTGGTCCTGGAGGAAGGAGTAACCCACGCAGCCCGCGCAGACGACGGCGGCCACCGCCGCGCTCGCGAACAGCTTGGTGACACCCTCGTCGAGGGTGTTCCGCGATCGGGCCGAACCGAACAGCCAGGCCTCCCGCAGACGCCTGCGGCGCACCGCCACCGACTCGATCAGCTGGGTGTCGTACTGGCGCGACACGTACTCCCCTTCATCCGGACCGAACACAACGCGCGCCCAAATCTAGACGGTGAAAGGTTCGCCAGGACTGCACCATCGGCCACGAACGCACCGTCGGCCAGGAGCATGACACTCCTGGCCGACGGTTGATCCCTTGTACTGCTAGCGCGTGATCCTGTACTGCTAGCGCGCCACGCGCTTGGCGGCGGCGGTCTTCTTCGCCGGAGCCTTCTTGGCGGCGGTCTTCGTCGCCACCTTCTTCGCTGCCCCGGTCGCGACCTTCTTCACCGCACCGTTGGCCGCCTTCTTCGCAGCACCGTTGGCCGCCTTCGTGGCAGTTCCGTTCGCGGTCTTCTGGGCGGTCGCCGTGGTGCCGCCGGACTTCGCCGCGGCCGCGAGCTCCTTCGCACTCGGCTTCGCGGCACGACCGTGCAGGATCTCCGCGAGGAACTCACCGGTGTAGGAGTTCGGGTTCGCCGCGACCTCCTCCGGGGTGCCTTCCGCGACGAGCGTGCCACCGCGGCGGCCGCCGTCCGGGCCGAGGTCGACGATCCAGTCCGCGGTCTTGATCACGTCGAGGTTGTGCTCGATGACCAGCACCGAGTTGCCCTTGTCCACCAGGCTGCCGAGCACGCCCAGCAACTTGCGGATGTCCTCGAAGTGCAGACCGGTGGTCGGCTCGTCCAGCACGTAGACCGTGCGCCCGGTCGACCGCTTCTGCAGCTCCGACGCCAGCTTGACCCGCTGGGCCTCACCGCCGGACAGGGTCGGTGCGGGCTGGCCGAGCCGAACATACCCCAGACCGACCTCGTTCAGCGTGGTCAGGTGCCGGGCGATCGCCGGGATCGCCGCGAAGAAGTCGGCGGCCTCCTCGATCGGCATGTCCAGGATGTCCGCGACCGTCTTGCCCTTGTAGTGCACCTCGAGCGTCTCCCGGTTGTACCGGGCGCCGTGGCACACCTCGCAGGGCACGTAGACGTCGGGCAGGAAGTTCATCTCAATCTTCAGCGTGCCGTCACCCGAGCAGGCCTCGCAGCGGCCGCCCTTGACGTTGAACGAGAACCGGCCCTGCTGGTAGCCCCGGACCTTCGCCTCCGGCGTCTCCGCGAACAGCTTGCGGACGTGGTCCCAGACTCCCGTGTACGTCGCCGGGTTCGACCTCGGCGTACGGCCGATCGGTGACTGGTCGACGTGGATCACCTTGTCGACGAGTTCCATCCCGGAGATCTTCGTGTGCCGGCCGGGGATCGTCCGGGCGCCGTAGATCTGCCGCGCGAGCGACGTGTAGAGGATGTCGTTCACGAGCGTCGACTTGCCCGAGCCGGACACCCCGGTGACCGCGACGAAGACCCCGAGCGGGATCGTCACGTCGATGTCCTGCAGATTGTGCTCGCGCGCGCCGTACACGGTGAGCTCGCGGCCCTCCGTCAACGGCCGCCGCACCGGCGGGATCGGGATCTCGCGACGGCCCGAGATGTACGCACCGGTGATCGAGTCCGGGTGGTTGCGCAGGTCCTCGACCGTGCCGGAGACGACGACCTGGCCGCCGTGCTCGCCGGCACCCGGGCCGATGTCGACCACCCAGTCGGCGTGGTCGATGGTGTCCTCGTCGTGCTCGACCACGATCAGCGTGTTGCCCAGGTCCTTCAGCCGGACCAAGGTGTCGATCAGCCGGCGGTTGTCCCGCTGGTGCAGACCGATCGACGGCTCGTCCAGCACGTAGAGGACGCCGACCAGGCCGGAGCCGATCTGCGTCGCGAGCCGGATCCGCTGCGCCTCACCGCCGGACAGCGAGCCGGCCGGCCGGTTCAGCGCCAGGTAGTCCAGGCCCACGTCGAGCAGGAACCGCAGCCGCTCGCCGATCTCCTTGACCACCCGCTCCGCGATCTGCTTCTCCCGTGGGCTCAGCTCCATGTCGGCGAGGAACGCGTGCACCTCGTCGATCGACATCGCGCTCACCTCGGCGATGTTCTTGCCGCCCATCGTGACCGCGAGCGAGATCGGCTTCAGCCGGGCGCCGTTGCAGGCGAGGCACGGAACCTCGCGCATGTAGCCCTCGAAGCGCTCCCGGCTGGTGTCACTGGACGACTCCGCGTGCCGGCGCTCGACGTACGGGATCACACCCTCGAAGGTGGTGTAGTACGAGCGCTCGCGGCCGTAGCGGTTCTTGTACGAGACGTGCACCTGGCGGTCGTGCCCGGTCAGCAGGGACTTCTTCGCCTTGGCCGGGAGTTCGCCGAACGGCGTGCTCGTCTTGATCTTGAGGTCCTTGGCCAGCGCGCCGAGCAACCGCTCGAAGTACTGCGAGACGTTCTGCCCCGACCACGGCTGGATCGCACCCTCGTCGAGGGACTTCGACGGGTCCGGGACCAGCAGCTCCGGGTCCACCTCCATCCGGGTGCCGAGCCCGGAGCAGACCGGGCAGGCGCCGTACGGCGAGTTGAACGAGAACGAGCGCGGCTCCAATTCGTCGATGGCCAGGGGGTGGTCGTTCGGGCAGGAGAGCTTCTCGGAGAACCGGCGCTCGCGGTGCGGGTCGTCCTCCGGCAGGTCGACGAAGTCGAGCGTGATGATGCCGCCGGACAGGCCGAGCGCGGTCTCCACCGAGTCGGTCAGCCGCTGCTTCGCGGAACCCTTGACCGCGAGCCGGTCGACCACGACGTCGATGGTGTGCTTCTTCTGCTTGTCCAGCTTCGGCGGCTCGGTCAGCTGGATGGTCTCGCCGTCCACCCGGGCGCGGGAGAAGCCCTGACCGGTCAGCTGCCGGAAGAGGTCGAGGTACTCCCCCTTGCGGCCGCGAATGACCGGAGCGAGCACCTGGAACCGGGTGCCCTCGTCCAGGTCGAGGACGCGGTCCACGATCTGCTGCGGGGTCTGCCGGCTGATCGGCTCGCCGCACTCGGGACAGTGCGGCCGGCCCGCGCGGGCGAACAGCAGCCGGAGGTAGTCGTAGACCTCGGTGATCGTGCCGACGGTCGAGCGCGGGTTCTTCGAGGTGGACTTCTGGTCGATCGAGACCGCGGGCGACAGGCCCTCGATGAAGTCGACGTCCGGTTTGTCCATCTGGCCGAGGAACTGGCGCGCGTACGCCGAGAGCGACTCGACGTAGCGCCGCTGGCCCTCGGCGAAGATCGTGTCGAAGGCCAGGCTGGACTTGCCGGACCCGGACAGCCCGGTGAAGACGATCATGGCGTCGCGCGGCAGGTCGAGCGAGACGTCCTTCAGGTTGTGCTCACGCGCTCCACGCACGATCAGACGATCAGACACAAGCTCACTCTCAGCCGTTCTCGAGGGTTTCGTGGGACGCTCCGGGTGCCCATCAACAGGCTTCCCGACACGCTCCGGGGACATGCCCGATCATGCTAACGAGGCCCTCCGACAAAAACTTCCGCGAAGTCTCCGACGGCCAGGATGCAGCCTCTTCGAAAGCATATTCGATAGTCTTCGACCATGGTCGTACCCCCGCAAACGAGCCGGCTGCTGGCGGAGTTACCGTCCGCTAACCGGAGACTGCTGGCCACCGCCGCCCGGCTGACGGACGCCGACGTACTGCGCCCGTCGCTGCTGCCCCGCTGGACCCTCGGGCACGTGCTCAGCCACGTCGCCCGCAACGCCGACGCCCTGGTGAATCTGTGTGACTGGGCTCTCACCGGCGTGCGCAAGCCGATGTACGTGTCCGTGGAGGCCCGCGAGTCCGACATCGAGGCAGGCGCCGCGCGGCCGATCGCAGTACAGCTCCAGGATATCCAGGCGGCCGAAGCCCGGCTGCTGGAGCGGTTCGAGGATCTCCCGGCGGAGGCCTGGGCCGCGGAGGTCACCTGGCCCAGTGGAACGACCCGCACCGCGGACCAGATCGTGGCGGCTCGCCTCAACGAACTGGAGGTGCACCACGTCGACCTGGGCCTCGGCTACACCTTCGACGACGTACCGGCCGGGTCCCGCGAGGCGCTGCTCACCTACGTGACCACCAGGTGGCCCGACGACTTCAACGCGGTACTGCGGAGCTCGGACTCGACCTGGTCGTCGCCTGAGCGGCCCGCCGGTGCAAGGATCATCACTGGCGGCACCGCGGCGCTGCTGGGCTGGGCGCTCGGCCGGACCGACGGGAGCACCCTCACGCTCGAGGGCACGCTGCCGGAACCGCCGCCCTGGGGATGACACGAGCTATGGGAGAACGCATGACGGAGTATCACGGCAACGTCCATGTCGGTGGTCCCGCGCAGACGCACGAGCTCGCGCAACTGATGATCACCAAGGTCGCCGTGGGCCCGATGGACAACAACGCGTACCTGCTGCGCTGCCGCCTCACCGACGAGCAGGTGCTGATCGACGCCGCCAACGACGCGAACACCCTGCTGAACGTGATCGGCTCCGAAGGCATCAGCAAAGTGATCACCACGCACCGGCACGGCGACCACTGGCAGGCGCTCGCCGAGGTCGTCGCGCGGACCAGTGCCCAGACCATCGCGGGCCAGTATGACGCCGAGGGCATCGAGGTGCCGACCGACGAGCCCGTCGAGGACGGCGACCGCATCCACTTCGGCCAGATCGGACTCGAGGTGATCCACCTCGTCGGCCACACACCCGGCTCGATCGCCCTGCTGTACGACGACCCGACCGGGCCGCCACATGTATTCACCGGCGACTCCCTGTTTCCGGGTGGCGTCGGCAACACCCGCGGTGACGCCGAGAACTTCCGGTCGCTCCTGAACGACGTGGAGACCAAGCTCTTCGACCGGCTCCCGGACGAGACCTGGGTCTACCCCGGCCACGGCGCCGACACCAGCCTCGGCGCCGAACGACCCAGCCTCCCGGAGTGGCGCGCCCGCGGTTGGTAGCGGCTGGCTATCACCCCTGGCGGGTCATGCGAGGCGGTCCGGAGGATCCCTATCGTCGAAGCAACGGCACGATCGTCGCGCCGCGAAGGGAGCCTCCGATGCGTTCCTCGTTCGACAAACTCATCTCGTGGACCGGCTTGTTGCTCGCCGCGTTTCTCTTGTTGGCGGGCGCTCTGCTGACCTGGGCCTACGTCTTCATCGGCAACGAGGTCGAGAGCCAGCTATCCATCCAGGGCATCACGATGCCTGAGGGTCAGGCACTGGAGTCGCTGCCGCAGGAGGACCGTGACGCGCTCGAACAGTACGCCGGCAGCCCCTTGGACACCGGCCCCGAGGCCAAGGCCTACGCCGACCACTACATCCTCGTGCACATGAACGCCGCCTCCGACGGCCGCACCTACCAGCAGGTAAGCGGCGAGTACCAGGCCATGACCATCGCAGAGAAGGCCTCCCCGCAGGGTCAGGCGCTCGCCGGACTGCGCGAGACCTTGTTCCAAGGCAACACGCTGCGCGGCCTGCTGCTCTACGGCTACGCGTTCGCCACGATGGGCACCATCGCCGGCATTGCGGCGATCGGCGCGTACATCGGAGCGATCATCCTGCTGATTCTCGGCCTGCTGGGCATGCGGCACGCCCGCCGGGCCGCGGCACAGGAGCGGGCGAACGGCGCCCAGCTCTCACCGCCCATCACGACCTGAGGCAACCTCAGAACGGGGCAACGATGAGTCCGACGCCGGTGCCGGGTCAGCATCGGCGTCGCTTCCCCGCATCAGCCGCCGTATCCGGATGCCGGGGAGGTCGCGGTCTCCCGAGTGATGTACCGCTCGGGTCGTTGATCGTGCTGCACGGGACGTCGCTGGTGTCCTCCAGCTCCCGCCGGTGGCCTACGCGGCGGTCCTGTTGAGGCTCGACGGGACACTAGGCTTCGGACGTGAATGGATTCGCCGCTTATGACCCTGAGGCTTCTCGCCACCCTGCGAATGACGTGATCTCGGTGCGGGGTGCGCGGGCTGCTGACCTCGCCGTCTGCGCGGAGTTGATCGTGTCGCGGACCGGTGGTCCGGCCGAGGAGCGGGTCGAGCGGTTGCAGGGTGATCTCGAGGATCCGGAGCGGTACGTCGCGGTCGCCTGCGCGGGGTCCGGGGCGGACGAGCAGGTGGTCGGGTATGGCGGGGTGATTCGGCATGAGCGGTTGCCTGAGCATCCAGCCGATACGGCGCCGAGTGGGTATTTCCTGATCGGGCTGATCGTCGCGGCCGGGTGGCGGCGGCACGGGATCGGCGAGCTGCTCACGCTCGAACGGATGCGGTGGACGGCCGAGCGCGCCGACTCCATCTGGTACTTCGCGAACCTCGCCAACGGCGCGATCCTCGACCTCCACGAGAGGTTCGGCTTCGAGGAGGTGACCCGTGACTTCACCTTTCCGGGCGCTCCCCTGCAGCCCGGCACCTGCGTACTCCTGCGGGCGCCCCTCGTCGCGCAGTGGAAGCAATTGCCCGAGTGAGGGTTTGGCTGAGGGTTAGGGGTTCAGTCAGTTAGTTCGGCGGGGTGGGCTACTACGTCCACCAGGGCGCCATTGCGGACTGCGGTGACTTCGGTGCGGCGGCCGATGGCGTCGGCGAAGAGCTGGCGTTGGAGGGATTGGGCGTCTCGGAGTGGGGTGCCGTCGACTGCCAGGACCAGGTCTCCCTGGCGTAGGCCGGCCAGGGCGGCGGGGCTGCCGGAGATCACCTCGACCACTCGCAGGGCAGATCGCTGGCCGAAGCGCTCGGCCAGTTGTGGTCGGAGCGGCGCCGGGGTCGTCACCAGGCCGAGGTACGCGCGGCGGACGCGGCCGTCGTGGAGCAGCGAGTAGATGATGCGTCGCGTCGTCGGGTTCATCGGCACCGCGAGACCGAGGCCGATGCCCGCGACCGCCGTGTTGATACCGATCACCCGGCCATTGCCGTCGGCAAGTGCTCCGCCCGAGTTGCCCGGGTTCAGCGCCGCGTCGGTCTGGATCACGTCCTCGATGATCCTGCTCGCGGTTCCGAGGCGGACCGGCAGAGAACGCCCGAGAGCGCTCACCACGCCGGCCGTGACGCTACCCGCCAGGCCCAGCGGATTGCCCACGGCAACCACCAGGTTCCCGACCTTCAGCCGATCCGCGTCCCCGTACTCCGGTGGATCCGGGATCTCCCGGTCGGCTCGCAGTACCGCCAGGTCGGACAGCCGGTCCACCCCGGCCACGCGCGCCTGCGCCGTCGTACCGTCCGCGAACTCCGCGGTCGCACTGCCGCCGTCGCCGACCACATGTGCGTTTGTGAGCAGGTGCCCGTCTCCAGTGAGTACCACGGCCGACCCGGACGAGTCACCGCGCCGCCCCTGCACCCGCAGGCTCGCCACCCGCGGGATCAAATGCTCCGCCACTCCCGAGACCACCCGGGAGTAGGCGTCCAGTACGTCGTCATCCATCATCTCGCTGCCTCCTGATTACATCATTACCCCGCAATCAAGCGCTGGCAGCACTCTGGCACCGAACTTCCTAGCCGTAGCTGGTGACGCCTGCTCCCTCGACCCCGGCGGGGAGGGCAGCAGAACTCCGGAAAACACGAAGGGCACCGACCAGGTCGGTGCCCTTGCAGGGTCGGGCTGACAGGATTTGAACCTGCGATCTTTCGGCCCCCAGCCGAACGCGTTACCAAACTACGCCACAGCCCGAACACTTGCTCCTCAGGAGCGAGCGGGTAAACCTTACCCCATTCCCGGGGCGTTTCTCACCACGGGTCGCGGGTGTCTCGATGGACGTGCGGACCCCCTGCTCCGGGGCTCCACCGGAGCGAGCCGCGGCCTGGTGAGCAGGGCCGCGGCCACACCGTTGCTTATGGCAACGAGAAGCCGGTCAGCGCTTCTCCTTCTTCTTCCGCGGGCGGATCTGGACGTGCACGGGGCTGCCGACGAAGCCGAAGTCCTCGCGCAGCCGGCGTTCGATGAAGCGCTGGTACGACGGCTCGAACGCGCCGGAGGTGAAGATCGCGAACGTCGGGGGCATCGTGGTCGCCTGGGTGCCGAACAGGATCTTCGGCTGCTTGCCGCTGCGCACCGGGTGCGGGTGCGCCGCGACCAGGCGGCCGAGGAACGCGTTCAGCTGGCCGGTCGGGACGCGGGTCTGCCAGCCGTCCAGCGCGGCCTCGATGGCGGGCACGAGCTTCTCCATGTGCCGGCCGGTCAGCGCGCTGATGTTCACCCGCGGCGCCCAGCGGAACTGGACCAGGTCGCGGTCGATCTCGCGCTCCAGGTAGTAGCGCCGGTCCTCGTCGACCATGTCCCACTTGTTGTAGGCGATCACCAGCGCCTTGCCGGCCTCCTCGACCGAGTTCATGATCCGCAGATCCTGCTCGCTCATCGGCTCGGAGGCGTCGATCACCACGACGACCACCTCGGCGCGCTCGATCGCGCTGTTGGTGCGCAGGCTCGCGTAGTACTCGTGACCCTGGACGTTCTTCACCTTGCGGCGGATGCCGGCGGTGTCGATGAACCGCCACGGCTTCCCACCCAGCGTGATGAACTCGTCCACCGGGTCGACCGTCGTCCCGGAGACGTCGCTGACGACGACGCGGTCCTCCTTGGCCACCTTGTTCAGCAGCGAGGACTTGCCGACGTTCGGCTTGCCGACGATCGCGACCCGGCGAGGTCCCGCGGTCTCGGCGTCCCGCTCGCGCGGCGCCTCCGGCAGGGCGGCCAGCACAGCGTCCAGCATGTCGCCGGTACCGCGGCCGTGCATCGCCGACACCGGGAACGGCTCCCCGATGCCCAGGCTCCACAGGTTCATCGCCTCGGCCTCGACCCGCTGGTCGTCGACCTTGTTGGCGGCCAGCACGACCGGCTTGCCGGACTTGCGCAGCACCCGTACTACGGCCTCGTCGGCATCGGTGATCCCGACGGTCGCGTCCACCACGAAAAGAACGGCGTCAGCGGCGTTGATCGCCACCTCTGCCTGAGCGGCGACCAGCGCGGCCATGCCGACGGCGTCGGGGTCCCAGCCACCCGTGTCGACCACGGTGAACTCGCGCCCGGACCAGTTCGCGTCGTACGGGACCCGGTCGCGGGTGACGCCGGGTGTGTCCTCGACCACAGCCTCGCGGCGGCCGATGATCCGGTTCACCAACGTGGACTTGCCGACGTTCGGCCGGCCGACGATCGCCAGCACGGGCACGGGGCCTGTGTCTTCGCGGTCGTGGGTCGTCTCGGCGAAGGCATCGCCGTAGCCGGTGGGCAGGTCACTCATCAGGATCCTTCTGGTCTGGCTTACCCGGAAGCGGGTGGCCGGTGGCTTCGACGGCCGCCCGGACATGCGCCCGCAACACCTCGCCGATCTGGTCGGCAACCGCGCGTACGTCGGAGTGCCTCCGAGGAAAGGGTACGCGGTCCAAGGCGAAGGTCTCGCCATATACCACGTCCACCCGGCTCCCCCGGGGCGGAAAGTGCTCCACGTTCCCACCCGGCAGCCGGGTCCCGAGCAGCGCCACGGGCAGAATCGGCGCCCCGGTCACCATGGCCAGGTAGGCGATCCCGGTCCGGACCCGGCGGAAGTCCCCCGGCCCTCTGGTGCCCTCGGGGTAGATGCTCAGCACGCGGTCGTCCCGCAGTACCTGGATCGACCGGCGGATGGCCCCTACGTCGTACGTCGAACGGTCGACGGGAATCTGCCCGGCACGCTGCAGGAGGAACCCCTGGAGACCACCGAAGGCCTCGATCTTGCCGAGCTGGTGGAGCATCCTCGGGGCGGTGGAACCCAGCAGCGGTCCGTCCAGCAGGCCGAGGTGGTTGGGGGCGAGCAGTACCGGGCCGGTCCGGGGGAAGTTGTCCTCGTGGTGCACGGTCACGTCGTAGCGCCGGCGGAAGTACGGCCCGACCAAATGGCGCATCACGCTGCCGAGCCGGTGCGGCAGCGGGGGTAGGTCGTCTGTGCGGGGCAGGTCCTGGTGCCCGGTCAGTTCGGCGGTCATGACTCCTGGTCGCGCGGCGCGGCCTCAGCCTCCTTCGCGAGCCGGCAGATCACGTCGACGACCTCCTCCAGGGACAAATGGGTCGAATCGATCTCGACGGCGCCGTCGGAGGCCACCAGGAACTGCGAGACGGTGGCGTCGTCGGCGTCGCGGCGAACGATCTGGTCGCGCAACTGCTCGGCGGTGACCGCGTCGGCCAGTTCGGCCTTGCGGCGGGCCATCCGGGCGTCCTGGTCGGCGGTCAGCAGCACCTTCAGCTCGGCCTGCGGAGCGACCACGGTCGCGATGTCGCGGCCCTCGACCACCGCCCCGCCGGTCGGCTGGGACTGCTCGATGATCTCGCGCTGGCGGCGGATCAGCTCCTTGCGCACGTCCAGGTTGGTGGCGATCTTGCTGACGCTGGCGCTGATCCGCGGGTCCCGGATCGCCTCCGTGACGTCGGTGCCGTCGGCGGCGAACTGGGCCCGCTGCGGATCCGTGCTGACCGACAGCACCAGTGCGCAGGCTCGCGCGGCGACCGCCGCGGTGTCGTCCAGGTCGAGGCCGTGTTCCAGCGCCGACCAGGTCACCGCCCGGTACATCGCTCCGGTGTCGAGGTAGCGCAGCCCCAGCTTGGTCGCGACACCACGGGCGGTACTCGACTTGCCGGAACCGCTCGGGCCGTCAACAGCGATGATCATGGGCCGAAGGTTACCGGTGAACGGACCAGCCACGTTCGGTCAGTACCCGGACCAGCTGATCCACCGAGGCCGGTTTG
Organism: Kribbella orskensis; assembly: GCF_004342085.1. Lineage (NCBI taxonomy): Bacteria > Bacillati > Actinomycetota > Actinomycetes > Propionibacteriales > Kribbellaceae > Kribbella > Kribbella orskensis. The sequence goes on from NZ_SLWM01000010.1 coordinate 198,170, forward strand.
ACCGCCAGCTCGACCTCACCGACCGGTCGGCCCGGGCTGTGGTCGATCCGCAGGTCCTCGACGTTGGCGCCGGACTCGGCCGCGTCCGCGAACAGCCGGGCCAGCTGGCCGGGCCGGTCGGGGATGGTGACGAGCACCGGGACCAGCTCGATGTGCGGGGCGCCGTGCTTGCCGGGAACCCGGACCGCGCCGGACACGCCCTGGCCGAGGATCGAGGCGAGCTCCTCCCCCGCCTCTTCCTTGCCTAGGGCAACGAGCATCCGGTCGAGCTCGTCGCGGATCCGCTCGAGCAGGCCGGTCAGCGCGGTCGAGTTCGCGGACACGATCTGGGTCCACAGCCGAGGGTCGCCGGCCGCGATCCGGGTGACGTCGCGGACGCCCTGCCCGGCAAGCTCGAGGTGGGAGTTCGGTGCGTCGACGAGGGTGCCGGCGGCCAACGCCGACATCAGGTGCGGCAGGTGGGACACCCGGGCGACGGCGAGATCGTGGTCCTGCACGGACAGCTCGACCGTACGAGCCCCGGCCGCCTCGGCGAGACGACGTACGAGGTCGACGGCCTTGGGGTCACTGGTCTCGTGCGGGGTGATCGCCCAGGTCGCGCCGTCGAAGAGATCGGCTCGGCCGGCGAGCGGGCCGGATCGCTCGGAGCCGGCCATCGGGTGACTGCCGACGTAGCGGCTGAGGTCGTCGGTGAGGGCGGACGCATCGGTGAGCGGCTTCGACTTCACGCTCGCCGCGTCGGTGATCACCGCGTCGGTCTGGCGCAGCTGCTCGGCGATCACCGCGCCGACGTGGTCCGGCGGTACTGCGACGACGACCAGCTGCGGCTCGATCTGGACCAGCCGCGAACCGGCGCCGATCCGCTCCGCCATCAGTGCGTTGTCCGGGTCGGCGTCCACCAGCTCGACCACGACGCCGAGCCGCCCGAGCGCCAGGCCGATCGACGTACCGATGAGGCCGGTGCCGACGATCCGGACCGGACCGCGGAGCTCGGTCATCGGTCGACCACCGTTGCGGTGCTCACTGGGGCGTTCACTGGGGTCTTCACTGGGCGCCGGTGAGGTCCGGGCGCAGGCTGACGGCGCCGTGCAGGTAGACGTGCTGGATCTTCTCCCGCGAGCGCGACGTCTCGACGTGCACCATCATCCGGACCACCCGCGGCAGCGCGTGCGGCACGTCGATCTCCTGCATGCACATCAGCGGGACGTCCGTCAGCCCGATCTGCCGGCCGGCCACCGCCGGGAACTCCGAGTGCAGGTCCGGCGTGACGGTGAACAGGATGCTGATCAGGTCCGCGGAGTCGAGATCGTTCGCCTCGAGTACCGCCCGGACCAGCTCCGCGGACCGATCGAGCAGATGCTCGCGCTCGTCCACCTCTAGCTGGGTGGCACCCCGGATCGCCCGTACCGCCACAGCGCCTGCCTCCTGGTTTCGTCGTCCCTACCTACCTCAACCCTAGGACAGCCCCGCCAACAGACGGACAGCCGTCTCGGATTCTGCCCCTCAGGCGGTGGTGGTCTGCGCCTCGGCGGCGGCGACGGTTTGTTCCAGGAGGAGGGCGATGGTCATGGGGCCGACTCCGCCCGGGACTGGGGTGATGAGGCCGGCTACCAGGGTGGCCTCTTCGAAGTGGACATCGCCGGTGTTGTTCTCGTTGTAGCCGGCGTCGATGACGACCGCGCCGGGCTTCAGCCAGCTGCCGCGGACGAAGTTCGCCTTGCCGACCGCCGCGACCACGATGTCGGCGGTCTTCACGATGTCCGCCAGGTCGCGGGTCTTCGAGTGGGTGTAGGTGACCGTCGCGTTCGATGCCAGGAGCAACATCCCGACCGGCTTGCCGAGGATCGGGCTGCGGCCGATGACGACCGCGTGGGCGCCGGCCAGCGGTACGTCGTACGCCTCGAGCAGGCGGATGATTCCACCCGGCGTGCACGAGCGGAACCCGGGCTCACCAAAGGCCATCGCGGCGAAAGCGTGCATGGTGACCCCGTCGACGTCCTTGGCCGGGTCGATCGCCTCGAATGCGGCACGCTCGTCGATGTGAGCCGGTACCGGGTGCTGCAGCAGGATCCCGTGCACCTTCGGGTCTTCCGAGAGCTTGCGCAGCTCGGCGACGAGCTCCTCGGTGGTGGTCTCGGCGGGCAGGACCACGCTGAGCGAGCCGATGCCCGCCTTCTTGCTGCGGTTCTGCTTCATCCGGACGTACGTCGCCGACGCCGGGTCATCCCCCACCAGCACGGTCGCCAGGCAGGCCTCGACCCCGGTCGCGTCCTTCAACGCCTTCGCGCGCTCGGCGGCCTTCGCCACCATCTCCGCGGCGAGGTCCGTCCCCACCATCAGCCGAGCGGCTTCGCGGGGCGCGGACTTGGGGTCGTCCGGGTTCGAGAACGTGAGGGTGTGGTTGCTGGGAGAGGTCATGGCGCGCTCCTTCGGGCGTCGACGAACAGGTCGGGTGGCCCAGGCGCGCGGCTGCTGGTCGACGGATCCGCCGACGGACCGTTCCCCGGTGGTACACCACCTCAACGCCAGTAGCGGTCCGTAGTAGAGTTTACCGCTCCGCTCCCCCGGCCCCGTCCGCGGCGAGGAAGAACTCGCGGCAGCTGTCCAGCCCGGAGATCTCGACCGGTCGGCGGTCGACCTGCTGCCAGTTCTCGCGGGTCAGCCGGAGGCGGTCCGAGATCACCACCTCGCCGTGCAGGACGTCGCGGGAGATGCCGTCCGGGAGGTAGCCGAGCTTGCGGGACACCCCCTGGGACCCGAGGTTGTCCTGGAACGCCTCCGAGAGTGCCGCCTCAGCGCCGAGTCCCTCGAACGCAAGGTGCAGCAGCGCAGTACGGGCTTCGGTGCCAAGGCCTTGGCCGTGGTGGGCGAGGCCGAGCCATGACGAGGTCTTCACCTCGCGGAGGGTGGCGAACTCACGGGCCCTGAGCGTCACGAAACCGATCGGTTGGTCGCCTTGGACCACGCCCAGGTCGAGGGCCCAGTCGTCCGGAGTCCAGCTGCCGAGGCAGCTCCAGTACCCCTGGAGGACGTACCGCGCTCGCTCGGCGGGAGGTAGATCGGTCCAGGGGGTCAGGAAGGGGCGTTCGCCGGCCTTGTGGACCCCACCGGCGGCGAGATCGGCCAGTGCCGACAACTCCTGCTCGTCAGGGAGGCGGAGTACGAGCCGGTCGGTGGTCAGCCGGAGGCCTCGGAGCGGCCAGTGATCAATCAGCACGCGGACATCCTCGGGCTCTGGATCGCTCCCGGCAAACGGATTAAGCCGCGCCGACGAGTCCAGTGACGTGCAAGCCGCTGGTCACAGGAGGCCGGCGTGGTCGAGGGTCAGGTACGCCGCGTCGGTGCCGGTCATCGCGCCGGGCGTGCGGAGTTCGCGGCGGAACTCCTCGACGGTGAGTTCCACCGGGACGCAGTCCTCGGTCTCGTCCAGGTGCTGCACGCCGTCCGGTCGGCAGCCGCGGGCGATCGCCAGGTACTTGCGGTAGACCGACGAGGCCGACGACCAGTGCCAACCGACCACCTCGATGGACTCGCAGGTGTAGCCGGTCTCCTCTTCCAGTTCCCGCCGACCGGCCGCGTCCGGCTCCTCACCCGGGTCGATCAGACCACCCGGGAGGTTGGTGACGATCTGGTCGGGGCCGGCGCGGAACATGCGCACGGTGACGATCCCGCCTTCCGGGGTCAGCGGCAGCACGGTGATGCCCGCGGTGATCCCAGCCGAGAGCTTCGGGCCGAAGACATCCCAGTCCACCTCCCGGCCGTCCGGCAGCCGGTAGCGCCGCAGCCGGACGGTCAGGAACCCTTCGAACCCGGGCTTCTCGTCCAGCAGCACCCAAGCCTCCGGATCTCCAGGCCGCGAACCATCAGCTTGCTTGTCCGGAAGCCGGCCGTCAGACCGCGGTCGCTCATCAGCCCGGGGCCGCCGCGAAAGAGCGTCGTCCGCCGCGGGAGGTGCTCCCGCGGCGGACGATTCCTGGTCGCTCACAGAGGGCGGTCGGTGTCCGGGTCCTCGGGCGGCGCGATGGGAGCGTCGTCCTCGGGCGGCGCCACCGGGGCGTCGTCGGCGGACGAGGAGTCGCTCTCGTAGGTGCCGCCGTTCACCGTCTCCGCCGTCTCCGCGTGCGTGGTCGGCTCGGACGGGGAGGTGTCGGGCCTGGACTCGGACAGGATCCGGGCCAGCGTCTCCTCCGAGATCCGCTTGAACTTGCGCACCTGGGTCCGGGTCCGGTCCAGGACGGCGACCTCGATCTGGTCCGGCTCGAGCTGCCGGGTCTCGGTGCCGTCGTGGCCGAGGGCGTCCACCGCGAGCCGGAGCGCGCCCGCGAGCGAGATGCCCTCCGAGTAGTGCTCGCCCACGTAGTCCGCCACCTGCTCGGCCGGGCCGCCCATCACGGCGTACCCCCGGACGTCGGCGATCGAACCGTCGTAGGTGAGGCGGTAGATCTGGTCTTCGGCGGCGGTGGAACCGATCTCGGCGACCAGGATCTCCACCTCGAGCGGCTTCTCGCCGCCGGAGGAGAAGATCGCGCCGAGCGTCTGGGCGTAGGCGTTCGCCAGCGCCCGGCCGGTGACGTCACGGCGGTCGTAGGAGTACCCGCGCATGTCCGCCAGCCGCACGCCGGCGATCCGCAGGTTCTCGAACTCGTTGTACCGGCCGACGGCGGCGAAGGCCATCCGGTCGTAGATCTCGGCCACCTTGTGCAGCGCCGGAGACCGGTTCTCCGCGACGAACAGGATGCCGTCGGCGTACTGCAGGGCGATCGCGCTGCGGCCCTTGGCGATGCCCTTGCGGGCGAAGTCGGCCCGGTCCCGCATCAGCTGTTCGGGTGAGACGTAGAACGGAACGCTCATGGAAATCCTTCTTATCGAGGCGCGGGAGGGCTCAGGTCAGCGGTGCGGCCGGGCCGTCCGGACGCTGCAGCCGGGCCGCGACGATGGAGTCGACGATCGCGCCGACCTCCTCCTCGGGCATCCGCTGGTAGCCGTCCGAGGTGACCACGCCGATCACTGGGAAGATCCGCCGGGCCATGTCCGGCCCACCGGTCGCGGAGTCGTCGTCGGCCGCGTCGTACAGCGCCTGGATCGTCGCCGTCACGCAGTCGGTCGCCGACATGCCCTCCCGGTACAGCTTCTTCAGCGCGCCGCGGGCGAACAACGAGCCCGAGCCGACGCTGTGGAAGGAGGTCTCCTCGTACCGTCCGCCGGTCGGGTCGTAGGAGAAGATCCGGCCGCCCTTCTGGTCTTGGTCATAGCCCGCGAACAGCGGCACCACGGCCAGGCCCTGCATCGCCAACGCGAGATTGCCGCGGATCAGCGCGCTCAGCCGGTTGGACTTGCCGTCCAGGCTCAGCGTGGTGCCCTCGAGCTTCTCGTAGTGCTCCAGCTCGACCTGGAACAGCCGCACCATCTCCACCGCGAGCCCGGCGCTGCCGGCGATCCCGACGCACGAGTACTCGTCGGCGGGGAACACCTTCTCGATGTCCCGCTGGGCGATGATGTTGCCCATCGTCGCGCGCCGGTCGCCGGCCATCACGACGCCGCCCTCGAAGGTGGCGGCGACGATCGTGGTGCCGTGCGGGACGTCCTTGGACAGGTCACCTGTCCCCAGGGAGCGTCGTCCGGGCAACAGGTCGGGCGCGTGCCCGGCCAGGAAGTCCATGAAGGACGAGCCACCTGGGGTCAGGAAGGCTTCCGGCAACCGGCCGGAGGCATCGAATGTCATCTAGCGGTTCACTCCCCACCCTTTTGCACGAAGCCGCGGACGAACTCTTCCGCGTTCTCCTCGAGCACCTCGTCGATCTCGTCGAGGATCGAGTCGACATCGTCGTCGAGCCTTTCCTTGCGCTCAGCGACGTCCTCGCTCGACTTGGCCTCGGTGACCTCTTCCTCGGTCGACGAGCGCTTCGTCTGCTTGTGCTGCTGTCCGCCGTCCTTCGCCATGGCACACACCTCCTAGAACCGCCGTGGAGGGCCGCCCAACCGACCCTCTACAGCGACCCTACCCGGCGGCGCCCCCAGTAATGGTGCGAACCAGGTCACTCGCGGTGTCGCACTGGTCCAGCAGCGCCCCGACATGTGCTTTCGTACCGCGCAGCGGGTCCAGCGTGGGGATCCGCTGGAGCGACTCCCGGCCCGGCAGGTCGAAGATCACCGAGTCCCACGAGGCCGCCGCCACCTGCCCGGCGTACTGCTGCATGCAGCGGCCGCGGAAGTAGGCGCGGGTGTCCGTCGGCGGGTGCGAGACGGCCATCCGGATCTCCTCGTCGCTGACCAGGCGCTGCATCCGGGCGGCCTTGACCAGCTTGTAGTACAGCCCTTTGTCCGGACGAAGATCGGCGTACTGCAGGTCGACCAGGTGCAGCTTCGGGTCGTCCCACTCCAGCCCGTCGCGGTCGCGGTAGGACTGCAGCAACTTCAGCTTCGCGACCCAGTCGAGCTGGTCGGCCAGCTTCATCGGGTCGGTGGCCAGCTGGTCGAGCAGCTGCTCCCAGCGGTACAGGATGTCCTTGGTCTGCCGGTCCGCGTCGTCGCCGTACTTGTCCTCGACGTACTTGCGGGCCTGCTCGAGGTATTCCGTCTGCAACTGGACCGCGGTCAGCTTGCGGCCGTCCTTCAACGTCATCAGGTGAGTGCAGGTCGGGTCGTGGCTGACCTCGTGCAGCGCGGTGACCGGCCGGTCGACGCTCAGGTCGTCGGTCAGCCAGCCGTCCTCGATCATCGCCAGCACCAGCGACGTCGTACCGACCTTCAGGTAGATGGAGATCTCGGACAGGTTGGCGTCGCCGATGATGACGTGCAGCCGACGGTACCGGTCCGGGTTCGCGTGCGGCTCGTCGCGGGTGTTGATGATCGGGCGCTTCAGCGTCGTCTCCAGGCCGACCTCGACCTCGAAGTAGTCCGCCCGCTGGCTGATCTGAAAGCCGTGCGCGTTGCCGTCCTGGCCGATGCCGACCCGGCCGGCGCCGGTGACCACCTGGCGGCTGACGAAGAAAGGGGTCAGGTGCCGCACGATCGACGCGAACGGCGTGGACCGGCGCATCAGGTAGTTCTCGTGCGACCCGTACGACGCGCCCTTGTTGTCGGTGTTGTTCTTGTAGAGGTTCAGCGGCGGGGCGCCGGGGATCTGCCGGGCCTGGCGCGCGCCCTCCATGATCACCAGTTCGCCCGCCTTGTCCCAGACCACCACGTCGCGCGGATTCGTGCACTCGGGTGCGGAGTACTCCGGGTGGGCGTGGTCGACGTACAGCCGGGCGCCGTTGGTGAGAATCACGTTCGCCAGCCCGGTCTCCTCGTCGGTGAGCTGGCTCGAGTCCGCCACCTCCCGGCTCAGGTCGAAGCCGCGCGCGTCCCGCAGCGGGTGCTCCTCGTCGAAGTCCCACCTCGTCTTGCGCGCCAGTGGCTGCGTCTGTGCGTAACCGTTCACCACCTGGCTGGAAGTCAGCATCGGGTTGGCCCCGGGCTGGCCTGGAACCGAGATGCCGAACTCGGTCTCGGTCCCCATGATCCGCCGAACACTCATGCGATCGAGCCTACGCGGTCGGGCCGACTAAAGGTGTTGCTGTGTCCACAGGGTTACCTGTGAGACTGCACGAATGGACGAACAAGTGGCACTGCTGGACAGCGACGGCCGGGTGTGCGGATCCGCGCCACGTTCCGTCATGCGGCGCGACAACCTGCGCCACGGCGCGACCGGAGTACTGGTCCGGAACACGGCCGGTGACATCTACGTGCACCGCCGAACGCCCACCAAGGACGTCTACCCGGGACGGTACGACTTCGCGGCCGGCGGCGTCGTAGCGGCCGGTGAAGACCCGTACGACGCGGTCGTGCGCGAGCTGGCCGAGGAGTTGGGGATCGCCGGGGTCGAGCTCGCCCGGCTGCCGGAGGGCGACTACGCGGACGAGTTCACCAGCTACCACGCCTACCTCTACACGTGCGTCTGGGACGGCCCTGTGAAGCACCAGCCGGAGGAGGTCGAGTGGGGCGACTGGATGTCCCCCGCGGAGCTCGTAGCGCGGCTGGACGACCCCGAGTGGCCGTTCATGCCCGACACCGCCGCCCTGCTCGGTCCACTCGTCCGCAGCCTCGCATGAGGATCGAGGACAACGGCTGGGACAGCCGCGCCTGGTTGGACGGCGACTGGCTGCACCGGGAACCACGCCGCGAGGAGGTCCGCCCGCGCCTGCTCGCAGAGACCCGCCTCCTCCCCTGGCTCGCGCCACAACTCCCGCTGCCCGTGCCAGTCCCCGAGCCCACTGAGTACGGCGTACGCCATCGTCTCATGGTCGGGGACCCACTAGAAGCAGGCAGTACTGCGCTGGGCCGCGAGCTCGGGTCGTTCCTGAAAGCGCTCCACGCGGTGGATCCGGCCGAGGCCGTCGCCCATGGCGCAGTGGACGCGGAGACGGCGGCCGCGGAGAAGACGGTGTTCCTCGACGAGGCCCGGGCGCAGGTTGTGCCGCTGCTGCCGCAGTCCGCGCAGGCTGCCGGCAGGGCGCTCCTGGAGCGGGTCGGTGGAGTTCGGACAGCACTGGTTCACGCGGATCTCGGGCCGGATCACCTGCTCGTCGCTGACGGGCGGATCACCGGGATCATCGACTGGACCGATGCTGAGATCGGCGATCCGGCGCTGGACCTGTGCTGGTTGCTCAACGGCGCGCCGGCGGGCATCGCCGAGGGCGTCAGCGAGACGTACGGCGTCACCCCGGAGCTCCGCAGCCGGGCGCACGACTGGCACCAGCTCGGGCCTTGGTACGAAGTACATCGCGGGCTGCTGCTCGACCTGCCGGAGGACGTGGAGAGCGGCCTGAAGGGCATCCTGGCGCGTCTGTGAGCCGTTCTGGCGATCTGCTGGCGGGTTACGGCTGGCGGGCGATGAAGCGGGAGATGGAGCGGGCCAGGTTGATGCCGACCAGGCCGCCCCAGCAGATGATGACAGCGAAGGTGCCTTCCATCTCGCCGGCGATGGCCGTGATCGGGATACCGGCCACGACGGAGACGATCGCGAGGGCGAGGCCGCCGGGGTCGTTCTCCTTGCTCGGCGGCCCGGTCCTGACCGGCTCCGGAGCGACAGGGCGTTGGGCGATCCGGGCGTCGATCTTCTCCAGGAACGCGTCGATGATCTCGGGCTCGTACTCCGGGCCCAGCTCCTGCCGCGCGGCCACCGCGGCGCGCAGGTCCTTGCGAATCTCGTCCGTCGCCATACCCAGGAAGGTACGACAGCTTCACCACCTGACGGATCAGGGAAGACCCCGGTCCGACCCCCTGAGTAGCCACCCTCCAGCAGCCGCCCGCTCCGCGGCGTTTCCGCCTGAGCTGACAACGCACAGCCGCCCCGGTCCGTGGGGACCGGGGCGGCTGGGGTGTCGCGTGGTGGGCAGGTGTTACAGGTACTGCCCGGTGTTGGTGGCCGTGTCGATGGAGCGGCCGGGCTCGGTGCCCTGCTTGCCGGAGACGAGCGTACGGATGAAGACGATCCGCTCGCCCTTCTTGCCGGAGATCCGCGCCCAGTCGTCCGGGTTGGTCGTGTTCGGCAGGTCCTCGTTCTCCTTGAACTCGTCGACGCACGCCTGCAGCAGGTGCTGCACCCGCAGACCCTTCTGGTTCTCGTCCAGGTAGGCCTTGATCGCCATCTTCTTGGCCCGGTCGACGATGTTCTGGATCATCGCGCCGGAGTTGAAGTCCTTGAAGTACAGGACCTCCTTGTCACCGTTGGCGTAGGTGACCTCCAGGAAGCGGTTCTCGTCGGTCTCGGTGTACATCCGCTCGACGACCCGCTGGATCATCCCGTTCACGGTCTCCGACTTGTCCCCGGAGAACTCCCCCAGGTCGTCGGCGTGCAACGGCAGCGTGGTGGTCAGGTACTTCGAGAAGATGTCGCGGGCGCCCTCGGCGTCCGGACGCTCGATCTTGATCTTCACGTCCAGCCGTCCCGGCCGCAGGATCGCCGGGTCGATCATGTCCTCACGGTTCGAGGCACCGATGACGATCACGTTCTCCAGGCCCTCGACGCCGTCGATCTCGCTCAGCAACTGCGGGACGATGGTGTTCTCGACGTCGGAGGAGACACCGGAGCCGCGGGTGCGGAACAGCGAGTCCATCTCGTCGAAGAACACGATCACCGGCATGCCCTCGGAGGCCTTCTCCCGGGCCCGCTGGAAGACCAGCCGGATGTGCCGCTCGGTCTCGCCGACGTACTTGTTCAGCAGCTCGGGACCCTTGATGTTGAGGAAGAACGACCTGCCCTCGACACCGGTCTTCTCGGCGACCTTCTTGGCCAGCGAGTTCGCCACCGCCTTGGCGATCAGCGTCTTGCCACAGCCCGGCGGGCCGTACAGCAGAACACCCTTCGGCGGCTTGAGCTCGTGCTCCAGGAACAGGTCCTTGTGCAGGTACGGCAGCTCGACCGCGTCCCGGATCTGCTCGATCTGGCCGAAGAGGCCGCCGATCTGGGTGTAGTCGATGTCCGGCACCTCTTCGAGGATCAGCTCCTCGACCTCGGACTTCGGGATCCGTTCGTACACATAGCCGGAGCGGGGCTCCAGCAGCAGCGAGTCGCCGGCCCGCAGCGGCTGGTCGAGCAGCGGTGACGCGAGTCGTACGACCCGTTCCTCGTCCGCCTGCGCGATGACCAGTGCCCGCTCGCCGTCGGCCAGCAGCTCCTTCAGCATCACTACGTCGCCGACGACCTCGAAGTCGCAGGCCTCGACCACGTTCAACGCCTCGTTCAGCATCAGTTCCTGGCCGAGCTTCAGCGCGTCCAGGTCGACTGAGGGGCTCGCCGCGACCCGGAGCTTGCGTCCCCCGGTGAACACGTCCAGCGTGTCGTCGTCGTTGCGGCCCAGGAAGGTACCGAAACCGGACGGCGGTTGCGCCAGCCGGTCGACCTCCTCCTTGAGGGCGATGATCTTCTCTCGGGCCTCGCGCAGCGTTTCCGCCAACCGCTCGTTCTGCGCGGTCACGCTCGCCAAGGACGCTTGGGTTTCCGACAGTCTGCTCTCGAGCGACCGGCTGTCCGCCGGGTGCTCCAACAACCGACGCCGCAACGCTGCGACCTCGGCTTCCAGGTACCGGACCTGATTACGCAGCTCTGCCGCGGTAGGACTCTCGTCTCCAGCCACGATCATCACCTCACCATGTGGGGCTCGACCCTATGGACCTTACCCAGAAAACCTCACTGAGCAAGCTGAATCCCATCACGTGTCGGTTGCGGATGAATCGGTTGCCGTCGGCGTGTCCCCGACCGAATCGGACCGGCGCGGCCCGGAATAGTCGTCGCCGTACGCTCCGGGGGCCGGACGCCGCTTCTTCCGGGGTGCCTTCACCCCCGGCGCCATCCGCCGAGCGGTGACCAGGAACGCGGTGTGCCCCTGCATCCGGTGGCCGGGCCGTACGGCGAGCCCCTCGACGTGCCAGTCCCGGACCAGCGACTCCCAGGCCCGCGGCTCGGTGAACTCACCGTGCGCCCGCAGCGTTTCGACGACCCGGCTCAACTGGGTCGTGGTGGCGACGTAAGCGCAGAACACCCCGCCCGGCACCAGGGCACCCGCGGCGGCGTCAACGCACTCCCAGGGGGCCAGCATGTCCAGTACGACGCGATCGACGTCCGTCTCGTCCAGCGACTCCACCAGGTCCCCGACCTCGAGCCGCCAAGCCGGATGCTCCCCGCCGAAGAACCCGGTCACGTTCTTGCGGGCCACCTCGGCGAAGTCCTCGCGCCGTTCGTACGAGATGACCTCCCCGTGGATGCCGACGGCCCGCAGCAGCGCGGTGGTCAGCGCGCCCGACCCGGCACCCGCCTCGACCACCTTCGCGCCGGGGAAGATGTCGGCCATCGTGACGATCTGCGCGGTGTCCTTCGGGTAGATCACCGCGGCCCCCCGCGGCATCGACACCGAGTAGTCGGCCATCAACGGCCGCAGCGCCAGATACTCGACGTTCCCCGCCGACCGGATCACCACCGCGTCCGGCCCGTCGATCAGGTCGTCATGGGCGATCCCGCCCTTGGTCGTGTGGAAGATCTTCCCCCGCTCCAGGAACACAGAGTGCCGCCGCCCCTTCGGGTCCGACAACGTGATCCACTCCCCCGCCTGGAGCGGCCCGTGGTGGACCCCGGAGTACGACACATCAGGAAAGTCACGAAGATCAGACATAAGGCGCTCACCTTAACTGCCCACCACCCGTACCCAGGTACGCCGGTACGCCGCCCCCGGCTGACCCCGTCGGCACAGGTTCTGGACAGTCCACCGGCAAGGGTCCGGGCGGTTCCACCTCGCACCGGCCGATGGATTCCCGCGGCATCGGTTCGGGTGGTTGCGTCCCCGGGCTGCGTGATGGTGCTAGTCGGGCCGGTGTGCGTCAAGAGCGCTTCGCGTCCCTTCGGGATCGGAACAAGTTCCGACTCTTGACCCACCCCACCCCGACCAGGGAAGGACGCAGCTATCCCGGAGCCGCTGAGGGGTGTGGCGACAAGGGCCGGGGAGCACGTCTGGTGCCCAAAATGCGGGTCCGGGGCCGTCGGCAGGCCGTCGCTGGCGGGTTGTTCGGCCGCTGGCACCCTACTGGCCGCCAGCCGGCGAACATCCCGCCAGTGGACCCCGAAACGAGTCAGAAGCGGCCGAACAACCGGCCAGCCGGCTGACAACCTGCCAGTGGTCGAACAACCCGGCGGCGCCACCCCCCGAATCGGCACGGCCACCACCCACCATGGCGAAACCCAGCCCCGGAAGCCCCTTGTGTACCGAAGGACAGGAAGTAGTCGCCGCACACGCCACCCCGACGGGCCGCCCACGCCTGGAACCTCCGCGACCACCCCAGCACTACCTGTCGGTCGGTACACCCCACCCCGACAACACCACCCCGGACCGGCTCACACCTCCGTCGCCCGGTACACCCCACCCCCCGAAAACACCACCCCGACCCGGCTCACACCCCTCCGCGGGATCCGCGTAGCTGCGTCCTTCCCTGGTCGGGATGGGGTGGGTCAAGAGTCGAAACTTGTTTCGATCCCGAAGGGACGCCGAAGGCGCTCTTGACGCACCCCATCCCGACTAGCACCATCACGCAGCGGAGACCGCGAACCACCCCCACCCATGCCCGGGGAACCCACCCGCACGCCACGCCCGGCGAACCACCCGCACCCATGCCCGACGAACCACCCGCACCTGATGTTCACCCACTACCCCGCGCGGCGTACCGACGTACCGGCGGTACCGGGTCAGCGGGCGCGGAAGGCCTCTTCCACGTCGGCGGTGGCGAGGACGCCGTACACGGCGCCGTTGGCGTCGAGGACGAGGTATTCGGTGGCGGGGTTCTTGCGGAGGGTGGCGAGGATTTCTTCGCCGGTGTCGTTGACGCCGATGATGTGGCCGGCGCCGATGCGGGTGGCTACTTCGCCGACTGTGGTCCAGGGGCGCTGGTTCGGGGCGATCGCGTTGACCGCGGACTCCGAGACGAGCGCATGCGGCTTGTCGTCGCCGTCGATGACCACTACGGCACCCGCTTGCGCCCCGGCGGCCAGGCGGACCGCTTCCGACACCGGAGTATTGGCGTGTACGGCGATCGCGCGGCGGGCGAGGGTGCGGACCTGGAGGGCGGGGAGCTTGCGCCGGAGCCGGGCCTGCATGAGCGAGGCCGTCGAGCCCATCCAGAGGAAGAAGCCGACCGCCAGGGCGATCACGAAGTCGATGATGGTCGGCGGCCGGTCGAACAACTCTTGCAGGATCACTGGGGCCGCCAGTACCGCGATGGCGATCAGGCGGCCTGCCCACGCGGCCGCGATCGTCCCGGTGTGCATGTTGCCGGTCAGCTTCCAGACGAACGCCCGCAGTACCCAACCACCGTCCAGCGGCAGCCCCGGGAGCAGGTTGGTGACGCCAACGATGAGGTTGGCCACGGCGAGTTCGAACAGCGCGACGTATGCGACGCCTTCGTCAGCTGCGCGCGCACCGAGGTACGCGAGGCCGCCGACGAGCAGGGAGGCCAGCGGGCCGACCACCGACACGACGAACTCCTCGAAGGGGCTCTTGCGCTCCCCCTCGATGTGCGTGCCGGCCGCGAAGAAGCCGAGGTTGATCTCCGACACCTGGATGTTGAACTTCAGCGCCGCCAGCGCATGCGCGAGTTCGTGCAGCAGGATCGACACGGTGAACGCGATCACGAAGGCGAACGACGCCACGTAGCGCCAGTTGCCCAGGTCGGGGAACTGCTGCCCGATGATGCTGGAGAAGCCCAGAGCCAGCAGTACTGCGACCGGCAGCCAGGTGTACCGCATGGTGAGCCGGATCCCCTTGACACGGCCGAGCACCCAGGTGCCGGGTGGTGCGCCGGCAGGCTGGGCGGGACTCTGGGGATCACGCGGCTCGGACATCGAGGTAACGCTACTGGTCCCTAGGTAACACCGTGCTACACACCCACGGTGAGGCGAGCCGCATAGCCCTCCTGCACGCTGCCGCTCATGCTCGCCAACTGGTGTATCCCGCCGTCGTCGCCGAAGACGTTGTCATTCTGCAGCGACGTCCTGGACAGGTTCTGGGTGCTCCCGTCGTACCCGGAAGTCGCGTAGACCGCCTTGCAGGCCTCCTCCGGCAGGGCCAGCTGGGAGGTCGCACTGATCTTCCCTGCGGCCGTGGCCTCCGACAGCGAGGCGTAGACCTCGAAGTGGATGTGGGGCCACCTGCCGGAGTACGCCGCGGGGAAGACCGTGGTGAAGGTGACCTTGCCGTTGGCATCGGCCGCCTGGACGCCGCGCAGGTAGTTCTCGTCGGTGATCTCAGTGTCGTAGAGCGAGTACCTGCCCTGGGCATCGCAGTGCCACAGGTAGACGGCAGCACCCGCCAGTGCGGTGTCCTTGTCCGCATCCAGTACTACGAGCTCGACCGTGAGCGGGACTCCTTCGGCAACGCCTGAGGAGGATCCGAAGCTCTTGGTGATGTCGCTGCGGACGATGCCGGACTCGGTCAGCACGTTCGGGCCGTTCGACCCGTCTCCTGGGAACGGGCCGGCTGTCTCGGACGGGATCTCGTCGACGTCTCCCGTCGAGGTCGTGGCGCTCGGCGTACCGGCCGACGTCGTACCGCTGCTGGACGGGCTGCTGCTGGAGGGGCTCGTGGAGCCGCCGGAGGTGGAGTCGTCGGTCGCGCAGCCGGCCATCGCCGCAAAGCCGACGCCTGCCAGCAGTCGCAGCACGTTCCGCCGGCGGAGCGTGCCCAGGTCGTGTACGAGGCCCAGGTCGTGTTCGTGCGGGGGTGTCATGGTCGGTCTCCTTGGTCGGCTGTGACTCCAGAGTGCCGACCGAGGCCGATGGTTTGCCGAAAGTCCGCTGGGAGTTCCCTGTGAGCCGATTCAACCCGTAGCCGGGCGGTTCTGGGCCGGTTGTGAGGTGGTTGTCCACAGCCTGGTGCGGCGTGCGCGCGCAGTGTCGGTGGTCTCGCCTAGCCTTTCGGGCATGAGCGTTGCAGCAGCAGTCGATGTGCACGGCCACCCGCGCGGAGCCCTGTCCCCGTCTCGGGCGGCGGATTTCATGTCCTGCCCGCTCAAGTACCGGTTCCGGGTGATCGACCGGCTGCCGGAGAAACCGTCTTCCGCCGCCGTGCGCGGCACGGTGGTGCACGGCGTTCTCGAGCGCCTCTTCGACCTGCCGGCCGGCCAGCGCACCCTCGAGCACGCAGCCGAGATGCTCGAGCCGCAGTGGCAGCAGGTGCTCGCCGCCGAGCCCGAGGTCGCCGAGTTGTTCGCCGAGGACGCGGACGGTGCCGAGCTGGCCAAGTGGCTGGCCGAAGCCCATCAGCTGCTCGGCAAGTACTTCACCCTGGAGGACCCGAACGCGCTGGAGCCCGCCGAGCGCGAACTGTACGTCGAGACCGAGCTCGAGTCGGGTCTCACGCTCCGGGGGTACGTCGATCGCCTGGACGTGGCTCCGACGGGCGAGATCCGGGTGGTCGACTACAAGACCGGCCGGTCGCCGTCAGAGTTCTTCGAAGCGAAGGCGCTCTTCCAGATGAAGTTCTACGCGCTCGTGCTGTGGCGGCTGCGCGGGGTGGTCCCGGCGATGCTCCAGCTGGTGTACCTGGGCAATGGCGAGATCGTCCGCTATATCCCGGACGAGGCCGACCTGCTTGCCTGCGAGCGCAAGGTCGGCGCATTGTGGAACGCGATCACCCGGGCGCTGGAGTCGGGCGACTGGCGGCCGAGCCCGGGACCGCTGTGCGACTGGTGCGACCACAAGGCGATCTGCCCAGCCTGGGGTGGCACTCCCCCGCCGCTGCCGGTGCGCTCCGTCGAGGAGGTTGCCCAGGAATCCGCCGGCGTAGACCTCGTCGGAGTCGATGGCTGAGGAGCGATATGACGGGCGTTAGCAGTTGGCTGAGGTACTGGTCACACCCGGTCGATGCCTGGGTGTGTCACCGGACTCGGATACCGTCCACACTATGAGCCATCCGCATCCCGAACTCGGTCAACCGCCCAGACTCCCCGACAACGCACTCCGCGTGGTCGCTCTCGGCGGCCTCGGCGAGATCGGCCGCAACATGACCGTGTTCGAACATCGCGGCCGGTTGCTCGTGGTGGACTGCGGCGTGCTGTTCCCCGAGGAGCACCAGCCCGGCGTCGACGTGATCCTGCCCGACTTCGGCTGGATCCGGGACCGGCTGGACAAGATCGACGCGATCGTCCTCACGCACGGCCACGAGGACCACATCGGCGGCGTGCCCTACCTGCTGAAGGAGCGCTCCGACATCCCCGTGGTCGGCTCCAGGCTCACCCTGGCGTTCCTGACCGCGAAGCTCAAGGAGCACCGGATCAAGCCCGTGACCGTGGAGGTCAAGGAGGGCGACCGGCGCAAGCTCGGGCCGTTCGAGTGCGACTTCCTGGCCGTCAACCACTCCATCCCGGACGGCCTCGCGGTCGCGATCCGGACGAAGGCCGGCGTAGTACTGCACACCGGCGACTTCAAGATGGACCAGTTCCCGCTGGACCGCCGGCTCACCGACCTGCGCGGCTTCGCCAAGCTCGGTGAGGAGGGCGTGGATCTGTTCATGACGGATTCCACGAACGCCGACGTACCGGGCTTCACCACCGCCGAGAAGGATCTCGGTCCGGCGATCGACACCGTTTTCCGGACAGCGCCCGGCCGGATCATCGTGTCCAGCTTCGCCAGCCACGTGCACCGGATCCAGCAGGTTCTGGACGCCGCGAAGGCGGGTGGCCGCAAGGTCGCGTTCGTGGGGCGCTCGATGGTCCGCAACATGGGCATCGCCGGCGATCTCGGGTATCTGAAGATTCCGAAGGGTCTGATCGTCGACCTGAAGGAGCTGGAGAAGCTGCCCGACCGCAAGGTCACGCTGATCTGCACCGGATCGCAGGGTGAGCCGATGGCCGCGCTCTCCCGGATGGCGAACCGCGACCACATGATCCGGATCGGCGAGGGCGACACCGTGCTGATGGCCAGCTCGCTGATCCCCGGCAACGAGAACGCGATCTACGCGGTGATCAACGGCCTGATCCGCTGGGGTGCGAACGTCATCCACAAGGGCAACGCGAAGGTGCATGTCTCCGGGCACGCGAGCGCGGGCGAGCTGGTCTACTGCTACAACCTGGTCGAGCCGCGCAACGTGATGCCGATCCACGGCGAGTTCCGCCACCTGAAGGCGAACGCCGAGCTTGCCACCCGCACCGGCGTACCGGCTGACCGGGTGATCATCGCCGAGGACGGCGTGGTGGTCGACCTGGACCGCGGCCGCGCGAGGATCGTCGGCAAGGTCGAGGCGGGCTACGTGTACGTCGACGCGATGACGGTCGGCGGGGTCACCGAGGCGTCGCTGAAGGACCGCCGTGCGCTGGCGGAGGAGGGCGTCGTCACCGTCGTCCTGCTCGTCGACGCCAACACGGGCCGCCTGGCCGAGCCGCCGGACTTCCTGGCCCGCGGCTTCGTCCACGACGACACCACCTTCAAAGAGGTCATCCCCGTCATCGAGGAAACCCTCGCGAAGGCAGCCTCCGAAGGCATCGGCGAGGCCAACGCCCTGGAGGAACTGGTAGGCCGCTCCGTAGGCAACTGGACCTACCGCCACTGGCGCCGTCGCCCGGTAGTAATCCCGGTCGTCATCGACGCCTGATCGACTACCCCGCTGGACCAGACAGCCCCAGACACCCACCGCGCGCGGTCAACCGAACACTCCAACCACTGCTGCGAGCTCGCTCGCGTGCTCAGCCAGGCACCCGCTGCAGGTACCAAGACCAGCGCAGCTACTCCCATTGGCACGCCGGCGGCATCCAGATCGTCGTTCGGGCCACGAGTGGCGGTTTCGTCGATCCAGCAGCCCGGCTGGCGGCCTGTCCGACGGCTAGCGGCTTGCACAAGGCGCCAGCCGTCGAACAACCGGCCATCGGACACCCCGCTGGCCGCCGTGGAGCCGTGGCGGCTCGGATGGTGCACAAGGTGCCGGTTTCGGGGAGTTCCCGCTGCCCCGGGGTAGAGACCCGGACTCTGGGCAGCGCCAGCTCCCCGAGAGGCGCGTAGTGGGTTGGAGGGCTGGGTGGGCCTGGGGGCGGTTAGCGTTCGGGGTATGAGTGTGGAGGTTGTCGAGAGGGTGGTGGCGGTTCGGACTGTGGGGGTGGGGAAGCGGTACGGGGGCGGGGAGACCCGGATTGATGCGCTGGATGACGTGAGTGTGGACTTCGGGCGGGGGCGGTTCACCGCGATCATGGGGCCTTCGGGGTCCGGGAAGTCGACCTTGTTGCATTGTCTGGCGGGGCTTGATCGGCCGTCGGCTGGGCAGGTCTGGTTGGGGGATGTCGAGCTGACCCGGCTGGACGAGAAAGCGTTGACGCATCTGCGCAGGGATCGGATCGGGTTCGTGTTCCAGGCGTTCAACCTGGTGCCGACGCTCACCGCGCTCGAGAACATCACGCTCCCGCTCGACCTCGCCAACCGGAAGCCCGACCGGGAATGGCTCGACAAGGTGATCACCACCATCGGTCTCGGGGATCGGCTCAACCACAAGCCGTCCGAGCTCTCCGGCGGTCAGCAGCAGCGGGTCGCCTGTGCCCGGGCGCTCGTATCCCGGCCCGACGTGGTGTTCGCGGACGAGCCGACCGGCAACCTCGACTCACGTTCGTCGGCCGATGTGCTCGGCTTCCTGCACCGCTCGGTGCGCGAGTTCGGGCAGACCGTGGTGATGGTGACCCACGATCCCACCGCCGCGGCGTACGCCGACCGGGTGCTCTTCCTCGCCGACGGCCGTCTGGAGGCCGAGCTGCTCGACCCGACCGCGGAGTCGGTCCTCGACCTGATGAAGCAGCTCGACGCGCACGAGGCGGGCTGATGCTCAAGCTCGGCCTGCGGTCGGTGCTCGCGCACAGGCTCCGCTTCGTCCTGTGCACGGTGGCCGTGATGCTGGGCATCGGTTTCGTCTCCGGCGCGATGATCTTCACCGACACCCTGTCGACCGCGCTCAAGAAGAACTTCGCCGGCAGCACAGCCGACATCACCGTCACCCCGGTCTCGGCGCTGTCGGACGACACCGGTACTTCGAGCGCCCGCCCGGCGACCCTCTCGTCGGACCTCGCGAACCAGATCGCCGGGGTCCCCGGCGTCGCCGGAACCGACCCGCAGCTCCTCACCACCGGCCCGCAGATCCTCGGCTCCGACAGCAAACCCACCGACACGTACGGCCTCCCGACGTACGGCGCCGGCTGGCCGCACGATCCGCGCACCTCCCCCTTCAAGCTGATCGACGGCAAGGCGCCATGGGGCGAGGGCCAGCTCGGCCTCGACCAGTCCACCGCTCAGCGCGAGGGGTACGAGCTCGGCGACAAGGTCAAGGTGGTCACCCCCGCTAAGGCCGTGACCGGGACCCTCACCGCGATCACCACCCCAGTACTCGCCGGCGTCGCGGCAGGCGCCCCGCTCGTCACCTTCGACCCGGCCACCGGCCAACGACTCCTGCTCGGCGGACCAGGCTGGACCTCCATCGGTGTCGCGGTTCAGCCCGGGCAGGACTCGGCCGCCGTCACGAAGGCGATCGAGGCTGTCGCCGGCAAGGACGCGACCGTGCGTACCGCCGCGCAGGTCTCGGCCGACGGCAAGAACGCCCTGGACGACACCTTCGGCGGCTTCAGCACGGTGCTGCTGATGTTTGCGGGCCTCGCGCTCTTCGTCGGCGCGTTCCTGATCGTCAACACGTTCGCGATGCTCGTCGCCCAGCGCTCCCGCGAGCTCGCCATGCTCCGTGCGATCGGCGCCTCCCGCGGCCAGGTGACCGGGACCGTCCTCGCCGAGGGACTCGTGCTCGGCGCCATCGGTTCCACCCTCGGTCTGTTGCTCGGCGGAGGCGTCGCTGCGGGGCTCCAGTTCTTCTATCAGCGACTCGACCTGGCGATCCCCACCGCGGTGCTGCAGATCAGCCCGGCCACGATCATCGCCTGCTATCTCCTCGGCATCGGCATCACGCTCGCCGCCGCGTCCCCGGCCGCCCGCCGCGCCGGGAAGCTCCCACCCGTCGCCGCCATGCGCGACGACGCGATGCTGCCCGAGCGCTCGATCCTGGTCCGCGTCACCATCGGTGCGTTCATGCTGCTGATGGCAGCCACCGTCTACGCGATCGCGGTCAACCTCAAAGGCCTGCCGGCCGCAGTACTGCTCGGCCTCGGTGCGGCGATCACCCTGCTGGGCGTCGTGATGACGAGCCCCCTGATCAGCCGGTACGCCGTACGCGGGCTGATGTCGCCGTTCGGGCGCAAAGCGCCGGTGACCCTCGGCCGGCGGAACGCCGAGCGCAACCCGCGGCGTACGTCGGCCACCGCGTCAGCACTGATGATCTCGCTCGCCCTGGTCAGCGGCCTGGTCGTGATCGCGTCGTCCGCGAAGGCGTCCGTCGACAAGGGCATCACCGACGCCATCGGTACTTCGGACCTGGTGGTCACCAGCGACGGCGGCAACCCGTTCAGCGGGCAGGTCCGTGACCGGATCGCCGAGGTGCCCGGCATCACCTCGGTGCACCGGGTCCGTCAGATGGCCGGCAAGGTCGGCGACACCTCGGTGCGGGTGTCCGGAGTCGACGAGGGCACGCTCGACGGGCCGATCACCGCGCAGGTCGAGGCGGGCATGGTCAACGGCCTGCAACCAGGCCAGGCGATCGTCCCGCGCAACCTGGCCAGGACCCTCGACCTCTCCGTCGGCAAGGCCTTCCAGCTGATCACCACGACCGGCACTCACCGGCTGACCGTGGCCGGCGTGATCGCGCCGAACCGGCAACTCAACGCGATCGCGCTCTCCCTGCCCGGCTACACCGCGATCGGCGGTGCGGCCACCGACACGACCCTCTACGTCGAGGTTGCCGACGGCACCAGTCTTGCCACCGTGCTGCCGACGGTGGTCGCCAAGCTGCAGGACTACCCCGCCGTCCAGGTCCGCGACCAGCAGGCGTACGCGAAAGGTGAGCGTGGACCGATCAACGCGATCCTCGGCGTGGTCGGCATGCTGCTGGCGCTGGCGATCCTGATCGCCGTGCTCGGCATCGTGAACACCCTCGCGCTCGGCGTGGTCGAGCGGACCCGGGAGATCGGCCTGCTCCGCGCGATCGGGATGGATCGCCCGCAGTTGCGGCGGATGCTCCAGATCGAGTCGATCGCGATCGCGCTCCTCGGCGCCCTGCTGGGCCTGGTGATCGGGGTGCTCTTCGGCGCCTCGATCCAGCAGGTGATGGCGGAGGACGGACTGGCCGTGCTGGACATCCCGGTGCTGCAGCTGGGGATCGCCGTACTGGTCGCGGCAGCGGTCGGCGTACTGGCTGCAGTGTGGCCGTCACGCCGTGCAGCAAGGCTCGACGTACTGCGGGCGATCGCCACCGAGTGAACCGCAGCCAGGACAGGAATTCGCGGGTAGCCTGCCGGTGTGCCGGGCAGCGTGCAGTCCATCGAGCGGGCGGCCGCTGTGCTGCGACTGCTCGCGGCGGCGCCGAACGGGCTCGGTGTGGCCGATCTCGGCAACGCGCTCGGCCTGGCCAAGCCGACCGTGCACGGCATCCTCAAGACCCTGCACCAGGTCGGGTTCGTCGAGCAGGACCACACCGGCGCGCACTACCGGCTCAGTGACGCCTTCGGCCGCCTCGGCGAGAGCTACCTGGACCCGAACGAGCTTCGCAGCCGCGCCATCAACTGGGCCGACTCCCTGGCCTCCCGAAGCGGCGAGGTGGTCCGGGTCGGCCGCCTGGTCGAGGGCAAGGTCGTCGTCGTTCACCACGTCTTCCGCCCCGACGACAGCGACCAGGACCTCGACGTCGGTACGACGCTGCCGCCGCACGCGTGCGCCCTCGGCAAGGCCGTGCTCGCCTTCGACGCGAGCGGAGCCGCGCGGCCCGGCAGGCTCGACTCGTACACGACCCGGACGATCGTCGACCCGGCCCGGCTGGCCGAGGAACTGATGGCGGTCCGGGCGAAGGGCTGGGCCGGCGAGTTCGAGGAGCACACCGTGGAGCTGGCCGGGATCGCCGCGCCGATCCGCGGTCTCGGCGGCCTGGTGGTCGGAGCGGTCGGGCTGACCGGCCGGATCGAACGCATCTGCGACAGCCGGCTGCGGCACCGCAGCGACCTGGTCACCATGGTCCGCGCCACCGCCGAGGCCATCGGCCGCGATCTGCGGGAAGAGCGCTGATGCAGCGGCGCGTCCGCGCCTCGGTGGGTGCGCGGACGGCCGTCTGGGGCCTACCGTGCGAAGTACTGCCGGTACCACGGGTGCTGTCGGGCAAGGGGGGTTCGGATGGCTGAGCAGTACGTCGCGGCGGTGGACCAGGGAACGAACTCGACCCGGTGCATCCTCTTCGACCGGCGCGGGCGGCTGGTGTCGGTCGCCCAGCGCGAGCACCGGCAACTCTTCCCGCGGCCCGGCTGGGTCGAGCACGACGCCGCCGAGATCTGGCGCAACGTCACCCGGGTGGTGCCCGCGGCGATCCGCCAGATCGCCGCCGAGCCGCCCCAGATCGTTGCCATCGGCATCACCAACCAGCGGGAGACCAGCCTGCTCTGGGACCGCCGGACCGGTCAGCCGGTCGGCCACGCCGTGGTCTGGCAGGACACCCGGACCGACCGGCTGATCACCGAACTGGCCGGCGACGAGGGCGCCGACCGATTCGCGGATCTGTGCGGGCTGCCGCTGACGACGTACTTCTCCGCACCGCGGCTGCGCTGGATGCTCGACCACACGCCCGGGTTGCGCGCTCGCGCGGAGCGGGGCGAGGTGCTGTTCGGGACGATGGAGAGCTGGCTGATCTGGAACTTCACGGGTGGTCCGCAGGGCGGCCTGCACGTGACGGACGTGACGAACGCCAGCCGGACGATGCTGATGAACATCGAGACCCTGGAGTGGGACGACCGCCTGCTCGCCGCCTTCGACGTACCGCGGTCGGTGCTGCCGGAGATCCGCCCGTCGTCCGGCGTATTCGCGACGGCCACGGAGGTGCTGCCCGGAGTACGGATCGGTGCGGCGCTCGGGGATCAGCAGGCCGCGCTGTTCGGGCAGACGTGTTTCAGTCCCGGCGAGGCCAAGTGCACGTATGGCACCGGGTCGTTCCTGCTGCTGCACACCGGTAAGGAGATCGTCCGATCGACCCACGGGATGCTCACCACTGTGGCGTACCAGATCGGCTCCGAGCCCGCGGCGTACGCGCTGGAAGGGTCGATGGCGGTCACCGGCTCGCTGGTGCAGTGGTTCCGGGACGGGCTCGGGCTGATCCACACGGCGGCGGAGATCGAGACGCTCGCGCGGACGGTCGAGGACAACGGCGGCGCCTACATCGTGCCCGCGTTCTCCGGGCTGTTCGCGCCGCACTGGCGGAGCGAGGCGCGTGGCGTGATCGCGGGGCTGACCGGCTACATCACCAAGGGACACCTGGCCCGGGCGGTGCTCGAGGCGACCGGGTTCCAGACCCTCGAGGTGGTCAACGCGATGAACGCGGACTCCGGGATCGCGCTGACCGCGTTGAAAGTCGACGGCGGGATGACGGCGAACAACCTGCTGATGCAGTTCCTGGCCGACCTGCTCGACGTACCGGTGGTCCGGCCGATGGTGACGGAGACGGTCTCACTCGGCGCCGCGTACGCCGCTGGGCTGGCGGTCGGCTATTGGCCCGATCTCGAGGGGCTCCGGAGCAACTGGCACCGGGCCGGCCAGTGGCTCCCTCACATGGATCCGGATCGCCGGGCAACGGAGTACGCGAACTGGCAGGCCGCCGTCCAGCGCACCTTCGGCTGGATCCGGCCCGACCAGGCGGGCTCGGATCAATAGCCGCGGATCAGGGGCGCCAGATCCAGTTCTGGCGTTCGTAGCGGATCTCGAAGCCGGTGCGGAGCATGTTGTTCAGGGAGGCGTTGGCGCCTTCCACCTCCGGCTTGCCTGTCTCGGCGCTCAGCCATTTCGCGCCGACCGCGGCAGCCTGCCGAGCGCGGGCCGCGAGCAGCGCCGACTGCGCGCCCCTGCCCCGGTGACCCGGCAACGTCGAGGCACCCGGGAACTCCGCGACCTGACCGGTGATCAGCAAGGATGCGGCGGCCACCAGCTCGTCGCCGTCCCAGGCCCCGTACGCCGTCCAGCCGGTCCGCCCGACCACTCCGGCCGCCATCTCAGCGATACCTTCCTCGGGCATCCCGAAGCCGCGCGCCAGCACCGACGCCCACTGCTCGGCTTCGGCGGTACCGACCTCGGCGATCCGCAGCTCCGTCTCGGGCGACTGCACCAGACCCGCCAGCCGGGCGACCTTCACCCAGGTGCCACCCTCGGTCAGGCCCTCCTTCTCGCGGATGGAGTCCCAGTCCGGTGGCAGCACCGCGGGCGCGAACTGCAGAGTCGCGAAAAGTGCCCCCTGCTCGCGGTAGAAACCAGTGATCTCCGCGACGAGGTCAGCCGTGACAGGGCTCTCGAAGCCGAAACCGAGCGCCTTGCTCCAGTACTTCGTCACGTCGTTGCGCGCCGACAACACCACTCCACCGCCAAGCCGCTTCGACGCGAGCCCCAGCATCTCGACCGCCGAGGGAGGCGCCGCGTTCTCGTACCCCCAAACCGCCTCAGCCTCAGCAAGCTCAAGCAGTTCAGCGATCCGGTCCCACGACATCGAACATCCTCCAAAACAGGGGTGAACTACATCCTCGACTCTAGGCCGCCAGTGTGAACAAACAAGTGAACTCCACCCACCCGAAAGACCGCCGACTGATACAGCACTGCTCTGGCTGAGGTCATGAACGACGGGGTCGCACGACGCCACGCGATGCTGCTCAAATCCACCTGACCACTCAACAGCACTTGTTCTCCGTGGCACTTATGAAGCAGACCCAACGGACCAGGTGTTAACCCTTCCAGGTCCAGACTGGGCGGTCGTAGGCGATTTCGAAGCCGGCTCGGCGGACGTTGTTCAGGGACGGGTTGTCCTCGCCGCGTGCGGGTTTCACGACCTCGACTGCGAGTGTTGTGCAGCCGGCGGCGAGGGCGTCCTGCACGCGGCGGGCGAGCAGGGCGGACTGCGCGCCGCGCCCGCGGTACTCCGGCAGGGTTGCAGCGCTGACGAACTCTCCCAGCTCACCGTCGACGTACAAGGCGCCAGTGGCGACCAGTTTGTCGCCGTCCCAGGCGGCGTAGCCGGTGAGACCCGGAAGCTCGTTGACCGAGGCAAGCATCTCGACCATCCGGCCGTCCGGGTCCGGCATCTGGAACGCCTCGACCTGGACCGCCGCCCAGGCTTCCCCGTCCTCCGGCCCGATCGGGCCGACCCGCAGGGTGGTCTCGACCTGCTGCACCGGCCGCGCGTCGCGCACCAGTTTGCGCACCGTCGGCTGTCCCTCCACCAGGCCCTGCACCTCGCAGATCTCGGCCCAGTTCGCCGGCAGCACCTCCGGGGCAAGATGGACGTTCGCCACCGGCGTGCCGGCGGCCCGGTAGAAGTCCAGCACCTCACCGATCAGGTCCTTGGTCACCGGCTCGGTGAACCCGAATCCCTGCGCCTTCGACCAGAACCCGGACGGATCGTTCACCATCGACACCGCGATGCCGCCGCCGATCCGCTCGGCGGTGATCCCCATCCGATCCCGGACCCGCCCGTTCAACCCCGACAACCGGAAGATCAGCTCGGCCTCGAGACGCTCCACCCGCTCAGCCATCGTCATACTCGCCAGAATACTAGTGGTTGAAAGTACAACAACCCAGCGGAGGCCCCGCTCAAAAGACGCTCGCCTGGTGCACAAGGTGGGGACCTCGGACACCAAGTCGCGACCTCGAACACCAAGTCGGGACCTCGAACATCAAGTCGGGACCTCGGACACGAAATATCCTGTCCCAGGTCCCCACAAGGTGTCCGCGGTCCCCACCACCCGCACCGCCACCGGCCGTCACACCCCCGACAAGGTGTCCGCGGTCCCCACCACCCGCACCGCCGCCGGCCGTCACACCCCCCAGAAGGTGTCCGCGGTCCCCACCACCGCACCCCGTCGGCCCCCAGACCGGCGATCGGCTTCCCGATGACGGGCTGTTCGGCCGCTGGCGCCTTACAAGCCGCCAGCCAGCGAACACCCCGCCAGCCGACCCCGAAACGAGCCACACGCCGCCGACCAACCCCGCCCAACCGGCCAACCGGCCACAAACCTGCCAGCGGTCGAACAAACCGCCAGCGCAAACCCTCGAATCGCCGCAACCACCACTCCTCGGGGGCGAAAACCCACCCCCCGGGAGCCCTGGCGTACCGACGGACAGGAAGTAGTCGCCGCACACCCCACCCCGACGGGCCGCCCACGCCTGGAACCTCCGCGACCACCCCAGCAATACCTGTCGGTCGGTACACCCCACCCCGAAACACCACCCCGGACCGGCTCACACCTCCGTCGCCCGGCACACCCCACCCCGAAAACACCACCCCAACCCGGCTCACACCTCTGCGCGGGATCCGCGTAGCTGCGTCCTTCCCTGGTCGGGATGGGGTGGGTCAAGAGTCGAAACTTGTTTCGATCCCGAAGGGACGCCAAAGGCGCTCTTGACGCACCCCAGCACGACTAGCACCATCACGCAGCGGAGACCGCGAACCACCCACACCCACACCCAGACCCCTACCCGGCGGAACCACCCCACACCCCGGCAGAACCACCCGCACCCATGCCCCGGCAGGACCACCCGCACCCATGCCCCGGCAGGACCACCCGCACGCATGCCAGCCCGAGCACCCACCCTCATGCCGAGCCGAGCCACCCGCCCACTGTCCCCAGCGCAACACCGGCACATGCACCACCGAGCACGGGTCGAGCCGGCGGCAGGTTGCCTCGGGCGCTAGGTAGTTGGCGGCCGGATGGGGTGCTCGGCTCAGCGGTTGCTCTGAACATGCTCGCCTGCCTGCGGCGGCCGGACACCTCGCCGCGCGAGACGGCGGCACCGCGCGAGACGGCGGCGCCGTGCTCAGGTGGGCGAGACGATGTCCGGGGCGCCCAGGCGGACCTTGTCGGCCGACTCGTCGTCGGGTTGTTCCTGGGAGTCGCGTTCGGACTGGACGCGCTGCTTGTAGAAGGAGACCTCGCGCTCGATCGTCGCCTCGTCCCAGCCGAGCACCGGTGCCAGCAGGCGTGCCGCCGCCTCCGCCGCCTCGACCCCGCGGTCCCAGGCCTCGATCGAGATCCGGGTACGCCGGGCCAGTACGTCGTCCAGGTGCCGGGCGCCCTCGTTGGTGGCGCCGTACACGATCTCCGCCTTGAGGTAGTCCTGCGTGCCGGGCAGCTGCTCCCCCAGCGACGGGTCCGCGGCGACCAGATCGAGCACCTCGTCGATCAGAGCGCCGTACCGGTTGAGCAGGTGCTCGATCCGGGCGACGTGCAGCCCGGAGCGCTGCGCGATCAGGTGCCGCTGGTTCCACATCGCGTGGTACCCGTCGGCGCCGACCAGCGGTGTGTTCTTGGTGACCGACTTGGGTACCCGTCCGTCGAGCGCGTTCGCGGCCGCGTCGATCGCGTCCTTGGCCATCACCCGGTACGTCGTGTACTTGCCGCCGGCAACAACCACCAGACCGGGGGCCGCGTGGGCGACGACGTGCTCGCGGGACAGCTTCGACGTGCTCTCGGACTCCCCCGCCAGCAGCGGCCGGAGCCCGGCGTACACGCCCTCCACGTCCTCGCGGGTCAGCGGTGTGGTGAGCACGGCGTTCACGTGGTCGAGCAGATACTCGATGTCCTTGCTGGTCGCGGCCGGGTGCGCCTTGTCCAGGTTCCAGTCGGTGTCGGTGGTGCCGATCAGCCAGTGCCGGCCCCACGGGATGATGAAGAGCACGGACTTCTCGGTCCGCAGGATCATCCCGGTGCTGGACTGGATCCGGTCCTTCGGCACGACCAGGTGGACGCCCTTGCTGGCGCGCACGTGGTACTGCCCTCGCTCGCCGACCATCCCCTGGGTGTCGTCGGTCCAGACCCCGGTCGCATTGACGACCTGCTTGGCCCGTACTTCGAACTCGCGTCCGCTCTCCAGGTCCTTCGCCTGCACGCCGGTGACCCGCTCACCCTGGCGCAAGAATCCCGTCACCTTGACCCGGTTCGCGACGTGCGCCCCGTACGACGCCGCCGTACGGGCGAGTTCCATCGTGTGGCGGGCGTCGTCGACCTGGGCGTCGTAGTACTGCAGTGCTCCGACCAGGGCGGACTTCTTGAGGCTCGGGACCAGCCGCATCGCTCCGCGGCGGGTCAGGTGCTTGTGGATGGGCATGCCGCCACCGTGGCCCGAGCTGAACGCCATCGCGTCGTACAGCGCTACGCCGGCGCCGGCGTAGAACCGCTCCCACCACCGGTGCTGCAGGGGGTACAGGAACGGCACCGGCTTCACCAGATGCGGCGCCAGGCGCTGCAGGAGCAGACCGCGCTCCTGCAGCGCCTCGTGTACCAGCCGGAAGTCCAGCATCTCCAGGTAGCGCAGGCCACCGTGCATCAACTTGCTCGACCGGCTGGAGGTGCCGCTCGCGAAGTCGCGCGCCTCCAGCAGCCCGGTGGTCAGGCCCCGAGTTGCGGCGTCGAGTGCCGACCCGCTGCCGACCACCCCGCCACCGATCACCAGGACGTCGAGCTCCCGGCCGTCCGCCATCGCCTCGATGGCCTCGGTCCTCGCCTGCGGTGACAGTGCCACTGCGCCCACTGTGCTGTTCCTTCCCTCGTCTT
Source organism: Kribbella orskensis (assembly GCF_004342085.1). Lineage (NCBI taxonomy): Bacteria > Bacillati > Actinomycetota > Actinomycetes > Propionibacteriales > Kribbellaceae > Kribbella > Kribbella orskensis. Next base: position 227,330 of record NZ_SLWM01000010.1, read on the forward strand.
ACTTCTTGTTGCCTGTTGTTACTCTGTGTTATCGCTTCGCCTGGGCGGCGTCAGTCGACGTCCACCCAGTCGAGCGTGCGCTGGACGGCCTTCTCCCAGCCCTTGTACCCAGCGGCACGCTGGTCGTCGTTCCACTGCGGGCTCCAGCGCTTGTCCTCGTTCCAGTTCTGGACCAGCTCGTCGGTGTTGTTCCAGAAGCCCACCGCCAGGCCGGCCGCGTACGCCGCGCCGAGCGCGGTGGTCTCCGCGACGACCGGCTTGCTCACCGGGACGCCGAGGATGTCGGCCTGCATCTGCATGCAGAGCTCGTTCGCCGTGACCCCGCCGTCGACCTTGAGGACCTCGAGCTTCACACCCGAGTCCTTCTCCATCGCGTCGGCGACGTCCTTGCTCTGGTAGCAGATCGCTTCCAGTGTTGCGCGCGCCAGGTGAGCGTTCGTGTTGAACCGCGACAACCCGACGATGGCCCCGCGAGCGTCGGACCGCCAGTACGGCGCGAACAACCCGGAGAACGCCGGCACGAAGTACACGCCGCCGTTGTCCGGGACCTGCCGGGCCAGGGTCTCGGTCTCACTCGCGCCCGAGATGATGCCGAGCTGGTCCCGCAGCCACTGGACGGCGGACCCGGTGACGGCGATCGATCCCTCCAGCGCGTAGACGGGGGCGTCGTCACCGAACTTGTAGCACATCGTGGAGAGCAGGCCGGCCTTCGAACGGACCAGCTCGGTCCCGGTGTTCAGCAGCATGAAGTTGCCGGTGCCGTAGGTGTTCTTGGCCTCGCCCGGGTTGAAACAGACCTGGCCGACGGTGGCCGCCTGCTGGTCCCCGAGGTCACCCGTCAGCGGTACGACACCGCCGAACGGGCCGCTCGCCAGCGTCTCGCCATACTTGTTCGGGTCGGACGACGGCCGGATCTCCGGCAGCATCTGGCGGGGGATGTTGAAGAACGAGATCAGCTCGTCGTCCCAGTCGAGCGTCTCCAGGTTCATCAGCATCGTGCGACTGGCGTTGGTGACGTCGGTGATGTGGACACCGCCGTCGGTCCCGCCGGTGAGGTTCCACAGCACCCAGGTGTCGGTGTTGCCGAAGACGGCGTCACCGGCCTCGGCGGCCGCACGGACCCCGTCAACGTTCTCCAGGATCCACTGGACCTTGCCGGCCGAGAAGTACGTCGCCGGCGGCAGACCGGCCTTCTGCCGGATCACGTCGCCCTTGCCCTCGCGCTCCAGCGCCGAGGCGATCCGGTCGGTCCGGGTGTCCTGCCAGACGATCGCGTTGTAGTACGGCCGCCCGGTCTTCCGGTTCCACACCACGGCCGTCTCGCGCTGGTTGGTGATGCCGAGCGCCGCCAGGTCGCTCGGCTGCAGGTTGTTCGCGTTCATCGCGGTCCGGATGACCGAACTGGTGCGTTCCCAGATCTCCACCGGGTTGTGCTCGACCCAGCCGGCCTGCGGCAGGATCTGCTCGTGCTCCAGCTGGTGGATGCCCACCTCGTTGCCGGAGTGGTCGAAGATCATGAAGCGGGTGCTCGTGGTGCCCTGGTCGACGGCACCGACGAAGTCAGCCATGGATAGTCCTCTCCTCACACTGCGCTGTGATCCGTTGGATCATGCTGTCGTCTCCTCCTCGGGGACCCGGCCCGGCTCCTCGTCCACGTCGCTGACCGGCAGGTTCCGGCCGACCAGCAGGTCGTAGAGGAACGCGCCGATGAGCGCCCCGATGATCGGTCCCACGATCGGGACCCAGAAATAGGGATCCCCGAACTGGTCGTTGAAAGCGTCTCCCCCGTATCCGGTCAGTGCGGACGCGAGCCGCGGGCCGAAGTCACGTGCCGGGTTGATCGCGTAGCCCGCCAGCGTGCCCCAGGCCATCCCGATACCGACGACGAGCAGACCGATCATGAACGGGCCGAGGTTCGCTGCGGGCGCGGTGTTGCGCAGGTCGACGATGGCCAGGATGACCAACATGAGGATCGCGGTACCGATGATCTGGTCGAGGAAACCGCCCCACATGCCGACCCCGAGTTCCACGCTGCCGTTGCCCGGCAGGGTGGAGAACACGCCCTGACTCTTGATGGTCAGGCCGGGGTCGAACTTCTGCAGGACCTCGGAGTAGTTCCAGCGGACCACCATCGCCGCCGCGAACGCGCCGAGGAACTGTGCACCGATGTACGGCAGCACCTTCCGCCAGGCGAACCCGCGGAAGGCCGCCAGGGCGATCGTCACCGCGGGATTGATGTGCGCGCCGCTGACCCGGGCCGACACGTACACACCCATGGTTACCCCGATGCCCCAGGCCCACGCGATCGAGTCGTGATCCCCGATCCCGCCGGCCACCACTTGGGCGACCACACCGACACCGAACAGGATCAGGATGAATGTTCCGGCGAACTCGGCCGAACACTCCCCCAGAAGGGTCCTCGACTTGACTACCTCGGTCGTTGCCATGCTGACCTCCCTTCCACCCCGTGACGACCACGGAGAACTGGAATGTAGGAGTGTTAGCGAGGCGGCACAACGCTGCTCGTTCGACATTGTCGAACGCCCCGGTCGGCCCCTCCCGGCTGCGACACTCGACCGGACCAGGACTTCGTCCGGCCGGCCCAACCCTTTGTGCTCCCGATCGCGTCAGGCCGGGCAGGAGACGCCTCAGGGCGTCGTGGAGCCGAGGGGACCAGATGGCAGCTGGAGCGGGGTTCGCGGAGCGGCGTCTCGTCCGGCCAGTACGTCGTCCAGCGTCCTTTGGAGCACCCGTCGAGTGGCACCGGCCTGGCGGTCGGGCCGACGCCGAGTGATACCGGCGGGCGCGCGTTCCCCGGCAAGCAGGGGTACCTCTCCCCCGGCGCCGACTACCTGGTGGCAGGGCCGGCCGACAACTGGCCAGGCGACCCGGCCGCGGCTGCCCTGGACTTGTTCTCCGTCTCGACCGGCCAGAAGCTCGCCTTGCGCCACCCCGGCCACCCCCGACTGATCTTCAGCCAGTGGCTGGAACGACACCACCTTCACCGCCGTCGGCCTCCGCTCCGACGCCCCCGCTCGCCCTGTGGACCTCCTCACCTGCTTCACCACCACCCTGACCTGCCAGGTCACCACTCTGGCCTTCTCCACCTACACCTTCGACCGGACCCCACCACGCACCACCCCGTTCGCCCTCCCCCTCGGCACCGAGATCATCCAGGCCTTCGGATAGCACCAACGTCCGCAGAACCTCACCGGTTCTGCGGACGTTGTGAGTGGTGCAGAGCTCAGCCGGCAGTGCCTGTCTTGGGGGCTTCGCCGCCTGGCTGGTTCTCCGGGAAGTGGCACGCGGTCTGGTGGCCGGGTGCCAGCTGGAGCAGGGGCGGTTCGACCGTCTTGCAGATGTCCTGGGCCTTCCAGCAGCGGGTGTGGAACCGGCAGGCCGGGGGCGGGTTGATCGGGCTGGGGACGTCGCCCTGCAGGCGGATGCGCTCCTGCCTGGCCCTGCGCTTGGTGTCCGGGATCGGTACCGCGGACAGCAGCGCGAGCGTGTACGGGTGCATCGGTGTCTCGTAGAGGTCGACCCGGTCGGCGATCTCCACGATCTTGCCCAGGTACATCACCGCGACCCGGTCCGACACGTGCCGGACCACCGACAGGTCGTGCGCGATCATCACGTAGGTCAGGTCGAACTCTTCCTGCAGGTCCTCCAGCAGGTTGACCACCTGGGCCTGGATCGACACGTCGAGCGCGGAGACCGGCTCGTCGGCGACGATCAACTTCGGCCGCAGGGCGAGCGTGCGGGCGATCCCGATCCGCTGCCGCTGGCCGCCGGAGAACTCGTGCGGGTAGCGGTTGTAGTGCTCCGGGCTGAGGCCGACCAGCTCGAGCAGCTCCTGGACGGCCTTCTTGGTGCCGCCCTCGGTCTTCACGTGCTGCAGCTTGTACGGCGCGCCGACGATCTTGCCGACGGTGTGGCGCGGGTTCAGCGAGCCGTACGGGTCCTGGAAGATCATCTGGACGTCTTTGCGCAGCGGCCGGATCCTGCCCTCGGACATGTGGGTGATGTCCCGGCCCTCGAAGACGATCTTGCCCGCGGTCGGCTCGAGCAGCCGGGTCAGCAGCCGCCCGGTCGTGGTCTTGCCGCAACCGGACTCGCCCACCAGCGAGAACGTCTCGCCCTTGGTGACGGTGAAGTCCAGGCCGTCCACTGCCTGCACAGCGCCGGTCTGGCGCTGTAGCACGCCCCTGCGGATCGGGAAGTGCTTCACCAGGCCCGTCACCGACAGCAGCTCCTCGCCGGTCGGCGACTTCGCTGCGGTCGAGTCGGTGTCAGTCGTCGTCACGGTTGCTCCGTCAGTCCCCTGTGTGCTCACAGCTTCGGCTTGATGTCGGTTTCCCAGCTCTGCTTGCGCAGCTCCGGGGTGAGGTGGCACGCCACCTGGTGTCCGTTACCGATGTCCAACAGTTCCGGCCGCTCGGTCTCGCTCAAGCCGCCGTTCAGGTGCGCGTAGTTGCAGCGCGGGTTGAAGGGGCAGCCCGGCGGCACGTTGATCAGGCTGGGCGGCGTGCCCTTGATCGGGATCAGCCGGTCGCTGCGCTCCCGGTCGATCCGCGGCATCGAGCCGAGCAGCCCCCAGGTGTAGGGGTGCTGCGGCCGGTCGAAGATGTCCTCGGCCGTGCTGTACTCGATCGCCCGGCCGGCGTACATCACCTGGATGTCGTCGGCCAGTTCGGCGACCACACCGAGGTCGTGCGTGATGATGATGACGGCCGAGTTGAACTCGCGCTGCAGGTCCCTGATCAGGTCCAGGATCTGCGCCTGCACGGTCACGTCGAGCGCGGTGGTCGGCTCGTCCGCGATCAGCAGGTCGGGGTCGCAGGACAGCGCCATCGCGATCATCGCGCGCTGCCGCATGCCGCCGGAGAACTGGTGTGGGTAGGCGTCCACCCGCTTGTCCGGCTGCGGGATGCCGACCCGGTCGAGCATCGCGATCGCGTGCTTGCGCGCGACCTGCTTGCTCACGTCGTTGTGCACCCGATAGGCCTCGATGATCTGGTGGCCGACCGTGTAGAAGGGGTGCATCGCCGACAGCGGGTCCTGGAAGATCATCGCCATCCGCTTGCCGCGGAGCTTGCGGACCTCCTCGCGGCTGGCCGAGATGAGGTCCTGCCCGTCGAGGAACACCTCGCCGCTGATCCTCGCCGTACCGGCCTTGTGCAGGCCCATGATCGACAGGCTGGTGACGCTCTTGCCGGAGCCGGACTCGCCCACGATGCCGAGCGTCTTGCCGCGCTCTAGCCGGAACGAGATCCCGTCGACCGACTTCACCACACCGTCGTCAGTCGGGAAATGCACCTTGAGGTCGCGGACGTCGAGGAAGGCCTCGCCGCGCTCGATCCGCTGCACGGTGTTTTGAGGGGTCACGAGGTCTTGAGGTTCGGTCACGAGATTCGCACCCTCGGGTCGACTACGGCGTACAGGAGATCGACGACCAGGTTGGCCACCACGATGAAGAAGGCGGCGACCAGGGTCACGCCGAGCACCTTGGGCAGGTCGTTGGCCCGCAGCGCGATGACGGCGTACTGCCCGATGCCGGGCAGTGAGAAGGTCGTCTCGGTCAGGATCGCACCGCCGAGCAGCAGGCCGAGGTCAAGACCGAAGATGGTCAGGATCGGCGTCAGCGCGGAGCGCAGGCCGTGCTCCGTGACCACGGTCCGCTCGGTCAGGCCCTTGGCCCGCGCGGTCCGGACGAAGTCCTCGTTCATGGTCTCGAGCATGCCTGCCCGGGTGAGCCGGGCATATGCCGCGGCGTACAGGAAGGCGAGCGTGATCCAGGGAAGGAGCAGGTCGTACGCCCACTCCCACGGGCTGGACGCGTCCATCGGGTTGGTACCGCCCTGGGCGGTCCAGCCGAGGCCGTAACTGAAGATCGACAGTGACAGCAGACCGGTGAAGAAGATCGGCAGCGAGACACCGGCCAACGCGACCGACATCAGCGACCGGTCCAGGAACGACCCACGTTTCAGCGCGGACACCACACCGGTGCCGACTCCGGCCAGCAGCCAGATCACGGCGGCCCCGAGGGCCAGCGAGGCAGTGACAGGTATTCGGTCGACCAGGTCCGGCCAGACCGGTTGCTGGGTCAGGAACGAGTAGCCGAAGCACGGTGCCGGGCAGTGCTCCGTCGCCGGGCCGTAGTTGTACTCCTGACCGACGAACAGGCCCTTCACGAAGCGGCCGTACTGCACGTAGAGAGGGTCGGTGAAGCCGAGCCTGACTGCGGTCTCGTGGATCTGCTCCACGCCCGCACTCTTGCCGACGTAGCGCGAGGCCAGGTCGTCGGCGGTCGCGCCGCCGAGCTTGGGGACCATGAAGAAGATCGAGAACGTGACAGCCGTGACGATGAAGAGCAGGACTACTGCTCCGATCACCCGGCGGACCAGATATGCGAACACCGTGCTCGGCGTGGTGGCCGGTGATCACGTTTGATCACCGGCCACCGTCAGCCTTCACCTACCTCTGCTGCGAATGATGGTCAGAGCAGCCCGCTACTACTTCTGGGCCACACCGATGCTGGCGTAGTCGTACATGTTCTGGCTGTCGCTCACGAACACGTTCGACAAGGTGGTCGGCCGGTACAGCAGGCCCTTGGCCCAGATGCCCGGCAGTACCGCGGCCTGCTCCATGACCTTCTTGTCGACGTCGACCCAGAGCTTCTCGCGGGCCGCCTTGTCAGTCTCCTTCAGCGCCTGGTCGATCAACGTGTCGACCTCGGGGATCCGAACGCCGAGGTTGGTGTTACCACCGGTGGCGCGGATGACCCGGCTGTCGACGATCTGGCTCAGGAAACCGAAGCCGTCCGGCCAGTCAGCACCCCAGCTGTAGACGATCAGGCCGAGGCTGTTGGCCTTCGCGTAGTCCGGCTTGCCGGCGTACAGCTTGGTGTAGTCACCGGTCGGGAAACCCTTCGGGGTCAGGTTGATGCCGACCCGCTTCAGCGACTGCTGCAGCGACTCCGCGACCGCCTTCTCCTTGGGTCGGTCCGCCCGGTACGCGATGTTGGTGCTGAAGCCGGTCGGCATGCCGCACGCCGTCAGCGCCTCCTTCGCCTTGTCCACGTTGCCGTTCTTGTCGGCCTCGAAGCCGTAGTCGTCGAACTTCACCGCGCCGGTCACCAGCGGCGGCATCAGGTTCGTGGCGATGTCGCCACCGACCGGACCGCCGTACGCGCGCTGGTACCCCTCGTGGTCGGCCGCGTACAGGATCGCCTTGCGGCAGTCGATGTTGTCCAGCGGCTTGACCTCGCCGTTGAACACGGTGAAGTTCAGCCGCGGTGCCGGGACGTTGTCGGCGTTCGCCTTCAGCTGCGGGTTCCCCAGGATCTTCGCCTGGGTCTCCGCCAGCACACCGGTACCGGCGATGTCGACGTCGAGGTCACCGGCCTGCAGGCGGTTGTCGATGTCGGCACCGTTCACGTTGTAGGCGACCGTGATCTTGTCCGGCAGCGCCTTGCGGCCCGAGTTCGGGTCGGAGGCCGGGTCGTACTGGTCGTTGCGGATCAGCGTCAGGCCCTTGTTCGGGTCGTGGCTCTCGAACTTGTAAGGACCGGTCGCGATCGGGTGCAGCTGGTACTTCGACCCGGTGTCCTTGGCCTGCGGGACCGGTGCGGTAGCCGGCAGCTGGGCGAAGTAGTCGAAGCCGGAGAACGACTTGTTCAGGTGGAAGACGATGGTCTGGTCGTCCGGGGTCTCGATCGCCTTGGCGACACCAGCCAGCGACTTGTCCTTGTAGACGCTGTAGCCCTTGGGCACGTCCAGCAGGAAGTCGTTGAAGTACGTCGGGCCGTTCGGCAGCGTCGCCTTGTCCAGCGACCGGGCAACGGCGTACTTGACGTCCTTCGAGGTGACCTCGGTGCCGTCCTCGTACTTGACGCCCTTGCGGATCTTGTAGGTCCACGTCTTGGCGTCGTCACTCGGCACACCGGCGGCCTCGGCGAGGTCCGGAACGACCTCCGCGCCCTGCTTGCCTGGAGCCGACTTGAAGACCATCAGCGGCCGGACGTAGTTGCGCACCAAGTTCCAGGACAGGCCGTAGTAGGTGTCACCGGGGTCCGTGGAGTCCCACTTCTCGGTGATGGCCATACGGAGCGTGCCACCCTTTTTGTCGCTCGGGTTGTATGTCCCGGTGACGGCCGAGTTGTACTCGGCCTTCGTCGCGTCGGTGCCGCCGCCTGACCCGCTGTCGCCGGAGTTGTCACTGCCCCCGCAAGCCGCCAGGCCCAAGGCGACGGCCGCACTGACGGCGGTGGCCGTCGTGATGCGATTCCATCTCATCTGTTGTTGCACCCCTTTTTTCGTGAGAGCCAGGCTCCCTGGTTGGAGAGAAGTCCTATCGCGACCGCGGGTCGAGGGCATCTCGCAGCCCGTCGCCGAACAGATTGAAGGCCAGCACCGTGATGAAGATGGCCAGGCCGGGCGGAACCATGTAGAGCGGCGCGACCTGGTACCAGTTCGCCGCGATGGACAGCATGTCGCCCCAGCTGGCCGTCGGCGGCCGGACACCGACGCCGAGGTACGACAGACCCGCCTCGAACAGCACGTTGGTCGGGATCAGCAGCGTGGCGTACACGAGGATCGGGGCGATCAGGTTCGGCAGCAGCTCGGTGAACAGGATGTACGGACGCCGCGCGCCGAGGCTGCGGGCCGCGTCGACGAACTCCCGCTCCCGCAGCGACAGCGTCTGGCCGCGGATGATCCGGCCGATGTAGGGCCAGCTGAAGAAACCGATGATGAACACGATCAGCGCCACCCGCAGGGAGTCGCCCTTCAGCCCGAGCAGCTGGTCCGGCACGGCGCCGACCAGCGCCAGCGCGAACAGCACCAGCGGGAAGGCCAGGAAGATGTCCATCAGCCGGCTGATCACGCTGTCGACCCAGCCGCCGAAGTAGCCGGCCACGACCCCCGCCACCGTGCCGATGCCCACCGAGAGCATCGTCGCCAGGAAGGCGATCAGCAGCGAGATCCGGGCACCGTAGACGATCCGGGCGAAGATGTCGCGGCCGTTCACGGGCTCGATCCCGAACGGGTGGTCCGCACTGATGCCGTTCCACTTGCCGATCGGGGTCTGCAGGGACGGATCGATCAGGTCCTGGTGGAAGTCGTTCGGCGTGACGCCGATGATCTTGCAGATCAGCGGAGCGAACGTCGCCACCAGGATCAGCAGCAGGACGACAGCACCACCGGCGAGCGCGACCTTGTCCCGCTTGAGCCGGATCCACGAGATCTGCCAGAGCGACCGACCCTCGATCTTGCCGACGCCCTGGACCACGGCTTCCGGCTGTGCCGAAGCCGATCCCGGCTCGACCTCGAGTGGTGTAGTCACGCGATGGGTACCCCTGCCTCAAGTCGTCGGACCGGCGGAAACCGGTGTAGCTGCCGCCTTAACCTGCCGCCATTACTGCCCGGAGTCAAACGCGGAAAGTGCTGCGTTGCCCGATCGTGATGCGCAGGAAATCGTCCCGTATCGTGGGACAACTCGCAGTAAAGCATGCCCCTACCGGGGGTTGCGATCGTCTCGCTGTGCGTGATGGGAGAAGTCCAGGCAGTAGCAGGTCGCCGCACCCGCCTCATTACTTCCGTAAGCCTGAAAAGTAAACGAATGACAGTGGGTTCGCCGCCTCCGCCACGTTCTGCAAACCCTTGGCCGCCACCACCGGCAACTGCCCCTGCCAGGTCGGGATGACCGGCGCTTCCTGAGCGATCAGCAACTGCAGGCTTTTCAGTAACTCTTCGCGATCGAGCTGGTTCTGCTCGGCGATCTCCTGATCCAGCAGCTTGGTCGCCGCCGCGCTCCGGTACCCGTTCTGGTAGAGCCCGCCATCGCGGAGGAACGGCGCCAGGTAGTCGTCGCTGTCGGGGTAGTCGGGCAGCCAGCCGGCGTGGTACAGGTCGAAAGCCCCGGCCCGGGCCAGCTGCTGGTACCGCGGCCCCTCGACGCTGCGCAGGACCACCTTGAACAACCCCGACACCTCCAGCTGCCGCTTCAGCTCGAGCACCTCCGCCTTGGCGCCCGCGCCGTACTGCGTGGGCGTCCAGCCGAGCGTGAGCGTCACCGGCGTGGTGATGCCACCCTCGCGCAGGATCGCCGCGGCCGCGGTCTTGCTCGGCTCCTGGTACTGCGAACGGAACGCGTCCACCTGGCCGCCGAATCCCGGCGGGACCATGGAGTACAGGGGGGTGACGCGATCGCCGTACGCCTTCTTCGCGATGGCCTGGCGATCGATGAGCTGCGCCACGGCCCGTCGTACGGCGGGTTTGCGGGCGACGAGCGACTTCATGCTGAAGGCGAAGAACCGGATCTCCGCGGACGGCGCCTGGACCACCTGCACCTGGTTCGCCGTACGCAGCCGGTCCAGCGCGCCAGGCCCGAACCCGTGCACGCCGAAGTCGGCCTTGCCCTGGGTCATCGCGTTGGTCAGCGACGTCGCGTCTGAGACGAAACTCACCTCGACGCCGTCGTTCAGCGCCGCGCGCGCGCCCTTGTACTTCCTGAACTTGGCGAGCACCGCCCGCACGCCCGGCTTGTACGACGTGAGCTGGTACGGCCCGCTGCCGATCGCCTTGTCAGTCACCAGCTTCGACGCCGGGTAGGACTCCTCGTCCACGATCGAGGCGCCGGTGATGGTCAGCAGGTACGGCAACCGCGCGTCGGGCTTCTTCAGGGTGAACACCGCGGTCAGCTCGTCCGGCGTGCTCACCGAGGCGACCGACCCGAACAACGCCGCCGGACCGCCCGGGGTCTTCAGCCGCAGCATCCGGTCGAAGCTGAACTTCACGTCCGACGAGGTCAGCTCGTGCCCGTTCGGGAAGGTCAGCCCCTTCTTCAGGCTGCACGTGTACGTCGTCGGCGCGTCGTACTGGCAGTCGGCGGCGTCCGGCACCGGGGTCGGCTTGTCCGGAGTCATCGTCAGCAGGGTCTGGTAGAGGTTCGCCTGCAGGGTGCGGGACCCGACCTCGGAGGGACCGGCCGGGTCGAGCAAGGTGACGGTGTCTGCGGTGACGACCTTGAGGACCATGTCCTTCGGCGCCTCACCACCCTGGTGCGTGGTCTGGGCGGGCTTGCCGCAGGCTGCGAGAGATCCCGCCAGCACGCCGACCGCGAGCACCCAGGCGCCCCGGCGCCACAACACTGTCACCATTCCACCCTTCCCCAGAACACCCCCGCGGGTCCCAGAAAGAAGGTATCCCGTCAACGGAGCAGGTCTCGCAGCGCGTCCGGCGTGACGGTCTCGAGCGACTCGATCACTTGCCGTCGCGGCCCCGCCGGGATCTCCACCCATTGCGGCACAGCGACCACGAACGCGCCGGCCGCGGTCCCGGACGCAGTACCGCCCGGTGAGTCCTCGATCACCACGCAATCCGCCGGATCGACGTCCAGCTCGCGGGCGGCCGTCAGGTAGGGCTCGGGGTGCGGCTTGTTGTTGGTCACCTCGTCCCCGGCGACGATCACGTCGAACAGGTCCGGCGGCAGGTGCGACATCACCGCGTCGATCATCACCCGGTACGACGCCGACACCAGCGCGCAGGGGATCCCCTCGCGCTTGAGTGCCTGCAGGAGCTCCACCGCGCCGGGCCGGAAGACGACCTCCTCCTTCAGCGAGCGTTCCACCTCGCCGTACATCCGCCCGGCCAGCTCGTCGGCCTCGATCGTCCCGGCCGGGATGCGCGACATCCACACCTTCACCGCGTCACCGAGGCCGCTGCCGACCAGGGAGACGCAGTCCTCGATCGTCCAGGTCGCACCGAGCGAGGCCAGCAGGTCGATCTGCACCCGGGCCCAGATCGGTTCGGAATCCACCAGCGTGCCGTCCATGTCCCAGAGCACCGCTTGAAGGGTCATGAGGCGTTGAAGTACTTCGCTTCGGGGTGGTGAACCACCAGGGCGTCGGTGGACTGTTCCGGGTGCAACTGCAGCTCCTCAGGTAGGTGGACGCCGATCCGTTCCGGCCTCAACAACCCCACCAGTTTCGCCCGGTCCTCCAAGTCCGGGCACGCCGGGTACCCGAACGAGTACCTCGAGCCGCGGTACGCCTGATCCCGCAGCATCCCGTCCAGGTCCCCGTCCTCGCCGCCGAACCCCAGCTCGTCGCGCACCCGGGAGTGCCAGTACTCCGCGAGCGCCTCCGTCAGCTGCACGGACAACCCGTGCAGCTCGAGGTAGTCCCGATAGGCGTTCCGCGCGAACAACTCCCCCCGTCACCTCCGCCACCTTCGGCCCCATCGTGACCAGGTGGAACCCGACCACGTCGAGCTCGCCGGACTCCGTCGGCCGGAAGAAGTCCACCAGGCAGAGGAACCGATCCCGCCGCTGCTGCGAGGATGCCGTCGGTGTGCACCCGGTCCATCCACATCCGCAGCCGCGGCCGGCCCTCGCTCTCGACCAACTCGTCGTACGGCGGACCGTCGGCGCCACGGGTGGCCCGCAGACCCACTGGCCGAGGAACGTCGCCCGCTCGTCCAGGTATCCCGCGTATGGCGGTGTCACCACACTTTCCGCTGCCTGTGAAACCACCGCCGCCGGACTCCTTATGCACGTAGGCTGGCAGTCCGGCACCGGCGGCTTGGCAGCGCCGGAAGGCTACTTACAGACGACTAGGACAGGGAGTGGCGAGTGGTAGATCTCGCGAACCTGAGAGATCCGGTCGTGATCGCCGCGTTCGAGGGCTGGAACGACGCGGCCGAGGCGGCCACCGGAGCGGTCGACCACCTGATCGAGGAGTGGGACGCGGAGCTCGTCACCGCGATCGACCCCGAGGACTACTACGACTTCCAGGTGAACCGGCCGCAGGTCAACTTCGACGACGAGGGCATCCGGCGGCTCACCTGGCCGACCACCCGGGTCTTCCTGGCGCGTCCCGAGGACACCGACCGCGACGTGCTGCTGATCCGCGGCATCGAGCCGAACATGCGCTGGCGGGGTTTCTGCCGCGAGCTGCTCGAGCTGGTGGACGAGTCGAACGCCCAACTGGTCGTCGTCCTCGGCGCCCTGCTCGCCGACTCCCCGCACACCCGGCCGATCCCGGTCACCGCCTCCTCGTCCGACCCGGAGCTGACCGCGTCCTGGAGCCTGGAGCCGTCGACGTACGAGGGCCCGACCGGCATCACCGGCGTCTTCGCCGACCTGTGCAGCACCCTCGGCGTACCATCGGTCTCGATCTGGGCCGCGATCCCGCACTACATCGCCGGCACCCCCTGCCCGAAGGCCTCCCTCGCCCTGCTCGGCAAGGTCGAGGCCCTGCTCGACCTCCCGATCCCCGAAGGCGACCTCCCGGAAATGGCCCGGGCCTGGCAGCGAGGCGCCGACGAGCTCAGCGAGGAAGACCCCGAGGTCGCCGAGTACGTAGCCTCCCTCGAGGAACAACGCGACACCACCGACCTCCCCGAAGCCAGCGGCGACGCCATAGCCGCCGAATTCGAACGCTACCTCCGCCGCCGCAACACCGACCGCCCCGACTAACCCCGTACGTCGTCCGCCTGCTGTCGGGGGATCCGCCGTACTACGAGGCGAGGTGGTCCCACCGGCACCGGCTCGGGTGGTTCCAACGGCTTGGGCTGAGGTGGTCGCGTCCGGTATAGGCGGAGGTGGTTGCGTCCCCGGGCTGCGTGATGGTGCTAGTCGGGCCGGTGTGCGTCAAGAGCGCTTCGCGTCCCTTCGGGATCGAGCAAGCTCGACTCTTGACCCACACCACCCCGACCAGGGAAGGAACGCAGCTATCCCGGAGCCGCTGGGAGGTATGGCGACAAGGCCCGGGGAGCTCCCCCGCCCAAACGCTCGGGGAGTTGCTTGCCCAGACGTTCGGGGAGCTGCCTCGCCCCGGAAGGTCGGGGTGTCCCTTTGCCCGGACCCGCGGGACTCCCGAAACCGGCACTTTGTGCACCACTTGAGCAGATCCCGGCGACCGGACGCTCAACCGGTGCACAAAGTGCGGGCTCGGACACCAAGTCGCGACCTCGGACACGACCTGACCTGTCCCAGGTCCCCACACGGTGTCCGAAGTCCCCACAACCCGCACCGCCACCGCCCCGCCACCGCACCGCCACCGGCCGTCACACCCCCAGAAGGTGTCCGCGGTCCCCACCACCGCACCCCGTCGGCCCCCAGACCGGCGACCGGCCTCCCGATGACGGGCTGTTCGGCCGCTGGCGCCTTACAAGCCGCCAGCCGGCGAACACCCCGCCAGCCGACCCCGCAACGAGCCGCACGCCGCCGCCCAACCCGCCCAACCGGCCGACAAACCTGCCAGGGGTCGAACAACCCGCCAGTGGTCGACGACCTGCCAGTGGTCGAGCAACCTGTCAGCGCCAGCCCTCGAATCGCCGCAACCACCACTCCTCGGGGCGAAAACCCACCCTCGGGAACCGCTGGCGTACCGACGGACAGGAAGTAGTCGCCGCACACCCCACCCCGGCAGGCGTCCCACGCCTGGAACCTCCGCGACCACCCCAGTACTACCTGTCGGTCGGTACACCTCGCCCCGAAACACCACCCCGGACCGGCTCACACCTCCGTCGCCCGGCACACCCCACCCCGAAAACACCACCCCGCCGCGGCTCAGACCCCTCCGCGGGATCCGCGTAGCTGCGTCCTTCCCTGGTCGGGATGGGGTGGGTCAAGAGTCGAGCTTGCTCGATCCCGAAGGGACGCGAAGCGCTCTTGACGCACGCCAGCACGACTAGAACACTCACGCAGCGGAGACCGCGAACCACCCGCACCATGCCGGGACGCACCACCCGACCGCATGCCCGACGAACCACCCGCGCGGCACCACCTACCCGCCGTACCGCCGTACCGCCGTACCGCCGTACCGCCGTACCGGCGTACCGGCGTACCGGCGTACCGGCGTACCGGCGTACCGGCGTACCGGCGTACCGGCGTACCGGCGTACCGGCGAGCTGTATTAGAGCTTGATCCCCAGCAGGGCGTCCAGGGCCTCGGCCACCAGTGCCGGGGCGGTGGTGTCGTCGCCGTTTGTTTCCGACCACTGGTCGATCGCAGCCAGGGCGGCCACGGTGTCCAGGTCATTGGTCAGCGCAGCGCGGAGCGCGTCAACCGCGGCGGCCCCGTCAGGACCCGAGCCGCGGGTGATGGCGCCGCGCCAGACGTCCAGGCGCTCCTGCGCGGCCAGCAGATCCGACTCGGTCCAGAACCAGTCGGTGCGGTAGTGGTGGGCGAGCAGGGCGAGGCGGATCGCCATCGGGTCGGTGCCGGCCTGGCGTTCCTTGGAGACGAGGACCAGGTTGCCCTTCGACTTCGACATCTTCTCGCCGTCGAGGCCGACCATGGCCTGGTGGACGTAGGCGCGGGCGAAGGGGTGCTTGCCGGTCGCGCACTGTGCCTGGCTCGCGGACATCTCGTGGTGCGGGAAGATCAGGTCCGAGCCGCCGCCCTGGACGTCGATCGTCATGCCCAGGTACTTCAGCGCGATCGCCGAGCACTCGATGTGCCAGCCGGGGCGGCCGCGGCCGAGCTTGGAGTCCCAGGCCGGTTCGCCGGGGCGCTCGTGCAGCCAGAGCAGCGCGTCTAGCGGGTCGCGCTTGCCCTCGCGTTCCGGGTCGCCGCCACGCTCGGCGAACAACTCGCGCATGGTGTCCGCGTCGTAGTTGGAGACGCTGCCGAAGGCCGGGTCCGCCTTGACCGCGAAGTACAGGTCGCCGTCGACGGAGTACACGGCGCCGGCCTGCTGCAGTTCGGCAATCTGGTCGACCACGAGCGGGATCGACTCGACCACGCCGACGTACTCCTGCGGCGGGATCACCCGCAGTGCGGTCATGTCGTCGCGGAAGAGCTGGATCTCGCGGGCGGCCAGATCGGTCCACTCGACGCCGGTCGCGGTCGCGCGCTCGAGCAGCGGGTCGTCGACGTCGGTGATGTTCTGCGTGTAATGCACCTCGTAGCCGGCGTCGCGCCAGAGCCGGTTGATCAGGTCGAATGTGACGTACGTCGCAGCGTGGCCCATGTGGGTCGCGTCGTACGGCGTGATGCCGCAGACGTACATCCGCGCCGGGCCATCCGGGCCCGGCGGTACCTCGACGGGCCCCGCGGACGCCGTGTCGTAGAGGCGAAGACGCCGGGCCGGCCCGGGTACGACCGGGATTTCTGGTTTCGTCCACGCCTGCATGGGATGGAGCCTATCCAGTCAGCAATTTCGCGACACGACGGCCGTCTCAAGACTCACCGGATCCGCCTCTTCCGTCGCGCCCCGGCGACACCGGCGAACTAGAAAGCAGGCCACGGTATGGCGGGCCACTCGTCGCTCGGGAACGGGAAGGTGCCGGTCTTCAGGAGCTGGGCACACCGCTCGCGCGTCGCGGTGAGCTCGACGGTCGTGATCAGCTGGTTCAGCTCGGTGCCCAGCTTCCCGGCGAGCTCGTCCGCCAACTTCCGCACGTCCTCCAGCAGCTGGGCCGGCACCGCTGTACCGGCCCAGCCCCACAGGACCGTGCGGAGCTTGTCGTCGGCGTTGAAGGTGACCCCGTGGTCGACGCCGAACACCCGGCCGTCGCCCGGATCGAGCACGTGCCCGCCCTTGCGATCCGCATTGTTGACGATGGCATCGAACACCGCCATCCGCCGCAGGGCGTCGTTGTCGGCGTGCACCAGCGTCACCGGGTTGTGCCGGCCGTCGAGCGCGTCGAACACCCCGACCCAGCCCTTCGGCACCCGGCCCTGCGGCACGATGTCGACCAGCTCGGTCTGACCTGGCGGCAGTTCCGCCTCGTCGATCCAGAGCTGGACCATGCCCTCGCCGAGCGGCCCGTCGCGCAGCAGCGTCGGCGGTACCACGTTCCAGCCGAGCGCCTCCGACACGACGTACGCCGCGTACTCGCGCTGGGCCAGCGTGCCGTCGGGGAAGTCCCACAGCGGCCGCTCGCCCTCGACCGGCTTGTAGACCACGGTCGCGGACTGGTCGCCGGCGCTGACGGATCCCTGGAAGGTGCCGTTGGAGGCGGCGACGAGCCGTCCGTGCAGAGAGAGTTCCCCGCTGCGGAGCAGGTCGAGATCGATCATTCGCGGACGTGCCTGCGGTAGCCGTTGGCGCGCGGGCAGATGTGCCCCTCCGGGTCGATCGGGCGGCCGCAGAACGGGCAGCTCGGCCGGCCGGACGCGACCAGCGCGACGGCCCGGCGGGCGAACGCGCGGGCCTGCTCCTCGCTGATCCGGACGATGAACACCTCGGCGTCGTCGGACTCCATCGCCGCCGTGACCGGGTCGGTCTCCTCCAGCTCGGCCTGCTCGCCGGCCGCCACCACAGCGAAGACCTCGATCACCACCTTCTCGGCGTCGGCCTCCCAGGCCAGCGTCATCGTGCCGGCCCGGAACTCCTCCTCGATCGGCTGCTCGAGCGGGTCCGTGTCGTCCATCCCGACCGGCGTGGACGGCTCCCGGTCGAACCGCCGGGCCACCTCGTCCAGCATCACGTCGAGCCGCTCCGCGAGCGCCATCACCTGCTCCTTCTCACAGGCCACCGAGGTCAGCCGGGCACCCGCCCGGGCCTGCAGGAAAAAAGTCCGGGCACCGGGTTCTCCCACGGTGCCGGCGACGAACCGGTCCGGATCGTCATACGAATGCACTACGCGCGCCATGTCTGAAACCCTATTACCGTCCGCCGACGACCGCGTCGGAGGACTGTGCGCTGGACTGTACTGCGGACTTCCGGCGGCGGCCCTTCGCCGGAGTCTCGGGCTTCGGGACCAGGGAGGCCAGCTCGCTGCCGGAGTCGTTCAGGCGAACCAGGAACGGCCTGGTCGCGGTGTAGGTGATGATCGTCGTCGACGCGGTGTCGACGACGATCCGCTGGAACGTGTCGAGGTGCTGCCCGAGCGCGTCGGCCACGATCGCCTTGATCACGTCGCCGTGCGAGACGGCCACCCAGAGAGCGCCGGGCCCGTGGCTGGCAGCGAGGGCGGCGTCATGCGCGCGGACGGCGTCCACCGCACGCTGCTGCATCGCGCGCATCGACTCGCCGTTGGGGAACGTGACGGCCGACGGGTGCTGCTGGACGACCGGCCAGAGCGGGTCCTTCATCAGCCCGCTCAGTTTCTTGCCGGTCCAGTCGCCGTACCCGCACTCGGTCAACCGGCGATCAGTTGCCGGGCGCAACGCTTCGTGGTGCTTCGCGATCGCCGCCGCGGTTTGCCTGCACCGGTCGAGGGGCGAGGTGACGATCGCGGCGAGCGGCAACTGCGCGAGCCGCTCCCCCACCGCGGCGGCCTGCTGCAGGCCCACCTCGTCGAGCTTGACCCCTGGGGTCCGGCCGGCGAGGACACCGGAGGTGTTGGCACTGCTACGGCCGTGCCGGACCAGAATCACCGTGGGCATAGACCGCACGGTATCCGGTCTGCACAAGTCCCGTGCACAAGATCTCACCAGCCGACGACGGCGAGCGCAGTACAGCTCACCCCCGCTGACGGCGGCGCGAACCCCGGAGAGCGCAGTACGCGGCCGTCGGCGGGGCCCCGGTGCAATCATGGACGGGTGATCGTCGACTGCGGGGTCTACGCCGGTGGTGAGCGGCAGGACCTGCCCCGGGACCCGGAGACGGTCGCGCAGGCGATCGACGACGACGGCAGATGCTTCGGCTGGGTCGGCCTGCACGAACCGTCTGCCGAGGAGATGCACCGGGTCCAGGAACTCTTCGACCTGCACCCACTCGCCGTCGAGGACTCGCTCAAACCGCACCAGCGCCCGAAGGTCGAGCGGTTCGGCGAATCGATCGTGGTCGTGCTGCGCACCCTCTGGTACGTCGACGAGGGTGACGCGGTGGAGACCGGCCAGGTCAGCGTCTTCGTCGGCAAGCGGTACGTCGTCACCGTCCGGCACGGCGAGGGCGCTCCGCTGGCCACCGCCCGGCACGAGCTCGAGGAGCGCGCCTCGATCCTCGGGCACGGCCCCGCGGCGGTGCTCTGGGCGATCTGCGACTCGATCGTCGACGGCTACGAGACGGTCGCCGAGGCGGTCGAGGTCGACGTCGACGAGGTCGAGGCGTCGGTCTTCTCCTCCGAACGCACCAGCGACGCCGAGCGGATCTACACGTTGAAGCGCGAGGTGCTCGAGATGCTTCGCGCGATCGTCCCGCTGCGCGAGCCGATCGGGTCCTTCGCCCGCGCCGAGATCCCGCTGATCAGCGCCCAGGCCGCGCCGTTCTTCCGCGACGTCGCCGACCACGTGAACCGCGTCGCCGACCAGACCGAGGGCCTCGACGCGCTGCTCAGCTCCGCTCTGAGCGCCCATCTGGCCCGCGTCTCGGTGCAGCAGAACGACGACATGCGACGGATCTCGGCCTGGGTTGCGATCGCCGCCGTCCCGACCGCGCTGGCCGGCATCTACGGGATGAACTTCGACAACATGCCCGAGCTGCGCTGGTACTACGGCTACTTCGCCTGCCTGGCCCTGATGGCGACAGTCTGCAGCATCATGTACGCCGGCTTCCGCCGCGCCGGCTGGCTCTGACCAGCCGACGCGGCGTCCGCAGTACTGGGGAGCCGTGCAGTGCGGCTCGCAGTACTGCGGACGCGGGCGTCAGGTGGCGGTGATGGTGCTGGTGGCCAGCAGGATCAGGATCACCACGCCGAGCAGGATCCGGTAGAAGGCGAAGATCTCGATGGAGTGCTTGGCGACGAAGCGGATCAGCCACGCGACCGAGGCGTAGCCGACGACGAAGCTGACGAGCGTGCCGACCACGACCGGAGCGAGCCCGACCTCACCGCCGAGGGCGTGCGGCAGTTCGAAGACGGCCGCTCCCACCAGGGCGGGAATGCCCAGCAGGAAGGCCATCCGGGTCGCGGCGACCCGATCCAGGCCGCGGAACAGACCGCCCACCAGGGTGGCGCCCGAGCGGGAGACACCGGGGATCAGCGCGAGGCACTGGACCAGGCCCATCACGATCGCGTCGACCAGGGTGAGCTTCTCCAGCGGGCGGCTCTTGCTGCCCAACCGCTCCGCCGCGACCATGAAGAACGACCAGACGATCAGCGAGACCGCGACCCACCACATGCTGCGCAGCGGTCCCGAGATGATGTCCCTGGCCAGGAAGCCGACGATGCAGATCGGCAGCGAACCGACGATCACGAACCAGCCCATCCGGTGGTCGAACTCACCCCGGTACTCCGGATGGCGCAGGCCGCGGAACCACGCCACGGCGTACTTCCTGATCTCCTTCCACATGAACAGCACCACGGCCGCGATCGCGCCGAACTGGATCACCGCGGTGAAGGCGGTGATGGCCGGGTCGTCGATCTGTTGGCCGAGCATCTTCGACGCGATAGTGAGGTGCCCGGTGCTCGAGACGGGCAGGAATTCGGTCAGACCCTCGACGATGCCGAGGATGATGGCGTCCCAAATCGTCATGGCGGGTCAGTCACCGATCCCGGCGAGCTCGAGTGCCTCGGCGACCACCCGCAGGGTGTCGATCCGCTTCTCCACCGTCGGCTCGAACGGCGTGATCGCGAGCGTAGTCGTGCCCGCCTCGGCATACGCGGTGAGCTTGTCGGCGATCCGCTCCTTGCCGCCGAGCAGCGACACGGAGTCGATGAAGTCCTGCGGTACGGCGGCCATCGCCTCGCGGTGCTTCTTCGCCAGGTAGAGGTCCTGGACCTCCTTGGCGGCGTCGGCGTAGCCCATCCGGACGGCCAGAGCGTTGTAGAAGTTCTTCTCCCGGCTGCCCATCCCACCGATGTAGAGGGCCGTGTAGCCCCGGACCGGGTCCGCGCAGTCGGCAATGTCGTCCCCGACCACGGTGGGCACCGACGCGACGACGTCGAAGCCCTCCAGACCGAGCTCGGGCTGACGGACCTGGCGGCCCGCCCTGATGTGCTTCAACTGCTCTCCCAGGTACGAGGGTTCGTTGAGGATGCCGAGCCAGCCGTCGGCGATCTCGCCGGCCAGCTCGAGGTTCTTCGGGCCGACGGCGGCCAGGTAGACCGGCACGTGGTCGCGGACCGGCCGGATGGTCAGCTTGAGCGCCTTGCCGGGCCCGTCGGGCAGCGGCAGGGTGAAGTGGGAGCCCTCGAAGGCGACGGTCTCGCGGCGCAGGGCGGAGTTCACAATCGCAACGTACTCACGCGTCCTGAGCAACGGCTGAGAGAAGCGGACCCCGTGCCATCCCTCGGACACCTGCGGCCCCGACACGCCGAGACCGAGCCGGAACCGTCCGTTCGAGAGCTTGTCCAGCGTCGCGGCGGTCATCGCGGTCATCGCCGGCGTCCGGGCCGGGATCTGGAACACGGCGGCGCCCACGTCGATGGTGGAGGTCTGGGCGGCGATCCAGCTCAGCAGCGTGGCGGCGTCCGAGCCGTACGCCTCCGCGGCCCAGGTGACCGAGAACCCGAGCGCCTCGGCCTCCCTCACCACCCTCAGATGATCCAGATGGTCGTCGCCACCGAGGACGAAGCCGATGTTGAGTCCGAGTCGCATGACAGGCGAGCCTAACGAGCCGTTGTCGGTGGCCCGCAATAGGCTCGGTACATGCAGCAGCGCTATCTCGGTCACAGCGGTCTGACGGTGAGCAGGCTCGGCCTGGGCACCATGTCCTGGGGCCGCGACACCGATGAGCACGAGGCCCGCGAGCAGCTCGCGGCCTTCGTCGCTGCCGGCGGCACCCTGGTCGACACCGCAGCGGCGTACGGGGACGGCGACAGCGAGCGGCTGATCGGTTCGCTGATCGGCGACGTGGTAGACCGCGACGACCTGGTGATCGCGACCAAGGCCGGCTTCAGCGTCCGCCGCGGCGAGCGGATCACCGACACCTCCCGCGGCGCCCTGCTCCGCGACCTGGAGGGCTCCCTGCGCCGGCTGAAGGTCGACCACATCGATCTGTGGCAGCTGCACACCTGGTCCGACGACGTGCCGCTCGAGGAGACCCTGTCGGCGCTGGACCACGCAGTGAACTCCGGCAAGGTCCGGTATGTCGGCGTCTCGAACTACGCGGGCTGGAAGTCGGCCCGGGCGGTCACCTGGCAGCAGGCGTGGCCCGGCCGCGCAGTACCGGTGTCGAACCAGGTGGAGTACTCGCTGCTCGCCCGGGACGCGGAGGCGGACGCCATTCGAGCGGCGGGCGGCCTCGGCATCGGAGTACTGGCGTGGTCGCCGCTTGGGCGCGGTGTGTTGACTGGGAAGTACCGGACGGGCATCCCCGCGGACTCTCGAGCGGCGTCTCAACATCTGTCGAGATTCGTCGACCCCTACCTGGACGGGCGAGGTTCGGGCATCGTGGAAGCGGTAGCCAGGGCCGCCGACGGCCTCGGCTGGACCCCGCTCGAGGTGGCGCTCACCTGGGTCAGGGACCGGCCGGGGGTGACAGCGGCCATCGTCGGAGCCCGGACGGCGATGCAACTGAAGTCGGTTCTGGGTGTGGAGGAGCTCACTTTGCCGCCGGCGATCGTGGCGGCGCTTGAGGATGTGTCGTGAGGTAGTGCCGAGAGGTTCGGAGGTGCGGATGGCTGAATACGAGCTGCAGCAGTTCGAGGTGTCCAGGACGGAGTCGCGCGGAGCCGTGCGGCGGTTGCTCACCGAGCACGCCGAGTACGGCGGCTGGGAGCTCGCCCGGCTGAGGCGCTACCCCGACGGCACCAGGCGGGTCTGGCTCCGCCGCCGCATCATCAAGGTGATGCGGACTTTTTAGGTCCTGTTACCCAGGTACTGCGGTCCTGGCCAGCAGGTCGCCGAGCTCGGTGCGGTGGTAGAGCACCGAGCGGCCGGTGCGGGTTCGACCGACCGCGCCCGCGTCCCGCAGTACCTCCAGGTGGTCTCCGACCGTGCCCAACCCGAGGCCGAGTACCGCGACCAGCTGGCTGGTGCTCGCCGGGCCCTCCACCCCAGCCATCTCCATCGTCGGCGCCGCCGTCCTGTCCCTCCTGGTGACCGCCGCCCTGGCTCCTGGTCTCAGGAGTCCCGTGCGGGTCTAGAGGTCGTGGCGGACCCAGACGTTCGGCTCGACGTACACGGCGTTGTTGTGTCTGACCGAGCATCGCACCGGTGCGAGAGCCTGCGGGACGACGACGTCGCCGTCCTGGTCGAACGGCAGGCCGGTCCACTCGCGCCAGTCCGCGAGCGTGCCCGCGACCACCATCGACGTCGGCGCCACCTTGACCACCTTGCCACCGGCCTTGACGTGCACCCGGAGCCACGCGTCGACGGGCAACCCGTCCTCGCGGACCTGCTCGACGTACTCCGTCATCGGCTGGTGCGCGTCTTCCTTGGCGTTCGGCCGGACCGGCGCGTAGAGAGTCCGGTGGCCCTTCACCTTCACGGCCTCGCGCATCGCCTGGAGCATCAGGTGAGAGAGCCCCCGACCGAGGTGAGTCGGCCGGATCACGATCTCCAGCGCGCTCGACACATTCCCTTCGTGACCGCGTCGCTCGTCGGCCATCCCCCACACCAGCACGCGGTCCCACCCGCCGTCCGGCAACTCCCGACGATGCTCATTCGGGAACACGAACGGGATGCTCGCACCGTGGCCGATCAGCTCATCGCCGTCGGTCGCCACCAGGCACTGCTCGGGGAAGAGGTCGTAGACCCGGACGAGCAGCGAGTTGCCGATCGGGTCGTGCAGGATGAACTCCGGCCAGCCACCCTCGAAGTCGGCCAGCCGGTCACCCAGTTCAGGCCGCTCGGCCAGCGTGCTGATCACGATCTCGGACATGGTCCGCAGTCTGGCAGGACGCGGTCTCGCGCGCAGCCCTGTTTCTGCTCGCCACCACAACGCCGATCGCCACCGCACCTGTCAGCAAGCCCGAACCGATAAACGTGTGCTCGGCGCCAACCATCGCGATCACCGGACCGCCGATCAACAGACCGGCCGAGCTGCTCGCGTTGACTACCACCGACTGCCCGGACAACAACGCCCGTCGCTCAGCTCCCGCGGAGGTCCTCGTGATCTGCAACGAGATCGCCGCGATCCCCAGCACCACGGTCACTCCCGACAACCCACCCAGTACTGCGACCGCGGCCGGCGTGGTCCACACCCCCATCCCGATCCAGCACAACCCCATCAGCGCCCAGACGGTCCCGGCCAGCGGCACCGGCGCAAACCTCCGGACCACCGCCAGCGAGATCATCGTCCCCACCACGGAGCCGATCCCGTACCCGGACATCCCCGCCGCCAGATATACCCCCGGCTGCCCACGCTCCGCGCCGATCACCGACAACCCGAGCGTGAACGAGAACCACGTCAGACAACCCGCACCTCGGGCGATCCAGCCGTAGAGCACGTCCTGCCGCCCCACCAGACTCCCCCGGATCGACGGCAACTCCCGGGTCGACGGAGAGCGCTCCCCCACGATCCCCACCGCCAACATCCCTGCCCGAGGACTGCGGCAGCCTCCACCCACAGCAACTCCTCGGTCAGCCCGACGCCTACCGCCAGCGCTCCGATCACCGGCCCGACCACCATCCCCACCCGCCGGACGCCGTCCTGCCACATCAGCAACACCACCGCCCGATCCCGCCTCACCGCACCTCCCACCGATTCCCGCCACTCGCGGTCCCAGCGGTCTCCCGTGTCGGCGAGCAGGGCACTGCGGCCCGGCGTGGAGAGCCCTTCACCGCAGCCGAGCAGCAGACCGCTGACGATGAGCACACCCGCATGCAGCAGCCCGACAGCAGCGGCGGCGGGCACCATCGCCAACGCGATCGCCTCAACAGCCGCGACCACCGCGAGCCGGCTCCCGGAGTCGACCCACTGCCTCGCCCGGCGCGCCCACCAGGGCGACAGCAACACCGGGATCCCGGACGCACCGCCGGCCAGCCCTGTGGCCGCAACCGACCCCGTTTCCTGCAAAACCACCAACGGCAACGCCACCTGAGCGACCCGGAACGCCAGATCCGAGGAACCACCGCCTGCCAACAAGAACAACGCATCCCGACGAGCTGTCACACCTTCGATCCTCGTCCTGCAGAGGGCTACTTGGTAGCCAGCAGCAACTAGCAGCCAGTCATAGGCTGTCCCTATGGCGTCATCACCGTCCGTCGAGGACCTCCAGCTGGTGCTCGCGATCAGCAGGACCGGCTCGGTCGGCACCGCCGCCCGGGAACTGCGCATCTCCCAGCCGTCCGCCTCCCAACGCCTGGCCCGCCTCGAACGGACCTGCGCCACCCGGTTGTTCCTCCGCGACACCCGCGGCGCCAGACCGACCCCGGCCGGCCACGAACTCGCCCGCCGCGCCGAGCACATCCTCGGCCACCTCGAGGAGGTGTACGACGCCACCCGGGCGGCCGCCGCGGGCAGGCGACTGGTCGTCGGCACGTTCGTCAGCCTCGCGCCGATCCTGTTCCCGGTCCTCGACGCGGAACTGGCCGATCTCGACCTCGAGCAGCAAGTCGACCATGGCCAGCAGCTCGCCGCATTCGTTGCCGAAGGCACCATGGACGCGGCCTTCATCGCGATCGCCGACCAGATGGTGCTGCCCCGCGGTACGGTCGCCCGCCCGGTCGGCCGGGACGAACTCGTGCTCTTCGCACCTCCCGGTGTCGCTCCACCCGGGAAAGGCAAGCTGCCGCTCAGAGAGCGCGATCTGCCGTACTCGACCTACGACCGCGGCGGCGACGAGATCCGCTCCCGGCTGATCGCCCTGGGCGCCAACGCCCGCCGCGGCGTCACCCTCGGCACCACCGTCGCGATGGCCCGTCGCCGGTCCCAGCTCGCCCTGATCCCCCGGAGCGCGCTCTCTCATGAACTCCGCCCGGGCGAGCGACTGATCCCGGCCCCGTTCCGCTACCGCCTCACTCTCAGCCTGGTGACCGGACCTACCGCACCGGACCGCCTGCTGGCACTGCTCCCCCAGCTGCGTGAGTCCCTTCATCTGACCCCGGTCCGAAAGACCCCGGTACGACACTGAAAGGCAATGTCCGGGCTATTCTGCGGCGGCCCCGACGGGTGGATACTGCGCAATGCAGGGTGTATTCGCCCGAGGGGGAACCATGTCCGTACCAGCCAACTCCGCCGTCAAGACCTATCGCTATCTGCGCCTCGCCATGATCGCAATGATCGGCCTGCTGGTCACCTCATTGGTGATCGAATGGTGGAACACCGGCCCTTCCTGTCTGCAGACCTCGATCAGCGCCTACTACTACACCCCGGCGCAGGCGATCTTCGTCGGCATCCTGATCACCATCGGTGCCTGCATGGTGATCCTGAAGGGCAGCACCGAACCGGAGGACATCCTGCTGAACGTGGCCGGGATGCTGGCCCCAGCGGTCGCCCTGGTCCCCACGCCGGGCGAGGGCACCTGCCGGTCGGTGCCGGCGACGTTCGGCGACCCGTCGGCGAACATCGCCAACAACATGCTGGCCCTCTTCATCATCGGCGCGCCCTGCCTGGTGCTGACCGCGGTCTTCGTGCTCAGGAGCAAGCCGGAATTGAAGTATCTGGCCGGACTGGCGGTCGCGGCGGCGGTCTTCGTCGGTGGCATCGTGTGGTTCTTCTGGAACCGCGAAGGATTCGACGAAGGAGCCCATTACACGGCGGCGCTCGCGATGTTCATCTGCATCATCATCGTCGTCATCGTGAATGCCCAGCAGTATCACCGCAAACCTGCGACCGCGTCGAAGCCGTCAACCCGCAACCCGTACGCCGTGATCGCCGTGGCGATGGTGGTCGCGCCGCTCCTGCTCGCGGCCTACAAGTGGATCTTCGGGTGGGACCACGCCGTGCTGTGGATCGAGGGTGTGCTGATCTTCCTGTTCGCACTGTTCTGGATCAGCCAGACCAAGGAACTGTGGAACGAGGGCCTCCGCGAGGAGGTCGGCCCGCAGCAGCAGCCCGGTACGCCGGACCAGCCGAGCCCGGCGTACCGCAGTACGAGCTAGCACCGCACTCCGGCTAGAACCGCCGCGGCCGTTAGAACTGCACGCCGCGGGTCAGGGCGCCGTCCACGACCAGGTTGGTGCCGGTGATGAAGCTCGCGGCGGGGCTCGCCAGGAAGACCGCGGCGCGGGCGATCTCCTCGGGCCGCGCCATCCGGCCGGTCGGGTTGAGCGCGAGGGCTTCCTTGTAGAGCTCGGGGTTGTTCTGCTCGATGTTCTCCCAGACACCACCGGGGAATTTTGTGTTGCCGGGCGAGATGGTGTTGGCGCGGATGCCCTTGGCCGCAAGCTGATACGCGAGGCCCTGGGTGTAGTGGACGATGGCTGCCTTGAAGGTGCCGTACGCGCCGGCGGCGAAGTCGATCTCGCGGCCGGACACGCTGGACACGGTGACGATCGCCGGCGCCTGACTCTGCTCCAGGAACGGCATCGCGGCCGTGACGAGGCGGACGGTGCCCATCATGTCCACCTCGAAGCTCTGCTTCCAGAACTCCTCGCCCTCACCGATCGCCAGCGCGCTGACGTTGGACACGATGATGTCGATGCCGCCCAGCTCGGCCGCGCTGTCGGCGACCCAGCGAGTGAGCGCCTCCCCGTCACCCACGTCCAGGGTGCAGCCGGTGGCCGTCGCGCCGTCGCCTCGCAGCTTGTTCTCGGTCGCGGTGACGTCGGCCCCCGTGCGTGCGCAGAAGGCCACCGACGCGCCTTCGGCCGCAAGCCCTTCTACGATCGCGTGGCCGATCCCCTTGGTACCGCCGGTCACCAGCGCACGCAGCCCGGCAAGCTGAAGATCCATGGTCCTCGACCTCTTCCGATCCGTCGGAGCAGTTTGATGTCATCGTCAACTTGTCCACCGCCCCGCCGCAAGGGAACCGCGCCGGGACACGGAGTACCAGATCCGACGCGGAGTACGGGCCCCGTTGCGGCGGTCGGCCGCAGTACCGGTCAGGCGTCGTCGAAGAAGCGGTCCAGGACGCGGGCGCCGAACTCCAGGGACGCCGTCGGGACGCGCTCGTCGATGCCGTGGAACATACCCATGAAGTCCAGGTCCGGCGGCAACTGCAGCGGCGAGAAGCCGAAGCAGCGCACCCCCAGCCGGCTCCACGACTTGGCATCGGTGCCGCCCGACATGAGCAGAGGCGCGGTCCGGCTCTGCGGGTCCTCCGCCGCCAGGCACGCCTTCATCGTCTCGACCAGCCGGCCGTTGAACTCGGTCTCCAGCGCGATGTCCTCGATCACTGTCTCGCGCTGCACCTTGTCGCCGAGCAACTCGTCGATCGTCGCGAAGAACTCCTCCTCGTGGCCCGGCAGGAACCGCCCGTCGATGTGCGCCTCGGCGTCGCCGGGGATGACGTTGACCTTGTACCCCGCGTTCAGCATCGTCGGGTTCGCGGTGTTACGGATCGTGGCGCCGAACATCCGGCTGAAGGTGCCGAGCTTGGACAGCGTCTCGGTCATGTCCTCCGGGTCGAGCTCGGTACCGAGCACTTCCTCCAGCGTCGTCAGGAACTCCTTCACCGTCGGCGTCAGCCGCAGCGGCCACTCGTGGTTGCCGATCCGGGTCACCGCTTCGACGAGGTTCGTCACCGCGTTGTCGTTGTTCACCATCGAGCCGTGGCCGGCGGTCCCCCGGGCCTTCAGGCGCATCCAGTTCATGCCCTTCTCGGCCGTCTCGATCAGGTAGAGCCGCAGATCGTCCTTCAACGTCAGCGAGAACCCGCCGACCTCGCCGATCCCCTCGGTGCAGTCAGCCACCGTGTCGGGATGGTTCTTGATCAGCCACTGCGCGCCGTACAGGCCGCCGGCCTCCTCGTCCGCGGTGAACACCAGCCGCACCGGCCGCCGCGGCTTCACCCCGGCCCGCTGCCGCGCCCGGACCACCGACAGCACCATCGCGTCGAAGTCCTTCATGTCGACCGCGCCCCGCCCCCAGACGCACCCGTCGAAGATCTCCCCGGCGAACGGATCGACCTTCCAGTCCTTCGGATCCGCCGGTACGACGTCCAGGTGGCCGTGCACGAGCAGCGGGTCAGCGGACTGGTCCTCGCCCTCCCAGTGCGCCACCAGGCTCGCCCGTCCCGGCTCCGACTCGTAGATCGTGGACTCGATCCCGACCTCGTCCAGCTTCGCCGCGACGTACTCCGCGGCGTCCCGCTCCCCGTTGCTCTTCCCGTTGCCGTAGTTGGTGGTATCGAACCGGATCAGGTCCCTGCACAGCTCTACCACCTCCGAATCCGGGCTGTACGACGGTCGCTCACTGGCAGTCACAGAAGTCATACCCCCATCCTCTCCCGCCCCGATGTGAATTTCACCCGTGGGGTTTGCTAAGGTTCTCCGGTCGGCGCCACCAGGGGCAGACACCACTCGTCCGGGTGGCGGAATAGGCAGACGCGCTAGCTTGAGGTGCTAGTGCCCTTTACGGGGCGTGGGGGTTCAAGTCCCCCCTCGGACACACTTCTTAACCCCACGCACAGCCGGGGTAATCGACACTTCGGCGACCTGCAGTCGGTGGTCGTAAGCAATTGTCAGGCCCAAGGCTTCGTACAGCTCGGCAAAGTCGTTGCGGTCCGCGCGGTCCAGCGCCTTCGCCATATCGCCGAGCTGCGTCACCATCGCGCGGATGTCATCTGCGGTCAGTTGCGGCACCGGGTCGACGGCCTTCAGACCAGCTGCCGCGGCTCGCTTGTCGGCCACGGCTGCGTTGTACTGCTCGGTGAGTACTTCTGGATCCCAGCCGACTTCGATCGCCCGTCGCAGCCGCTCCATCGTCGACTCCGCGGCCGCGATCCGGCGCCGGAATGATTGCGCTTGGGTCTCAGTTCTGCCGACCAGCTCGTCGGCGTCGGCCAACGCTTCAACCGTGCTAGCGACATGCGCCGCGTCGAACAACCGCGCGACCCACGCGTTGATCTTGGCTGTCAGATGGTCCTCGCGCAGGTACACGTTCGGCGGATGATCCTGCAGTGCGGGTGATCCGGGAGCGAGGCTCCGGGCGCGGCAGCGGTAGAACGTCGCGTGCGTCCGGTGGGAGCCTTCCATCCGCCGCCCGCAGATCGTGGACTGGATTCGCCTTCGGAGCAGGTACGTGTGCGACGAGGCAACGCGGGTCCTCGTCGCCCGCGCCCGCTCTGACATGCTTGCTCCCGCCCGAGCCGACATCTCAAGCTGCACTCGAGTGAAGTCCTCGACCGACACGATCGCCGGATGGGCCTGCTCCCGTGACCGCACGATCTTCGACGCCGGCGAACGCTTGTACCTCACGACATGGCCAGCCGCCACGTCCTCCGGGTCAAGCAGTTCCTCGACTTTCTGCCACCTGCCGTAGATCGCATACCCCGTGTACCGCGGATTGCACAGGATCGCCCTGACTGTCGAGCCCTGCCAGCCGTCGCCTGCACGATGCCGGTTCTGATGAGGAGTGTGAGCAGCCGGACATGGGACGTGCTCGGCATTCAGCAATTGGGCGATGCCCTTGTGACCGACACCTTCGAGGTACAGCGCGAAGATCCGTTCGACGACTGGAGCCGCCACCTCGTCGACGGCGAGGACTCGCAGCCGGTAGCCCTCCTGCGCCTTCCGCGGGTTCGGGTGTGGTCCTGCGTCGATGACCTGATAGCCGTACGGCGCGCGTCCGCCCTGATGCTTGCCGTCGATCAGGACCTGAGCTGCCATCGCGGCTCGAACTCGACGCTGCACATGCTGCCGTTCCGACTTCGACAGGCCGCCCGTGATCGTCATAGCCATGTCGTGCACGGTGTTCTCGGCATCGAATCGTCCACCGAGACTCGGGATCCAAAGCGATACGCCGTACCGATCGAACTTCGGCCACGTCAGGCTGAACTGGTTGCCGAACCAGCACCGAGTCGCTTCACCGACAACCAGTCCGTCCCATCCGCGGTTGGGATTCTTCAAGGCCTGCAACGCACGATTGGCCTCGTCCCGTCGTTCCCACGGCAACGAGCGCGACTGCCCGATGTCGAAGAACTCCTCAACCACCACACCACCAAGCGGCTCGACGGACCGCGTCGCCTCCCCCAACTGCCAAGCCTTGGACGTCTTCGGATCCTGATTGTCCTCGGTCGAGCACCGCCCGTAGAACGCCAGTCGTCCAACGCCACTGGCCGTCGGGTGGTGAGGCAACGCCTCTGTGCCAAGCAGGTCGTCGAGGGTCGCCCACGGATCGAGACCGTCGCCGCTCATGATGCCTCCTCCCCCGACTGCGACGCAGCGCCGGTTCCGCGCCTCGCCCGTGTCAGTCGCACAACAACCCGGCACAGCACACGAGCTGCCTGCGGATAGAGCGCCGGCGCCCTGCTCGGCATCCTCACCCGGACGCGCGGCTCATTCCCGGACTCCTCACTCACACCGTCCGCATCTGACTTCTCCATGCGTGTTCAACGCATGAGCTATGCACAGTCCTCAACGCTACGCAACGTCAGCGGGTTGTCCCGCGCGGGTCAGTCGTCGAGCCACTCTTCGCCAATCGCGTCCCGATGCGGACCCTGGTGATAGCCGAGGAGGCACGGTTCATCCGTGCGGGGATTCCGCCCGTCGCAGTCCAGTTCTTGCGCCGAACGGAGCACCGGCCATTCACGTCCGCTCTGCCTGGTCAAATCCACTTCCCCGTCCTCCGATCACAGCCATCGCTTGGATCGGCCAGGGCGACGGGGCAGGAGAACCGCACACCACCCGGCGCACGCTCGAGGCTCACCCACCGCCCTGACCGTGCCCCCAAATCTGCCGCCAGCAGCGCCCAGGAACCACCGAGACAGCCAGTGACCATTCACCCCAAAACTCCCCGCACAACAGGGAGGTTATGTCACCATAGGAAACATGAGCATCAACGCCGGCGCCCGTCCCGCCAGGGCGAGCAGTCTGCGCCAGCAGCGACGAGACTGGGCCACCGAACTGCGCGCCCAGGGATCAACCTGGGCCGAGATCGCCGACGCCTTCGCCGACCGGTACGGCGTGAACCCCCGAGTGGCGTTCCGCCTCGCCCACGACTGGAGCCAGCGCGACGCCGCCGACCAATGGAACCATCACTGGCCGGACGACCCGAAGACCTTCAAGAACTTCTCCTACTGGGAGCAGTGGCCGGCACCGACCGGCTACGCCCCATCTCTCGACGTCCTCGCCCGCCTAGCCGAGCTCTATCAGTGCTCCGTCGCCGACCTCGTCATCGACCTAGCCGACTACTCGAATCTCGACACAGCCCGAGCCACAAGCGGCGACCTCAACGGTCTCTGGCTCTCCCGCTACAGCTACTTCTCCACCGGCCGCGACGCCAACCTGCACGGCGAACACACCATCCGCCTCCACCACACCGGCAGCCGGCTCCACGGCACCAACGATCCCGCCGACGGCGAATCACGACTAACACTCGACCTATCCGTCAGCGGAGCCATCGCCACCGGAACCTGGAAAGAGCGAACAGCACCCACCGGCTACTACCGCGGCGCGGTCTACCACGGCACCATCCAGCTAGTCGTCAGCCCTCACGCCCGCGGCATGAACGGCCGCTGGCTCGGCTTCGGCAAGAACTTCATCGTCAACTCAGGCGACTGGCACCTCGAATGGCTCGAAGCCTGACCGTCAGATCTCTGGAACTTCGCCAGACCCACTGATCAAGGCAACGATCGTCGTACCTCTCGGAAACGCGTTGCGAGCCACCTGTTCGAACAGTGCGTACATCATCTTCGCCTCGTACACCCAGTCCAGCCGCAGACCGTGCCGCCCCTCGAAGTCGTCGATGAACTCGCCGAGCTCAAGCGTCCGCTTCGCATAGCCACCGAAGTGGTAATCACACTCAAGCCGCCAAGCCCCAGTACGCGCGCCGTACACCTGTTCCTGCAGCCCAACAATGTCGCCCTCAAGGAACGCCCCACCCTTGAGCACCGGAACCCCAATCACTAGCTGGTCCGGCCGCATGCCGGCAGCCACACCCGCGAGCGTCCCGCCGGTGCCGACCGCGCAGAACACGACGTCGACCGACGAGTCCAGCTCCGCCGGCAACTCCGCGCATCCCCGGACCGCGTCGGCATTGCTGCCACCCTCGGGAATCAGATAGAAGTCGCCGAACTCTTGACGCAGCGCGTCGATCACAGCGTCCGAGGCCTTCGCCCGGTACGTCGTCCTGTCGACGTACATCAGCCGCATACCGCGCGAGACGGCGTACCGCAGCGAAGAGTTGAGTGGCAGATGCTCCTCACCACGGATCACGCCGATCGTGCCGAAGCCGCAGTACGACCCCATCGCAGCAGTGGCCCGGATGTGATTCGAATAGGCACCACCAAACGTCAGCAGAGTCTCGAACCCCAACTCCCGAGCAGTCGCGACGTTGTACTTCAACTTCCGCCACTTGTTACCCGGCACTTCCGGATGAATCAGATCGTCCCGCTTCAGCAGAACCCGCACCCCCGCGGCCCTCAACCGGTCGTCATCAATCTCGACAACCGGCGACGGCAACCGAAGCCCCGCGATCAACCCATCCTCCACCACGCCAGCATGGCACGCCGCCATGCATCTGCCCTCCCGCAGGCCCAGCGTCCGACCACGACACCAAGGCCGCCGCTGCTGCCCCACCGGCCCCACCGGCCGTGATGTCCTACCGGTCCACCACCCGCCCAAGAATCCTGCCACCAGACCCCCGCGCCCCTCGGGCCAAACGACAGACCGAAACGCTGACACACTTCTTGCACTTGAGGCGTTTCAGCAGCCGAAACGGCCGGAACGGCGCACAGCCGGGGCACCCGTTGAGCCATCGTGAAGACCGGTGAAGGCAGCGAGAACTGCGCATCTGGCAGCCGTCTACGAGCGTGTGAGTGCTGCGCCGCAGCCTTCGTGGCAGCACGTTCTGATCGGCGCTTCTGCTCCGATCTGTGTCGCTTGAGACAGTGGAGGCGTCTGACTGCGGCGACCAGCTATGCGGTAGGCGATGACGATCTGCATTCTCGAGCGATCGCGATTGTCCGCTCAGCCATGGAACGTTGTCAGGCGGATCGGCGCTCTGAGATCACCCGCGCGGAGCTATCGGCGCTCCTGGCGGAGCTCGTGTCCGCGCGAAGCGAGCACACGGAGCTCAGGGCGGCCTGTGCTGTCATGCAGCACGCCCTCAAGGCACAGCGCACGCCGACAACACAGCGCGCCGCGGAGTAGGGACGTGCTCAGCATTCACCGGCTGACGGCCGGCGATGGATTCAAGTACCTGCTCAAGGCAGTCGCGAGCGGCGATGTTGACCGACGGATGGCGACACCTCTCACGGCGTACTACACGGCAGCCGGCTATCCCGCCGGGCGCTGGGCAGGAAGTGGCCTCACTGGCCTCGGCGATGGACGGCTGCAGCCCGGACAGGAAGTCACCGAAGCTCAGATGACGGCCCTGTTCGGGCGTGCTGAAGACCCGCTGACCGGCCGAACACTTGGTCGGCCTTACCCCGTCTTTCCGAGCGCGTCGACCCGCATCACCGCGCGGGTCGACGCGCTGGAGAAGAACCTCGGACAGACCGAGCGCGAGAACGCAATCGCCACGATCCGCAGCGAAGAAGCACGTCGCCGAACGAAGCAGGCAGTTGCTGGATTCGACATCACCTTCTCCCCCGTGAAGTCGGTATCGGCGCTGTGGGCAACAGCCGATGTCGGCGTACAGGAGCAGATCGCCGCGGCGCATTACCGTGCAATCGACGAAGTCATTGGCCTGATCGAGAAGCATGCGGCGTTCACCAGGACTGGCGAAGCTGGCGTCGCTCAGATCGACACGCAGGGAGTCATCGCCACCGCCTTCGACCACTGGGACTCACGAGGTGGCGACCCACAACTTCATACCCATCTGGTGATCGCCAATCGCGTCCAAGGCATAGATGGCCGCTGGCGAACCCTCGACGGCAGGGTGCTCTCGGCGCTGCGGTCGCCCTGTCTGAGATTCACAACGTCCTGCTGGCCGACGAGCTCACCCGCCGGCTCGGGACACAGTGGGCGCTTCGAGACCGCGGGCCGCGCCGCAATCCTGCCTTCGAGATCGAGGGCATTCCCGACGAGCTCATCCGCGTGTTCTCCTCGCGAACCGAACAGATCGAGAGCAACCTCGCAAACCTGTTGGCGGAGCGGACCGCTGACGCGCCACCACCGGGGCGCAGCGAGATGTACATCCTTCGCCAGAAGGCGACCCTCATGAATCGACCGGCAAAGCACGCGGCCAGACCGCTCGCCGACCTCATGCACGACTGGTCGAAACGAGCCGAGCAGGTCATCCCGGGACGCGTTGCATCGCTCATCTCCGACGCGCTATTCCAAGACCAGCGACTGCTAGTGGGGGCAGACCTGGACCCCGGAACAATCGATGCGTACGGCGCAACCGTGGTTCTCGCGCTCCAGCTGAAGCGCTCGACCTGGACGCGATGGAACATCCTCGCTGAAGCCGCACGCCAGACTCGCCTACTCCGCACGAAAGATGTGGACGCTCGGCTCAATGTCCTATCAGCCATTGCGAAGTCTGCCGAGCGGCACTCGATTAGTCTCACCGCACCGGAACTGGTGCCCGTTCCAGTACAGCGCCGCGACGGCGAGAGCGTCTACACGGTGCACAACGGCCAGATCTATACATCCCCGGCGGTCCTAGGCGCCGAGTCCGTCCTGCTTGACCTTGCTGCGGACGTCAACGGACCCGTCTTGTCCGGCTACCACACGTCCGGAGACCTTGGCGAGGACAAGGCTGCGGTGCTGCGCCGCGTAGCCAGCAGCGGCCAGCGAATCGAGACCGTGGTTGGTCCAGCTGGCACCGGCAAGACAACGCTCCTTGCCGAGCTCAAGACAGCGTGGAATGCCGGGTTCGGCGAGGGGTCCGTGGTCGCCCTTGCCCCTTCTGCTGCCGCCGCCGAGGTACTGGCCGACAGTCTCGACCTTCCTGCCGACAATGTCGGCAAATGGATCCACGAATCGATCGGCATCGGCGCCGAACAGAGACAGACATGGATCGCCGAGAGCGAGAGAGCAGCACAGTTGGCCATCAACGCTGGCCGTCGGCGACGGGCCCAACGCTTCTACACAGCCGCCGCTGCAGCACGCACGGAACGCGACCGTTGGCGCTTACGCCGCAACCAGCTGGTGATCGTCGACGAAGCCTCCATGGTGGGCACCATGGAACTCGCCTGCCTCGCACGGGAGGCAGACAGAGCCGGCGCCAAGCTCCTCCTAGTCGGCGACGACAGCCAACTCGGTGCCGTCGACACAGGAGGCGCGTTCCGCCTCCTCGTCAACGAAACCAACGCCGCAAAACTCACCGAGATCTGGCGCTTCCAGAACACCTGGGAGCGCCAGGCCAGCCTCGACTTACGCGCAGGCAACCGCGAAGTCTTCGATGTCTACGACGACCACGGTCGACTTCACCACGGCCCGGCCGAGGACATCGAGAACACGGCGTACGCCGCATGGCAAGCGGACCTAACACTCGGCCGCACCAGCCTGCTCATCGCCGGAGACAACGCAACCGTCGCCCGCCTCAACGCCCGCGCACATGTGGACCGCGTCCAAACCCGTGAGGTCGAGCCCCAGGGCGTAGAACTACATGACGGCACCAGCGCCGGCCTCGGCGACACCATCGTCACCCGCCTCAACGCCAGACGTCTCCTAACCAACCACCGCAACTTCGTCCGCAACGGAGCCACCTGGACCATCCTCCGCCGCTGGCCCGACGGCTCCCTCACAGTGCGGGGAGCCAACGACGAAACCGTCACCCTGCCTCGGACTACGTGCGCCAGAGGGTCGAGCTGGGCTACGCCACCACAGCCCACCGCGCCCAGGGCCAAACCGTCCACACCGCACACCTCATCGTCACCGACCACCTGACCCGCGCGCTCCTCTACGTCGGCATGACCCGCGGCCGCAACGCCAACCACGCCTATGTCGTGACCCGCGAAGCCGACCAGGACATGCACGAACCCACGACCGAGCAAACCATGCAGGCCGTCCTCGAATCCGTCCTCGACCAAGAAGGCACCGAGCGCTCCGCCCACGAAGTCATGCGCACAGAACTCGACAACGCAACCCGCCTCGACCGCCTGATCCCGATGCACGAATACCTGTGCCAGATCGCCACCGGCCACAAGTATCAAGCTGCCCTCGAGTCCAGTTCGCTAGACCCAGCCGACCAAGCCGCAGTCAAGGCCTCCCCCGCCTACGGCCCGCTGCTCGCAGCCCTCAGACGAGCCGAGGCCCTTGGCCTAAACGGCGCAGCAACGCTGCACCGCGCCATCGACCAGTCCTCCCTCAACAACGCCACCGACATCGGCGCCGTCATCCACTCTCGAGTCGAACGACTGGCGACCAGAGCCGAACGCCGAAGCTCCTCGCAACCTCGACGGATCGTCGGCCTGGTGACCCCAGCAACCAACATCACCGACCCCCAGTTCATTGCCGCCCTCCGCGAAATCGAGTCCCTCATCGCCCAACGCGCCGACTGGCTCTCCGAGAAGGTCATCGACGAAGCACCGCCCTGGTACCGACTCTTGCCGATACCAACGGATCACCACGCACCCGAGTACCCCGTTCGAGAACTGGCCGCGTACCGCGAGCGGTACCAAGTCAATGGCGAAGACCCACTCGGTCCGCCGCCACAAGCAGCGGCCTGCACCCAGCTCAGAGACTACGAGCGCTTGAGTCGTCTACTCGACAGCGCATACCTCGCGAGCGAGTCCGCCGGCCACAAGGCGGACGGGCCATTCACATCTCACGTCACTTCAACGTCGCTTCACTCCGACCCTGGCCCCGACATCAATTGAGCTGTTGAGATTCCAGGACATCCGACGCCGCGGCGACCACGTCAACAAGTTCGAACATCGGTGCCCCTTGGTCGCCGGACGAATCCAGCGCTCTCCCACGATGCAGGCAACACACAGGTAGCGTCGACGTGCAGCCGCCAGTGCTGCACCACTGAGGCGACAGGATGCACCTGAAACAGTCGCCCTTGCTGCCGCTAGCGGCTTTCGCCACAGCATGCCACCATCGACTCATGTCGGGTCGTCTTGCCGAGCCACTTCAACGGCTGGATCGCCTCAAGTGCAAGAAGTGTGGCAGCGTCTGACCTGTGTTCAGCGTTCACTAGTTGAATCCTGGTCTACTTCGTGGCTGGTACTCGGGCGGCTAGTGGATTGCGAGCGGGATTTCACGAGCAGTCGAAGTAGTGGTTGAGGCAATCCACGTCCGACATACGGCGGTGTAGGCCTGACGAGGGTCGCTCCGCCAGCAAGTCGCGTAACGGTGTCGTCGCGACAGATTGGGCGTTTGGCCTGGGTATGACGCGCGCTGCTACGCGTCGGGTGCGAGAAGGTCGGCAGGACCCCGATAGAGCAGCTTGACTCCGGGGGGTTCGGGCAGCCGGCGGGCATGCAGGACGCCCTGCCGCTCCGAGTTGATGTCGATCGTTCCCTCGCCAAGCAAGTCGAAGCCTGTAGACCACAGTTGCACCTTGCCGCGCCCGGCGTCTGTCACTCGTAACCAGGCGTTCGGCTCCGGAACGATGTCGTACCAGGTGACGTCCTCGATCTCCTCGATGTGCCGTCTCCATCGAGTGCGGCTAGACCGGCTGGCGCGGTTAGTGAAGTCTCTCCATGCGGCATGTGATTCGATGGTTGGCCAATTCGGAAGACTAGTGAGGTCAGGGTCGAGGTCTCGAATCCACTCCTGCATGCCAGTTCTGGATTCGAAGGCCGCCACGGTGCTGGTCACGGCGGCGATCGCTGCAGCCCGGTGGTCAAATCCGGACCGGATTAGGATCGACGCCGCCCGGCTGAACGTCCCAGTCTCGATTGCGGTCACGGCCGTTCCGAGGAGCGCATCGGCGGTCTCGTTCCCTTGGGCCGATTCGTAGACCCTGGCGGCTTCCATGCCCCACACCAGCCGGTAGATCAGATCAGACTCGATGAACTGCGCGACACTAACCGCGTCCCCATCGAGCTCGCCGAGGGGTCGGCCATGCAGCCAGTGCGCGAGGACGTTCCCCCAATCATGCAGGTCCGTCTCGGGCTCGAACTGACTCAACCCGAATACAGTAGTCGCGATCTCATCGAGCCGCTCACCGGCGATGTCGGTATCGCCGCCCTCGATCGCGCTTTCGGCCTCGGCGATCAACGTCACGATGTCAGCGGCAACAACACCGAGTTCAGACCCGGCGTTTGCCCCGAGCCCCGCGAGATACCAGCCGCGGCGTTGTGCGGCTGTTGAGATGCTCCATACGTACCGAGCGCGGCTGCTGACCAACTCCCGAAATGCCGCGGCGGCGTCCTGCCGCTCCAGTCGGCGCAACTGACGCTCCCACAGCGAGTCGCGCAGCACGTCGGCGATGAGCTGGGTCACCTCATCGGGGTCGGACTCGTCATCCCCGGCGATGCTTAGGATGCCGGTGTCGAGCAACATGAGGTTGGAGCGCCAGGAAAGTTCTGCTTCTTGTCTCGACTCAGCGTCTTCGCCTGGTATGACGGGAAACGCCCAGTCCGCGCCACCGGTGAGGTAGTCAATGAATGGCTGCACTTGATTCGATCCAGCATTGGCCCGCATCCGTCGAATGAGAGCCAAGCTGACCGTGATTAGGCCGGATCGCAGCGTCTTTCCTGCCTCGCCGGCGGTTAGTTGAAGCCAGTCGCGTCGACGCCGCTCAGTTGGCTGGTAGAGCGGGTACAGCACCAGGCCCTCGGTGTCGACGAACGCTCGCCCTGCTCGCCCGATTACGTTGGCGAACTCCGACCCGGTTAGCAACTCCCTACCTCGGCGAAGCCCGTGGAACAGCACCACTGATGCTGACAAGTTGAGACCCTGCGCAAGGGTCGGAGATGCAACAGTCACCTTGATGACCCCCAGGTGGAGGAGTCGCTCAACCTCGCGGCGAAATGGGCCGGGCAGCGCCCCGTGATGGATGGCGACGCCGAGCTTGAGGCACCCCAGGATCGGGTGGTCGGCACCGAACCACTCGCTGCCCACGGCGAGCGCCTCGTCGAGGTCGACCTCGGGCGGTAGGACGGAGTCGATGAAACCTTGGCTGCGCAGTTTGATTATCTCGCGTGCGTACGGCTCAACCGAGTTGCGTTGCGGGCAGAAGATCAGCACCGTCTGCCCCTCCTCCACCAGGCGCCAAGCAGTCGCGATGACGAGCTCGCGGTTATCGGAGGGGAATGGCTTCTTGCGTCGGCGCCCGGTTGGCGCCTTTGTCTCGAGGTAGCGGGGGATGAAGGGCTGGTCCTCGCCGACTGTCATCGTCAGGCGAGCGTGGTCGCCTCGCCACTCGACGAGTCCGAATCGCTGCAGCGTGGGCCGCCAGTCCTCGCGGTGTAGGCCGCTGGCATTGTCATCGGTGATCCAGGCCACGAAGTCATCGAGCTCAGTGCCCGACGGAAAGACGGCTGAGAGGCACACAATCCGCCGGCTCTTGGAGTCGGCGCGGCGCAGCAGGCGCTGGATCTGCGCCTCGTAGCGAACCTCGCGTTCGGAGGGTCCAATCATGTGGCCCTCGTCGAGGACTACGAGGCCGACGTCGTCAAGAACGGACGGATCCGATCGCAGCGCGAAATCGAGCTTTTCCGGGGTGGTTACGACGATCTGGCTCGATCGCAGTGCGTCCTCGTCGACGTCGCTGACCCCCATACTTCCGTACAGGGACGAGACCCTAGCGCCCAGCGGCGCAAAGGTTCGATCGAGTATCTGTTCGGTCTGGGCGGACAGGGCTCGCAGTGGGGTGACGTACACGGCTCGCCGCCCTTGGGCGAGGCAGGCGAGGATGCACAGCTCAGCGATGCGTGTCTTTCCGGAGCTTGTGGGAAGGGCGACGACGAGGTCCTGGACGTCGTCGAAGATGCGCTCTACGACGTGCAGCTGCGATGGCCAGAGGTCGATCTCGGATCGCCCTCGCGCGAAC
Source organism: Kribbella orskensis (assembly GCF_004342085.1). Lineage (NCBI taxonomy): Bacteria > Bacillati > Actinomycetota > Actinomycetes > Propionibacteriales > Kribbellaceae > Kribbella > Kribbella orskensis. The sequence goes on from NZ_SLWM01000010.1 coordinate 268,047, forward strand.
AACGTCGCCACGAATGTTCGGCGCAAATAGCCCCAGTCGCGACCCCGTGCCCCAGGTGTCCTGGCGATGGGCGTGGCTGCAGGAGGGCGAGAGACCGGGATGTTCGCTCTGATGCTCGTCTCGCCAAGGTCACCGAGCAACCGTCGCGTGAGGCGGTACACCCACCATGGGCCGGCGGCGCCGATCTCATGGGAGGCCTGCTCGCCGACCTCAAGGTCACGAAGAGCGGCCCGCAACTGGCTCGGCTGGTTGTAGGCAATCGCGAACAATGCGGCCGAGACGGCTGAGAGGTAGTGCTCGCTGAGCAGCAGCACGATGGGACCGACGCCCTCCGTCACACTCTCGGGCGCCGCTTCGATCGCGTCGACCTCGGGTTCTTCGTCGTCTTCAAGAGCCTCGAGTAGAGCGTCGTCGACAAGGTCGTCCGACAACCTGAGGCGTCGTGTGCGGTCCTCGATCCCGTTGAGGTCACGTAGGACCAAGTCGGCGAGTGTGGCTTCCATCGGCGTCAGGCGTCCGGATTGAATGCTCGCTTGCATCAGCGAGAAGGCGCGTGCCGCGTACCCGCCGAGATGGCTGGCGGCGCCTGCGATCAAGCGGTGGAAGGCGAGTTCTTCCGCAGGAACAGCGTTTCGGGTCGCCGCTTCAAGCGCATGCGAAGCCTGTATAAAGCCATTCTTCGCGACCTGCCCCGGTTCGATCGCTGTCTCGCCGGCGTCCTCGTCTTCACTGTCGGTGTCGGTCGCGTCGAGGAGCTGCAGACTCGCGGACATGAGGGCGTAGCTGTAGTTGAGGAGGTCGTCGTCCAGGTAGGTGCCGAATTGCGCTGCTTCGTCAGGTAGCACCCCGTCGCGCCGGATCATGGACTGTGCTTGACCTCGCGCGAGCAACCGTCGTCGGAACTGAGGCGCCGTGGCAGTCTGTAGGCTCGCAGTGAGCTCCCTGGGATCACGCGCCATCTGCTAGTGCCTTTTCGTATGCGTTGCGAATGAACTCTTGGTGAGCGTTGACGCGCAAGGTCACGGTTTGCTGTTGGATGGCGCCGACATAGGTGGTCAGGTCCCGCATCACGTGCTTGCTTGGGTCGTTCATTGTGAACAGAAACATCAGGTGTGTCACAACCTCGGGCCGGACGCCCTCGGACAGTTGCAGTTCCAGCACGGCCTCGCCCAGCGGATCATCGGGGGTGTCCAGAAGGCGCTCCGCGAACTGGGTCAGTGAGTGCGGTGACGGGAGTCCGTCAACCCGTTGAAGCCCATCGCGCGCTTCCTTCACGACAGCGTTTGTCATCTTTTCGCGGCTCTTCGCCTCACCCTTAGCCAGGTGTACGTTCGCGTCGGCGTCGAGCTTGACGCCGAGCACGTCGTCTCCCCGCATCGCCCACTCATGGTGGTCGCGGTAGATCAGCCGACTCGGGCCAACGATGTAGCCGCAGTCTTCTTCGAGGTAGGCGGTTGCGAGGATCTCGCCGAGATCGCCCGAGCGGCTTCCCGCTTTCACCGGGAACTTGTTCCGCAGGAACTCCGAAACCTTCGGCTTGCCGAGCCTATCCGCGATACGGGCCAGAGTCTCAGGCTTCGCATACTTCTCCGGCAGGGTGGCCGCGACGGCGTCAACGCCAGTCTCGTCGTCGCTGGAGACCAGTACAGCCGCCGTGTGTCCATTGATGGGCATGATCGTCGGCGGCGTGCACCACGTCTTGAAGTCAGTCATTTCAGCGTCTCACTCGTCGGTAAGGCTCAGGCCTGCTGGTCATGCGCTGAGTTGCACCAAGCTGCCCATGTACTCACTGGCGTCCACTGGTCCGCGCCGCCAGCGCGCGAGCCGCGTGCGGGAGTCAATTGACGGAGAGCAGGTGATGGTGGTGCGAACGCCGCAGGTTCGTGCGACGGGATGCCACTGGGTGCGCGCGGAAGCGGTCTCCGCCAACGATCGGCGGAGCCCACCCGTTGTCCCCTCTTGGATATTGGGTGCTGCGACGGGAACCATACACGGCTCTTCGGAGTTGAGCGTGGGTGAGCCGTTCGTCACTGTCGGCGTGGCGTAGGCGGGGAAGGGGTCAGGGCCTTCACGATCAGCAGCGACCAA